>NZ_PVZR01000006.1:0-397342 GCF_003024455.1 Ensifer sp. NM-2
GGCAGTCATGCTTCCAACTCCCTTGTTGAGATCTTCGAAACCCCAATAAGGTAAGCCGAAAGGCCGGAAGCGTGACTGTCCCTCGATCATCATTGGCATCTCACTGATCCGTTCTCTCAGCGGGGGCAGCCTCTTTCATGCCACCTCCTTTGTTGAAGCCTGTCCGCGGCCAAGGCATTGGGCACCACGTGGTGGTACTCGGGCTTGCGGGCGAAGAGCTTCCTCGTCATCAGGGATTCGGTGAGAATTTCGGGGCCGTCGTGGCCGAGCTGCGCCTGCCGGCCCGCCGTGGCATGCCTATGCGGATAGGCTGACAGCAGGCTTTCGACCCGCTGCCAGAACAGCGGTTCGCGAAGATCGTAGCAATGGTCGAGAAGATGGCTGACCTCGCTCAGATTGTAGACGAACAGAGTGTCCATCACCAGTTCGCGCAGCGAATCCAGATTGTCCGTCCAGTAGAACTGGTCCAGCTCGGCGTCCCGGTAGAGCGGATGCAGGGATGGAAAATCGGGCGCCTTTTCCGGTTCGCGCAGAAAGCCCTGCGAGAATTCGATGCTTTCGTGGAAGTCCCGCAGGATCAACCGTACCGGCCATCCGTCGCGGTGCACGAGCAGCATGTTCTGGCCATGCGCCTCGACGGCGATACCGTGATGGACGAGCAGATGCCAGACCGGCAGGACGGCGACTTCGAGCAACCGGTTGATCCATGGCATCAGGCCGAAGCGCCGGATCCAGTCGTCGGCAAAGGGCCGCCTGTCTGTCTCCATCATCATCAACGCGGTGAAGGGAACGACGGCTTCTCCGGTTTCAAGCATTGCCTGCGCGCTCTGGCGCCAGATCGCGCCCACTTGTCCGGCCAGCGGCTCGTCCGCATCGGCGATGATCCCGGCATATTCCTGCAGTATGGTGAGCGGGTATTGTTCGCTGAACAGCGGATCCGAAGCGACGATCTCGCCGATCCAGCTTGAGATAACCGGCGCGGTGCAGACCGAATGCGGCTCCAGGATGCGCCGCGAGGACGTGTTGACGATGTTGAGCGGTAGCTTGACGCTTGCCGCGTGCGGTCGGTCCTGGTTGAGCAACGAGCGTACCGACTGGGTCGCCGTGTAGCGGTCGCCCGCCGGGCCGAGGCAATGGGCATCGCCGTCTGCGATCCAGCCGGCAAGCAGCGTTTCGCTCAGGTTGCGCCATTGCCACGGATGCAGCGGCACGAGCCCGAAATCCTCAGTGCAGACACCGAGCTGCTGTTGCATGCCCTGAAGATGCGCCCAGGTTTCCCCGCCAAGTTCGGTCCGCCAGAATGCCTCTTCTGTGTCGGGCAGCGCCTGGCGCAGATGCTTGCGCGCGACGAGCAGCCAGACGAGCTGAAACGACTGGCCGGCCTCCGGGCCGAAGAGGGCATGGTCCGCCTGGGAGAAGCCGGTGCGGGCCTTATAGCAGGGGTGGTAGGGATGCCCCTCGTCGATTGCACCTTCGAGCTCGGCGAAGGACATCTCCCGTCGGGGACGGGCGATAAGATGGCGGTCGTTCCACTCGGAAAAGGCGATCGTCTGCTTCATCTCGTTCAGCAGCTTGCCGCGGGTGATGCCGCTGCCGGGCAGGGCCGAAACCATAACCGAGAGCGACGCCTCGCCCCAGCTGCCGTCGCTTTCCCGCATCTGCACCGATCCCGGCAATGGCCGGATTCGCCCGAATGCACCGAGGATGGCATCGCACCGAAAGTCGCGGCCGCCGAGCGTCCAACGAAAATGCGTTGCACCATCGCCGCCGCCCTCGCTCTGGCGCGCTTGGATGACGCCTTCGAACAGAAGGGCGGCGGCAAGCTGGCGAAGCACCCGGTCGTCGGGGCGTCCCCGGAGATCAAGAGGCAATGGCATGGCTGGTCCTCAGGGTCGTCAGCGCCGCGGGTGCCCGCAAAGGGTTTGGAACGGGGCGATAAAGGACCGGCGCGTGGTCGGATTGCAGTTCGTCGACATTGAACAGCCGGGTGGTCAGGTTGGCCTTCGACGCGATCGTCGGCAGGTCCAGCACATGCCGGGCGAAATCCCGTCCGGCGCCGGTCATGCCGAGCGCGCATTGCTCCAGGTGGTTCCGGAGCATCCTGAGAAGCGTGCCTTCGTCGCACAATCCGTCGTGGCCCATGCGGCTGATGACCGAGAACACCTGATTGACGATGAGGTAATAGGCGAAGCGGTCGCGGATCTCGCTTTCGGGAAAATAGAGCGACGGGATCGTCTCGGTTTCCGGGACGAGACTTGCCAGCAGGCCACGATAACGTTCGGAGAGATAAAAACCCTGGTTGTCGCGGTAGTAGCTGACCGACGGGTAACCGGCGCCGATGTCGAGCAGGCTATTTTGCTGATGCGCTTCAAGCGCGACGCCATAGTCTTCGTAAAGCCGGATCAGCGGTTCTACGGCGCATTCGAGATACCGTTGGAACCAGATTATGCAGGTGTCGGCGAGAGGCTCTCCGTCCCTTGCGGCGAGCGTGCGCAGGAGTTTTTCGAGCCTCGACGGTGTTTGCGCAAGCGGGTCGGCCGTCAGCGCGGCCACGGTTATGACGCCCTGTCCGTTGCCGCGCGCGAAGGGGTTTTCGCGCAGGATGACCTCGAAGCCGCTCTCGCTGTGACCCGGCAAATCGAGCGTGATATAGGCCGGGTCCTGGATGATCCTGAAGTTCGCCGCGCGTTTAGCCAGGCCGATCCGGTCGACGAGCTTGGCCATGGCGACACCGGCCTCCAGCTCCTGCCTTCGGTTCAGGCGCACGGAATTGGTGATGCGCACCGGCAGCGAAAACTTGAGCATCCAGTCTTCAGCAGCACCATAGACCGTGCGGACGGACGACGTTGCGCTGAAGAGAGAACCGGTTGGGCCGAGGTGACGCAGGATGCCGGCCCGCTGCATCGCCTGAATACCGGGATCGAGAAGCAGGGCTTCCGCCTGCAACGGGTGCATCGGCAGCAGGCATTCGTCACCGGCAAGGCCCAGCCATTCCGCGTCAAGTCCTGACAGCGAGCGGATGATATCCGGTGCCTGTATCGAGCGGGAGGATGCGTGACTGACGTGGTCCGCCTTCGCAGCGAAATAATGCAGCTTGAACTGGCCGCGCAGTTCCGGCGCATAGCTTTCCTGCTGCCAATAGGTCATGCCCTGCCGGCTCTTCGGCGTGGGGTGCAGCCAGTGCCCGAAGACAAGTGACTGCTCGGCCTCGAGAAAATCGTTGGCGTCTTCCTGACGCGGTTGCGCCCTGTCGACGTAGAGGGCGGTCTGCTGATAGCTTTCGAGCACCCGGATCAGAAGCTCGAGCTCGAAGCCGCGCAACGCATCTGTCTGACCGGCGTCGTCCTGACGGTAGGCGGCCTGGACCAGCATATGGAGCGCAGACATCAGCTCGATCGGACGCCACGACGGATCGGAGACGTTGCGCCCCCAGGCCCTGCCGAAGTGAAGCGGGCCGCACAGCGACGATGAGGTGACCTCGACGCGCAGGATCATTTGCTGGCGGGGAAGCGACCATTCGATGCTGTCGCAGGATCCGCTGGCGGTCCGGTGCATGACCGGCACGCCGGGATTGACCTCCCTGAGGTAGCAGTTGGCGAAGCTTTGAAATGTCGCAGTTTCTGCGATTTGCCTAGACGATTTCATGTCTGTCGATCCTCGGCACGCGACATGCAAAGTCGCGCAATCGCGTCGCGTGGGAGGCGCAACGCATTGAGTTTTCGTAGTGAACGGGCTCAGGTCGGCGTGATATGCATCACGCACGGTCTGCCAGCCGCCCGAGGAGGCGGATGGGATTGGCGCAGGATATGGCGGGCTGACAGCCGGGCGCCACATGAGGTTGGCCCAGGCGGGCGCGATTGACGACGTCCGTTTGAACGGTTGGTGCGGACGGAAGCGATGTGTGTCGGCGACGCCGCGTGCCAGGTCGTGAACGTCAATGCATCGGTCGCCATCGCTCCAGGAAGAAACGAACCTGTGCGGTCACGTTTTTCCTCGAACGGCGGACGTCCGTTGCGGCATTCCGGTGAGCTCATCTTCCACCCGTCTCGGCTTCGGCGCGGTGCTTCAGCAGGCGCTTTCATACAAAGACGACCGGCTCCCGATTTTTTTTCACCGATCCGGAATTTTTTTATGATTATTTTTGTCCAGTTAAATCCGAGCCCGGCCCCAAGGTGGATCGGTGCCGGGTCGCACGTCGCAATCGCCCGGCGGGGCGTGGCGACACGGCCCTCCGGCAGGCAATTTTGGGTATTAGCGCAGATGCAGGGCGCGCTGGAATTCGGCGGGCGTGCGCACATAGGCCTGTTTGAAGGACGCACTGAAATGGCTGTGGCTGGAAAAGCCGAGGTCGAGGCCGAGTGCCGTCAGGTCATGGCAGGAGCCGAGCAGGTCCAGCGCTCGCGCAAGCCGCAGCCGCAACTGATAGCGATAGAGCGGCATGGCTTCGACCTGTTGGAAAACCTGGGTGAGATAAACAGGTGACACGCCGACCTCCGTTGCCACCTCGGCCAATGTCCAGCGGCGGGCGAGATCGGTCGAAAGAACCAGCTTGGCCCGATCGACCAGCTTTTCGCGCCCATAGGTCGTAGCAGCGCTATGCGACGTCCTCTCGCCGAGCGAACGCCGGATCAATGTCAGCGTCAGGGTCTCGGCTTCGAGCGTTTCGGCAATCCCGCGGCGAAGGCTGTAACGCAACAGCGCGACAAGCGCCTGCGCTCGTGGATCGATCCGCCGGCGCGGTCTTTTGAACGCGGCAAGCGCCCCCGACCGCAATTGCTCCTTCGGCGCGAGTTCGCAGAGGATGGCTTCGTCCACTTGCACGTCGAGGCATGCATCGCCGCCTTCGATCGGATGACTGACGCGATAGTCTTCGCTGCGGTTGAAGAAGATCACCTGATTGGATTCAGCCACCGTATCGGCCTTGCCCACATGCCGCATGAACACGCCGCGATAGGGATAGACGAGGCTTGTGCGGTGGGAGCATTCCTCGCCGCTTTTCCCGCGACACGCGCCATCGCAGACCACGTCCCGCAGCGAGGCGGTCGAGGTGTCGAGAAGCGTCTGGCACGAAAACTGGGACATTGCGGTCCTATTCGTCGCGTTTGTAGAAATCGTTATAGGCGGCCCCGCGCGACAGGCCAATATCCTTCAGCTGATGATCGGAAAGCGCAAGCAGATCCAGGCGCCCGCGCTGCGTCTCCATCCAGCGGGATACCCGCGCAAGCAGCCGCCGGGAAAAGCCATGTGTTTCGAGTGCCGTCGAAAATCGGTCTCGTGGGCCGATCAGGCGAGGGGAGACATAGATCAGGTTGTCATGGGATGAAGCTGTGTCCGCCATCGGATCATCTCCTGTCATTCGTTTCCGATGATGGCAGGATGACGCGTCGTGGCCGCCGCCGCTGTCAGATTATTTAGCAATCGATGGGGGCTCGCCTTGGCATTTGGCGACCGGCGTCTCGAAATACCAAGGTCGCTGCAAGGATAGGACCTTGGTCGCTTTGCAGGCCCTTGCCGCGGCGCTATTCTTCGCCCCGGAGGATCGGTCATGACTAAAATCGCTGTGCCGCTCGTCAGTCATGGACACCCGGATCGGGAGCCGGATTGCGAGAGCGCGGTTGAAGGTGCCTTCCTGGAACTGGTCGACCGTGCGGAGGCCGCGGGTTGGACTTCCGACGAAATTGCGGACTGTCTCGTCAACCTGTCGCACAAGCATCGCACGACGCTTAACGAGGACCTCCACATTCTCGAAGAGATGGCATCCTCGCAGCTGCTCTCGAGAAAACGTCACTAACACCCGTCGTCTTTAAGCATCCATGGCTTCAGGCAGACACGAATTTTCCGTCGTAGCGCACGCGGAAATTGCGGCGTTGGGCATCTTCCTGGAAGCAAAGGAACACGAGTTCGAGATCGTTCGCGCTGCTGCGTCGTCCAAGCAGGCTGAGCGTGATCACAATCACGCCACCATAGGCCCGCGTCAGGTCGATGGCGGCTCTTCGAATTTCATTGGTGCCGACGTCGTCCCGGCCTTCACGCCGTTCGTAAACCTGCCAGAAACGTGCCGCCTCCCAGGCCGAACGCAGTGCTTCGGTTATCTGATCCTTGAACTCATCTGCCGACCTGCCCTTGCTCCATGAAACGGTCTGCTCGGTGTGATCGCCAAAGATGTCGAGATAGCCGTCATAGTCGTCCGGATCGGAAAAACATTGCTCGATCATCCCGAATGCCACGTCATCGGAAACCGCTGCCTTGAAGTATATCGTCATCGAATCGCCAACCCTGCCTTGAGCGCCTATGTTGTCAAAGCGTCGGCGGCGTATCTAGTCCCCCCGCGCGTCTGATCGGTGCTGCGCCAACGATTATCATTTCGCCGCAGTGACTTGAGCACGATTGATGCCGCGCCTCCTGACAGCCTATCCTTTGAAGAAGTCGAGAATTCCGGGAGTTGGGTGATCACCAAGCCGCAACGGTGTCGGCTGATCGCATCGCGCACGTCGAGCGATTTCATTTATATGAGTATTGCCTTATATTAATGGGGCGTGCTATTCTCGATTTCATTCTTGACTGGCGCAACCAACATTCTCATTTCGCTCTATGACGCACGATCTCAACGATCGTGCCCGCAGAGCCATTCGTTTCGATACTCCTATTTGCAGCATAGAAATTTGTTCAGTCCGGCGCAGCACGGAGATGCAAGGCAGGATCGGGTGAGATCCCTCCGCTCTTAACCTCCGGCGCACAAACGGTCGGAAGGAGGTGCTTTTCATTGCTGGGCACGGCATTTCCACGCGAAGTGTTTTGGCGTTCAATGGTCTTCGTCTGGCTGTTGATTGGGCTGATGGCCCCGGCCGTAGCGGCTCGCGCATCACAGCCGGAAGGCGCGGAGATGCAATTTTTCGTGGTTCGCAGCGGCCAGACCGGGTGCGAGCCGACCTGCCCGGAGTGGATATCGGCCGAGGGCACGATCGTTGACGAAACCCCGGCGCTCTTCAAGAAACTGCTCAAGTCCATCGGCACCCGTCGCCTGCCGATCGTCGTAACGTCGCCCGGCGGAGATGTCGATGCTGCGCTTGCGATCGGGCGGATGATCAGAACGCGAAAACTTGAAGCGGCGGTCGGTAAGACCCGCTTCATCGGTTGTCAGCCGGAGCAACAGGATTGCCGTGACAATGACGGCAAGGGCGCGCGCCATATCGGCATCGCCTATTCTGGCGAAGCCTATTGCAACTCGGCCTGCCCGCTGATGCTTGCTGGCGGCACCGGACGCGTTGTCGGCGAGTGGGCGTTCCTGGGCGTGCACCAGATCACCACAACCTACGTCCAGATCGAGACGCAGTATCGGGCGAAGTATCGCGTCGTGAACGGCAAGAAGAAGATAACCAGCAAGACGGTCGTCAGTCGCAGGAATGTCGGCGGCTACAAGACCTATGAAATGAACAAGGCGACCGAGCGCAAGCTGGCGGCCTATCTCGCGGAAATGGGTGTCGGTCGTGCCGTCATCGATCTGATGAAGATCACGCCCGCCGCCGACATTCGCAAGATCGAGCCCGTTGCGATGCTGGAGATGAAGCTGACGACGAAGTTGGGCGGGGTCGAACTGCTGACGTCGGTCGAGGCTTGCAGGACGGTGCCGGCGGCCGCCAATTGCCGGGTATTCGTGATGTCGGACCTTGAGCGTTAGACCCGCGGATCGTGGCTGGAGATCAGGATGTCTGTATGGAGTCCGCCTGACGACACGAGGTTGTCCCGCCTGAGGCGGGCGGCGCTGCTGATTTGTCTCGCGGCCACCTCAAGCATGTTGATCCCACAGTCGGCAAAAACGGCAGAGCAGCAGATGCGGTTCGTCGTCGTGCGCTCGAACCAGGCCGATTGCGAGCCGACATGCACGGAATGGATATCCGCCGAGGGCATGATCGGCCCGAAAACACCGACTTTGCTGAAGGCGACGTTAAGGACGCTCGGTGGCCGCAAGCTGCCATTGGTCCTTGCATCGCCTGGTGGTGACATGGCCGCTGCCATGGCGATCGGCCGCCTCGTCCGCAGGAATGGGCTGAGTGTGGCTGTCGGCAGGACCGTTTTTGCCGGATGCCAGCCGGATCAGGAGGGGTGTACGGCAAACGATAACAGAGGGGCAGACTATGTCGGCGCGGCGGTTTCGCGTGGACGCTGCGCGCAGGCATGCACTCTGGTTCTGGCGGCCGGCGTGCGACGGCTCGCCGGAGATGGAACGGCGATCGAGGCTATTCCGATCGTCGCTGCAAGCGAGGCCGGCACCAAAAAGCTGGCGGCGTATTACGGCGAAATGGGCGTGCGATACCAGGTCCTGGTCGATGGCCCGCGCAACGAGGACGGTAATCTCGGTCGCTGGCAACTGTTCAAGGCGCTTCTGGTGACGAGCACGCTCGCGGTCGATCAACTGGTCGATGCGCAGATTTGCCGGGGCACGCCTGCGCCCAACAATTGCCGGGTATTCACCACGATGGATCTGGAATAGAAGCCGGCAAGGCGCTGGACTTTCACCACCGTCAGCGCTCCCGTGCGTCGTTCGGCAACGCCAAGCGAGCCACGAGCACGCGACCCGCAAGAGCGATGACGACCGCCAGGAGAATGAGGCCCGCCGCGACAGCGAAGGTGACCCGCATGCCTGACGCGACGGCCTCGGTTGGTGCCGTGGCGATGTCGGATGCCGCCGATGCCAAGGCGAAGACGGCGCCCATGACGGATGCGCCGGTGACGAGCCCCAGGTTGCGCGACAGGTTGAGCATGCCCGAGATGACGCCGCGGCGATCCGGCGGCACGTCCGCCATGACGGCGGTGTTGTTGGCCGCCTGGAAGAGAGCATAGCCGGCGGTGACGACGACGATGGGCGCGAGGTAGCCCGGGATGGCGAATGTTGCCGGCAGGATGGAGAGTGCTGCGGCGCCGGCCGCGATTGCCGCAAGTCCGGCCATCATCACCGGTCGCGCGCCGAACCGGTCGACGAAGCGGCCCGCCGGTATGCCGCTCAATGCCGCCACCACCGGACCGACCGACATCACCAGCCCAATCGCTGCCGGATCGAGGCCAAGGGCGCGCGTGAGATAGAAGGGACCGACAACCAAAGTCGTCATCATCACCGTCGAGACCAGCGCATTGCTGATCAGGCTCGTGCTCAAGGCCGGATCGCCAAACATCGCCAAGTGTATCAACGGGGATGCGACCTTCGTTTCGACCATTGCAAAAGCCGCGACGCCCAGGGCCACGGCCAGCAGCAGAACGATATTGAGCGGGCCGAATTGGCCGCGGCCGATGGTCATGGCAAGCGCGTAGGCCGCCAGCGTCAATGCCAGCACGACGGTGCCTGGCACATCGAAGCGGGCAGGGGTGGGCGTCGTCCCTTGGCGGTCGGCAGGCAGATGGCGATGCGCAAGCACATATGTGAGGAAACCGAGCGGCACATTGACGAGGAAAAGTGCGCGCCAGCCGAAGCCGGTGATCAGCGCGCCGCCGAGCGATGGCCCGAGCGCAGTGCCGATCGCGGACATCATTCCGAGCAGCCCCATGGCGCTGCCGGTGCGTGCCTTCGGCACCGTCTCGGCGACGAAAGCCATGGTCAGTGCCATCATGATTGCCGCGCCGAGCCCCTGCGCCGCGCGGGCGGTTATCAGCAGCCAGAGCGTCGGGGCGAAGCCGCTTAGGCCCGAGGCAAGCGTAAAGAATGCGACGCCACCGAGCAGCAGTCGGCGTCGGCCGACGATGTCGCCGAGCCGGCCGACGCCGACGATCAACGCGGTGATGGCGAGCAGATAGGCAAGCACCACCCATTGCACGTCCTGGAACGGCGCATCAAAGGTGCTGGCCAGCGTCGGCAGGCCGACATTGGCGATGCTGGTGCCAAGCGCCGACAACAACATGGAGAGCGACAGGCTGGCCAGCGCCCATCGGACCGAACGCGTCCGTCCAATGGCTCCGACATTTGGCTCGGCGGGTACTGCAATATCGCGCTTCAAGACAAGCTCCATCTGTTGGCAATCTCCGAAATGGAGCTGCCAGAAGCCTAGGCGTCTGCGTGACATGGCGGAAGGCGCATGATTTGCACTTTATTCATGCATCAGGCGCCACATCCCGATCAAACTGCGCTATACCAAGCGAATGTCGAAACCCGATCTCAATCTGCTGGTCACCCTCGATGTTCTGCTTGCGGAAGGCAGCGTCGCGCGCGCCGCCGAGCGTCTGCGGCTCAGCCCTTCGGCGATGAGCCGGGCGCTTGCTCGGCTCAGGGCGGTGACGGGCGATCCGATTCTGTTGCGCGCCGGGCGCGGCCTCGTTCCGACACCGCGGGCACTGGAACTGCGCGAGCGTGTCGGTCAACTCGTCGATGAAGCCGAAGCGGTCCTGCGCCCGGCCGAAATGCTCGAGGTCGGCCAGCTCACGCGCACCTTCACGATTAGGACGAGTGAGGGGTTCGTGGAGAATTTCGGTCCGGACCTTCTCAGGCGCATCGGCGATGAAGCGCCCGGCGTCCGCCTGCGCTTTCTGCCAAAGCCGAACAAGGAAAGCGGCGCGTTGCGCGACGGCAGCGTCGATCTGGAAACCGGTGTGATCGGGCCTGCGACCGGCCCCGAAGTGCAAACGCAGGCGCTGTTCCGGGATCGCTTCATCGGTGTCGTGCGCCGGGAGCACCCCTTGAGCCTCGGCCCGCTGACCGCAGCCGGCTATGCCGGCGGCCGGCATGTGCTCGTCTCCCGGCGTGGTCTCGACAGGGGGCCGATCGACGACGCCCTGGAAAAGCTTGGGCTCAAGCGACAGATCGTCACCACGGTCGGGGGCTTCTCGGCGGCGCTCGCACTTGCGCGCGGATCGGACCTTATCGCCAGCGTCCCTGAACGGCATACGGGAAACCTGCGCGCCGGCATGCACAGTTTCCCTCTGCCAGTTCCGGTGCCTGAGGTTACCGTCTCAATGCTCTGGCACCCGCGGCTTGATGCCGATCCGGCGAACCGTTGGCTCCGTGCCTGCGTTCGCGAGGTCTGCCTGGCCCAGCTTGCCGATCGGTAAACAACTGCGTTGGGATCACAGGACTTTCAAAGTGGCCTATCGGCAAGCCGCGCCTCCCCAACATGGCCACGCCGCTAATCGACCTTTGGCATTGCAAAGCCAGGTGATGAGACAACATATACCGCTGCTACACGTCCCGATTGCCTCGCTGATATTGTCGCTGGAGATTTCATGACCAAGTCCGTTGCCCCTCAGCTTTCGACACCTGCCGAAGACCCGCTCCTTTGGCTGGAGGATAGGACATCCAAGCCCGCGCTCGACTGGGTGCATCGCCAGAACGGGCTGACGAAAGAGAGGCTGCAAGGCGATCCTTCCTATCAGGCGCGGTTCGAAACGGCGCTGGAGCTGATGACCGCAGAGGACAACATCGCCGTCGGCTATGAACTGCGCGGCCATGTCTACAATTTCTGGCAGGACAAGGCCAACGTGCTTGGCCTCTGGCGCCGCACCACTGTGGCTTCCTACAAGACCGAAAAGCCGGATTGGCAAACGATCATCGACTTCGACGCGCTTTCGCAAAAGGAAGGCGTCAAATGGGTGTTCAGCGGCGCGCGCCGCCTCTATCCGGATTTCGACCGTTGCCTCCTGAGCCTGTCGCCCGATGGCGGCGACGCCAGCGAGATGCGCGAGTTCGACATCGAAACCGACAGCTTTGTCGAGGGCGGGTTCCGTGCACCCGTTTCGAAATCAAATTTCAGCTGGCTCGACATCAACACGGTCATCGTTGCGGCCGCCTTCGAGGAGGAAGAACGCACGCAATCCGGCTATCCGCGCGTCGTGAAGCTGTGGAAGCGGGGCACGGATCTCAGCGAGGCGGTGCCGATCTTCGAAGGGCAGGTCGAGGATCTTGCTGTCGGCGGCTCGCTCGAATTCGATGGCGACGCGCAGTACCTGCTGCTGACAAGGACGATCGATTTCTATTCCGGCCATCATTTCGTCAGGCTGGCTTCGGGAGAAAAACGGCGGCTACCGCTGCCGGACGACGTCGCCGACATCGCAATTCTGAAAGGCCAGATCGTCTTCGCGGTGCGCAGCGTCTGGTCCGCGCCCGGTGGCGTGGCATGTCTGCCGGACGGGCTCTACGCCTTCGATTTCAAGCGCTGGCTGGAAACGGGTGAACTCGGCGCCATCGAAACGGTGCTGCCGCCCGCAGAGCGTGTTTCGATTGCGCATGTCGCCAGCACGCGCGACCGCCTGTTCATCAGCCTGATGGACAATGTGCGCGGCCGCGTGGTGTTTGCCGAACGCGGCGAAGGGGGGTGGTCGCTCACTCCGCTCGCTCTGCCCGAAAACGGCAATGTCGGCATCAGCCATATCAATCAGTTCGGCTCAAGCGTCTCGTTCTCCTTCACCGATTTTCTGACGCCGAGCTCGATCATCTGGTCTGACGATGACGGCGAGACGCTGGCGACAGTCAAGGCGCAGCCGGCGCGTTTCGATGCGTCAGAGCTGATATCGGAGCAGTTCGAGGCACGCTCGAGGGATGGCACCCTCGTTCCCTATTTTGTCGTTCGGCGTCGCGACCAGCAAAAGCCGGTGCCGGCATTGCTCTACGGCTATGGCGGCTTCGAAGTCCCGCTTCTGCCCGGCTACGCCGGCGTACGCGGCAAGCTCTGGCTTGAAAAGGGCTACGCCTATGTCCAGGCCAACATCCGTGGTGGCGGCGAGTTCGGTCCGCGATGGCATCAGGCAGCACTTAAGGACAAGCGGCAGAACGCGTTCGACGATTTTGCCGCCGTTGCCGAAGATCTGGTGCGGCGCGGGATTTCGACCCCTGCCATGCTCGGCATTCAAGGTGGGTCGAACGGCGGCTTGCTGACGGGCGTTTCCCTGACCCAGCGGCCCGAGCTTTTCGGTGCGGTGCTCATTGAAGTGCCGTTGCTCGACATGCTGCGCTATACGGAATTGCCGCCCGGAGCATCCTGGATGGCCGAATATGGCGATCCGTCCAAGCCCGAGGAAGCGGCCTGGCTGGCGACCTATTCTCCCTACCAACACGTCGCTGATGACGCCGATTATCCACCGGTGCTGCTTACGACGTCGACCGCCGACGACCGGGTGCATCCCGGCCACGCACGCAAGATGGCAGCACGGCTGCAGGCCGCCGGCCATGCCAACGCGCTGTTCTTCGAGGAAACGGAAGGCGGCCACGGCGGGCGCGGCGACCGCCGGATCCAGGCGGCCCAGACGGCAATGAAGTACATCTTCCTTGAGCAGGCATTGAGCGGTGGAACGACGTGACCGTGGCTCAGCCCATACAGGCTGCTATCCGATGGCTGGGTGCCGCGACGCCCCGCCATGCTGCAGCGCCTGGTGGCTGATGGTGACGAGATAGGCGCTCAGGAACAGGATGCCGACCAGCTTGAAAGCCTCCTCGAAGAAGGTGGCCCCGCCGACATGGATCGGGGCCATATCGGCGGCGAAGGACAGGCCCATCGACAGGACCGAGCCGACGAGCAGCAGTCGCGGCGTTGCTGCCCGAACCGTGTAGGCGCAGTAGCACAGGGCGCAAAGCACGAGCATGTGCGGCACGAGGACGACTTCTTCCGGGATGCCCGTGGTCGCGACCGCCTCATGCAGCATGAGGAAATCGTCGATACCCATCAGGGCTGCAAAGAGCCCACCGGCAAGCAGCGTTCGCCTGAGAGGCGTGGTCCCTTCGGCCGCCCTTGTCGCCGCAAAAGCCTGAAGAGCTGCGGCCGCGCCGACGATCCAGAAGATAACCCCGATATTCGAGACGATGCCGAAATAGCCGGGGTTGCGGGCGATGGCGTTCGGGTCGCGCACGAGGTCGTAATAGTCGATGCCGAAGACCCGGTCGGCGACCACAAGGGACGCGAGAATGGCGACCGAAACGAGGATGACGGCGATGATCGTGCCGGCTTCCGATCGATGCCATCTGCCGGCCTCGGCCGGCGGCGAATGCGTCTGTGCCTTGGCATTCATGGCGTCTCGTCCTCGCATTGTTGTGGCAAATCGGAACTGAACGCGGGCGATCCGGCCCTTTGTTTGTGACAGTTTTGTGACTTTGGGTGTGTCTGGGAAGATGTGGTCGGATAAATTGTATTGGACCGCGCAACGCCCCGAACACTTTCGCCGTCAGCTTTGCCGTTCGCCCAAGACGTCGATCAGTGCGCGGGACGCGGCGGAAAGCCGGCGATTGGGAGCGTAGACGATCGAGATCGATCGCGTTCGCCCGTTCAGCTGCGGCAGCAGCTCGATTAGTCTCCCCTGCCGGATGGAGCGCTCGACGACAAAATCATAGGTCTGGCAAATGCCGGCGCCTTGCTCGGCCATCGACACCACGCCGAGCACGTCATCGCTCACCTGAAGCCCGCCGGATGAGGGCGCCCAGTCGAGATCCTGGCCGTTGTCATGGAACATCCAGGGCGCGAACCTACCGGTGCTCGGCATGACGAAGGGCACGCAGTCGTGACGATCGAGATCGGCGATGCTCTGAGGGGTACCGCGACGGGCGACATAGTCGGGCGCGGCGACAAGGCACATCGCCCCGTCCTCGATCTTGCGGGCAACAAGGCCACTGTCCGGCAACTGACCCATGCGGATGGCGAGATCGAAGCCTTCGGCAACCAGGTCGACGTTGCGGTTGGTAATGTTGAGCTCGACCTCGACCTTGGGATGGAGCGCGCGGAACCGGCAGAGTTGCGGCGGCAGGCGGAAGTGCCCGTATGTGGTCGGCACGCTGAGGCGGATGCGGCCGGCGATCTGGCCGCTGCCGCCCTGAATCGCGCGCTCGGCGTCGTCGATGGTCGAGAAGGCGGAGCGCGCCTGGTCGAGAAAATGCTGTCCGTCGTGGGTGAGACCGATGCGCCTCGTGGTGCGGCGCAGGAGCTGGCTGCCGAGCCGCGCTTCAAGCCTCGAGATGGCGCGGCTGACGACGGAGGGTGTCGTACCAAGGGCGATGGCGCCGGCCGTCAACGAGCCGTGCTCGGCCACCGCCACGAACACTTCGACATCGGCGAGGTAATCGAAACGACGGGGCATCTTTGTCTCCGGAGAACAAATGAATTGAAGTTGAGATCATTTATCGCCTCCGGTGGGGATAATAAAGTCCTGCCAGACCAGCGAAACCAAGAGGTGATCTGATGCCGGCTTCTGACCAAGGGCTGACAAAGCCCGTACTGTTCGTATTGACGAGCCACGCCACCAAGGGAAAGACGGGTGAGCCGACCGGGTATTTTCTCGGCGAGGTCACGCACCCGCTTGCCGTGCTCGAGGCGGCGGGCATCTCGGTAGAGTTCGCCTCGGTGGCAGGCGGTGAGCCGCCGGTCGACGGTCTCGACCTCAAGGACGAGATCAATGCACGCTATTGGGCCGATCCGCGCTTTCGCGCTGCTGTCGCGGCGACAACGCGCATCGCCGATATCGTCCCGTCCCGCTATCAGGCGATCTTCTTTGCCGGCGGCCACGGAACCATGTGGGACTTTCCCGAAAGCCTCGAGGCGCAAGCCGCGATCCGCGAGATCTATGAGGCGGGAGGCGTGGTCGGAGCCGTCTGCCACGGTCCCTCGGCGCTCGTGAACGCAAAGCTCAGTGACGGCCGTTATTTGGTCGCGGGCCGGAATGTCAGTGCCTTTACCGATGATGAGGAGCGCGCCGTCGGTCTCGAAGACGTCGTGCCGTTCCTGTTGGCAAGCACGCTTTCGGCGCGCGGCGCCCGCCACCAACCCGCTCCCGACTGGACGTCCAATGTCGTGGTGGATGGACGGCTGGTGACCGGCCAAAACCCGCAATCGGCCCATGGCGTCGGCGAAGCCATGCGCGATCTGCTGCTTGCCGGCCAGACAAACTGACGCAGCTTCCGACTTAGAAAGTGACAATCATGACCAACCCGATGAAATGGCTGCGTGGCCTTGCTGCCGCGCTCGCGCTCACCTTTGCAACTGCCGACGCAAATGCCGCAAAGGTTCTTGTGGTGCTTTCCGGCTCCGACCATCTCGATCTCAAGGACGGCAAGTTATTCCCGACTGGCTTTATCTCAATGAATTGATGCAGCCGGTGAAGCTACTGCTGGAGGCCGGCCACGAGATCACCTTCGCCACGCCTGGGGGGCAAGTGCCGACGGTCGACAGGACATCCGTGGACCCGGCCTATTTCGGCGGCAGTGCCGATCAGATGAAAGTCTATCAGGGCCTGCTCGACGAACTGGCCATCACCTCGCCGGAAAAATCGCCGGTGATCGGTCTCGCTCGCGTCGCTCAGATCGGCTATGCGACCTTCGATGCCGTGTACATCCCCGGCGGCCACGCGCCGATGCAGGATCTACTGCACGACAGGCAGCTTGGGCAGCTGCTCGCCTATTTCCACGAGAACGGCAAGATCACGGCTTTGGTTTGCCACGGCCCGATCGCGCTGCTTTCGACACTGGCGGAGGCAAAGGCATTTACGGACCAGCTCGAAGCCTCGCAACAGCCCGATCGGCCCGCATGGATCTATTCGGGCTATCGCATGACCGTCATCAGCAACCTGGAGGAGGAACTTGCCAGGGGCCTGCTCGATGGCGGTGCGATGAAGTTCTATCCGCAGACGGCGCTCGAAGCGGCGGGTGGAAAATATGAGAGCAACGCGGCGCCCTGGCAGGCAAATGTGGTGGTCGACCGCGAATTGATCACCGGGCAAAATCCGGCCTCTGCCTTGCAGGTTGGTGAAATGCTTGTCGAACGGCTGAAATAACGCCGGCATCGTCATGAACGGAAAGTTGACCTCGCCATCCCTAGGGGACGGCGAGGTTTTTCGGTGCCGTCGAACCATGCGTCCTCAACCCAAGCCGCTCCCCATTAAGGACCGTTTGACGCTCGCGTGCGATTGCGACAAAAAAATGCAAGGCGATGTCGGCTCGCGAAGATTTCGCTCGTCTTATTGTCAGCGTTGCGAAAACGCGTGAAACCGCGAGGAAAGAGATGATGTTTCGTACTGCCCTTATCGCAGCAGCCTTGCACATTGCCGGGCCGGCACTTGCCGATGGCCAGCCGGTTGGCGAGCGGGTCGAAGTCAACGGCATGAAGATGTATTACGAAGTGTCCGGCGAGGGCGAGCCGCTCATCGTCCTGCACGGCGCCTATATGAATATTCCGTCCATGGGGGCGATCATTCCCAAGCTCGCCGAGACCAACAAGGTCTACGCGATCGAGTTCCAGGGGCATGGGCGCACCACCGACTTCGACCGGCCGATCACCTATCCGAACCTGGCCGACGACGTGGCGGCGTTCATGGATGCCGTCGGCGTCAAGAAGGCGGATGTGTTCGGCTACTCCATGGGCGCGGCCGCCGGGCTGCAGCTCGCCATCCGCCATCCGGACAAGGTCAACAAGCTGGCGGCGGCTTCCGTCGGCTATGATGCCGAGGGCTGGCAACCGGAATTCAAGGCATTCATCCCGCAGATGACGGTGGAGATGTTCGTCGGCATGCCGTTTGCGGACGACTACCGCAAGCTCGCCGCCAATCCGGACGGCTTCCCGGCGCTCGTCGCCAAGCTGATCGCGCTCGAGAAAGAGCCGATGGCGTGGGAAAAGGACGTGAAGGCATTGAAGACCCCGGTGCTGATCATCGCCGGCGATGCCGATGTCGCGACACTGGAACATACGGTGGCGATGTTCCGGCTGCTCGGTGGTGGCGGCATGGGCGACATGGGCAAACCGCTGCCGGCTTCGCGCCTTGCCATCCTGCCGGCGACCTCGCACACCGCCGTCATCGGCCAGCCGGAGCTGCTGGAGGCCTTGATCGTGCCGTTCTTCAAGGGCGAGACGCCGAAGGGCATGTTCCAGTAGAAATCACCAACCCGCCTCGTCTTCTCAGGCGAGGCCGGTTGGTAATGTGTTGCGTGCAGCTGTCGTCATGGGGGGGCCGTCCGAACGCTCCCGGTTAGGCTCGCCTTTGTGCGTCGCCGATGATCCAGCGCGCGGCTTTCTCCGCGATCATCATTGTCGGCGCGCTGGTGTTGCCGCTGGTAATGGTCGGCATCACGCTGGCATCGACCACCCGCAGTCCCCCAATCCCCCGAACCCGAAGCCGGCTGTCGACGACGGCTAGACCGTCGTCCTTGGCGCCCATCCTGGCGGTGCCGACGGGGTGAAAGATGGTGTTGGCGATATCGCCGGCGAGTTTCGCCAGTTCGCCATCGCTTTGGAACTCGATACCAGGCTTCCACTCGATCGGTTCGTATCGTGCCAGCGCCGGCTGGCTGACGATCGATCGGATCTGCCGGATACTGTCGGCGGCGATCTTGCGGTCTTCGTCCGTGCTCAGATAGTTCGGAGCAATGGCCGGCGCTTGGCCCCGGTCGCGCGACTGGATCCGCACATGGCCGCGGCTCGTCGGGTTGAGATTGCAGACGCTGGCGGTGAAGGCCGGGAAGCTGTGCAGCGGCTCGCCGAAGGCGTCGAGGCTGAGCGGCTGCACGTGATATTCCAGATTGGCATGGGCGCGGTCGGGGTCGGAGCGGGAAAAGGCGCCAAGTTGCGATGGCGACATGCTCATCGGTCCACTGCGCTTCAACACATATTCGAGCCCGATCCGGGCCTTGCCGGCGAGATTGCTCGCCAGCGTGTTCAGCGTCTTGGCATTCCTGACCTTGAAGACGGCGCGGATCTGCAGATGGTCCTGCAGGTTCTCGCCGACGCCGGGCAGGTCATGTTCGACGGAGAGACCCATGGCATGCGACAGCGCGGCCGGTCCGATGCCTGAGAGTTGCAGGATTTGCGGCGAGCCTATCGCCCCCGCCGACAGAATGACTTCGCTCGTCGCCCGCACGGTCACCTTGTCGCGGCCGCGATAAAGCGAGACACCGGTACAGCGCTTGGTGCCATCCGCTGTCGTTTCGATCAGCAGCTTTTCGACTTCGGCCTCCGTCCAGACGACCAGGTTGCGGCGATGGCGCACCGGCCGCAGGAAGGCCTTGGAGGTGTTCAATCGCCAGCCCGACTTCTGATTGACCTCGAAATAGCCGACGCCCTCGTTGTCGCCGCTGTTGAAATCGGCCGAGCGCGGAATGCCCGCCTGGACCGCGGCCTCGGCAAAGGATGCCAGGATATCCCATTTCAGCCGCTGTTTTTCGATCCGCCATTCGCCGCCGCGGCCATGCATGTCGGAAAACCGGCTGTTGTCGCCGGTGACGGGATCGGCACCGTCGTCGAGCCGGTAGTGATCCTCATGGGCCTTGAAATCCTGGAGCGAATTCTCCCAGGACCACTCGCGATCATTGGTCTGGGCCGCCCAGCTCTCATAGTCACGCGATTGTCCGCGCATGTAGATCATGCCGTTGATCGACGAGCAGCCGCCAAGCGTCTTGCCGCGCGGATAGCGCAGCGACCGTCCGTTCAATCCTGCTTCCGGCTCGGTCTTGTAGAGCCAGTCGGTGCGCGGGTTGCCGATGCAATAGAGATAGCCGACGGGGATATGGATCCAGGGATAGTTGTCGCGCCGGCCCGCCTCTATCAGCAGGACCCGTTTGCCGGGATCGCGGCTGAGGCGGTTGGCAAGCAGGCAGCCGGCCGAGCCGGCGCCGACGACCACATAGTCGAAAACGGTGGTATCAGCAGTTGAGGTGTCGGTCTTCATTGCAGGCACTTTCCAAACACAGCCGAAAGGGCGATGGGCTGGTCGCGGCGAGCAGGGTCGCGTATCGGCCGAAGATCATCCCACCCTTTATAATTTTTGTCAGCGATCGCGGCATTGCGATCCGCCAGAAGACAGTAAAGAGCTACCGCATGACGAAATCCAATGATAAATACGCCTGAGTATTATAAGGAATATTTATATGGCTGATCATCTGGATCTGCGATTGTTGCGGGCTTTTGTCACGGTGGCGCGGGAAGGCAACGTCACGCGGGCGTCCGAACTGCTGCATCTGACACAGCCTGCCGTCAGCCTGCAGGTGAAGCGCCTGTCGCAGGAATTGGGCCTCACCCTGTTCCATCGCACCGCCAACGGGCTCGAATTGACGCGCGACGGCGCGCTGCTGGCGGCCAAGGGCGAGCAGGTGCTGGCGTCGGTGACCGAGTTCCGGCAGACGGCGATGCACCTGACGGCGCAGCTTCGCGGCAAGCTGCGGATCGGAACGATCATCGACCCCGAATTCACGAGGCTGGGTGCCTTTCTCCAAGCCCTGGTCGAAAGCGGGCCGGGTATTGAAACCACCCTTCGCCAGGGTATGAGCGGTGAAGTCGCGATCGGTTTGAAGCGCAACGAACTCGATGTCGGGTTCTTTCTCGGCGACCTCGATGATTTCGGCACGAGCACGGATGTCCGTAGTGCGGAGGCCGAGGCGCAGTTCTTCGTCAAGCCGCTGTCGAGGCTGACCTATCGTGTCGTCGCACCGCCGGCCTTTGCCGGTATCGTCGCAGGAAGGGACTGGAGCGAGCTTGCGGCGCTGCCCTGGATCGGAACGCCGCCGGCCTCCGTTCATCATCGGCTGCTTGCGAGAAAACTCGGCGAACTTAACCTCAAGCAGAACGTCGTCGCCCTCGTCGACCAGGAAGCGTCGATGCTGGCCATGGTTCGCACGGGGCTTGGTCTCAGCCTCTGTCGGGAGTCGATCGCGCTCAGCGAACAGCAGGCAAGCGGCCTCGTCATCGCCGACAGGGTCAAACTCGAAACCACACTCGGCTTCGTCTGTCTTCGGCCCCGACGCACCGATCCCAACGTCGCGCTCGCTTTCGAGGTCATCGACAGGATATGGCGGACGGATCATTGAGGGGCGGGCATGGCGCCCTGGTTTGCGTTCCGGCCGAGTTCCCTTTTGGCTCAGCGCTGCCAGCCGCTCGCTTTGACCATTCGTGGGGGCTCAACTGCTCGGCTTCTGCAGTTCCCTGGGGCACAACGATCCATGCGCGGCTTGCAGGGGTGGAGTGAAGTCTTAGCGCTGCTATCTGCGGGGGTGATCGACTATATATCCCTCATCGAAGTGAACGAAGCGCCAAGGACTGGCAGCTAGGCTTCGAAAGCCCACGGAAAGGGGATCATCATGAACGTAGCACGCTCTTTCAACAACTGGCTCAAGTACCGGCAGACGGTCTCCGAACTGGGCCGCATGTCCACGCGCGAACTGCGTGACCTCGGCATCGACCGCGCCGACATCCCGAGCATTGCCCGCAATGCCTTCGGCCGCTAATCGCGCCTGAGACCATCAAAGATTTCATGAAGCGCCCGCTCGGATCCGAGCGGGCGTTTTTTGTGTTTTGACCGATCGTTGGACGGAGTTGATCGCGTTACATCGCGTCCTTGCCCTTGACCGCATTGTCCATATGCGACTTGCATTTCTCCATGTCATTGGCCGCCATGGCATCCTTGGCCATGCTGAGTTCCTTCGCCGATTCGATCTTCTTGGCGCCATCCGAGATCGTGTTTCATCAACGACGCCTCGTCGCAGACGCCGTCGGCCTGAGAAAAAGCAGGCGTCACCAGACCGAAGACCATTTGGCAGGGAATGTCCGCGTCCTGATGTAGGACTTCTGAGTCTTCGGAACCGGGTTGCCCCCCTCTCCAAGTAGATAGGCCCTACCCGCTCCAGCAGCGCTGAAGACGTCATTGTGTCTGCTGCGGCACCAGTCGTCGCCGAACCTTGGTCTTGTTGGGGGCTGCAAGCGGAACCGAGGGCCGCTTCGTCAGCGCCTCAATTGCCGCCGTCGTCATGTCTGACGCAGCGAAGTCGGCGCCTGGCACTTGCTCCGCACTTGTATCTGCCTTGCGCTGGCCCGCTGCACGGTCGGCAGAAGTGTCCCAAATGACGATGCCGACCCTTGCCCTGATGTTGACCCGCTTGAGGCGGCGGACGACAAATCGGGCGTGCTTGATCGAATCCCGGTTGAGAAAGCAGACGACGATCGCGTCGACGGCTTCGGTCTGGAGCTTGCGGATATTGGCCGGTTCGATCTGGCGAAAACTCAGCGCCGTTGCGGCGGCCCCTTCGGCACGCAGCACCTGGGCGAGCATCGCGGCGGAGACATCGTCGATCTCGCCCCGGCCGCCGACGCACAGGATGGTCATGCCTTCGCCATCCGGAATGGGCTGGCTTGCCGGTTCGCCTTCCGTGTCTGCCTTCTCATCCTCATCGTCCTGACTTTCCTCGATCGCAATGTCTTCGAGGTTGGAGACCAGCGACATGCCGCTTGCAGCCACGCGCAGCCGCTGCTCGTCGCTCATGACACCACGGGCGCGATCCTGTTCCGCCAAAGCCAGGGCGGGCATGGCGACCGCGCCGTAGTAGTCGACGAGGTATTCTTCTTCGAGGATCTCCTCGGCCTGATCGGTCGCTTCGTCCGGATCGCCGGCCAGAAGCCGCTGATAGAGACGCGCATGCGGCGCGAGCACCGGATCGCTGCCGAAAAGTACCTGCAGAAATTCGAATTGCGGTACATGTTTGCCGAGAACAACGAGACAGACCGTCAGCGGCGTCGACAGTATCAGTCCGACAGGCCCCCAGATCCAGGCCCAGAAAATCGCGGAAACGATGATCGCCAGCGGCGACAGACCGGTCTTGGAACCGTAGAGCATCGGCTCGACCACATTGTTGATCACCAGTTCCATCGCCACGAACAGGCTGGCCGTCCACAACAGCATGGACCAGCCGCTGTCGACCGCCACCGACAGAAACAGCGGCAGCACCATGGCGATGACCGGCCCGATATAGGGCACGAAGCGCAGGACGATCGCCAGCAACCCCCACAGCACCGCGTTGGGTATGCCGATAAACCAAAGACCGATGGCGACAGGCAGGCCATAGGCGGTGTTCACGATCAACTGCATCAGCAGGTAATGGCCGACTCGCTTACCGGCATCCTGCAGGCCCTCGGTGGTTCGATGCAGATCGCCGAAACCGGCGAGACGGATGAATCGGTCCCTCAGATCCTCCCGTTCCAGCAGCATGAAGATGACGACCACCACCACAAGACCGGCCATCGCCACCGGGCCGACCAGCGGCGCTATGATGTTGGTGAGAACCTGGATCGGATTGTCGCGAGAATAGATCTCGACCAGCAGCGGATCCCTTTTCGGGCTTTCGACGCTGGTCGGCGTCTCCGTGGTCGGGCGGTCAATTTCGCGGTTGATGCGTTCGACCACGTTTCCGATGCGATCGATGATGCCGCTTTCGGAGCCGGCTTCCTTCAGGTCCTTCACCTTCATGACGATGTTGGATTGATAGGCGGGCAGGTTCTTCGCAAGTTCGGCAACTTGCAGTGCGACGATGAGACTGAAAATGCCGATCAAGGTAAAGGTGATCAACGCGGTAGAGATCACCGCAAACGCCCGTGGCAGGCCGATCCGGCGCAGTGCCGCGACGACAGGCGCAAGTGCGAAGGTCAGGAGCAGCGCGACGGCGATCGGGAGGAAGACGTCGCGCGCGAGGTAAAGCACGGCCGCGGCGCCTACAAGCGTCAGCGACGTGGGCATGGCCGGGCGCACGCCCTGCATCGAGGGCGGCGCACCGAGATCCCGGATTTGATCGATTGCCTTGCCCATGCCTATTTCCCCAAGGATTTATCAGAAGCTATCACGAATGATCGGCCGGCAAATGCGGCGCTGTTTCCACGCCGACCGCTAGACGAACGGAAACAGCGAAGCGTCCGGGTCCGCATGCCCCAGGATGCTCGACGAAATGATCTCGGCGGCGATTTGGCTGAAGGTGATGCCGTTGCCGCCATAGCCCATGGTTGCGAAGGCGTTGCGCATACCGGGAACGCGGCCGATCATCGGCAGACCCTCAGCGGTAACACCGAAGGCGGCGGCCCAACGGTAGTCGGGCTCGCCGATCCTGATCCCGATCAGATCGGAGAGCTTTTCGCGCAGGATGTCGGACTTTCCCTTCAACTTTGCCGGATCCTCGAAGGCATCGTCGCTTTCCTCGTCCTCGCCGCCGACGAGGATGCGGCCGTCGGGCGTCGAGCGAAAATAGAGATACGGGTCGGCGCCCTCCCAGACGAGATAGTCGTCGAGCCATTCCGGCCGTGGATGACGAGGTCTGGTCGCCATCGCCCAGGTCGAGACTATGGCATGTTTCTTGTTCGCGACGGCTTTCAGAAACTCATAGCCCGTGCAGAAGACCACATGGGTCGCTAGGATGATCCGGCCGTCGGACGTCGCAACGGCATTCCGGCCCTCAACCTCCCTGATATCGGTGATCTCGATCGTCTCGACGATGGGGACGCCGTTTGCCTGTGCGTGGCGGAGGAAGCCGGCGGTCAACTGGGCCGGATTGGCCGATGCGGAGACATGCGTCTCGATCGCCGCGGTACGGTCGATACCGAACCTGGCGCGCAGTTTGTCTTGCGGCAGAAGCGTTGCGGCGAGGCTTGCAGCCTCGCGGGCACTCACTTCCGCTTGAAGTGCGCGCGAACCATAGCTTGCGCCCGAGAGATAAAGCGTGTTCTTCCGCTCGAAATGGCAATCGATCTGCAGGGCGTCGACGAGCGATGCGAGATGCTCGACCGCCTTCGCCGAGCGCTGCCAGACGCGCGCGGCGTCAGCGGTTCCGCGCAAGCGGTTCAACCGATGCAGCGGCACGTCGATTTCGTGCTGGATCATGGCGGTGCTGGCCATGCTGCTGCCGCCTATCGGCTTTCGGCGATCGACCATCAGCACTGACAGATTGTGGCCAATCAGAGCATTCGCCATCAGCGCACCGCTGATTCCGGCGCCGACGATCAGCACATCGACATCATGGGTGGTGAGCCGCCTTTGTGTCCTCACCGCATGGCGTGGGGTATCGGCCCAGAGCGGCTCGGACTTCCGAAGTGCCCGTTTTCGGGTCAGTGAATGCAAGTGCCCCTCCAGGTCTGCGCATTCGTGAATGCGCAGGAGCCGATTAAGTTCCTCTGGTTGATTGCGACCGTTGCGGTTGGCGGGTGGCTCAGGCAGTCGCCTGCTCAGGCGGTCGATGCCGCGAGGCGACGCAGGGCAAGATATTCCCAAAGCGCCACGATCAACAGCACTGCGGTCGATGCGGCCTGAACGATGTAGTTGGGGGCAATTGGCACGATGAGGATCGCGACGGCGAGAAGCACGAGCCCGGCGATGTGCGAGACCGGGAACTGGCGGGTCGCGACGGCCTTGATCCAGATGTTGCCGCCGAGGAAAAGCGCCGGGCCGCCGAGCATGGCGAGCGCATGCTTCAGCGAGCTCGATTCTTCGGCGTGAGACAAGCTGAAGTCCTCCCCGACTGCCGTCAGGATGATGCCGGCGACGACAGGCAGGTGGCCGTAGGTGAATAGATTGAGCGCCAGGGTCTCCGGCCGTGATGTCGCTTCGGCTTTGGATGCCGCCCTTTCCTGGCCGTGGTGGAAATAGATCCACCACATGAAGCCGGTGCTGAGGAATGCACTGCAGAACACGGCAAAGGTCATATCATCCGTCATGTGCTCCGTCGCATTGCGGCCGGTGGTCAAGATGGTCTCACCGAGGCAGATGATGACGAAGAGCGCGCAACGTTCCGCCATGTGCGCGCCGGATATATCCAAGGTCTCGTCGGGCGATTTGCCGAGAAAGGGCACGTAGTACCTGAGCGCCGGCGACGCGTATTCGACAAGGAGGGCGAGCGTCCATAGGAGAAGGCGCCCTTCGATCTCCATTAGCCCGCCGGACAGCCAGAAGGCGCTGGAGAGCAGCATCCAGATCGTGATGCGCAGGAAGGTCAGGAACGATCGCCTGTCGGCGTGGCGAAAGGCATAAAGCGTGAAAGCCGACCGACAGATCTGCATACCGCTGTAGATCGCCGCAAAAACCAGTCCTTGGTCGCCAAAGGCTTCGGGCAGAGCGATCGCCAGAAGTACGCCGGCAAACATCAGGCCGAACAGCAGCAGGCGGACCGGCTCCTTTTCGGTATCGAGCAGGTTCGTCACCCATGTCGTGTGGATCCAGACCCACCAGATCGCCAGGATCAGCAGGACGGCCTCGATCACGGCAGTGGCACTGAAATCGGATGCGAGCTTGTGGGCGAGCTGAATGAGCGCGAAGACGAAAACGAGGTCGAAGAACAGTTCGGGAAAACTCGCCCGTGTCTGGTCGGCATCCGCCTTCCTGATCCAATCCCCTTTATGATTGCTTGCCATTCAGGTCGCCGATGCTGTTCCGATCGAAACTCGAACGGGAACTAGGGCGCTGGCGAATTTCAACAACGGCTGCTTCCTGTTGGGACGAGCAGGAGGCGTCACGCGGCTCGCGTCAGCGAGTGCCTCCTGCTGATAGGCGGTTGCTACCATTGCGCATTGCCGGCACCAATTGCAAACAACGGACTGAACCTTCCTGTGCGAGAGGCGTTTGGCTTGGCGCTGTCATCAATCCCGGCGGGCCTTGTCGTGCCCGATCGAGAGCGTGCGCAGCGCCGGTAACCTGTTAAGGTGATTGAACAATTTTCAATTTGTTCTGATGTGAGGCAGGAACCATCGCCAAGTACTCGCGTTGTCCCAGCATCGTTCAATGACGCATCGAGGAGACAACAATGAAACGAGTAATTGTCGCGACAGCTTTTCTGGCCGCAAGCGCGCTTAGTGCTTACGCCCAGACGCCGACCCCTTCGCCGGAGGCTGAAACGCCAGCAGTCGCCACGCCCGACACTACCAATCCGACAGCGCCTGTCGAAGGTGCCAACAGCTTCACCGAAGAGCAGGCACGCGCCCGGCTGCAGGAAGGCGGTTACACCGCCGTCAGCGAATTGAAACTGGATGACAAGGGTATCTGGCAGGCGTCTGCCACCAAGGACGGAAAGCCCGTGACCGTCGCACTCGACTACCAGGGCAACATCGTCGCCAACTGATTGTTGGCCGAGAAATCTCAGTAAATCCATTCAAGGAAAAATCGACATGAAAACTGTTTCAGGACTTTTCGACACCTATGATCAGGCTTCTGAAGCCGTGCGCGCGCTGAAAGCCGCTGGTATCCCCGATGGTGATGTCAGCATGGTCGCGAGCAATGCAGAAGGCCGATATAAAGTCGATGACACGGAGGGCGCTGCCGAAGGTGCTGGCACCGGTGCAGGCATCGGCGCCGCGGTCGGCGGCGCGGGCGGTCTTCTGACAGGCCTCGGGCTGATGGCAATCCCAGGCGTCGGTCCGGTGGTTGCGGCCGGCTGGCTTGCCGCGACCGCTGCTGGAGCTGCCGCCGGTGCAGTTGCCGGTGGTGCTGTGGGCGGCATTGTTGGCGCGCTCACGGATTCCGGCGTGCCGGAAGAGGATGCCCATGTTTATGCCGAGGGTGTCCGCCGCGGCGGCACATTGGTGACGGCACGCGTCGCCGACCACGACGTTGCTCAGGCAGAGGCGATCCTTCAGCGCTCCAACTGGGTCGATGTGGAAGACCGCCGTTCGGCTTACCGCGAAGAAGGCTGGAGCAGGTTCGACGAGACCCTCGATCCCTATAGCCCGACGCAGGTCGAAGAGCAGCGGGCGCGCTACGCCAACCGCTAGACCGTGCGAGCAATCGCGAAGCAGGCGGCCGGCCGAGTGGTCGGCCCCTGATTTTGTTTCGCCCAACCGCCAATCAGGCCGTTGTCGAAACGATTGGCGTCGGCGCGTCGAACCGTCAAGGAGATACGACAGTGGCAACTCCCGAGGAACTCAAGAAGAAACTCTGGAAGACATTGAAATCGGACATGACGGTCATGCTTGGCTTGTCCGAAAAAGAGCATGGGCACACGCGCCCGATGACGGCGCAGATCGAGGGCGAGCAGGGTCCGATCTGGTTCTTCACCGTCAGGAGTGCCGTCGTGGCCCAGAATGTCGCCGCGAACACACCCGCCATGTTTGCTTTTGCATCCAAGGATCATGAACTGTTCGCGACCGTTCACGGGTGCCTTCGCCTCGACAATGACCGCACTGTTATCGACCGGCTGTGGAACCAGTACATCGCCGCCTGGTACGAGGGTGGAAAGGACGACCCCGAACTGGCCCTGCTGCGTTTCGAGCCGAGCGAAGCGGAAATCTGGCTCAATGAGACCAGCCTGTTTGCCGGTATCAAGCTGCTCCTGGGCAGCGATCCAAAGGAAGAGTACAGGGAGAAAACCGCGAAAGTGGAGCTCTCCTAGACTGCCTGTCCAAAACAAAACACCTGCAACGGGCAGATACCCACTGCAGGTGTTTTCATGATAGCCGAGCGCATTCCGCCGCGAAGGTTACTTGGCCTCGGTCAGCGTTTCGGTGCCGCTGCCATCCTTGCCGGTGATCGTCCAGGTGCCATCAAGCGAGCCATCGCCGTTGACCTTGTAGACGATGAGGCCAAGGGCATCGCCGAGCACATAGGCTGCGGCGAAGGCATTGCCGTTGAGCATGCAGACGCCGGTCGATTTTACGCCGGCCGTGTCCCATTCGATGACGCAGGTGGTTTCGCTTGCAAGCGTGATTTCGGCCGTGCCGGAATAGCTGGAACCATCCAGGTTCGTGCCTTCGACGATGTATTTTCCGGCGTTGACGGTCTGGGCGTTTCCGGCCGCGGCCGCGGCGAGAAACAGCGCTGCGGTGAGCAACAATCTCTTCATAAGTCCCCCAAGGAAGCCGCGCGCCCCTCGCGCGGTCCGCAATTGATACGCACAAACCATGACGTTTGAAACGGCGCGCCAGGTCCGCTCGCAATCATTTTTGGTGGGGTCGTGCGTCCTTATGGCGTGTGCCTGAAAACAGGCTGCGGCGGGCGGGGATGCTATGCGCCACTTGCCGATGACAGCCTTGCCTGCTCGTCCCAGGCGGAGAGCAACGACATGATCTCGAGTGAATCGGCGAGCCGTGGTGCCGGGCGTGGCGCTTCCTTCAGTCCTGCCTTCAGGCAGTTCTCCACCAGTCGCACCTGATGGCCGAAGGCGTCATGGTCGGAAAGCACGACGATTTCTTCCGGAGCGCGGCCATATTCGCAAAGCTCCAGGCGATTTTCGCCAGCCACCGGCAGCCAGGGATTGGTGAGGAACCGCAAGGCGCCGCGCTCTCCATGGATGGAAAAGGCGAAGGACATGCCGAAGCTGTCGGTGGACTGAAGCGTGGCGAGAACGCCATTGTCGAAACGAACCAACAGGCTTGCGTCGCAGATATTGCCGTCATGCGACGAGAGATTTCCGAAGGCGCTGGTCGACCGACTGGAAAAGGCATGCTGCCCGCAGGCCGTCTGGATCACGTAATGTAAAAGCGAGGCCGGGTAGCAGCCGAGATTGAAAATCGTCCCCTTGCCCATCGGGTTCACGAACTTCCGGATATCGGCGGCGTAGAGACCGGAAACCGAGCGGATCACACCGAGCCGGCCGGACTGCAGGATTTCGCCGGCCTTGGCCATCAACGGATGGCAGAGATACATCAAGCCTTCGAGAAAGAAGATACCGCGGTCACGCACGGCCTGCGCCAGCGCCTCTGCCTCGGCCATCGTCGTGGTCAGCGACTTCTCCGACAGAACCGCCTTGCCCCTTTCCGCGGCGCGGATCACCGCCTCATGATGCATGTTGTTGGGCAGGCCGATATAGACGACATCGATATCAGGGTCATCGAGCAGCGTGTCGTAGCCGGAATAGTGCTTTGCGATGCCGTGTCGCCCGGCAAAATCCGAGAGCCGCTGCGGATCGCGCCCGGCCACCGCTCCGATGCGGGACCCGTCGCTCGCAGAGATGGCCCCGGCCATCGTGTCGGAGATGAAGCTCGTTCCAAGAATTCCCCAGCGCAGCATCTGTCAGTTCCCTCAGCGGTGCAGTTCGAGATAGGCGGATGCCACCATGGCGTCGATGTCTACGGGCACCGGCACGACGCACATCGAAGCGTCGAGCGTGTGGCCCGCCACCCGCTCCAGACAGCGGGCCTGGAGAGCAAAGCCGAGATCCATGGATTCGACCGAATTGCCAAGTGCCCTTGGTCCGGCAAGATTGGCCATGTGGCCTGCGCCGAGAATATGGATGCGCCGCCCATCGGCAAGGACGAGCGTCTCGATGCCCTCGTCGGCGTAGGTTTCCACCGCCACCACCGCGTCATCGGCGCGCATGCCGGCAACGTCGATCTCGTGCGGGAAGTGCCCGCCGTTGAGGAGGATCACGCCGTCCTTGAGGGCCGCGAGATCCGAAGCCGTCAGGATGCTCGCAGAGCCTGTGACCGTGACGATGACGTCGGCCGAGCGTATGGCGTCATCGCGTCTCGGCGTCGAGAAACCGTCGAGATGGGCCTCGAGTGTTGCAACCGGGTCGACATCTACGACGCTGACCGCGCTGTAGGCACTGCGAAAGCAGGCGGCCGTGCCTTGGCCGCAGGCGCCATAGCCGAAAACCGTCACGCGCTTGCCATTGGTCGAGCGGTTGGTGAAGCGCATGTAGCTTTCGAACAGGCTCTGGCCGACCGCATGGCGGTTCTCGGCAAACTGCTTGATGGGGCTGTCGTTGATCACCAGCACCGGCAGGCCGATGGCACCGCGCATCGGCTCCAACCGGGTCCGACCGGAGGTTGTCTCCTCCGTGCCGCCGAGCAGCTTGCGATAGGGCCGCTCGGCCACGCGGGCGAAAAGGTCGCCCCCGTTGTCGAGCAGCAGGTCGGGTTGATGACCCATAAGGGCGTCGATGAAGCCGGAATGGGCAGTCGCATCGGTCGTCTGCCCACCGATGACGGTGATGCCCTGACGTTTCAGATAATCGACCGTCGCCGGCTGGGTGCTGTTCAGGTTGCCGGTCGCCACGAGCTGCGCGCCGCCGGCCCTGAGCGTCATCAGCAGCGCTATGGTCTTTGGCTCCAGATGGATTGCCGTTCCGATCGTCAGGCCCTTGAACGGGAGGGTTGTTTCAAACTCGGCAGCAATGGCGCGCAGAAGCGCGCAGCTTTGCCCGACCCACTCGATACGGGACGGATGGCTGGAGGTGGTCATGGTGAGGGTCCTGGCTGTCTGTCGATGGTGCCGGCAAAGATAGTCCGGGCAGCCTGTCCTATGGCAGAGACATTAAACTGCGGCGGAGGGCAGTTTTCCTTCCTGGCGCCGCCCCTCTGCGAGCAGCCAATTCCGCAGGGCAGCAATCGGCTTGCGGTCCCTGTCGGCAATGCGGCAGCAGAACCGATAGCCGGTCGGCCGGCTGACAAAACCAAACGGCGCTTCGAGCGCGCCGGAGGCAAGGTCCGTTTCGATCGATGCCGCCGGCGCGATGGTGACGCCAAGCCCGCTGCGGGCGGCACTGAGGGCCAGCGTCAGATCGTCCACCTCGATCCGTTTGCGGAAGCGGACCGGAGCATTGCCGCTTTCGCGAAACCAGTCGTCCCAGAGATAGGGCACCGTGCGGGCGACCAGTGCGGTCATGTCCGCGAGATCGGGCGGCGTAAGGCCGGGGGACGGTTGCCCGACGGTGAGCACCGGGCCAAACCGGTCGTCCATGAAGGCGGTCGCGGCTATATCGGGCAGCGGTCGGTATTCACCGCCAACGATCAGGGCATCGATTTCAGGCATGTCAGTCAGCGACTGGTTGACGGCAACCGGGATGATATCGACCTCAAGGCCCGAGACGGCGCTTTGCAGCGTTGCCAGGCGCGGCATAAGCCATGCCGAGGCCATCGGCATCGGCACGCCGAGCCGCAGCCGGACGGTGCTGCCGCTCGACGAGATCTCTTCCGCCGCACGCGAGACGATGGCGAAGGCGACACCGACGGCATCGGCGAGCCGCCCTCCGGCCGGATTGAGGGTCACGCGGCCACCGTCGCGATCGAGCAGGGCAAAGCCGAAATGCTCCTCGAGGCTTGCAAGCTGCTGGCGCACGGCACCGGGCACGACGCCGAGCTCGATTGCGGCTGCGCGCAGGCTGCCGCACCGGGCCAGCGCATCGAAGGCGCGCAGGGCGTTCAGCGGCGGCAACGGACGCTGGGATTTCAGGTTCAGGTCGTCTGTCTGCATCATACGCCTCGGCCAACGGCCCTTCTCGACCTCGTGCATAGCCTATCCGGAGACCGGCTGTCGAACATTGCGTTTGGGATGAACGAGCCGTCTGCTCAGCGGGTGCGCAGACAAGAGCGCCTATCCGCTCGGCAGCGAGAAGGCGTGCGTGCTTGTCCTATGTTGTTGTCACACTGATATGCCTATTTTCCGGGCATGGCTTGCGTTCCAGCTCGCATAGGGATGCGCTCCATGCTCGCTTAGGGGCGCTGGTGGATGTAGCTTAAAAAATTGAATATTTCGAAGGTTTTTTGCGACAGCATCACTTTGAGCCAAGTCTGTACCGCCTGCTCTTTCGTCTATGGGCCGAGGAGACAAGGGAAGAAGATAATGCATGGATGTCATCGTCATGAGCGTATCGCCTAGTCGTGCCGCCGCGGATGCACCTGTGAAGAACGAGGTGCGGTTTTCCCGCGATCAGCTCACTCTCATTCTTGCCGCCTTGCCCGACCCGGCGTTCATCCTGACGCGCAGCGGCCGTTATGCGGCCCTGTTCGGTGGGGCGGATCACCGCTACTATCACGATGGCAGCAGTCTTGTCGGTCAGAGCGTTTTTGACGTCCTTGCCCATGACAAGGCGCTGTGGTTTGCGCTGGAAATCGAAAAGGCGCTCGGCTCCCGGGCATTGCACATCGTCGAATACAGCCTCGCCGGAAGCGACGTTAAGGGCCTTGAAGATGCTGGGCCCGATCATCCGATCTGGTTTGAAGGCCGGGTCCAGGCGCTCGATTTTCCTGTCGACGGCGAGGACGCCGTGGTCTGGGTTGCCAGCAATATCACCGAGAAGAACGCCATTGAGCATCAGTTGCGCCAACAAAGCGAAACCGATCCGCTGACCGGCCTCTTCAATCGCCGAAAACTGCTCGACGTGCTTGCGATCGAGTTCGATCTGGCCACGCGCACCCGCCGTCCGACATGCCTGCTGATGTTCGACGTCGACAATTTCAAGGCAGTCAATGACGAACTGGGGCATTCCGTCGGCGACGAGCTGCTGGCGACGATTGCCACCGGCTGCCGGCGGGCACTGCGGTCTGACGACGTGCTGGCACGTCTCGGCGGCGACGAGTTCGTGGTGTTGATGCCGGCGACGACGCTCGACGAGGGCGAGCCGATCGCGGACAAGCTGCGCCAGCAAATCTCGCTTGAACTGCAGAACAGGCTGGAGCTTTTCTCTACGATCAGCGGCGGTCTCACCGAAATGTCCCGAAGGGATGCGACGATCGGCGATATTTTGCGACGGGCTGACGAGGGCCTTTATCAGTCCAAGCGCAACGGTCGAAATCAGATCACGGTCGTTTGACGCCATTGCGATCGGTGTCGCGCGATGTCGGTAAACTCGCCGGGAAAATGTGTCGTCGGTATCGCCCGTGTCCGTTCCCGCTCTTTTTACGCGCGCAACCTGTCTAGAGGGACTAAGGTTCCACCGTATGACGGATGTATGGCCGCCTTGATGCCCGTCTTGGTGCGTTGACCCGTGTCGTGCCTGCGTCGATCCTGTTGTTCTGAGTAAGAGTTGGGGGCAGCGATGTGTGAGGCGTGGCAGCGTTCGTTGATCGAAGAAGACGAGCTCGTCAAAAAGGCGGCGACAACCATACCAAGGCTGTTGGATCATCCCGGCATTACGCTCGACCAGCTATCCCGGTTGCACCTGAATATTGACGAGTGCGTCGAGCGAATGGATGTGCTGATCGAGACGCTTGAGGCGAACGGCATCGACCGATCCTGGATCCAGATGGCGACAACGATCAGAAACAGCTGGGAGATGCTTGCGGAAGACGCGGCAAAGAAGGGGCTCGTCGTCAGTGGCGATACCATGCGAAAGACAATGGGGGGCTAGCCGCCAATCCGTAGACGGCAATATGGCGGGGCCTGCAGCAAGCCCGTTGCCAAACACCCCGGCACTGGCCCACGCTTCGCGGCGATGATCCTTGAGGTCTTCGCACTGATTGTCGATTGATGCGTCGTGCGAAGCCGCAGCGTCCTGTTCGAACTGGCCGGACGCCAGCGAACAACCATCGGATTTCACGCGCTGCGGCCAATAATGACCTCCCGCCGAGATCAATCGTCACATGTCGTGCTCTGCACGTGACCGGCGCGCGTCTGGCTGGATGCGCGTTTCGCTTCACGTGGCGGCGCTGCGGCCATCAAAGACCAAGCTGCTGGGGCGGCTAAATTTTCATGCTACAGGATTGCCACAAACGCCAATGGCGCAAGGCTTTGACGATGCCCTTGGTTTTTGCGATAGCCATCTCGCGTCTCTAAAACCGGCCGTCTGCAGGCCGTCCGTGGCGCCTGCCGCGCCCAACCGTAGTGGCGTGCACGATGGCGGCGATTGAGACACACCCTCGTTCTTCTCTGGGAAAGTTCGCCGCTGACCGAATTTTAAACTTGACTATTATAGACATGTTTCCAATTTTACGCCCGTTCGCGCAAAGCAGTCGCCGCGGACGAACCCGCTCCCGGCCAGGATCCTATGACGACCGAGACCCAATCCGAAACGCGCGTCGATATCTTTATTGCCCATCGTCCGGCGCTCATCGCCTATGCGATCCGCCTGCTAGGCTCGCGCGATGCTGCCGAAGATATCGTCCAGGATGCGTTTGTCCGGTTTCTGCCTTCCAGCACCCGGACGGTTTCAAAAGGCCAGCTCCTCGCCTATCTCTACCGCACGGTCAGGAACCTCTCGCTCGATGTGCTGAGGCGCCGGAAGGTGGCCGCGATCGGCCACCAGGACGATGTGCCGTTCTGGTCGGTTCCTGCCGACGTGCCGACGCCGGAACAATCGACCTTGCTGTGCGACGACGTTCGCCGGATTTCGCAGATCCTCTCGGAATTGCCTGTCGAGGCGCGGGTCGCCGTCGAGATGCACCGCTTCGGCGGCTACACGCTTGAAGAAGTGGCATCGCATCTGGGCATATCGACAGCCAGCGCCCATCGTTACGTCACGGCAGCGATGATGAAGATTGCCACGGCACTTCTGGTCAACGCGACTTAAAGTGGTCGCTCCCTGAGAAAAAAAAGCGCGTCATTCGTCTTTGTCAAAAGAGGGAATGTTCGGGTAGAAGTGCCTCGGAAGAGGCCCAGACCGGCGTAGGATATATTGACCCAGGATCAGGAAATCGCAGCCGCTACACTGGAAGAAGCCATGGACTGGTTTCTGCGGCTGAAGAGTGAGCCGAATTGTCCCGAGCTCACCGCCGACTTCCAGCGGTGGTTGCATCGCTCTGATGATCATCAGCGGGCCTGGCAATATGCGTTGAGGACCTGGCAGTTGATGGGAGAAGCGGCTCCGGCCCATGAACATCTGTGGGCAGGCGCGGCGCGCGGCAACGTCATTTCGATCACCAGGCGTCGTTGGCGCCGCCCGGTCATGAGCGCAGTCGCTGCCATTGCCGCGACCCTATTCCTCGTCCTTGCCGGCCCGTCGCTGCTGATCCGACTTCAGGCGGATCACATCACCGCCACCGGCCAGAATGCCAGAGTGACGCTGGAGGATGGAACGCTCATCGAGCTTGGCGGCGACAGTGCCATCAAGACGGAGATGACCGCCGCCGGGCGCCACGTCACGTTGCTTTCCGGTGAGGCGTTTTTCGATGTCGCGCATAATCCGGCGCGGCCCTTTACGGTGGAGGCCGGAGGCGTCACGGTTCTGGTCGTCGGTACCGCCTTCGACGTTCGGCTTGCGGGAGGGGAAACGACCGTCGAGCTGGAAAGAGGCGTCGTTCAGGTCTCGGTCGAGGACGCCAGGGAAACGTCGGACTTCAGGCTGCTTCCGGGCGAGATGGCTGTCGTGAATGCGAGCGACGGCGCGGTTACCCGCAACACCATCCAGCCCGATCAGGTCGCCGCCTGGCGCAGCGGCCGGATCTTCGTCAAGGATGCGTCCATCAGTGCGGTCGCCGAGCAGCTTCAACGTTACCACTCGGCGTGGATAGCGGTGCCGGACCGAAAGCTCGCGGGTCTTAAGGTCACCGGTCTGTATGATCTTCATGATCCGGACGGTGCGCTGAAGGCGCTGGTCGAACCCTATGGCGGCCGCGTCCGCACCTTTTCGACCTATGGTCGCGTCCTGACGCAATACTGAAAATCCTGACAATAAAATTCAATTTTTCTGAGAAAAGAAACTGAGGTCCTCGTCTTTGTTGAAAAGCGCTCGGCAACGGAGCGCAATTCAAGGAGATGAGACTACGATGTGCATATCGCAAGGCCGCAAGGGATCCCGTCGTTTGAATTGGGGCGACGACGGCGGGCGTCCGATGGGACGGCTGATGGCAACGACGGCAATGGCGATTTGCCTGGCCTCGTCGCTGAACTGGCCGAGCCCTGCATTTGCGCAGGATGCACTGGCACAAGTGAGTGCCGCTCGCAACTTCAACGTGCCGGCACAACCGCTTGCCGACGCGCTCAACGTCTTTGGCCGGCAATCGGGCCTGCAGGTGACGCTTGCCGCTTCGGTGTCCCGTGGCGTCCTGTCCAAGGCGGTCGTCGGTTCCTACGCGCCGGAGGAGGCGCTTGCACGGCTGCTTTCCGGCACGGGCATCGAGTATCGCATCTCCGGCGGGCGAACGGCCGTGATCGGGACAGGGGCGGCCGGTGGCGGCGCGGCAGTGGCGCCGGCCGACGGCTCTACGGCGCTTGATCCGATTTCGGTATTCGGGGACGCCACCGGCGTCGGTGAAATCGTCATCAGCCAGAAGGAGCTCGAACTTCTCAACCCGGCGAATATCGCCGACGTCTTCCGCGGCGAGCCAGGGATCGAGGTTGGTAGCTCGCTGCCGATGTCGCAGAAGGTCTATGTTCACGGCATCGAGGAAAACAATCTCGCCGTTACCATGGATGGCGGCCGCCAGAACAACAAGGTCTTCCATCACAACGCAACCAACCTCATCGATCCGAGCCTGCTGAAGGCCGTGCGCGTCGATGCCGGCATCGCGCCTGCGGATGTAGGACCAGGCGCGCTCGGCGGCGCCATTGCCTATGAAACGAAGGATGCCCGCGACCTGCTCGACGGCGACGGCTATGGCGGCTTCGTCAGCTCCAACTACAACTTCAACAGCAAAACCTTCCAGACCGGAATCTCCGCCTACGGCATGCAGGAAGGGCTCGAATTTCTCGGCTACTTCAATTTTGCCAAGGGGGACGAGTTCAAATCCGGCAACGGCAGCATCGTCGAGGGAACGCGCACCGATCTCCTGAGCGGGCTCGGCAAGGTGGCATACGAGTTCGAGAGTGGTGATCGTTTCGAGATCAGCCATGAACGCGTCTACGACGACGCCCCGCGCCCGTTCCGCGCCAATACCGGCTTCATCTCGGGCCGCCCGCCGTGGGAACCGCGCGTGCGCGACTATACGCTCGACCGGCAGAACACGGTCTTCTCCTATACCGACAGCACGCCTGAGGATTGGTGGGATCCAACCGTGGTGTTGGCCCACAGCTCGACGCGGCTAGAGATCCCGATCTTTCCTCGCCCGGTGCCGCCAAGCACGATATCGGTCCCCTATCCCGGCGCCGGCGAAACCGGCAGCTTCAACGGCAAGTTCGAAAACAAGTTCAGCTTCGATCTCGGCAGCATCACCGCCGGCGTCGATTTCTACAACGACAAGGCTGAACTCGAAGATCGCTTCGATGCCTCGACCGAGCGCGCGCGAAATGTCGGCATCTATGCGCAGGCGCGGCTCGAACCCTGGGAACGCACCCGGCTTTCCTTCGGTGCGCGCGGCGACCAGCAATGGTTCACCGGCACCACAAATGAGAAGTGGGACAATGCCGGTTTCAGCGGCAACGTCTCCGGCGAATATGATCTGATCGAGGACCTGCTGACGGCCAAAGCCGGCTACTCCCACGTCTGGGCCGGCGTCCCGCTTGCCGAAAACTTCATCATGAACCCGAACTGGAACTATGGAACCGGCCCGGAGCCAATAACGGCCGACAATTATGCCTTCGGCCTTGTCGCCAAGCATGACGGTTTCACCGTGGAAGGCAGCCTCTTCCACACAGATATCGACGACGCACGCACAGCCAAATACGCGGTCGCAAGGGCCATCGAGAATCATGATGTGCGCTCGAAGGGCTTCGAGCTCGGTGCCGGATACGACTGGGGCGACGGTTACTTCAAGGTCAAATACGCCAATATCGATGTCTCGATCGACGGCAAGCCGGCCGACTCCGACACCGGTATCTATCTGGCGGCCCCGGCCGGTCAGTTCATCACGCTCCTGGCCGCGCACAGCTTCATCGATTGGGGTGTCACCATCGGCGGCGATGTCGAGATCGCACTCGACAATGACGATGTTGCCGCCGGCACCCCGCCTCTTGAGGGCTACAAGGTGTTCAACACCTTCGTCGAGTATCAGCCGCCGAGCCACAGCAATCTGACCCTGCGCGCCGAGATCAACAACATCTTCGACGAGACCTACTCAGAGCGCGCCACCTACGGTCAGGAATTCGGCACCGTCACGCCACTCTATGAACCCGGCCGCTCCTTCATCCTGAGTGCCAAGGCGACATTCTGAGACGACATCGAAGGAAGAGGCATCATCGATGCCTCTTCCACCTTGCCGGCGAGTTGCCCACCGCATGTTTCCTCAAATCGTATTCGATTTAAGGATAAAAACATGCAGCCATTCAAAGTGCTACAGCGACCTTTGCGCGTCTAATAAGACGCGCTGCGCTGTAGCCAGATGCCTATAGTTTTCGTGCTGAAATCTTGCTGTTACATTACAATTTACTGAAATCGATGCTCATTTCCGCCCAGGCATGCTCGAACTTCGATCTCGCGATCAGCCAGGGAGGCATCGCTCTGGAAGCCGTCAGCCGCGCCAACAACCGACCCTCGGCATTCTCTACCGCGACGATGACGCCATGATAGTCATCCTCCTCAGCAATTTCGTCCGCCACCAGGCGGCCGTGTTCGACGGCCTGGCTATCGTTGGCAAGCAGGGTGCCGACTTTGTCGCGGCTGGTAACGCCTGCCAGGTGGATGTGAAAAAGATAGCGTTGCATGATCTTGCTCAAACCATACGGCGATTGACGACAAACACTCGCGCCGCTGCGGGTATGGTTGTAGTAACACGCCTCTTATCTGTTTGCGCGTGACCGACGCGTGACACGCCTTTGCGTGCAATTCGATCTCTGGCCGACGGGCAATCGCAGAGTGGTGATCGCCAGGGGAAAGCGGGCTACTGTCGAATGCGGAAACGCCCTGCGAACGGTTTGGTACGGCACATCGTCGAGGACGAAACTTCGATTTTTCTCAGGTAGAAACCTGGTTGAGGAACACCAACTGCAGAGGGCGGGCAAGCAGGTCATCCGCCGTCGCTGCGAATGCCAGGAAGTGCGGCGTCTGAAAGTGCGCGTCGAGGGCGGCCCCGTCTGTGAACGCTTCTCGCATGTAGAACGTGCCCGGCTCTTCCTGCATTTCGAACAGGACGTAGTCGAGGCAGCCGGGCTCGTTGCGGGTCGGCTCGATCAGGGCGAGCAGCCCGTCACGCAATGCGTCGCGTTTGCCGGGTTCTGCGGTCAGTATTGCCAAGGAAATCACCTTCTCGGCGGAATGTGTCATCATTGCAATCCTTGTGGATAGGGACGCCTGGCGGCGCGAGAGGCTCGGTTGGCGGGATGGCGTCGGGTCTGGAGCAGGCGGCAAGTACGGTCATCGAGGCAGCCTCCTCCCCATGACCTCTTTTGATCTTTTTGCGCACACACGCCGGCCGTGGCCGCCCCGATGGGGCGGCTTCGCAGCAGGCATCATGCTTTTGCGAAAGAGGAAGGCGGCGCTTCGCCCGCTCGTCTAAAAACCGGAGAGCACAATCTTGCCCTTGGCCCTACCGGACTCGATTACCGCGTGCGCGCGCTTCAGGTTGGCCGCATTGATCGTCCCGAAATGCTCGTTGAGCGTGGACTTGATCTTGCCTGCGTCGACCAGATCCGACACTCTGTTCAAGAGGACATTCTGTTTCTCGATATCGGCGGTCGCAAACAGCGAGCGTGTGAACATCAGCTCCCAATGCAGCGAGATGCTTTTGCGCTTGAGTGGAAGCGCGTCGAGTTGCTTGGGGTCGTCGATCAGGCCGAAACGTCCCTGGGGCGCGATCAGTTCGACGATCTGATCAAGGTGATCGCCGGTATTGGTCGTCGAGAACACGAAGCCCGGCTGGCCAAGCCCGAGGGCTTCGATTTGTGCAGCAAGCGGCTGCCGGTGATCGACAACGTGATGGGCGCCGAGCGATTTTACCCATTCTACCGTTTCGGGGCGAGACGCAGTGGCGATGACAGTGAGGTCCGTCAGCGCTCGTGCGATCTGTATCGCGATCGAGCCGACGCCACCGGCGCCGCCGATGATGACGATCGCATTTGCAGCGCCTGCGACCGGGCGGGTGACGTCAAGACGATCGAACAGCATTTCCCATGCGGTGATCGAAGTCAGCGGCAGGGCGGCGGCGGCAGAAAAATCCACCGACCTCGGCTTTCTGCCGACGATACGCTCGTCGACCAGATGAAATTCGGCGTTGGTGCCGGAGCGGTTGATGGCGCCTGCATAGAAGACTTCGTCGCCCGGCTTGAAGAAGGACGCATACGGCCCGACGGCGCTGACCACACCCGCGGCATCCCAGCCGAGCACCTTCCACTGTCCGGGTTCGGGCTTCACTCCGCGGCGGATCTTCGTGTCGACCGGATTGACCGAGATCGCCTTGACTTCGACGAGGATGTCCCGGCCCTCGGGTTCCGGGCGCTGCAGGTCGATATCGACCAGCGACGTTTCGGCTTCGATCGGTTGGGGGATTTGGTAGGCTACGGCTCGCATTGAATGCTCCATCGGTTGAACGTGGCCAAGATGCGCACTATGCTGCAAGATCGCAAGAACGCACATAAAAAGCCCATAGTGTCGAAAAGGATACCATTGGATGGGACGCACACGCCACGATCGTTTCGACTGCAGTCCGGGATGTGCCGTCGAAGCGACGCTCAGCCTGATCGACGGCAAGTGGAAGGGGGTCGTTCTCTACCACCTGATGTCGGGCACCATGCGCTTCAACGAAATCCGCCGGAAGCTGCCGAACGTTACCCAGCGCATGCTGACGAACCAGTTGCGCGAGCTGGAGGCCGACGGCCTGATCACGCGCAAGGTGTTCGCCCAGGTTCCGCCCAGGGTCGACTATGATCTCTCGGAACGTGGCCGCACGCTGGAGCCCGTCATCCTTGCGCTCAAGACCTGGGGGGACGCCAACATGCCGTCGACCGGGAGTGTTGCGGCCTGATTGCCGCAACGGGAGGGCCATACTCACAGGTTTCCACGGTGTCCCACGCCACGACCCTATGCAGTGACAAGCACCCACATCATGCCGGCGAGCGCCGAGGCCAGCAATGTCGCGATCACCGAGGTGTTGAAGCGGAAGATCGCCAGCGCCGCCGCAAGCGTCAGCAACAGTGACGGCAGCACTAGCGAGCTCAGGACAGGCACATCGAGCGCAAGGCTGCCGACGCTCCACGGGACGACCTGCGAAAACAACGTGTGAAGGCCGAACCAGACCGCAAGGTTGAGGATGACGCCGACGACCGCAGCAGTGATGGCCGACATGGCGCCGGTCAGCGCGACATTGCCCCTCAGCTTCTCGATGAAGGGCGCCCCGAGGAAAATCCAGAGGAAGCAGGGCACGAAGGTCACCCACGTCGTCAGCAGCGCGCCCAGCGTCGCTGCCGTCATCGGAGAAAGCGTGCCGGGGTCGCGATAGGCGCCCATGAAGCCGACGAACTGGACGACCATGATCAGGGGGCCAGGCGTTGTTTCCGCCATGCCGAGACCATCGAGCATCTCGCCTGGTTTGAGCCAGCCGTAATATTGCACGGCCTCCTGCGCGACATAGGCGAGCACAGCATAGGCACCCCCGAAGGTGACGACCGCCATCTTGCTGAAGAACCATCCGATTTCGGTGAAGACACTGTCCGGCCCGACGAGCGCAAACAGCAGCGCCAGTGGCGCGAGCCATAGGGCGAGAAACACCGCGGACACCTTCATCGACCAGGCGAGGTTGGGGCGGGCGTGGATCGGTGTTTGTTCACCCAGGGCCGAATCCTCGTCCTTGAGGATCGGCCCGGTTGTTTTGCCGTGGCCTCCGCCGATGCGAAAGAGCGGCGAGCCCAGGCGTCCGCCGATGTAGCCGGCAATGCCGGCCGTCAGGATGATCAGCGGGAATGGGACGCGGAAGAAGAAGATCGCGACAAAGGCTATCGCCGCGATACCGATCATCAGCCTGTTTTTCAGCGCCCGGCTGCCGATGCGGAAAACCGCCTGGACGACGACGGCAAGCACGGCCGCCTTCAACCCGAAGAACAGTCCTTCGATCACGCTGACATTGCCAAAGGCGGCATAGACGTAGCTCAAGGCCAGGATGGCAAGGAAGCCCGGAAGCACGAACAATATGCCGGCGATGAGGCCCCCGACGGTGCGATGCATCAGCCAGCCGATGTAGATTGCCAGCTGCTGCGCCTCCGGACCGGGCAACAACATGCAGTAATTGAGCGCATGCAGGAAACGGTGCTCGCCGATCCAGCGTTTCTCGTCGACGAGGATGCGATGCATCACCGCGATCTGGCCCGCCGGGCCGCCGAAGCTCAGGGCCGCGATCCGAACCCAGACCCAGAACGCTTCCGCAAGCGAGATGCCGTGGCCATGGGGCGCCGACGCCTTGCTGGCGTCGGCGGTGTGAACGACATCGGTCATTTCATGCACCCTTTTTCGGCGTGGGCCAGTTGTGCGTTTCACCGGTCGCATCGCGGCACCAGCGGTAGAAGGCATCGTAGAGCAGCATGCCTGCCTGCAACTGCTCATGATCGTCTGCATACATGCGGGAGAGCCCGAGCGAAACCGCAAGCAGGCCGGCGGCCTCTGGGGCGAGATCGAGGCGCGAGGTGTCTGCGCCCCGCACGATGGTTGCCAGCTGCAACATCGGCTCCGTTGCCAATCCGAATTCTTCGACCATCACGTCGAAGGTGCAGAGGTCGCCCCGATGACTCCAACGGATCGGGGCGTCGATGTCAAAGGGCGTGGCGTCGAAGCGGTCCGCGACGGCTTCGACTTCGGCGGGTGCCACGAACAGGAAGACGGCGTTTGGATCGACGAAGCGCCGAATAAGCCAGGGGCAGGCGATGCGGTCGATCTTCGGGCGTGCGCGCGTGACCCAGAGCGTGTGTCCGTTCGTCTGACGTTTCGGCACGGCAGAGACGGGCACGGACGGATAGCCGGTTTCGACCCAGGCCTCAAAGCCGCCTTCCAGGACATCGGCCGGAATTCCCGCGTGCCGCAGCCAGGCGGCGACCCCGTGGCTCAGCTTCTTGCCGCGCTGGCAGATGATGACGGCGGATCGTCCCGCGAAGTCGTTGCCCCAGTTCTCAACGAGCCGGTAGTCGCGCCGGAGCGATCCGGGGATCAAGCGCGGATCGGCATCGAAATCCTCGCCGATCCTGACATCGATCAGCGCGGGACATTTGGGAGTACCAATGAGGCGGGCAAGTTTGTCCGGGGAAATTTCAAGAGGTGACGGCATAACGCGTCCTCCGTCTGAGCGGTTGAATGGACGCGATACTTCGGCTGTCGCCTCGTGGGGTGATCGCGACCCCATGGTGATATTTTTCCGCTGTTTCGCGCAGGCTGTCAAGCAGTTGTACGGTGCACCGGGGGGGATTGACGACCGCCGTGTCATCCGGCCGCGTGCAGGCGCCTTTATCTCAGCCTGTTGCTGAACCGGCCCTCCCTCTAGGGACTGCCTTGCTCGATTGTGGCCGGGCGCGCTTGTTCGTCGTCCTCCGCGGAAACATGCTTGGCCTCGGTATCGCTCGTCGTTGCCGGTGCGTGCACCCCGCCTGTGGTCGAAAGACCGGCAAGCCGATGGCCGCGCTCGCGCAACGATTGAAACACGACATAGAGGGCAGGGATGATGAAGATCCCGATCAGCGAGGCCGCAAGCATGCCACCCGCGACCCCCGTGCCGACGGCCCGCCGGCTCAGCATGCCTGCCCCTTGCGCCGTGACCAGAGGGACGAGGCCGACGATGAAGGCGAAGCTCGTCATCATCACCGCGCGGAAGCGGGCGCGTGCGCCTTCGACCGCGGCCTCGACGATGCCAGCACCCTTCTCGCGATGGAATTTGGCGAATTCGACGATCAGGATCGCGTTCTTGGAGGCGAGTGCGATCAGCACGACGAGGCCGATCTGGGCGTAGATGTCGAACGACAAGCCCGCCACGAGAACCGAGACCAGGGCGCCCGCGACGCCGACGGCCACCGACAGCAACACAGGGACCGGGATCGTCCAGCTTTCGTAGAGCGCGACGAGGAACAGATAGGCAAACAGCACCGCAAGCGCGAGGATAGCCGTCGTCTGTCCCGCCGCTTCAAGCTCCTGCAAGGCTGTGCCGGTCCACTCGTAGCTGTAGCCCGCTGGCAGGGTCGTTGCCGACAGGGCTTCCATCGCGGCGAGCGCCTCGCCAGACGATACGCCAGGGGCGGGCTGCCCATTGAGCGTGATCGAGCGATAGTTGTTGTACCGCACGATCGACTGCGGGCCGATGACGTATTCGACGCGCGCGACCGAGGCGACCGGGACCATGCCACCGGACGCGTTGCGGACGTGCAGACGCGAGATGTCGTCGACCGAACTGCGGTCGGCTTCGGCCGCCTGCAGATTGACCTTCCAGCTTCGTCCGAAGAGGTTGAAGTCGTTGACGTAATAGGACCCGAGCGTTCCCTGCAGGGTGTTGAAAAGGTCGCTCACGGATACGCCGAGCGCCTGCAGGCGATCCCGATCGAGATCGAGATAGAGCTGCGGCGAGCTTGCGGAATAGGTGGTGAAGGTGGGGCCAAGCAGCGGATTTTGATTGGCGGCGACGATCAGGCCGCCGGCGGTTGCAGCGAGCTCTGCGGGCGGGCGGCCCTGCAGGTCGAGCAGCTGGTATTCGAAGCCCGACCCCGTGCCGAGGCCCATGATCGGCGGCAGGTTGAACGCGAAGATCTGCGCGCCGCGGACGGCCGTGCCCTTGGCCATGGTCGTTGCGATCGCCGCATCGACGGAACTGGCCGCGCTGGTCCGCTCGGCGAACGGCTTCATCGTGACGATGGCAAAGGCGCTGTTCGATTTGGCCAGGCCATCGAGGAAGCTGTAGCCGGTAACCGTAATGACGTCGGCGACACCATCGATGCCGCCGAGCATCTTTTCGACGTCGCGCACAACCGCATCCGTGCGGTTGTAGGACGCGCCCTCCGGCAGCCGTATTTCGGTGAAGTAGGCGCCCTGGTCTTCGCTTGGCAGAAAGCCGGTCGGCACGACACGGAAAAGCCAGCCGCTGGCGCCGATTGCGACGGCCAGGAGCAGGATGCCGAGGATCGCCCGACGGGCGATATGCCCGGCGACAAGGACATAGCCATCGCGGCCGTTATCGATCCGCCGCGAGAGCCAGCCGAGGACGCCGCGCTTCGGCCCGTGATGCGGCTTGAGCAGGATGGAGCAGAGTGCAGGGCTCAAGGTCAGCGCATTGATGGCGGAGATCACCATCGACACGGATACGGCCACGGCAAACTGCTGGAACAGTTGCCCGCTCAATCCCGGAATGAATGCGACGGGAACGAATACCGACAGCAAGACGAGCGTAATGGCAACGATCGCTCCGGTGATCTCGCCCATGGCGAGACGCGCCGCCTCGGGCGCCTGCATGCCTGGGTTCTCCTCCATCACGCGCTCGATGTTCTCGACCACCACGATCGCGTCGTCGACGACGATGCCGATCGCCAGAACCATCGCCAACAGCGACACCGTGTTGAGCGAAAAGCCCATGGCAAGGATGATCGCGAAGGTGCCGATCAGCGCGACGGGCACGGCGACGAGCGGGATCAATGTCGCCCTGACATTGCCGAGGAACAGGAAGACGACAATGATGACGAGTACGAACGCTTCCAGCAGCGTATGCACAACATTCTCGACGCTCGCCTCGACGAACTGGGTCGTGTCGTAGGAGACGGAATAGGTCAGTCCCTCAGGAAACGACTGGGAAAGGCGCTCCATCGCCTGTTTGACGCCTTCGGCGGCCGCAAGCGCATTGGCTCCCGGTGCCTGGTAGGTGCCGATCATCGCAACCGGCTTGCCGTTGAAGCGGGCGCTCGAGTCGGAGCTCGCGGCACCCAGTTCGACTTTGGCAATATCGCGGATGCGCACGAAGGACCCGTCCGGCTCGGCCCTCAGGACCACGTTCTCGAACTGGGCGGGGTCGGTCAGACGTCCCTGGGTCTGCAGGTTGAGCTGAAACAGCGGATCGTCGGTCATCGGCTGCGCGCCGATCCGGCCGATTGCCGCCTGGACGTTCTGCGCCTTCAGCGCGTTGATCACATCGGTCGGCGTCAGACTGAGATTGGTCAGGCGGTCGATGTCCAGCACGATGCGCATGGCATAGTCTTTGGCGCCGAACAGCGAGGCATCCCCGACGCCCGGAACCCGCTTGACCGTGTCCATCAGGTTGATCGTGGCGTAGTTGGACAGAAACAGCGAATCGAAACTGTCGTCCTTGCCGTAGATGGTGATCACCTGCATCAGGGCAGATGATTTCTTGCGCACGCTGACGCCGGTCTGCTTGACCTCCGCCGGTAGCCCGGCCTCGGCAAGCGACACGCGGTTCTGCACGTTGACGGTGGCGATATCGGGGTCCGTGCCGACGGCAAATGTGACGGTGAGCGTGTAGGAACCGTCAGCGCCGCTCGTCGACTTCATGTAGAGCATGTCGTCGACGCCGACGATCTTGCTCTCGATCGGTTGGGCGACGGTGGTTTCGACCACCTCGGCGCCGGCGCCGGGGTAGCTTGCGGTGACGCTCACCTGTGGCGGCACGATGTCGGGAAACTGCGCGATCGGCAGCCGGGTGAGCGCGATCAGGCCCGCCAGCGTGAGGACGATCGAGATGACGGCAGCAAAACGCGGGCGATCGATGAAGATTTCGGAGATCATGCTCAGCCACCCGTCGCCGCTGCCGCGTCAACGACGATGCCCGGTCTGACCTTGCCGACACCTTCGGTGATGACGTTTTCGCCTTCTTTGAGCCCCTTGCTCACCACGGAGAGGCCGCGAGCGGAGCGGGAAACGTCGATGCGGCGCAGCTCGACCTTGGAGGCAGCATCGACCACCATGACGAAGGCGCCCTGCTGGTCGCGCTGGACCGCCTGCTCAGGCACCGCCAGAACGTCCTGCTTGTCGGACTGCTCAAGGATAACGCGCACGAGGGTGCCGTCGAGCAGCAGGGAGTTCGGGTTGTCGAACTGCGCGCGCACTGTCACGGTGTCGGTTCCTTGCGCGACGTTGCTGGCGATGAAGTCGATGGTGCCTTTCAGCGGATATTCGGTACCGTTGGGCAAGGTCAGCGCGACATTGGCGCCGCCGGGCATCTCGCCCTTCTGCACCCGCTCCCGGTAGGTCAGGAGCAGCGAGGTGGACACCGGAAAGACGACATAGATCGGATCGAGCCGCGTCAACGTGACAAGCGGCCCGGTATCCGGGCCGACCAGTGCGCCGACATCGGCGGTCGTCAGGCCCAGCACGCCGTCGAAGGGGGCGGTAATCCTGGTATAGGAGAGGTTGAGGTCGGCGCTCTGCTTGCTGCCCTTGAGCCGTACGAGTTCCGCCTCCGCCTTCTTGACTTCGGCGTTAGCGGTATCGACCTTGGCCTGGGAGATCGTATTGCTTGTGATCAGCTGCTTGGCACGGTCTCGTTCGAGCACGGCAAGATCGCGCTGGGCCTCGGCCGCCTGGATCGAACCCTCTATTTCCTGTACCGCCGCCCGATAGGCGCCGTCCTCGACCTGATAGAGCATGGTCCCGGCCGTTACCGTCTGCCCTTCCTTGAAATCGACCGCCTCCAGGAAACCGGCGACGCGTGCGCGGATGTCGACCTTCTGGGTCGCAACGACGCGGCCCGTCAGATCGACGCTTTCACGCAGGTCGACGATCCTGGCGGGCGCCACGACCACGGCCGGCGCCTGCTGCGCGTGAGCGGGCGACAAACTGAATGTGATTGCCAGAAGGAAGGAAAAGACAGAGAAGGCGACTTTCGGCACGGTCATGCCAGGTCCTTTCAGCAACAAGGCCAGGTTCAGTCCCACGTGGTCTGCTCAACCGCACACTAGTCAGGAAAGCTCTTCCTTTGAAGAGTAAATCGCCTTTCTGTAACTGTTACGTCGGCTTTCGACGCACGGTAGCGCGATGCGCAAACCGTGAGCGCCGCCTGGCAGCATGTGGCGTTTGATGCCGAAGATCGACGAGGTGGCGCCGCGATCCACCGGGACGTCAATCCCCTGGGCGCGGACGCATCCCTGCAGTGCGAACGCATCTCTCGGTGCGCACGCCCGGCGCATACCTGACGCTTATGCGCGAGGCATGCCGGCCGGCTCCAGAAACTTGCGAAGTGCTGCGATCCTGAAGATCGCGTTGGCCGCGCCATAGCCGCGGTATCCGCGCCGCTCGACGATCTCGAAGAAGAATCCACCAGAGAAGGTCGGGCTGTAGAGTTGGAAATACTCGCCGTGCTCGTCCTTGTCGTAGAGGATGTTGTGCGCCTTCAGCCGCTCGGTGAAATGCGGATCGAGCCCGAAACGGGCTTCGAGGTCGTCGTAATAGTTGGGCGAGATCGTCAGCGAGACAAAGCCGCGCTCTGCAAGCACGTCTGCAGTCCTGAAGATATCGTCCGTCTTGAAGGCCAGATGCTGAATACCCGAGCCGAACGTGTCGGCGATGAAACGACCGGCAAGCGTGTTGCGGTTCTCGGCGCCATTCATTGTGATGCGCAGGGATCCGGCGGCGTTCTCTACCACCTGGCTGCGCACGATGCCCGAGGGGTCGATGATGTCGACAAGCGGGGTCTTATGGGCTTCCAGCAGCGAGGTATAGAAGAGCAGCCACGTCAGCAGTTCGTCGTAGTGCATCGTCTGGGCGATGTGGTCGATCGATGACAACCCGGCCGAGGTCGCGCTGAGGTCGTCGACCGGATCGAACTCGACGTCCCATATGCTGCCGAGGTCACTGTGGCGATCGAGGAAGTAGACGATGCCGCCGCCGACCCCGTGAACGGCTGGCATCTCGATCTCGCCCTCGTCCACCGGCTGGGCGAAGGTCTCGGCGCCGAGCGCCAGCGCCCGCCGGTGCGTGGCCCGGGCATCGTCGACGAGCAGGCCCATCGCATAGGCCGAAGTGCCGTGAACCAGGTAAGAAGAGTTGGCAAAGCCGCGGCTTTCCGTGTTGATCACCAGCCTGATATCGCCCTGCTGGAAGACGGTGACGCTTTTCGTCTTGTGACGAGCGGCCTTGCGGAAGCCGAGTGTGCGGATCAGCGCCTCGAATTGCGGTGCTTCGCTTTCGTCGATGGTGAATTCGATGAAGGCAATGCCTTCGACGCCTGATCGAGCCGGCATTTCGGGAACGGGGAGGGCAATGTCGGGCTCAGTCCGCCGGACCTGGTCGCCGAGATAGAGCAGCGAGCGCTGGCCATCGACCGAGATCGCCGTCGCCGAGCCGCCGCGAAACTGATCGTTGAAGATCTCGAGCGACAGATAGCCGTCATAGCCGGTGGCCGCGACAGCTCGCATGAACTCGAGAACGGGCAGGTCGCCTTCGCCCGGCATGTTGCGGAAGTGCCGGCTCCAATAGAGCAGGTCCATGTCGATCAGCGGCGCGTCCGCGAGCTGGATGATGAAGATCTTCTCCTTGGGTATGGATCGGATCGAGTTGACGTCGATCTTGCGCGCCAGCGTGTGAAAACTATCGAGGATGAGGCCGACATTGGCATGATCGGCCCGGCGCACCACCTCCCAGGCATCGCGGTGGTCGTTGATGTGGCGTCCCCAGGCGAGCGCTTCGTATCCGACCCGCAAGTCCCGCCTGGCCGCCCTTTCCCCCAGTTCGCGAAAATCGGCGGCAGCCCGGTCAAGACCGCCGAGTGCGGCGGGAGAGACATTGGAGCAGACGAGCACCAGGTCGGTTCCCATCTCCTGCATCAGGTCGAATTTGCGTTCCGCACGGTCGAACGTCCTGCTTCTGAGCGGCTCCGGCATGCCCTCGAAATCGCGGAACGGCTGGAACAGAGAAATCTCCAGGCCATGGTCGCGCACCATCTGGCCGACCTGGCGCGGACTTTCATCGAAAACCAGAAAATCGTTCTCGAAGATCTCGACGCCATCGAAGCCGGCCTTTGCTATCGCCTCCAGCTTGCTGCGCAGGTCGCCGCTCAGAGAGACGGTCGCGATCGAGGTTTTCATGCGTGTCTCCTTCGATGCCCTGTCGTCAGGCGGTCAGGGCCTTGAAATGGGCAAGCATGCGGGCCGCATCCGGCTCGCGCCCGGTAAACAGACGAAAGGCGCCGACCGCCTGAAACACCGCCATGCCGCCGCCGTCGAGCGTCTTGCAGCCGCGCCGCCTGGCCTCAGTCAGCAGTTCGGTTTCCAGCGGGAAATAGACGACTTCCGCCACCCAATGATGTGGTTCGAGCAGTTCGGCTGGAAGTGGCAGGCCGGGATATTTCGCCATCCCGGTTGGCGTAGCATGGAGCAAGCCGTCCGCTGCTCTCATAGCGGATGGAAGGTCGGTGCCGGCAACAATGTGTGCTTGTGGAAACAGCGGCGACATGCTGGATACCAGTGCTTCTGCGCGCTCGATCTCCCGGTCGAACACCGTCAGTGAAGTTAGCCCCATCGATAGGATCGCGTAGGCTGTCGCGACGCCGGCGCCGCCGGCGCCGAGTTGCACCGCGTGCGACAGCGCTACTCCGGGCAGACCGCGGCGAAAGCCTTCGGCAAATCCCCACCAGTCGGTGTTGTGGCCGATGCGGCGACCCGCCTTGAGCACGACGGTGTTCACAGCACCGAGATCTCGGGCCTCGTCGGACAGCTCGTCGAGAAAGGGAATGACCAGTTGCTTGCACGGGTGCGTGATGTTCAATCCGCAAAGGCCCCGCTGTTCGGCCTCCCGCAGCAACTGCGGCAGGTCGCCCGGGCTCGCGCCGCGCTGCGTCAGGTCGATCAGCTCGTACTCATAGGTAAGGCCCTGTGCCGCACCTTCGCGCATGTGCATGGCCGGTGTGAGCGAGGCTTGAATGCCGGCGCCGATCAATCCGGCTTTCAACGGTTTCAGAAGGGTCTCAGTCATCTCGACGGCTTTCATCAATCGGTTGGTTGCCGACCCGCATAAAAGCGGGCCGGCGGCAGGCTTACTGGCCGCGAAGCGTCTGAAGCTCCTTGAACAGGGCTGCGACAGTGTCGGGACCGATTTCGGCGCTGAACTTCTCGATCATCGGCTTGACGGCGTCGCGCAGCTTCTGGGTTTCCTCCGGCGAAAGCTCACTGACTTCCATGCCGGTCGCCTTGATGTCGGCGATCGCTTTGGCGTCGAACTCGCGCGAGACCTGGCGCTGATAGTCGCGGGCCTCGGTGGCCGAGGTCTGCAACACTGCCTTCTCCTCGTCGTTGAGACCGTCCCAGAATTTCTTGCTGATCAGCACGATCTGCGGATTGTACTGGTGACGGGTCACCGTCATGTACTTCTGCACCTCATAGAACTTGGCGTTGAGAATGTTTGCGGCCGGATTTTCCTGGCCGTCGACCGTCCCGGTCTCGAGCGCGGTATAGAGCTCGGTATAGGGCAGCGGCACGGCATTGGCGCCGAGATTGTTGAAGAGCTCGATCGGGATCGGCGACTGGATCGTGCGGATCTTCAGGCCCTTGATGTCCTCGAGCTTGGTGACCGCATGGCGATTGTTGGTGAGATTGCGGAAACCGAGCTCCCAATAGCCCAGCCCAACGAGACCGGTATCCGGCAAGAGATCGGCTAGGCCGGTGCCGAAGGGTCCGTCCATCACCTTGTCGGCCTCTTCGCCATTGTTGAACAGGAAGGGGAGATCGACGGCGCCGAACTGCTTGACGTTGCTTGCCAGGATGCCGGCGTTCAGAACTGTCATTTCGATCACGCCGCCCTGCAGCGCCGATACGGTCTGCACGTCGCCGCCGAGCACGCCGCCCGGAAACAGCTTGACCTCGATCTTGCCGCCGCTCTTGTCCTTCACCAGTTCGGCGAACTTCTCCATGCCCATCACCTGGGGATGGCCCTTGTTGTTGGCGGCGGCGAACTTGAGCTGGTGCTCGCGGATCTCGGCCAGCGCCGGGCTCGCTGCGATCAGCGCTACCGGCACGGCGAGCCCGAGCGCCATTTTCATCAGTCGGTTGAACATGTTTTCCTCCCAGATTTGGCCGGGTTCTCCCACCGGCCGGTTGAACTCTGCATGTGTTTTTTTGGGCCTATCGCGCAAACCAGGAGACCGGCGCGGTCACCAGTTGCGGGAACAAGACGAGCAGGAACAGGACGATCAGCTCGGCGATCAGGAACGGCATGACCCCCCTCATGAGGTCTTCCATCTTCAGCTTGGAAACGCCGCAGATGACGTTGAGCACCGTGCCCACCGGCGGCGTGATCAGGCCGATCGAGTTGTTGATGATGAACAGCACGCCGAAATAGACCGGATCGATGCCCGCCTGCTTGATGATCGGCATCAGCACGGGCGTCATGATCAGGATGGTCGGGGTCATGTCCATGGCGGTGCCGACCACGACGACGAGCACCATGATCGCCAAAAGCAGGAGCGTCTGGTTGTCCATCAGCGGCTCGACCAGGGCGGCGAGGTCGCCGGGGACGTCGGCAACCGTGATCAGCCAGGCAGAGACGGCCGAGCAGGCAACCAGAAACATCACGATGGACGTTATCTTCGCCGCTGCCACGAAAACGTGGAACAGCTTGGCCGGCGGCAGCTCGCGATAGATCACCATCGACACGAACAGTGAGTAGACGGCGGCGACGACGCCGGCTTCCGTCGGCGTGAACACGCCGAACTTCAACCCGACGATGATGATAACAGGTAGGAAGAGCGCCCAGAGACTGTCGATGAAGGTCTTCATCCTGATGGCGCCGCTTTGGCGTGGCGGCAGCTGATGCTGCTCCTTGCGCGACACGATCAGCCAGGTCACGCAGAGGGCAGCTGCAATCATCAGGCCGGGGAAAATGCCGGCAAGGAACAGCTTTGTGATCGAGACGCCACCGACGACGCCGTAGAGGATGAAGCCGATCGACGGCGGAATGATCGGGCCGATGATCGAGGCCGAGGCGAGCAGACCCCCGGCACGGGCCGGGTCGTGGCCGGATTTCAGCATCATCGGCAAAAGAAGCGCGCCGAGCGCTGCGGCATCGGCGACGGCCGAGCCGGAGAGGCTCGCCATGATGCAGGCGGCGAAGATGGCGACGAAGCCGAGCCCGCCGCGGATATGGCCGACCAAGGCCATGGCAAGATCGACGATGCGCCGCGACAGGCCGCCGGTGTTCATTACTTCGCCGGCGAGCATGAAGAAGGGCACAGCCATCAGCGGGAAGCTGTCGGCGCCGTTCAGTACGTTTTGGGCAACGATCTGGGCGTCGTAGAGGCCGAGATACATCATCAGCGCGACGCCGCTGACGATCAGCGCGAAGGCAATCGGCACACCAAGGGCCATCGGACCAAGCAGAGCGCCGAGGAAAATCGTAACGGTCATCGTCGTCTCCTCAGGGCTTTGCGATGGGTTGGGCGAGCGAAGGAGTCGGGTGGTCGTCGAGGACGGCCTGATCCTCGCTGTCACGCACGAACTCGGCCGTCGCCACATCGATGCGACCCGTGAGCACGCAGAACGCGTCCCAGAGGATGATCAGAAAGGCGGGAATGCCGAAGGCGAGGCCGGCGCCGTAGAAGAAGCCCATGGAAATGCCGGTCGCCGGTGCTGCGACATGCAGATTGATCAGCGTCTGCGTCCAACTTCCGCTGATCATCAGCCATGTTGCGCCCAGCATCAGTGCCTGACCGCAGAGAATGGCGACCTTCGCGCCGAGCGGCGGCAATCGGCGCAGCAGCGAGTCGACGCCGAGATGGGCATGTTCCCGCATGGCAATGACGGCGCCGAGAAAGGTCAGCCAGATGAAGAAGATGCGCGACAGTTCTTCGGAATAGGTGATGCCCGTGTTGAAGGCGTAACGCAGCACGACATTTCCGAAGACCAGCACCACCATGCCCGCAAGTAGAAGCGCGATGGCGACCTTCAGCATCAGGAAGCAGAATTCGATTATCCTCACCATTTCGCTCCTCCCAGGCGATCAACCGCGACTTGCGGTCTGTGACATGCGTCATCGATCAGGACATCCACGTGCGCAAGGCTGGCATGCCGATCTCTCCTCCAAGCGACCAGGATGCCGTTTCAAAATGTACGAACTAGTTCGAATGTCAAGCGGCATGTCTTGAAAGAAACCGGCAAGCCCAATAAGACTTTGGGCAGGACGCGGAGTGGAGCTGCGGCCAATGCGTGACGGCCACGGCCGTTTCTCGTTGAAAATCAAGGGTGAGGAAGCAACTGGGCATGGCGGCGCGAGCAGAGAACGGACGCAAGAACGATCCACAGCGCACGAAGGAGGACATCCTCATCGTCGCGACGGACGAGTTCGCGACCCATGGTCTCGCAGGCGCCCGAGTCGACGCGATCGCCGAAAAGACCCGAACCTCCAAGCGGATGATCTACTACTATTTCGAAAGCAAGGAGGGGCTCTATCTCTCCGTACTCGAGCGGTCCTACCGCAAGATCCGGACGCTGGAGGCCGATCTGCAACTGTCGAGCCTCGCGCCCGAGGCTGCGTTGCGCACCCTGATTTCAACCACCTTCGACCACGATCAGGCCAACCCGGAATTCGTGCGGCTGGTCAGCATCGAAAACATCCATCGCGCCGCCCATATGATGCGCTCGGAAGCGATCCGCGATCTCAACGTCTCGGTTATTGAAACCATTGCCGGCATTCTGGAACGCGGTGTTGCCGAAGGTGTGTTCCAGCGCAAGGCAGATCCGATCGACGTGCACATGTTGATCAGCGCGTTCTGCTTCTTCCGTGTCTCGAACCGCTACACGTTCGGCACGATCTTCCGCCGTGACCTTTGCGAGCCGGAGACGATGCAACGGCACAAGGGGCTGATCGCCGATGCCGTGTTGAGCTACCTCAAAACTCAGGAATAGCCCGACAAAGCATGTTCAGGCGTTGCGCAGGTGCTCTGTCGGCAACGCGGTCGTATATTTGATCTGGCTGAGCGCGAAGCTCGAACGGATGCTGGAGACGCCAGGGATTGTCGTCAGGAAATCGACGACGAGCGCCTGATATTTCATCAGATCCTCGACGACGACGCGCAGCATGTAATCCGACTCGCCCGTCATCAGGTAACATTCGACGATCTCCGGCTTGGTCTTGATGGCAGTGCTGAAGACATCGAGCGAGGCGCGGTCCTGCTGCTTGAGCGAGACGTGCACGAACACGTTGACCGCAAGGCCAAGGGCGAAGGCGTCGACGAGCGCGACCGAACCCTTGATGACCCCACTCTCCTTGAGTTCGTTGACCCGCCGCCAACAGGGAGAGGCGGACAGTCCGGTTGCATCGGCGAGCTCGGCCGTGCTGATCTCGGCGTTCTGCTGCAAGAGATCGAGAATACGGATGGTCGCGGCGTCAAAGCTTGGCGTCTTCTTCGGCATGAAATTTCCAAAAATGGCGTTTCGGCGGTCAGTATTGCCGGAATCGGCAAAAATTCCAACAAAGATAGATCGGATATTTCGCGTCGCTGGGTGTAGCGTTTCCGGGTTCTGGGAGGAGCCGACATGGAAGAGCAGATTCTTTCGACCGCCACGCTGAAATGCCTGAAGGATCTGGAGCGGCAGGTTCTCTGGCACGCATGCTGGATGATCCACAACGCCAATCACATTCGGGAAAAAGGCGAGGTGAAAGTCGGCGGGCACCAGGCGTCCTCCGCTTCGATCACCTCGATCCTGACGGCGCTGTACTTCCACATCCTTCGGCCGGAGGATCGCGTTGCCGTCAAGCCGCATGCCGCGCCTGTCTTCCACGCCATTCAGTACCTGATGGGCAACCAGACGCGCGAGAAGCTGCAGAATTTCCGCGGCTTCGGCGGCGCGCAATCCTACCCCAGCCGCACCAAGGATGTCGACGATGTCGATTTTTCGACCGGCTCCGTCGGCCTCGGTGTCGGCATCACGGCCTTCGCCTCGATCATCCAGGACTACATCGCCTCGAAGCCCTGGGCGCAAAAGCGCAGCGACGGTCGCATGATCGCGCTCGTCGGCGATGCCGAGCTTGACGAAGGCAATATCTATGAGTGCCTGCAGGAGGGCTGGAAGCACGATCTGCGCAACACCTGGTGGGTGATCGATTACAACCGTCAGAGCCTCGATGGTGTCGTTCGCGAGGGTCTGTGGCAGCGAATAGAAGCCATCTTCACCGCTTTCGGCTGGGACGTGAAGGTCGTCAAATATGGCGCCTTGCAGCAATCGGCGTTCAAGGAACCCGGTGGCGAGACGCTGCGCGCCTGGATCGACCGTTGCCCCAACCAGCTCTATTCGGCCTTGACCTTCCAGGGCGGCGGCGCCTGGCGCAAGCGGCTGCAGGACGAGATCGGCGATCAGGGGAATGTCAGCAAGCTTTTGGCTTCGCGCAGCGATGACGAGCTTTCAGAGTTGATGAGCAATCTCGGCGGCCATTGCATCCAGACGCTTGCCGAGACCTTTGCCAGTATCGACCATGATCGCCCGACGGTCTTTCTCGCCTATACGATCAAGGGCTGGGGAACGCCGCTGGCGGGGCACAAGGACAACCATGCCGGCCTGATGACCAAGGCACAGATGCAGGACTTCCAGCAGAAGATCGGCGTCAGGGTCGGCGAGGAATGGGAGGAGTTTGCGGCAGTCGCCGATGCCGGGGCCGCGAAGACCTTTTTGAAGAGCGTGCCGTTCTTTGCCCAGGGCACAAGGCGGTTCACGTCTGAACCCGTGCCATCGGCCGGGCCGGTTTTGCTCGATGACCGCGAACTTTCCACCCAGGCGGGGTTCGGCAAGATCCTCGATGCTTTGGCGCAGCGTGACGATGCGCTTGCCGCCCGCATCGTGACGATGGCGCCTGACGTGACCGTCTCGACAAATCTCGGCCCCTGGGTCAACCGGCGTGGCCTTTTCGCCCGCGACATGCAGGCCGACACGTTCCGCGACGAGAAGGTTCCCTCGGCGCAGAAATGGGCCTTCGGTCCCGGCGGTCAGCATATCGAGCTCGGGATTGCCGAGATGAACCTCTTCCTGCTTCTGGGGGCGGCCGGCCTTTCCCATTCGGTGTTCGGTGAACGCCTGCTTCCGATCGGCACCGTCTACGATCCGTTCGTGGCGCGCGGGCTCGATGCGTTGAACTACGCCTGCTACCAGGATGCACGGTTCATGATCGTCGGCACGCCGTCAGGCGTCACACTGGCGCCGGAAGGCGGCGCTCACCAATCGATCGGCTCGCAGCTGATCGGCATGAGCCAGGATGGGCTTGCCAGTTTTGAGCCTGCCTATCTCGACGAACTCTCTGTGATCATGGATTGGTCCTTCGACTATATGCAGCGCGATGGCGATGCCGTGCACGACGAACGGACCTGGCTGCGCGATACGACTGGTGGTTCCGTCTATCTTCGGTTGACGACCCGTCCGCTCGAACAGATGCAGCGCCGCGAGGATGCGGCCTTCCGCCAGGGCGTGATCGACGGTGCCTACTGGCTGCGCGAACCGCGACCGAACACCCAGCTGGTGCTGGCCTATCAAGGTTGCGTCGCCCCCGAGGTGCTGATGGCGGCGGGGCGACTTGCGGAACGTCACCGCGATGTCGCGGTGCTGGCGGTGACGTCCGCCGACCGGCTCAACGCCGGCTGGACTGCGGCACAGCGTGCCCGTCGTCATGGCCACCACAGCGCCGAAAGCCACATCGAGGCGCTGCTGGCGCCGCTATCCGATACCTGCGAAATCATTACCGTGACGGATGGTCATCCCGCCACGCTCGGCTGGTTTGGATCGGTGCATGGCCACCGGTCCGTCTCACTCGGCGTCGAGCATTTCGGGCAGACGGGCACGATCGCCGACCTCTATGCGCATTTCGGCATCGATACGGACTCGATCATCGAGGCGGCGGAGTCGATCGCTCTCGGTCGCAATCGACGCAAGTTCAGGCAGGCGGGATAGGCTCGTGACGCGCTGAGTGGACGTGCGACATGCCCCTTTTTGCCACGTTGTCGCGTTGTTTAACTGGGCCTAATATTCATATCCGGGTTGGGGGGGCGCGGCGTTTGTGCGGTTCCGTCTAAATCGGAAACGCTCTAGGCCCCAAGGTTCGTCGGGCGCGCTTAGTGCGCTGCCGTAAATTCCCGGGTAATCTGCGCCAAAGTCAGCTTGCCAAACTCGTCGTTGAGCACCGTTTCCGCCGCCAAGAACGCTTTTGACAGATGCGCGTTGACGGCCCGCTCAACGGGGCATCCTGCATGATCGGCGGCCAGCCCCAGCGAAAAGACGGATTTGTCGTTGAGCGCCTTGTGGACATCGAGAACGGATATTTCTTCCGCGCCGCGGGTCAGCAGCCAGCCGCCACCAGGCCCGCCTTCCGAGCCGACGATACCATGCCGTTTGAGTGCCGCCATCGTGCGACGGACCACCACCGGGTTGGTGGAGAGCATCAAGCCGATCGTCTGCGACGTTTCGGTGCCGCCGAGCAGATGCATGTGAACGAGCACATGCAGCATTCTTGAAAGGCGGTTGTCCTGTGGCATCGACCACTCCTATGTGTAACTTAATTTGTTATGAATTATTGACCTGTCGATGTTCGTAACATATTGTGTTGCGCATAGGAATGAAGCGGACAAGGGCACGGGTTGTGATTTCTGTAGCGATATCGTTTCGTTCGAAGCCCGATCGCGGAACTGTTTGGAGAAGAGATGCAGGAGCGCCTCGTAGACGCGAATGGAATTCGTTTGAACTTCCTGGAGGCGGGCGAAGGGCCGACGGTCTTGTTGTGCCATGGCTTTCCGGAAACCGCTTATGCGTGGCGACAGCAGGTTGCCGCCCTCGCCGCCGCCGGATTTCATGCCATCGCGCCGGATATGCGCGGCTATGGCAAGAGCAGCCGCCCTGACGAGGTCGATCAATACACGCTCTTCCATCTCGTCGGCGACATGGTCGGGCTGCTCGATACGCTCGGCGTCGAGAACGCGATCATTGTCGGCAATGACTGGGGCGCGAGCGTCGCATGGCAGGCGGCGCTGCTGCGACCTGACCGCTTCACTGGCGTCGTGGCCATCGGCGTGCCGATGATGTCGCAACCGCCGGTCCCACCGACGCAGATTTTCCCGAAAACCGCGGATGCACTGCTCTATGCGCTCTATTTTCAAGAGCCAGGTGTCGCCGAAGCCGAGTTCGAACGGGATGTGGCGTTGACGCTGCGCAAACTGATGTTTGCCGCGTCCGGCGAGGCCGGACCGCGCGACGACGAGAAGACGCCAAATCCCTTCGGCATGGTGTCGAAACGCGACGGTTTGCTGGCCAGCCTTCCTGTCCCCGCAAAGCTTCCGGACTGGATCGGCGATTCAGAGTTCGAGAATTTCGTGCACGCTTTCCGGCAAAGCGGCTTTTCCGGAGGGCTGAACTACTACCGCAATCTTGATCGGAATTGGGCACTGCAATCCTGCCTGAAGGGAAAGCTCGTCGACGTTCCGGCAGTATATCTGATGGGGGAACGCGATACCGGATTGGCCATTCCCGGCATGCGCGCGATCATCGCCGAGATGCCGCGACTGGTGCCAAAGCTGGTGGATACCATCTTCCTACCCGACTGTGGGCACTGGGTGCCGCAGGAGCGGCCCGATGATGTCAGCACTGCCATCATACGGTTCGTTCAGGGATTGTAACGGAACCAAGAGCCAGCCGTTACCCTCGTCTGCCAGTGCGGCGTCGCCGACAAAACCTAAGCCGGTAGAAGCGCGCCGAAAAAGCCACGGCATCGAAGCTGCCTTGGTCGGCAATCTGGGCGGGGAAACACAGGGGAACCGCATCAGCGCCCGTACTTCCGCATGACCTCGAGAAGCGGTTCATGTCTGATGGCTTCGATCTTGAACCGGTCATGGACGGTGCCGCCTGAATCTTCCGCTGCGATCATGGCGTTGACCACCGCCTCTTCGACGGTGTCGACCGTTGCCAGATAGACCGGATCGAGCATTTCGTCATTGACGATCTCAAGCGCGAGGCGCGGCGGAGCGCGGTGCGCCATCGGCTGCGGGTTGGCGGTCGAAAACGCCAGGAAGATGTCGCCGGAATTGTTGCCGCCGGGCGTGCCGTTGCGGCCGATGCCGATCGAGGCGCGACGGGCGAGGCGTTGCAACTGATGCGGGGCCATCGGCAGATCGGTGGCGATCACGACGATGATCGACCCGCGCTCCTGCATCTGGCTCTGCGGCGTGCAGTCGCGCATGTGTTCGCCGACCGGTACGCCGCAGATTGTCAGCCAGTCCCGCTGGCCATGGTTTGCCTGCACCAGCGTGCCGATCGTGTAATCACACCCGCCAAACTCGACGATCCGCGATGCGGTGCCGGTGCCGCCCTTGAACCCATAGGCGATCATGCCGGTTCCGCCGCCGCAATTCCCCTCCTCAACAGGTCCGCCGCCGGCGGCGTCGAGCGCTGCCCGGACCTCGGCTTCGCCGATGGGCTGGCCGTTGATGTCGTTCAACACACCGTCATAGGTCTCTGCGACCACCGGCATGATCCAGAGAAAATCGTCGCTGTCATAGGTGGAGGCATAGCGCTCCAGCATCCACTTGATCGTGGCGTGATGGGTCATGCCGACCGCATGGGTGTTGGTGATCATCACCGGGCCGAGGAAAAAGCCGCCATCCTCGATCCAATGAGTGCCGGTCATTTCGCCGTTGCCGTTGAAGCGATGCACGCCCGCATAAACCGGGACGGGCACGGCCGAGCCCGCATGCGGCAGGATGGCGGTGACCCCGGTTCTGACCGGGCGCTTGCGGCCCGGTCGCGGCACGTCTTCTGAGATAGTGTGGAAGCCGACGGCAATCCCCGCGACGTCAGTGATGGCGTTGAAGGGGCCGGTCCGGCCCGTGAATGGCAAGCCGAGGTCCCGGGCGCGCGTTTGAGAGACGGTTTTGCGTTTGTTGTCCATGATCATTTCTGCCGGGAGCGGAGGTAGAGGCCGAGAGAGGCGACGACGAAGGAGAAGGTCAGCATCATCACCGCGATCGCATTGATCTCCGGTTTGATGCCGCGTCGAAGCATGGCGAAGATGAACATCGGCAGCGTGGTCACATCGACGCCGGCGATGAAATAGGTGATCACCAGATCGTCCATCGAGATGATGAAGGCGAGCAGCGCGCCGCCGACGATGCCGGGCAGGAGCTGTGGCAGCACCACCCGTCGAAAGGTCGTCCATTCGTCGGCGCCGAGGTCGGCCGAGGCGTTTTCGAGTGTTCTGTCCATGCCGGCCAGCCGCGCTGAGACAACGATGAAGACATAGGAAATCAGGAAAGTGCACTGGCCGATGACGATCGTCGTCAGGCCGAGGCTGATCCCCGAATTGACGAAGAAGATCAAAAGCGCGATGCCGAGCACGATGTCGGGCATCAGCATCGGCATGAACATGATCACCCGGTAGAAGCGCTGGCCGAGAAAGTCGAAACGGTAGAGGCCGATTGCGATTGCCGTGCCGAAGACGGTGGCGATCAGTGTCGTGGAGGTGGCGATGACGAGGCTGTTCCACACCGCCTGAATAAGCTGGCCGGTCGATTCGATATAGAGCGCGTTCTCGGAGATCGTCGTCTTGAAGCCGAGCACCTGGGCGTACCATTCGGTGGTGAAGCCGGTCCAGGTCATCATGTTGACCGGGTTGGCGTTGAACGAATAGACGGCGATCACCACCAGCGGGATGTAGATGAAGGCGAAGAAGAGGGCGGTGTAGGCGAGCAGGCTTCCGCGGAAGAGGGATTGAGCGATCTTCATGGGGGACCTCAGCGAGCAAGTGCTGCGTCGGTGCCGCGGCGGCTAGACGCGAGCACATAGACGAGCAGCAGCACCAGCATCACGCTCATGACCATCATCGCCAGCGCCGAGCCGAACGGCCAGTTGCGGGCGGCCAGGAACTGCTGCTCGATGAGATTGCCGAGCATCATCACCTTGGCGCCGCCGAGAATGGCCGGGACGACGAAATTGCCGAGCGCCGGAATGAAGACGATGATCGCGCCGCCGGCAATGCCGGGAGCCGTCAGCGGTAGGATAATGCGCCAGAATGTGCGGATAGGCCCGGCGCCGAGATCGAGCGAGGCACGCACCAGCGTCCAGTCCAGCTTCTCGACGCTGGCATAAACAGGCATGAACATGAACGGGATGAAGACATAGACCATGCCGAGGATGATCGCGCCGTCCGTATAGATCAGGTCCAGCGGCCGGGCGATCAGTCCCGTCGACAGCAGCATCTCGTTGACGAGGCCGGTCTGGCGCAGGATCAGCACCCAGACAAACAGCCGCACGATCAGGCTGGTGAAGAAGGGCAAGGTGATGAGGAACAGGCAGAAGTTCTTCCATCGCTCTGACAGGCGGGCGATGCAGAAGGCTGCGGGATAGCAGACCAGCAAAGCGGCAATGACGGTGAGTGCGGCGATCTTCACCGAGCGGATGAAGATGGCGATATAAACAGGATCGAAATCCTCGAACATCGGATCTGCAAAGCCGAGGATGCGGCCGAAATTGTGCGGGTAGAAGGTCCATTCCACGCCACCGTAGAGGCCTGGCGCCAGAAAGCTCGTGACCATCATGATGGCGAGCGGACCGAGAAAGAAGACGGCGAGGAACAGGGAAACGGGACCGAGCAGGACGGCGAGCTGGACGCGGCGGCGAATGGCGATCGACATGTCACGCCTCCGCGCAAGGGTGAATGAGGTGTACGGCTGCCGGGTCATAGGCGAGCCGGGCGCGGCGCGTCCGCTCGATGTCGCCGATCAGGCTGCGACGGCCGGCGGGGATCTCGGCGACGATCTTTCTGCCCGCCTGTGTGCGGCCGAACAGCTCGAACGTCGAGCCGACGAAGACGATGGCTTCCAGGTCGATGTCGAGACAGGGAAAGGGCTCGGCTTCATCGGCGAGGAAGAACTGCTCGGGCCGGATCAGCGCCGTCGCTGCACCCGATGCCGCTGACGGCGTTCGCCGATGGCGGATTTCCGTGCCGTCGCTGGTCATCAACCGATCGCCATCGATCCGGCCGTCGAAGAGATTGCTTGCACCGATGAAGGTGGCGACGAAACTGTTGACCGGATGGTCGTAGATCGCGCGTGGCGTATCGAGTTGCTGGATGCGCCCACCGGAAAGAACCGCAACGCGGTCCGACATGGTGAGAGCCTCCTGCTGATCGTGCGTTACGAAGATGAAGGAGATGCCGAGCTCGTGCTGCAGTGTCTTCAGCTCGATCTGCATGGCCTGGCGCAGGTTCTTGTCGAGGGCCGACAGCGGCTCGTCGAGCAAAAGCAACTTCGGACGCGCGATGATGGCGCGGGCAAGAGCCACGCGTTGCTGCTGGCCGCCGGAAAGCTGGCGCGGGCGCCGGCCCTCCATGCCCTCAAGGCCCACCATCTTCAGCGCGGCTGCCACCTGGTCGCGGCGCTTGGCCCTTGCGACGCCGGCGACCTCCAGCGCATAGGCTGTGTTTTCGCCGACGGTCATATGCGGGAAGAGCGCGTAGTTCTGGAAGACGGTGTTGACGGGGCGGCGATAGGGTGGCCTGTCGGTCATGTCCTCCGCGTCGATCAGGATGCGTCCGCCGTCGAGCTCGACGAAGCCGCTGATCGCCTGCAGCAACGTGGTCTTGCCGCATCCGGATGGTCCGAGAAGCGTGAGGAACTCGTTGCGCCGCACCTGAAGATCGATGGCATCAAGCGCTGTCACGCTCCCGCCTTCCGGAGTGGCGAAGGCTTTACTCGCCCCCTCCAGCCGGACAATGGAATCCTGCATCTGTCATTCCCCAAAATGTTATTTAAATAACGCTTGTGCGTTTTGGATATATGGATACCATTTACTCATCGGTGTCAACGGCCGCAGAAGCCGGAGCCGGCAAGGACCAGGGAACGGTCCGATCCTGGGGGCGCAAGTCCCCACGAACCATCAGAGGAGACTATCTATGACGAAAGCAAGCCGCGTCGTCCGGGCGACCAGGGCCAAACTCTTCGGCCCCGCACGGGCCGCCGCATTCTCGCTGTCCGCCTTGATCGCCATGACCGGCCTCGGCCATGCCGCCGAGCTCAACATCTACAACTGGGGCGAATACATCAATCCGGCGGTCCTGAAGAAGTTCGAGGAGGAGACCCAGATCAAGGTCAACCTCTCCACCTATTCCTCCAACGAGGAGATGCTGGCGAAGATCCAGGGCGGCGCGACCGGCTATGACGTCGTCTTTCCGTCGGTGCACATGCAGGACATCATGTCCAAGCTCGACCTTCTGGAGAAGACCGACATCAATGCCTATGAAGGTTTCAAGAACATCGACCCGGCGTTCCTGAGGGCAAAGAGCGACCCCAAGGGCGAGTTTTGCCTGCCCTACGCCTTCGGAACCGTCGGCATCGTCTACAACCGCAAGGTCCTGGGCAAGGACGTCGTCGGCTGGAAGGACCTGATTGCGACCGTCAAGGAAAAGGGGCTGAAGTTCACCCTGCTCGACGACATGCGCGAGGTTCTGGCCGTGGGCTTGATCCTCAACGGCCACAAGGTCAACTCGACCGACCCCGCCGAGCTGCAGCAGGCGGCCGATACGATCATCGCGATGAAACCTGACGTCGCTGCCTTCACCTACGATACCCGGCCGATGGTGCAGTCCGGCGACGTCGCCGCCGGTCATTTCTTCGTCGGCGCGATGGTCGACGTCTTTGCCAACCAGAAGGACCTTGGCTACGTGATCCCCGAGGAAGGCGCGACCATGTACCAGGAGGATATCTGCGTCCTGAAGACCGCGCCGAACAAGGATAACGCCATTAAGTTCCTGCAGTTCTACACCCGTCCGGAAGTGGCAGCACTCAACGTCTCCCAGCAGACCAACGGCACCGCCAACGTGCCGGCGCGGCAATTGACCCCCGACCAGATCAAGAATAGCAAGGAGATCAATCCGACGCCCGAAACGATGCAAAGGCTCCAGATCTTCGAGGACCTGGGCTCCGGCGTGCGCCAGCTCGATCGTGTCTGGACCAAGGTGAAGACGGCGCAGTAAAGGCGGCAAAGATCGGCAATTCCGCCCGCCTGCAGCAAGTTGAAAGCGTTACAGCGCGCGCGGCGCTGTCAGCGGGCGGAAGTATCTCCGGGGAGGGGACGTGGCACAACGAATCCTGAAGCTCGTGCAGAGCGAGGAACTCAGGCGGTCGAAATCCGACAAGCTGATTGCCCATTACATCGAGCGCAATCTGGCGGAAATCCCGTTCGAAACGGCAAAGTCGATCGCCAGTCGTCTCGAACTGTCGCCGATGACCGTCGGGCGCTACCTCCGGCGCATGGGCTTCGACGGCCTCGACCAGTTGAAGCACGAACTGCGGCGCGGCAGCTCCAATCCGGCCTGGCAGGTGAAAGGACCGGTCGACCGGCTGCGCGAAGACATTCGCGAGGGCAAGCTGCTTGCAGGCTTGATCCAGGAGCAGATCAACAATCTCGGAATGGTCTACGAGCTGACCACCTCGCCGGAATGGCAGCAGGCGATCGATGCGCTGATTGGCGCCAGCGAAGTCTATGTCGCCGCCTATCAGAACGTGCGCGGCATCGCCCAGTATTTTGCCAGCCAGCTCTCCTATACCCGCCCGCGGGTGCAGTTCGTCGACGGTCTGAACGGCACCTATTCGGAACTGCTCGACGGTTCGGTGGAAGGCCGCGTGCTTTTCCTGCACGATGTGCGCCGCTTTGCGGCCAAGGCGAAGCCGCTCGCAATGGAAGCGCGCCGGGCCGGCGTCAAGGTCATCCTCTATACCGACGAATATTGCCCCTGGGCAGCAGAGGTGTCGGATATCTGCCTTGTGGTCCCGGGCTCGCATGGCCCCCTGTGGGATGGTGCTGCCACGACTATTGCCGTCATGGACCTGATGCTCAGCAACATCATCGTCGTCCTGGGTGACGAGGTCAGCGAACGGGTCGGCATGCTGACGCGGCTGCAGGATGTGTTCGGCGATTTCGAGGCCTGAACGGTGCGAAGGGGTGGCTTGTTGACGCCGTCGTCAGTGATGTTCCTGCTTCCCGCGAGGTTTTCAGTGCTGGCCGCCATCGCGTGTTGAAGCGACCAGCAGGTGACCGTTTTTAGGCATCTCGGGCGCTGGCGGCATGTGCCAGCGCCCGAGACCTTGAACGCCTTCCCGCGACAAGCGGCAGCACGGCCATCGCGATCGCGAGAACCCAGAGGATGAGCGAGATCTTGCTCTGGAACAGGATGGCGATATCGCCGCCGCTGAAATGGCAAGCGCATTGCGCAGGTTCACTTCCATGACCTACCTACCAAGAACGGCGCCCGGAGCATTTTCACTGAAGGCATGACGGTGCCAATGCCTTTGCGGACCTTTGCAAAGATTTTTCGGGATTGCGTCCGGCCCTGTCGGAAGCGGCAGTCCGGTGTCATTTTTGGTCCGAAATTCGCCTTATATTGTCGGGAAACCCCCGAAAATCGACTGTTTCTCAAGTGCCGCTCCTTGCTTTGCAGGCTCTTGCAAAGATTCTTGCGGGCGTTGCCTTGACTGCAAGTTGATTTGCTTGAACGATGCGTCATGCAAAGAAACTTGTAGAGCGCCATGACACTCATTGATCGCATAAAGGCACAATCGAAAAGGCTGACCGAGGCCGATCAAAAGCTGATCGCCACGATGCTCGACAACCGGGCGGAGGCTGCCTTTCTGTCCGGCCCGCAGCTGTCGCAGCGGGCCAGTGTTCATGAGGCGACGGTCACCCGTCTGGCGCAGAAATTGGGTTACCGCGGCTTTCCGGATCTGCGCGCACAGCTGCAGCGCGAGGTGCTTGATGATCAGGATGCCGCGACCCGCATGCGCCGCTCGGTCGCCAAGGTCGAGCACGGCGATTATCTGACCGATCTGATTGCCGCAGAGATTTCAGCCCTGGAAACGCTCGCGCGCTCGGTGCCGCAAAGTGATGTGGACCTGGCTGCCGACATGATCTTCGAAGGGCGCCGGGTGTTCGTATTCGGCCAGGGGCATGCGCAGTCCGTCGCCGGCTTCCTGCAGCGCCGCCTCGACCGGTTCGGCATGACGACGATCGCGCTCACCGGCCGCGGCCGGGACATCGCCGAGCGCATGGTCAGCATGGACAAGAGCGACGTCGTCATTGCGCTCGCCTTTCGCAAGCAGCCGCAAAGCTATGCGCCGCTGGTGCAGCATGCCCGGCGCGTCGGCGCGCGAACGATTTTGATTTCGGACCTTGCCGGCCCGCTGATGGAGCCGGTTGCGGATCTGATGCTGGCGGCGCCGCGGGGGCGTTCGGGAAGCGAGTTTCAGACTCCGACCATCCCGTTTGCCATCGTCAACGGCATCGTCCTGACGATCGCCGGCAGGCATGAGCGTGAGGTGATCGGCAGGCTGGAGAAACTGTCGGAGCTGTTCAACGACTTCGATTGACTGGGGAAAATGGAGGAGGAAACCATGTTGAAGCGACTGATGAAGTCCGCACTTGCGGCCTGTGTCGTGCTGCCCACGGCAGCAATGGCGACAGATCTGGATAGCATGACGCCCGAACAACTGCTGCCGCTTGCGCAGAAGGAAGGCAGCGTCACCGTCTTTTCGTTGTCGAGCCGGATCGCCAAGATCGAGAAAGCCTTCGAGGAGGCCTATCCGGGCGTCGACCTGATCGGCCTCGACATGAGCTCGACAAAGCAGATCGCGCGTCTGGAGGCAGAGCAGCAGGCAGGCGTTCATGCGGTCGACGTGCTCTATATCGCCGACACGCCCGTCGTCTTCAGCAAGCTTCTCGAAGCCAAGCGCATCGTCAACTATGTGCCGCCGCGCGTCGCCGCCCAGATCGACGATCGCTACAAGGGGCCGCTGCTCACCCAGCGTCTTTCGACCAAGGTGCTGATGTACAACGAGAAAGCCTTTCCCGGGGGTTCACCGGTTACCAACCTGTGGCAGCTGACCCAGCCGGAGTGGCAGGGCAAGGTGCTGATGGTCGATCCGAGCCAGCGCGGCGAACTGCTCGACCTCCTGACGGAGATTGCGCTCCATCCGGATGAGATGGCCGCGGCCTACAAGGCGCAGTTCGGCAAGGACATTGCCGTTGATGCCGATCTTCAGGGCGCCGGCGAGCAGTTCATCAAGGACCTCTTTGCCAACGACCTGATCCTCGTCCCCAATAGCGACGTGCTCAACAAGTCCGTCGGCGATGCCACTGCCAAGAACCCTCCCGTCGGCTTCGGCACCTATTCGGACCGGCGTGACAATGAGAAGGAAGGCTGGGCACTGCAAGTCGCCAACAATGTCGAGCCCGCCAACGGCATCCTGTTTCCGGCCGTTCTGACGATTGCCGAAAAGGCGCCGCATCCGGCCGCCGCCCGGTTGCTGATCGACTTCATGTTCGGCGACGACACGCCGACGGGAGGTGCCGGCTTCGAGCCGTTCAACGTTCCCGGCGACTATGCCACGCGCACGACCATCGCCCACCATCCGGACTCCGTCAAACTCGGCGAGCTGAAGGCCTGGACCATCGACCCGGCAAAGACCGCCGCTGCCCGTGGGCGCGTCTCCGATCTCATCATCACGCTTCAGTAACGGGCTTATTGCCGGCGCAACTTAGGCTGCGCCGGCAAATGCCGAGGTTCGCAAATGACATTCATATCGACCTTCGCGCCATCGGGCGGTCGCCGGCTGCTCCGATCAGGCTTCGTCATGCCGGCAATCCTCGTTGCCATCGTCGCCATCCTGGTGGTGGCGCCGCTTGTGCGCATCCTTCTGTCGACGCTCACCCCTGCAGGCATCGGGGCCTGGCAGGCGGTGCTCTTCAGCCCGCTGTCCTTCAATCTTTGGTGGCGCCCCCTGGTCAACACCATGGTCCTCGGCTTCGGGGTCGCCAGCGGCTGTCTTATCCTCGGCGGGTTTCTGGCCTGGCTGGTGGTCCTGACCGACGTGCCGGGACGTCGCCTGCTCGGACTGATGGGGACCTTGCCCTACATGATCCCGAGCTTCGCCGCGGCGCTTGCCTGGGGGACGCTGTTTCGAAACTCACGGCTCGGCGGCTCCGCCGGCTTCTTCGAAACCAATGGCCTTGCCATTCCCGACTGGCTCGCCTGGGGGCTGGTGCCGACCGCGATCGTGCTGATCGCCCACTATTATTCGCTGGCCTATACGATTATCGCAGCGGCCCTGAGTTCGGTCGGCGCCGATCTCGTTGAAGCCGGTCAGATGGCTGGTGCGAAGCGTCCGCGTATCTTCTTCGGCATCATCCTGCCCGTCGTCACGCCGGCGCTGATCGCTGCCGCTTCGCTTACCTTCGCCGGCGCCGTTGCCAATTTCGCCGCACCTGCGCTCCTGGGATTGCCGGTGCGCATGCAGACGCTTTCGACCCGCCTCTTCGGCATGATCGAAACCGGCCAGAACGAGCGCGGCTTCGTGCTTGCGCTGTTGCTGATCGCCGTTTCCGCACTGTTCCTGTGGATATCGGACCGCATCGTCTCCGGCCGCAAGGCCTTCATCACGGTCACCGGCAAGGGCGGACGCACGAAACGGTTTCCCCTTGGCGCCTGGCGCTGGCCGCTCTTTGCCGTCGCCGTGCTCGTCGGTCTTCTGACCACGGTGACGCCGGTCCTGGTGCTTGCGGCCTCAAGCCTTGCGCCTCAAAGCGGGGCCCTGTTTTCGAACTGGACGCTGCATTTCTGGATCGGCGAAGGTGGCGGCGAAATTGCCCAGGGGCAGGCGGGCATCTTCCGCAATCCCGTGCTGATCGACGCGATCTGGAATACCATCCGCCTCGGCCTTGTCGTCGCGCTGACGACGATGCTGCTTGGCCTCGCGCTCGCCTATACCATCGTCCAGCGCCGCGGCAGTCTGCTCGCCACGATCCTCAGCCAGCTTGCCTTCATTCCGCTTCTGGTGCCGAGCATTGCCTTTGCGGCCGCCTATATCGCCCTCTTCGGTGCGCCGATTGGTCCGCTGCCTTCGCTTTACGGCACCTTCGCGTTGCTGGTGATCGCGGCCTCTGCCCACAATCTGCCCTTTGCCGTGCAGTCCGGCCGCTCGGTTCTCGGTCAGATCTCCGCCGATATCGAGGAAAGCGCGCGGCTGACCGGGGCCGGCCTGCTCCGGCGGCTGTTTGCGATCATCTTCCCGCTGGCGATCCGCGGCCTGTTTGCCGGTGCGATCCTCGTCTTCGTCAAGATGGTGCGCGATCTCTCGCTGGTCGTGCTGCTATTTACCGCGACGTCGCCCGTACTCAGCATGGTCGCCTATCGTTATGCCGCCGAGGGCTTCATGCAGTTCGCCAACGCCATCACCCTCGTCATCCTTATTGTCTGCCTTGCGGCCTCGTTTCTGGCCCACGCCCTCCAGAACCGCGTCCAGAAATGGAAAGAGTCATGAACGCCTTAGCAACCGGCGCTGCGGACGCCATAGAGATCCGCAACCTCGTCAAACGATTTGGCGCCTTCACGGCGGTCAAGGATGTCAACATCTCGGTCCCGGCCGGCTCGTTCCTGGTACTCGTCGGCCCCTCCGGCTGCGGCAAGTCGACATTGCTGCGCATGCTGGCGGGCCTGGAAGGCCCGAGCGAAGGCGAGATCGCCTTTGTCGGCCAGACGGTCTCCAGTGGTGCGGGAGGCGTCATCGCCGACGCCGGCCGCCGCAACGCCGGCCTCGTCTTCCAGAGCTACGCCCTTTGGCCGCATATGACCGTCGCCGGCAACATTGCCTGGCCGTTGAAGGTCGCGCGATGGCCGCGCGAAAGACGCGACCGCCGCGTCAAGGAGGTGCTTGCCCTACTTGGCATTGGTGCCCTTGCCGAACGTTATCCAGCGGAAATCTCCGGCGGCCAGCAGCAGCGAGTGGCAATCGCCCGCACGATCGCGCCCGAACCCAGCATCCTGCTGTTCGACGAGCCGCTGTCGAACCTCGATGCCAAGCTGCGCATCGAGATGCGCAGCGAATTGATGCGCATCCACCGGGCAACGGGCGCCACGTCTGTTTATGTCACCCACGATCAGGTGGAGGCGATGACCATGGCTACGCATGTGGCCGTGCTCAACAATGGTCGTGTCGAGCAGTTCGGCAAGCCGATCGAGTTGCTGCGCAACCCGGCAACGACCTTCGTCGCCACCTTTCTCGGCACGCCGCCGGCCAACCTCTTACCGGCGCGCCGGGTGGGAGAGACTTTCGTGTTCAATGAAACGCCACTGGTGTCGGGCTCGATCGCCGCTGGCCATCCAGAGGTGCAGCTTCTCTATCGGGCCGAGGACGTCTGCGTCGGCGCGGTGCCGGACAAACCGTCGGTCACCGCGCGGTTTGCCGAGGCAGCACCGATCGCCGGACGCACGATGGTCACCGCCATGCTCGGCGATCTGCGCATCACCGGCATGGCGGAGGGTTACTTCAGCGGAATGCCCGGGGACGCCGTCACACTGTCATTCATCAGGACCCCTGACGCTGTCTTTGCCGTCAGCGGAGAAAGGATAAATCAATGAGGCTGATCCTCATGCGCCATGGCGAAACCGAGTGGAACGCCGAACAACGGCTGCAGGGCCAGGACAACTCGCTGCTGTCTGAACGCGGCGTTGCCCAGGTCCGGCGTTTCCGCCCCTATGCCAAGGCGCTGCAGCCCGCCCGTATCATCGCATCGGATCTCGGCCGGACGCGGCAGACCGTTGCGCTGATCGGACATCCGGACGCGCCGTCCGACGAGCGGTTTCGCGAGCTCGACATGGGCGAATGGACGGGGCGTCGCAAGCCGGAGCTGATCGCCGAACGTCCGGGGGACTACACCGCCTGGCGCGCCGGCACCTTCACGCCCGCCAATGCCGAAACCTGGATCGCCTTTCGCAATCGCGTTGCTGACGGGGTTCGTGACTGGATGTCGCGCACGGATGGCGACCTGCTGGTGGTCGCCCATGGCGGGGTCATTCGCGCAGCCTGCCACGAGTTTCTGGACCTGCCGCCCTCGCGCGTCGTTCCGGTTACCCCCGGCACGGCAACCATCCTGAATTTTCCCATGCCGGACCGATCTGCAGCCCAGCTCGAAGGCTACAACATCGGATCTGTCGCTCCCGACATTTCCGTCGCCGATTGATCGCTTCGAGCGGAAGGACCTTGCTGGACATGAATTCCGGAACGTTTGTCATTGTGGAGCTGCTCGGCGGCGTCGCGCTCCTGCTCTGGGGTGTGCGGATGGTTAGAACCGGCGTCATGCGGGGATGGGGCGATCGGCTGCAGCGGTTCGTCGAACAGCGCCTGTCCAACCGGCTGACAGCATTCGGTGGCGGCATCGCCGCCACCGCTGTTCTCGGCAGCGCCACGGCCATGGCCCTCATTATCGCTGGCCTGGCTGGTGCCGGTGCGATCGGGGCGACGACGGGCCTTGCGGTTCTCCTCGGTGCCGATATCGGCTCGGCGCTCGTATCCGGCCTTTTCGCATCGGGCTCATCGCTGGCAACGACGCTGGCGCCGCTTTTCCTGTTTGCCGGCTATCTCACCTTCGGAGCGTCGAACGAGTTTCGCCCGCGAAACGCCGGCCGCATCATGATGGGGCTCGGCCTCATGTTGCTGGCACTGAAGGTCATCGTTTCGGCGACCGCTCCGCTGCGCGAGGCGACGCTGTTTCACGACGTTCTCGCCGCGATCGCCAACGAGCCGGTGCTCGGTTTCCTCGTCGGCGCCGGTCTCGCCTGGTTCTGCCATTCGACGCTCGCGGTCATCTTGTTAATCGCTTCGCTGCTGACCAATGGCAGTCTGGAAGTGGCCGGCGCCGTGCCCCTGATCCTCGGCGTCAATTTCGGCGGCGGCCTGCCGGCCGTCAGCGCGACCCTCGACCAGCCATCTGTCGCCCGAAGGCTCCCAGTCGCCAATCTGCTTTGCCGCGGCCTTCTGGCAATCGCGCTGCTGCCGTTGGCGCGACAGATCGTCGATGCTGCCGCCGGTGTGCCGCTGGACCCCTTGCATGTCGCGGTCGGACTCCATGCGGCGTTCAACTTGACGGTCGCCGCCGTGTTCCTGCCGATCTCCCCTGTCGTCGTGCGCTTCGTCGACCGGTTGATCCCCAATGCTTCGGCCGCCGATGATCCCTTGGCCACACCGCGCTATCTCGACAGCGCTTCGTTGACGACGCCGGCCGTCGCGCTTTCCAATGCCACGATCGAGACGATCCGGATGAGCGAACTGCTGGAGCGCATGTTCAAGATGTCGCTCACGGCGTTGTCGTCCAGTCGGTTGGAGACATTGAAGGAGGTCAACGCCATCGATTTCAAGCTCGGCACCTACATGGGGTCGGTCCATGCCTATCTCGGCCGGCTGGCCCAGGGCGAACTGTCGGGTGGCGATACGCGCCGCGCTTTTGAGATCATGCTTTTTGCCAGCAATCTCGAACATGCGGGTGATGTGATCAAGCTCAACCTCGCCGACCGCATCCGGGCAAAGATCAAGCAGGACATCCAGTTGGCGCCGAGCCAGCGCGAGGCCCTCGATATGCTCTGCGACGAGGTCGCGGTGTCATTACGCCTTGTGCCGGTGGTTCTTTCGTCGCGCGACGTCGGCGCTGCCGCCCGCCTGGCATCCCAGAAAGATCGCTTCCGCGCGCTCGAGGAGCGCGCGATCAATGAGCATCTCGGCCGGGAAGGCATGGAAAAGGGCGTCAGTCTTAGAAGCAATGCTCTGTTCATCGATCTTATTGGTGACCTGCACCGGATCAATTCGCACATAGCGGCCGCGGCTTACCCGCTGATCCAGGCGGCCGGCCTGTTGAACACCACCCGTCTTCGCACGTCTGCCCTCAGCGAGCGGCTGGCGTGAAAGTCGCCCCGGGCGCTTTCAATGGCGGGAGGTTCGACCCGGGAGCGGCGCCGGTCACTTTATCGGTCGTGGCGCCGTTCGGCCCGGAGCCGGAAAATATGGTAGCTCGTCAGTGCAGCGCCGAAGGCATCACGAACACGGACATGCCATCCTGCTCGACGGCGCTGAGAAATTCGGCGAGCGCTGCGGCATCCGTTGCGAAGAGATCCTCCCAGCGTGTCGACATGCCCTGGGTATCGATGACTTCCAGCGCCCACTCGTTGCCGTCCTCGATCCGGGAGATTTCGACGGTCACAGTGATGCTGTCGCGGGAGAACTCCTGCGAGAGCGGGGACAGGACGATTTTCGGTTCTTCGTTCATGGGGCACCTTTCGCTGTGATGCGGAGACGGTTGGACCGATTTGTCGAACCGACTGCCTAGCTACGCCATTGCTGTTAAAGCAATCAAGGCCGTCGTCGGGTTGGGCAAGAAGCTACCCGATCTGCCCTGTTCGAACGCAAGCAGTTCAATCATCGCGTCGTGCGGGATCCGGCACCCGTGACCGCCTGTGTCTAAATGCGAACGCTCGCAGCCTAAAAAGAAATCCACTCGCCCGCGTCACGGGAAGCATTGCTGGATCGTCAAAACGATATGGAGCCTGAACGCGCTGTCCGGCACGCCGACCCACAACGTCGGCGATCCTCCATACGGCGTTTCCACGGCTTCGTCGTGCAACAACGGAAAGCAAAAAATGTCGTCTACAACTACAAAATCGCCTATTCGCCTTTTCAATCCTCCTGGGCTTTATGATGCATCGGTCAATGGTTACTCCCATGTCGGCCTGGTCCCGGCGGGCGTGCGGCTGGTCTTTGTCGCCGGCCAGGGAGGCGAGGACGTGCAAGGGGCTCTCGATCCGGATTTCCGACTGCAGGTCCGCCAGGCGCTCGCCAATCTGCGCACCGCGCTTGGTGCCGCGGGCGCTGATACAAGCGACATCGTCAAGCTGACGGTGCTGATCGTCGACCACTCCGAAGAACGGTTGCATATCTTCGGCGCTGAAATGGAAGCGGCGCTGGGTGAGGGCGCAAAACCCACATGCACACTGATCCCGGTGCCGCGGTTGGCGCTTGACGGGATGCTGTTCGAGATCGAGGCTGTTGCCGCGCTCGGCTAACCGGAACCATCGCGGGCGCCGTGAGTGGCGCCCGTTCGACCCTTCCGGGCCGAGATCTTGCCGCTTGGCGGTCCGCTCACAGGTTTTCCCGGGTTAAATCCGGCCCGCTCGCCACAGGTTGTTGACAGTGGGGGAAAGTGATGGCGCGATAGGCGCTCGGTCTTCCCTTTCGCCAAAAGTTCCGGGAGAAGGGCTGATGGCATTGCAATACGACATGTTTGTTTCGTCCGATCCGGACGAGAAGGGCGCACGCTCCAAGCGCGCGTCCTCACGCGCGGCTGCCGGCATGAGCGCCGGCGCCATGGTCGATCATCTGGAGGCGACGGGTCGCTACCGCGTTCTGCAAAAGCTGGAGCCGCGCCCCGTCGTGGCCGCGCCGCGCGCCGAGTTTCCGCTCGTCGGCGTCATCCTCGACACCGAGACCACCGGCCTCAACCATCGCAAGGACGAGATCATCGAGATCGGCGTCATTGCGTTCACCTTTGACGCTCACGGGGCCATCGGCGACGTGATCGACGTCTATGGCGGTCTGCGGCAGCCGAGCGGCTCCATTCCAGCCGAGATCACGCGCATCACCGGCATTACCGACGAAATGGTCGCCGGCGAAACCATCGATGTTGCCCGGCTTCAGGCGATCATTGAGCGCGCCGATCTGATCATCGCCCACAATGCCGGGTTCGACCGGCCGTTTTGCGAAGCTTTTTCGCCGATCTTCGAGAAGAAGGCCTGGGCCTGCTCGGTCTCCGAGATCGGCTGGAGCGACCGCGGCTTCGAGGGCACGAAGCTCGGCTACCTCATCGGCCAGGCGGGATATTTCCACGACGGCCACCGCGCCGTCGACGATTGTTTTGCCCTGCTCGAGGTGATTGCGGGCCCAGCCCATGATACGCAAGAGACACCTTTTGCCGAGCTCTACGCGGCAAGCCAGCGATCACGCGTTCGCCTCTATGCGGAAAACAGCCCCTTCGAAATGAAGGACCACCTGAAGGGCCGCGGCTATCGCTGGTCCGACGGCAGCGATGGGCGCCCAAAATCCTGGTGGATCGAGATCGGCGAAGAGGGGCTGGACGAGGAGCTGCGCTACCTCAGAACCGAAATCTATCGCTGGAACGAGGCCGATCCGCCGACGGTGCGGCTGACAGCCTTCGACCGCTTCAAGGCGCGCTGAGCCGCTTGACCGGCGCTCCACGCATGGCTGGTCTGCGAAGTCAGATCTACGAAATCGGTAGGTTTCTTCTATAGTCAACTCATCGAAGCGATGCATCTCCTCCCGCAGGACTTCGAGTGTGCAAGCGCTTTCTCCTCCTCCCAACGAGCGCTTGCCGGAATGGCGACACTCCTCCTCCCGGTTGCCATTCAATCCCTTTAAAAGCCTGCCGCACCTCCTCCCGCGGCAGGCTTTTTCTTTTGGCATGGCCTGATCGTCAGAAAGAAAGCTCCAGCTGCGGGCGGGCTTCTTCCTCATTGCCGTTGAGCGACGACAGCGTGACCCCAAGCAGGCGCACGCCGCGCTTGAACGGGTGGACCGATGCCAGCAGCGAAACGGCCACCTCAAGCATCTCGGACGCTCCTGCAACTGGTGCGCCGAGCGTCTTGCTGCGTGTCGCCTGGGTAAAGTCCGAGTACTTCACCTTGACGGTCACCGTCTTGCCGCTCATGCCCTGCGCCTCGCAGTATCGCCAGACCTTGTCGGCCAATGGCAGCAACTCGGCACATGCCGGTTCGAACTCGAAAATATCCTCGACGAATGTGTCTTCCGCACCAACCGATTTGCGCACCCGGTCGGGCTGCACCCGTCGCTCGTCAATGCCGCGGGCGATGCCGTAGAAGTACGGGCCGGATTTGCCGAAATGCTCCTGCAGGAAGGCCAGGGTCTGTTGCCGCAGGTCGAAGCCGGTTTCGATGCCCAGCCGCTTCATCCGCTCGGCCGTCGCCGGCCCGACGCCATGGAACTTTTTCACCGGAAGCGCCTCGACGAATGCCGGTCCGTTCTTGGGCGTGATGACGAACAGCCCGTCCGGCTTTCGCTGGTCGCTCGCCATCTTGGCGAGGAACTTGTTGTAGCTGACGCCGGCCGAGGCCGTCAGGTTCGTCGTTGCCTTGATCTTCGCGCGGATCTCCTCGGCGATCTCGGTCGCGATCTCCATGCCCTTCAGATTGTCGGTCACGTCGAGATAGGCCTCATCGAGCGACAGGGGTTCGATGACAGGCGTATATTCGGCAAAAATCTCGCGGATCTGCTGCGACACGGCGCGATAGACGTCGAAGCGCGGCTTGACGAAGATGAGATCGGGGCATTTTCGCTTCGCAGTGACGGATGGCATGGCGGAATGGACGCCGAACTTGCGTGCCTCGTAACTTGCGGCGGCAACGACACCTCGCGCAGCCGCGCCGCCGACAGCCACCGGCTTGCCGCGCAGCTCCGGATTGTCGCGCTGTTCGACCGAAGCATAGAAGGCGTCCATATCGATATGGATGATCTTGCGCTGCCGCTGCGTTCCCGACGCATCGGCTGTAGTCTGTCTTCCGATCACGGTGTCGCTAGGCTCGGCCACGTGCCGCTCCTTACTTCCACATGGTCCGCATGCGCGCGCCGACATCGATGCGGATCTGCCTGGCGCTGCGCTCGGACGCTGAGGCGCTGACCACCGGCCAGGATGCCGTCTCGAAGAACTGCAGGAGCGTTGCCGGAATGAACCGCGTGCGCGAGGCGTAGACGTGGCGATCGCCCTGCGCATGCTGGCCGCTCGTGAAGAACCGCTGTGGGGTGATCAGCGTCAGGCTGTCCTTTGCCCGTGTCATGCCGACGTAGAGCAGCCGCCGTTCCTCTTCGATCTCGTGCGTGGTGCCGACGCCAAGATCGGAGGGGATGCAGCCGTCGACGACATTGAGCATGAAGACCGAGCGCCATTCCTGCCCCTTGGCCGAATGGATCGTCGAAAGGATCAGATAGTCCTCATCAAGCAGCGGCACGCCGGCCTGGTCGCTGGTCGCATCAGGCGGATCGAGCGTCAGTTCGGTGAGGAAGCGTTCGCGGCTCGGATAGCCGCCGGCGATCTGCTCCAGTTGCAGGAGGTCGGCCTTTCTGGTGTCGGCATCCTCGTGGATGCGGTCGAGATGCGGCTCGTACCATTCGCGTGCCTGGGCAATTTCATCCGGCCAGCCGCCTGCCTGTTTGCGTAGCCCCTCGATCAGGGTGACGAAATCCCGCCAGTTGTCGCCGGAACGCGGCGGGGCGGGGATCTCCCCGAGGGCTGCCAGAGGTTCCGGGGCGGCGGCGATCGCGTCAAGGATCTTGCCGGCCGTCTGCGGGCCGACACCGGGGATCATGTGCAGCAGGCGAAAGCCGGCGACCCGGTCCCGCGGGTTTTGCGCAAACCTGAGTACCGCCAGCATGTCCTTGACATGGGCGCTGTCGAGAAACTTCAGCCCGCCGAATTTCACGAAGGGGATATTGCGCCGGGTCAGCTCCACCTCGAGCGGCCCGCTGTGGTTCGATGAGCGAAACAGCACCGCCTGCTGCTTCAGCGTCATGCCTATTTCCCGGTTCTCCAGAACCTTCTCGACGATATAGCGTGCCTGGTCGGCCTCATCGGCGACCGCCAGCAGCTTGGGCCTTTCCGCAGACTGCCGCTCGGTCCAGAGGTTCTTGGTGAAGCGTTCCCGGGCGAGATCGATGACGCCGTTGGCGGCGGCAAGGATCGTCTGGGTGGAGCGATAGTTTCGATCAAGCGTGATGACGTCGGCCGGAGGGGTGAACTCGCCCGGAAAATCCAGGATGTTGCGCACTGTCGCTGCCCGGAACGAATAGATCGACTGGGCATCGTCGCCCACGACCGTCAGGCCCCTGCCGCCTGGCTTCAACGCCATCAGCACGGATGATTGAAAACGGTTGGTATCCTGATATTCGTCGACCAGCACATGGTCGAAACGGTTGCCGATGTCCTCGGCCAGTTCCGGCTCGCTGACGGTCTGCGCCCAGTAGAGCAGCAGGTCGTCGTAATCGAGCACGTTCTGCGTCTGCTTTGCCTCGACATAACAGGAAAACAGCTGCTTCAACTGCTCCTCCCAACCTCCGACCCAGGGATAATGCGCGCGCAAGACCTCGCTCAGCGGCGTCTCGGAGTTGACGGCACGAGAATAGATCGACAGGCAGGTGCCCTTGGTCGGGAACCGGGTCTCGGTCTTCGAGAGGCCGAGCTCATGCCGGACAAGGTTCATCAGGTCGGCACTGTCTTCCCGGTCATGGATCGTGAAATCGACATTCAATCCGATCTGCTCGGCATAGATGCGCAGCAGGCGCGCTCCGATGCCGTGGAATGTTCCGGCCCAGGTGAGCGCGTCGGTGGCAACAGTGGCGTTTGCCCCAAGTACCTGGGCGCAGATGCGCTCGACCCGTCGCGCCATTTCGTTGGCGGCGCGGCGTGAAAACGTCATCAGCAGGATGCGGCGGGGGTCGGCGCCGTTGACGATGAGGTGGGCAACACGATGGGCGAGCGTATTCGTTTTGCCCGACCCGGCGCCGGCGATGATCAGGAGTGGCCCTGCAATCGTTTCGCCCGGTGCGGTTACGCCAAATTCGACGGCATCGCGCTGTCGATCATTCAATTTTTCCAGATAGGCCGCCGCCACGCCGAAGTCCCCGGTAAGTTCCTGCCGATTCTACCCCTTGCGCCCAGCGCCGGCACCGATTGCCCGGCCCTGCGGGCGACGCCGAGGCATCCCCGCGCTCGATATGAGAGATTCACGACGGGGAACGAATTAGGAACATATCAGCCGGGGATCACATTGCAAAGGCCCGGTTGGCAATGGCTGAAATGCCCATCGGTTTCCGGTCGCAAAATGCCGGGCTAGCGTTACCGCAATCAATCCCGCCGGTGGCGACTACCGAAGCGTCACGTTTGCGGCTATCTCTGTGGGCGAAATATCGCCCATCAAGCGCATCCCAAACGAGCCCGCCCACCCCGTGACATCAAACGATCTACAAGCCGACGATCCGTCTTCTGACACGCCGCCCTCCGACGCGCCGACCGCGCGCATGCTGTCTTGGGCGCGCAATTCGGCGGTCTATCGCCTCGAACGACAGATGATGACGGAGAAACAGTTGTTCGACGCCATCACCCGGAAGGCACGACAGAAGTTCGAGGATATCAGCCAGCAGCAGCTCAAGGCCGTTGCCGAGTTCGCGGTCAAGTTCGCCTATGATCTGAATGCCCTGAACGACGCGGATTATGCGCAGCTCAGCACGCAGTCGGCGGTGCGCAGCGGGAAGTCGAAACGGGCGATTGCGCAGAAGCTTTCGGCGAAGGGCATCGACAGGGAAACCGCCGCCGTGGCGCTGGAGGAGACCGACGATCTGTTTGCTGCCGTGGTCTTTGCTCGCAAGCGCGCTTTCGGCCCCTTCCGCCGCGGCGAGCTCGACGACAAGCGCAAGGCCAAGGAGCTGTCCGCATTCGCTCGCAACGGTTTCGGGTTCGAGATAGGCAGAAAAGTGTTCGAGATGAGCTCGGAGCAGGCCGAGAGTGTGCTGCGGAAGGACGCTTTCACCTAAAGCGCGTCGCGATTTCCAGGGTTCGCTTGCTGCGCTTTAAGCTCTTGTTTTTGTGCATGTCGTCATCGCAAAACCGCTGCGCACTTTTGCGCGGTTCGCCTTTTCAAGTCGCAGGAATAGAAATTCTCCCGCCCGATTTTCTCGGACGTCGTGTTTCGTATGAGTGCGTCCTGGGGAAAGCAGGAGGCACGGTCAATGAACGACGGTTGATCATGCTCTGATGCGCGGGTTGGTTACCGCCGGACCTGATGCGTCGCGGAGCGTCCTCAGTCTAGTTGGCAGCGTCGGAATTAAACCGGCTGATAGTCGAAACGAGGGTTCTCCTGCCGTGACCGTGCCCCCAGCCTTGCCCAGGTGCACATGGCTTTCTGATCGGCTCTTCTCCTCCTCGCTAATCTACACTTTGGCGGCGTTCAACGCGGTGAGACCTGGCAGGCAATCGCCCAGACGAAGCCCGATAGTTCGCGCGCGATCGCCGTGGTTACGGTCGTGGCCGGCTTTCCGGCCCTGGTGAGCTTGCGGTAGCGGCCGCAGAGCCGCTCCTGCGCTTTCCACGCCGTGTCGCGGATCGTTTTTGGGAGCTGCTCCTGGCGCAGCAATTGTTCGCGGCTCACCCTTGCGGGAAACCGGTAGCTCCAGGCCGCCTCGATCAACATGCGACGTGCAGTTCCGTTCCCCGCTTTTGTAATTCCGCCCTGGCGTCGAGTGCCGCCGCTCGAATGCTCCGATGGTACGAGCCCCAGATAGGCCATCAGCTGACGCGGATTGGCAAAGCGACTGATATCACCCAATTCGGCAATCATCGTTGCTGCGGTCACCAGAGCCATGCCGCGCAGTGATTGCAGTGCATGGACGACCGGGGCCAATGACCAATCGCTCAACATCATCTCGATTTGCTTCGTCAGCCGATCGCGCCGGTCCGTCCGTAGCAGCCTCGACCGTCGCGATATGATCCTCAAGCACAATGTGGTGGGCCGGTTGCGCGAAGCGAAGACCGGCCAGCCAGCGGCGGTGCATCTGCGTCCAGGCTGGACGGCCATAATGGCAGCCATGGCGCAGGAGGAATCCGCTGAGCTGCTGGCGCGCCTGTCGCAGGCTGCGCACGGCAGCCAGGCGTGCCCGCACCAGATCGCGCATCGCCTCATGGGCGGGATCGGGGATCCAGACGGCGCTCAGTTCACCAGCGCGATGAAGCCTTGCCAAATTGTTGGCATCCCGGCGGTCCGTCTTGATGCGATCGCCTGGCTTTCGAGGGATCAAAGACGGGGCCACGACTACGCAGTGATGGCCAGCGGCAGACAGTTGCCGCTGAATGCCGTAGCCGCAAGGTCCGGCTTCGTAGCAAAACTTCAGCGTCCGGCCCGACTGCGAAAGCTTGGCCAGCATGCGGGCCAAGGCCGTTGGTGTGTTGACGATCTGGCCAAACGCGCGCACGTCACCGCGCTTACCGCCTTCAGCAAGCGCGACCGAAATCGTTTCCTTGTGAACATCCAATCCGACATATGTGGTAGTCTCTTCCATGGCCCGTCTCCTATGCATGAGGCTCTGTGCGAGGATAACTCACGCAACCCTCGATACCTGCATATTGTGAGACGGGTCACCCAGTCCCCAGGCGAACATTTAGTCTAGGCTGAACGCGACTTGCCGCTTCCGTCTGCCGTCAAGTTGACTCCCCGCTCGCGCCCGACCGGGTGAATTTTGCAACACTCAGTTGGCGGCGAGCGACTGGCGAGGATCATCCACCAAAGAGATTGGCTTTGACCACATTTCGGTCACGAATGGGACCAACAGCCACAACTCTCTCCTCGCATACATCCAACCCGGAATAAAAAAGTGTCTTTTCAATTGTCCCGCCGATCACTGCTTGCAGTGGTCGCAAGCTCTATTTTGAGCGCCTGCACACAGGTCCCCAAGCCCGGTCTCGAGCCAAATGCCGCCGACAAGACCAGCAAGGGCGTCATCACCCCGCCAGAGAAGGCCCCGATCGAGCTTGAGCGCAAGGATGAGCCGGCGCCGAAGCTCGATTACGCCCAGATCTACGGTCCGGTAAAGGACGAGGGCTATGATGTTCCGGGGGTGCAGTTCGATGCGATAAAGCCGGAATTCCTGCGGCAGGAGGTCGCCTATGCGACCAACGAGCCGGCCTATTCGATCGTCGTCGATACGCAGAAGATGTTCCTCTACTGGGTGCTGCCCGGCGGCAAGGCGATCCGCTATGGCGTCGGTCTTGGCGCACAGGGACGCGCCTGGAAGGGCAGGGCGGTCGTGCACTGGAAGCGCAAGTGGCCGCGTTGGACGGTGCCGGACGACATGGTCGCGCGCCAGCCGCACCTGAAGAAATATGGCATCGAGGCGGGCGGCATGGATCCGGGCCTCAGCAATCCGCTCGGCGCGCGGGCGATGTATATCTTCCAGGATGGCCAGGATACGCTCTACCGGATCCATGGGTCGCCGCAGTGGCGCTCGATCGGCAAGAACGCTTCGGCCGGCTGCGTGCGGATGCTGCAACAGGACGCGATCGATCTCTATAATCGCGTCCGGGGAAAGACGCCGCTGCTCGTCATCTGAGGCCAGCCGTCGACTGTGGGAGCGCTCCCACAGTCGACATCGCCGGTCCTAATAAATCGGCGGGGGTGCGCCGGGGATGCCGCCTTCGCCGGGCAGGAGATTGTCCTGCGGCTGGGCCGGTGTTTGCGCCGCCATTCCGCCGCCCGACAGATCCGTCACCACGACCGGCGTGCCGTTCGGCACGCGGTCATAGAGATCGACGACGTCCTGGTTGATCATGCGCACGCACCCCGACGACACCGACTGGCCGATGGTCCACCATTCCGGGGAGCCATGGATGCGGTAAAGCGTATCTTCCCCGTTCTGGAAGATATACATCGCGCGGGCGCCAAGCGGGTTCTTCAACCCCGGCTCCATGCCGCCGGCCTCGATGCTGTACTGCTGCAGTTCCGGCTGGCGTGCGACCATTTCGTTCGGCGGTTTCCAGCGCGGCCAAGGCCGCTTGTACTGGATGACGCCGCGACCGGCCCAGGCGAAGCCGGCCCGGCCGAGGCCGACGCCGTAGCGCATCGCCTGGCCGTTCTCATAGACGCGATAGAGGAAATGGTTGCCGACATCGACAACCAAAGTGCCGGGCCGCTCGCCCGTCGGATCGGGCACCATCTGCCTGTAATATCGCGGGTCGATCTTTTCGTAAGGGATCGCCGGCAGAGGATAGGTTTCTCCCGGCCGTTCGCCATACATCTCGGAGAGCACGGTGTTGGCGGCCGGCACTGGTTCCGGCGCCGGGGCGTATTGCTGCGAAACCCGCTCGCGCGTCGAGCCGCACCCCGCCAAACCGAGCACCGCCATGCCGGCGGAAAGCTTGAGGAAGGATCGGCGACAGACGTCACGTTGCGGCATGGGGAACCTCGATTACCTGTGTTCGGTGACCACCGGGGGAATGACGCATCTAGCGCTGCTCATCTCCCGCCGCCACCGATCACAGGCCGGCATAGGGATCTGCCAGCGCCGCGTCCGGTCGGCTAATGGGGTATTTAGTTCCCGAGATCTTGGCGGCCAGCTTTTCAGCGCCGTTTTTCTCAAGCAGCGTCCGGAAGCTTGGATGCATGCCGCCATCGACATAGGAATTCACCGGAGCGGGCGTCTGATTGGCGACCATGCCCGCGACCTTGGCGTCTTCCGTTTGCAGCCTTGCCATCAGCCCGGCGTCCGATGTTGCCGTGGTCGCAGGGCAGGCGCCAAGCGGGTCGGTCGGCTCGCCGTTGGCAAAGTCGGTGTTGAAGACGTAACGACCGCCACAGACCGAAACCTTCGGCTGGCGCTTCGTCGCTTCAAAAATGTCGTAGCCTTGTTTGATGTTCTTCCAGAAATTGAAGTTCGGGTCACCGCTGTTCCGCGCCATATTCGTTGCCGTCATGCGGAACGGATAGGCCTGCACCTGGAATTGCCCCTGACCGCCGGCAAGCGCGCGCTGGACGACGGGATAGATTTCTCCGACCCCCTGGTCCGTCAGCGCGTAGCAACCGGATGACGAACAGGCACCATGCACCATCAGCGCCTCACCGGTGTAGCCGAGAGCCTGCTCGAGCCGGTTGGGGTAGCCGAGATTGAACGACAGATAGAATTGCGACTTCGGATTCAGCATGCGGGCGGACACGTGGTAAAACCCTTCCGGCGCCTGGCGGTCGCCCGCCTTGGTCTTCGGCCCGAGCTTTCCAGACCAACGGCACATCGGATAGGTTTTGAGGAGCGCATACTGCCCGGATTTGTTCTGTTTCCAGATCTCGAGTTCGCTTTCCTGCTTGAAGATGCGAACGAGCACCGGGCTTTCCGGCTTGGAGCCGTTCTTGGCCATGGCGCCGATCAGCTTCGCCGGGATCGGCGGGGGCGCACGAACTTCGTCAAAGGCCGACATGCAGCCGGAAAGGGCGATGGCGATCGTCGCGGCCATGGCGGCGCGCAGGGCGGGCTTCGTCTTGCCCAGGAATTCGCCGGCGTTTGCGGGCGAAAGGGAAAGAAGGTGTCTCGTTATGCGCCGCATGCGGGCTCCTTGAAATGGCGACCGGACCATAAAACCTCTAGCGGCTTTAGCTGCAAGCGCTTGCCGCTGGCTTTCGTCTGTCGGCAGTTCAATAAAACTTGAACGCCGGACATCCCCACTGCTCACCAGCCTTGGCATGTGATGGTAAATTTTGTCCAAACAGCGGCATCACGTGCGCGTTACTCGCGAACGCAGGTTCGCGCTACTCCCGAACCTGGTTTCGCGGCTGTTGGTCGGCGCCCGCGCGCTAGGCCGCTCTGTTGAGCGAAGATGCCATGGCGCGCAGGATCACGACGGACGAGGCGGCTCCGGGATCGACATGGCCAAGCGAGCGCTCGCGCACCCTTGCGGCGCGTCCCTTTGTAGCGATCATCGAGCGCGTCGCATTGGCGCCGGCCTCGGCCGAGGCGACAACGTCTCGCCAGAAACCGTCAGCTCCCTTGTTGTCTGCAAGCGCTGCTGCGGCGGCATCGGCTGCCGGCAGCCAGGCGTCGAGCATCGTCTTGTCGCCGCGTTGCCCCTTGCCGCGCTCGCGCATCCCCGAACCCATGGCATCGATGATGGCGGCGCAGGTGGCGAGATCGAGCTCCGTCTTGCCGGCGACGGCTTGTGCGGCGCGGCGAAAGGCCGTGGCATAGAGCGGTCCGGTCGAGGCGCCGACGGCATTGAGGAAAGCGCCCGCCGCCGTCGCCATGACGTCGGAGATCTGGGCATGGTCGAGGTCGAGCTTGGCCAGTTCGGCCTTCACCGCCAGGAAGCCGAGTGACATCGTCGTGCCGTGATCGGCATCGCCGATGGCGCCGTCGAGTTCCGACAGATGATCCTTTTCGGCTTCGACAGCCTCGGAGATCGCCTGAAACATGCTGACCAAGCGGCGCGCCGCACTTTCCGACATCACTGTCCTCCCAGAACGCCCGGTACCCATGCTTGACCATGGGTCCCTGACGGGATGCTAATTGATACGCAGGAAAGCCGTTTCGCAAGGGTGATGCAGCAGATCGGTCAGTTCCTGGTCGAGATGGAGGATCGAGATCGATGCACCGACCATATCGAGAGACGTGCAATAATGGCCGATCCAGTTGGCTTCAATCTCTATGTTCTTGGCGGCAAGGCGCTGCGCAACCCGCCGGTAAAGGATGTAGAGTTCCATCAGCGGCGTCGCGCCGAACGAATTGATGAGCACGGCGACACGATCTCCGGCCGAAGCTTTCATCTCCTTGAAGATGTTGTCCATGATCGCATCGGTGATGTCGTCGGCCGGCTTGATGTGCTCGCGGGTCACGCCGGGCTCGCCGTGGATGCCCATGCCGATTTCCATGTCGTCGGGGCCGATCTCGAAATTGTGGCGTCGGGTCTGCGGCATCGAGCAGGGCTCGAGCGCAACGCCGACCGTATAGGTGCGAAGGTTGGCCTTCCTGGTCACGGCCTCGCAGGCGTCGAGCGAAAGTCCCCGATCGCAGGCCGCACCGGCGATCTTGAAGATGAAGAAATTGCCGGCAACGCCGCGCCGACCCTCGCGATCCTCGATCGGCGAGGAGGCGATATCGTCCGTGGTCAGGACGGTACGGACCTTGATGCCCTTTTCCTCGGCGATCTCGGCTGCCATCTCGAAGTTCATCACGTCACCGGCGTAGTTGCCATAGACGAAAAGCACGCCCTCGCCGCCCGATGCGGCAACCGCACATTGGACGATCGGATCAGGCGGCGGCGAGGAGAAGATGTTGCCGACCGCCACGGCGTCGGCGAGGCCCTTGCCGACATAACCGAGGAAACAGGGTTCATGGCCGGTGCCGCCGCCGATGACGAGGCCGACCTTGCCCGGCCGCGGTCCGGTCTTGGCAACGAGCGCGCGATGCGAACCGTTGATCGGCTCGATATAGTCCCGGTGTGCCCTGACGACGCCGTCGAGCATCTCCTCGACAACCTCATTGGGGTTGTTGAGGAACTTCTTGACGTGGGTGCGGTAGGAGCTGGGCGTCTGGGCAAGCTTCGGCCGCTGCGAGATCCTCGTGTCGAGGCCGGTGACGCCGTCTGCCCTGAGGATGCCGTGACCGGTCGCCGCGTCGGTAATCAGCACGTTGGCGTAACCACCGCGCAGCGCCGCAAGCAGCGCCGGAACCTTGTCGAAGCCGCCGGCAACGGCAATGCGCGTGCCGATCCGGCGTAGCATGTCGAGCGAAATCCCAACTGTCCTGTCGTCGAGTGGTCCCGCGACGGGCCGTCCGCGCTCGTCGATGAACCGTCCGGCGACGACGCCGACGGCGCCGGCTGCGAGATAGTGTTGCAGCGAGACCGATTCGAAGAAACCGCTGGTATGGATGGTCGAGTTAGGGCGCAGCGACGAGATGCCGAAGAGGATGCGGTTCGCCTGTGCCAGCGTGGCGAATTGTTCCTGCAGCAGCGGCTCGTCGAGCAGCATCTGCCGCAATTCCGGCGACTTGACGATCGCCGGCGCGGTTATGCCGACGCAGCGCGCAGAGATCGCACGGGCGATCGAAGCGGCGCAGAGCTCCGGCGTATAGGAGAACGCCGCCGTCGTGCCGCCGGTCGCCTGCACCACGGTCGCGTCCTGGAGCGCATGCACATCGGCATGCTCGCCCACCGACATCACCGTGCGTCCCCAGGAGACCGCCAGCGTGTCGCCGGATTTCACCAGCTTCTGCAACGCCATTGCGCCGGCCACGCCGAGCCGGTCGATCAGCGGCCGGGCGTTGTCGTCGCTTGGAACGACGAGACAGTCGGCGAGGCCGAAATGGCGCTTGAGTTCCTGGGCGATCGTGAGCGACGCAAGACGCGCCGGCTCGAGCGAGATGTTGACGATGCCCTTTTCCCGGGCTTCGGCGAGGTAGCTGTTGACGGTCGCACGCGAGACGCCCATCGCATCGGCGATCTCGCCCTGGGTCATTCCGTCTTCGTAGTAGAGCCAGCAGGCCCAGACATAGGGATCGTCACCATAGCGCAGGGGGATGGCGTCCGACGTATCGGTCGCGCCGCTCCTGCTCGCACCGCCCTTGCGTGGTGAGGATGTCTTCGATGTCATCTGGTTGCGTTCGTTCCCTGTTTTGGTTGGTGAACATGGAAGCAACGTCGTGCTTTTGCAACCTTACTGCACCGTTCCTTAGGTCGGGTCTGATCGAAGTGCAGGTTTATACAGTAGATTTGGAATGTCGCGCATTCAGCCATCTGTGCCGGCCGGCACCAGCAGCTGGTATGACTGTCGTCGCGGTGTGCGATCCCGCTGTTTTTGAGCGGGATCGCACCGGCCTTGGGAGGCGAAGGTGTCTGGCGAAGGCACGGAACCGTGCCGTCGCCTTCGGCAGGGGTTACGTCAGGCGTGCGCGTGCGCCCAGCGAAAGTTCCTTCAGGATGATCGCGCAGGAGGTCGCACCGGCGTCGAGCACGCCGAGCGAGCGCTCGCCGAGCCGGCTGGCGCGGCCGATCTTGGCGACGAGGTCGCGGGTCGATTCGCGGCCAGCTTCGGCTGCGGAAACAAGCGCATTGAGCGCCTCGTCGAACGGTTTGCCGCTCGCGGTCGCACCGTCAAAGGCTTCCACGGCCGGAACGAGCGTGTCGATCAGCGTCTTGTCTCCGACCTTGGCCGAGCCGATCGACTGGATGCCCTCGAGGCCGGCATGCAGCATGAGGCTATAGGTTGCCGCATCGATGGCAGGCACACCGTCGAGCTTTTCGGCGAACTCGGTGAACATCACCCCGTAGAGCGGGCCCATGGATCCGCCGATCTCGGTCATCAGCACGGTTCCGAGCGTATCCAGCGCCTCGGACAAGGTTGCCTCCTTGCCCTTCAGCCGATCGGCGGCCATGCCGAAGCCCTTGGCCATGTTGACGCCGTGGTCGCCGTCGCCAATCTTGCCGTCGATCTCGCTCAGATAGGCGCGGTTCTCGATGATGCGCTCTGCGAGCGACAGCACGATCGCGCCTGAGTTGGCGTTGCTAAACGTCTGCATGATGCGCCTCTTTCGTCACAGGATGGTGGTGCAGCGAACCTCGACGTCGAGGAGCGCCTTGAGTTCGTCGTCGAGCGCCAGCACGGTCAGCGTGGCGCCGACCATTTCCAGCGAGGTGAAGTAGTTGCCGATATAGGTCCGGTAGATGCGAAGACCGCGACCGGTGATTTCCTTCTCGATCGTGTCATTCAGGATATAGAGTTCGTTGAGCGGCGTTGCGCCGAGACCAGAGACCAGCACCGCGACCTCGGTACCTGACGCCAGGTTGTGATCGTCGAGCACGATCTGGCACATGTCCTTGGCGACGTCGTCGGCGGTCTTCAGCGCTTCGACGCGTACGCCCGGTTCGCCGTGATGACCGATACCGACTTCCATCGTGCCGGGCTCGATCTGAAAGTTCGGATGGCCGACCGCCGGAAGCGTGCATGGCCCGAGACCGACGCCGATCGAACGGCAATTGTCGATGGCCTTCTGCGCGGTTACACGCACCTCCTCGAGGCTTGCGCCTTCAGCCGCCTTGGCACCGCCGATCTTCCACATGAAGATTTCGCCGGCCACGCCGCGGCGCTTCTCGCGCTCCTCCGGCGGTGCCGAGCAGACGTCGTCATTGGCAACGACGGTCAGGACGTCGATGCCGTCCTTGGCGGCGAGCTTCATCGCCATCTTCACGTTCATGTTGTCGCCGGCGTAGTTGCCATAGAGGCAGACGACGCCCTTGCCGCCATTCGCTTCACGGATGGCATCATGGAAGCTCTTGGCGGTCGGCGACGAAAAGAGTTCGCCGACGGCGACCGCGTCCAGCATGTTGCGGCCGGTGTAGCCGATGAAGGCAGGTTCGTGGCCGGAACCGCCGCCGGTGACGACGCCGACCTTGCCGGCAACCGGTGCGCCCTTGGCGACGACCACGCGCGGGTTGTCAGCCAGGCGCACGATGTCGGAGTGCGCCTTGACGAAGCCCTTGACGGTGTCCTCGACCACCTCGTCGGGATTGTTGATGAACCTTTGCATGGTGTCTCCTGTAGATGGGGTCGTGCGTCGTCAGAGAATGGTGTAGCCGCCGTCGATCAAGAGATCGGCGCCGTTGATCATGTCGGCTCCCGCCGACGACAGGAACACGGCAGCGGCCGCGATTTCCTCGGGATAGGCGAAACGGCCGGCCGGAATGCGCTTCTTGGCGGCTTCGCCCTTTTCGCCGCTCCAGGCCTTCTTGCCGAGTTCGGTCAGGACGATGGTCGGCGAGATGGTGTTGACGGAGATGCCGTGTTTGCCCCATTCGGCCGCAAAGGTCTTCGACATGCCGATGACGCCGAACTTCGAGGCGCAATAGGCGACATGGTCTTCGATCGCGACGGTACCGGCCTGCGAGGCGAGGTTGATGATCTTGCCGCCCTTGCCGGCGGCGATCATCGCCCGGCCGACGGCCTGGGTGACGAGGAAGCTGCCCTTGAGGTTGATGGCGATGGTCTTGTCCCAGTAGTCGAGCGACAGCTCTTCGGCAGGCGCCAGAAGCGCTACGCCGGCGCTGTTGACGGCGATGTCGATGCCGCCGAAAGCGGCGACCACGCCCGACACGGCCGCATTGACCGAGGCTGGGTCCGAGACGTCGCAGACGAAGGGTCTTGCATCAGCCCCGAGAGCCTCGGCTTTTGTGCGCGCGGCATCCTCGTTGATGTCGAGCACCGCCACTTTCGCGCCCTTGGCGGCAAAGGCGCTGGCAATCGCCGCGCCGATGCCGGAGGCACCGCCGGTGACGAGGGCAACCTTGCCCGTCAGCGGGAAATTGAGGTCGATCTGCGGTGTGGTCTCGGTCATGTCGTTTTCCCTAGGCGGTTGGAAAGCGGGGCGGGCAGGCCGCCCCGCTTGAGTTGGCGATTACTTGCGGGCTTCGAGCAGCTTGTCGACGTTTTCGGTCGTGACCGGCGTCCACGGAACGTTGTATTCCTTGTCCTTGCCGTCGTTGAACGGCATGTCCGGATACTGCGCCCAGATGTCCGACTGTGGCTTGTAGTCACCCTTTTTCGCCTGGAAGATCGCGAGGTCGAGCGCGCCCTGTGCCTGCGCGCGGGCATCCTGCAGGATCGAGGTCATCGTGCCTTCCTTGACGGCCGTCAGGGCATCGGTCACGCCGTCGATGCCGGCAATGGCGAAGTCGTCGACCTTGAGGCCGGCCGACTTGATCGCTTCGATCGCGCCGAGCGCCATCTCGTCGTTCTGGCCGATGACGCCGTTGATCTGGCCTGAATGGGCCGTCAGCCAGTTTTCCATCAGGGTCTGGGCTTCGGCGCGCGACCAGTTGGCCGTCTGCTGCTCGAGAACTTTGACGTCAGGGCACTCGGCAAGCGCCTTCTTGTTGCCCTCGAGGCGGGAGATCTGCGCCGACTGGCCGATCGGGCCTTCGATAATGACGACGTTGCCCTTGCAGCCGATCTTGTCGAGCACGGTCTTGGCTTCCATGTAGCCGGAGACGGTGTCGTCGGAGCCGACATAGGCGGTCAAGAGGTCGGAGTTGACGCGGGTGTTGGATCCGACGACCGGGATCCCGGCATCACGCGCCGCCTGAACGGCGGTTGCGCCGGCCTCGATGTCGATCGGCACGAAGATGATCGCGTTGAACTTCTGCGTGATCATCGTGTTGAACTGTTCCTGCTGGACCAGCGCGTCGTAGCGACCGTCAAACACGGTCAGTTCGACTTCGCCACTCTTGACGGCGGGGTGCTCTTCAAGCGCCGCCGACCAGATCTGCATGAATTCGGCATTGAGTCCGTAGGGCGCTGCACCGATCTTGAGCTTTTCCTGCGCGACGGCTGATGACGCGAAGAGGGCCGTGGCGGAAGCCAGGGCGATCACGAGTTTCTTCATGCTACTCCTCCATATTGTGGTTTCCGCGACCTTCATGGCGCACGGATTGGTTCATGGCAGCCGCTCGGCGGCCAATCTCTTAGGGGTCAAAGACCCTGATTGCGTTTCTGGTCGAGCATCACGGCGCCGACGATCAGCGCGCCCTTGAGGACCTGCTGGTAGTAGGATTGGATGCCCATCAGATCGAGGCCGTTGTTCATTACGCCGATGATCAGCGCGCCGATCAGCGTTCCCGTCACCCGGCCGACGCCGCCCGAAAGGCTGGTGCCGCCGATCACGACCGCGGCGATTGCGTCGAGTTCATAGGCGATGCCGGCCTGCGGCAGGGCCGAGCCCGTCCTGGCAGAGAGCATCATGCCTGCAAGGCCCGAAAGACCGCCGGAAATGACGTAGACGAGGAAGCGAATGCGAGTGACATTGATGCCCGAGGTTTTGGCCGCATGCGGGTTGCCGCCGACGGCGTAGATGTAGCGGCCGAAGCGCGTGCGGGTCAGGATCCACCAGGAGGCCAGGAAGACGATCGCCAGCAGGATGACCGGCATCGGGATGCCGAGGATGTTGCCCGTTCCGATCCAACGGAATTCCGGCGTCAGCGCCGGCACCGGCTTGCCGCCGCCATAGATCAGCGTCGTGCCGCGCGCCGCAGACAGCATGCCGAGCGTGGCGACGAAGGCCGGAACAGAGAAGCGCGAGACGATGAAGCCGACGATGATACCGCAGGCGACGCCGACGAGAATGCCGATCGCCAATGCGATGAAGAAAGGGTAGGGCGCGCCGGCGATGCCTGCCGTCGCCGAGGTCGTCGCGAAGCTGGCGCTCACCATGCCGGCAAGGGCCACGACCGAGCCGACGGAAAGATCGATGCCGCGCGTCAGGATGACGAAGGTCATGCCGATGGCGAGCACGCCGTTGATCGACGTCTGCAGCAGCACGTTCGAAATGTTGCCCGGCGTCAGGAAATATTCGTTGGAGAGCGAAAGGATGAACGCCAACAGCAGGAAGGCGAGAAAGATGCCGTATTCCTGGATCATCGTGCCGCGGTTTTCGGCATTGAACCAGCTGCTGGACGATTTGTTTTCGATATTGGACACGGTTCTCAGGCCCCTTTGATGTCGGACAAGCGCTTCTGGCGTCGATCTCGCGGGTGGTTCAGGTCGACAGGTGGACGAGCGAACGGGCGTCGGTCGCCCGGCGGTCATAGATGCCGGCGGATTTTCCCTGGCGCATGACCAGGATGCGATCGGACATGCCGAGCACCTCGTCGATCTCCGAGGAAATCATGACAACGGTGCCACCGGCCGCGGTGAAGTCGCAGATGATGCGGTAGATTTCGCGCTTGGCACCGACGTCGACGCCGCGGGTCGGCTCATCGAGCAAGAGCAATCTCGGCTGGCGCAGGAACCATTTGCCGAGCACCACCTTCTGCTGGTTTCCGCCCGAAAGGCCCGAGACCGGCATCGTGTCGCGGGCGGCCTTGATGCCGAACCGGGCGATCATCTGGGCGCTTGCCGCGGCCTCGTCCCGGCGCTTCATGACGAAGCTCGGGCTCATCTCCGGGAGGCTTGCAAGGCAGATGTTGCCGCGAACGCTGTCTGCAAGGTTGAGGCCGCTCACTTTCCTGTCTTCGGTGACGAAGGCGATGCCGCTGGCCATCGCGTCGGCTGGCTTGGTGACGTTGACCGGTTCACCTTCGAGCCTGACGTCGCCTTGCGACGGGCGATCGAGGCCGAACAGGCAGTTGAAGATTTCCGTGCGGCCGGAGCCCATCAGCCCGTAGATGCCGAAGATTTCGCCCCTGCGCACCGAAAACGAGATGTCCTCGATTTTGCCCGGCAGCGTCAGGCCCGAAACCTCCAGGCCGATCTCGTCGGTCGGGTCGTTGGTCTTGATATATTCTTCGCCAAGTTCGCGCCCGACAATCATCTTGATCAGGCCCGGGCGGTCGATATCGGCGAGCAGGCCGCTGCCGACATAGCCGCCATCGCGAAAGACAGTGTAGCTGTCGGCAATCTGGAAGATCTCCGACAGCCGGTGCGAGACGTAGACGACGCCCTTGCCTTCGGCCTTGAGGCGGGCAACCGCAGCGAAGAGGTGCTGAGCTTCCTTCTCGCCGATCGCCGATGTCGGCTCGTCCATGAAGATGACTTCGGCTTCATGGCTGAAAGCCTTGGCGATCTCGACCAGCTGCATCTGCGCAACCGAAAGGGTCATCATCGTCTGGGTTGCACGGATGCCGAATTCGAGCCGATCCAGCAGTTGCTGGGCATCCCGGTTCATCTTCTTGAAGTCGATGCCGCCGAAGCGCCCCGAGGGCTCGCGGCCGAGATAGATGTTTTCGGCGACCGTCATATGCGGGACGGGGCTCAGTTCCTGCTCGATGATGGCGATGCCGGAGGCGAGCGCTTCGGCGGGGTTGCCGTAGTGCACTTCCTTGCCGCGGCGCCAGATTGTGCCACCGTCGCGCTGCTGGATGCCCATCAGGATCGACAGAAACGTCGACTTTCCGGCGCCATTGCCGCCGCAAAGCGCATGAACGGAGCCGGCTTGAAGCTCCAGGCGGCCGTCGCGCAATGCAGCAACGCCCCCGAATGATTTCTTCAGCCCTTCAACCTTCAAAAGCGGTTGCATGGTGTCCTCCCACGCTGCGATGGCGATTTTGCCACCATCGAGTTCGACAAAAATCACACGATGATCGACATCTGTCAATATCAGCTTTTTACTTTTGATTTTTTCAATCGTCTTTTGTCAAATGGCAGTGCCTGTCTTGAGCCCAATTGACATGAGTCAATGCGATGACCTGCTCCTTCGCGTCTGCTTTAGCGATCCGTTTACGCCGCGGTGACGGTTCCCCGCGCCAGGCCTATTCCCGGTTGTGTTTGGGTGACCGCGGTCTATTGTCGTGGGATGCATTTGAAGGTGGGACGCTGATATGGAAAAAGCCCGGAAGAATTGGCTCGTGATCGGTCTGGTCGTTCTTGCGCTGGCGGGCGGCTACTACGCCTGGCAGAATCTGGATCGCAATGCGCTACCCGCCGGGATCGCCAGCGGCAACGGACGCATCGAGGCGGTCGAGATCGATATCTCGACGAAAACGCCGGGCAGAATCAAAGAGATCATGGTGGACGAGGGGGACTTCGTCACTGCCGGTCAGGTGCTTGCCCAGATGGATACGGTCCAACTGGAGGCCCATAAACGGCAGGCGGAAGCACAGGAGAGGCGCGCCGTCATCGGCGTCGAAGCGGCAAAGAACCTTGTGACCCAGCGCGAGGCGGAAAAGGCGGCAGCCGACGCCGTTCTGGCACAACGCCGGGCACAACTGGACGCTGCCGAGCGGCGGCTCGCCCGTTCCGAGCAGCTCGTCAAGACGAGCACGGTTTCACAGCAGGTGCTCGACGACGACCGGGCGACGGCAGAGGGGGCAAGAGCTGCCGCCAGTGCCGCGGAAGCCTCGCTCGCCGCGTCGAATGCGGCGATCAATTCGGCGAAATCCCAGGTCGTCGATGCCGAAGCCTCGGTCGAGGCAGCCAAGGCATCGGTCGAAAGCATCGTCGCAGACATCAACGACAGCACTCTGGTCTCGCCGCGTGATGGCCGCATCCAATATCGTGTCGTCCAGCCCGGCGAAGTGTTGGCGGCGGGCGGCCGTGTGCTCAATCTCGTCGATCTCGGCGATGTCTACATGACATTCTTCCTGCCGACGGATCAGGCGGGGCGTCTATCGATCGGCAGCGAGGTCCGTCTCGTGCTGGATGCAGCGCCGCAGTACATCATTCCCGCCAAGGTTTCCTATGTCGCCGATGTCGCGCAGTTCACGCCGAAGACGGTCGAGACGGCCGAGGAGCGGCAGAAGCTGACGTTCCGCATCAAGGCGCAGATCCCCAAGGAACTCCTGAAGAAGTATATCCGCATGGTGAAAACCGGTCTTCCGGGCGTTGCCTATGTGAAGGTCGACCCCAATGCTGAGTGGCCGGCGAGCCAGACCGGCACGCTGGTGCAGTGATGGCGGATCCCGACCGGGCCGGCCTGCCGCCGGCGGAGCCCGTGGTTCGCCTGAGCGCCGTCACGCTTTCCTATGGGAAGACGAAGGCGCTGGACGACGTGACGCTCGATATACCCTCGGGCTGCATGGCCGGCCTGATCGGGCCGGACGGGGTGGGAAAATCGAGCCTGCTCTCTCTCGTCGCCGGTGCACGCGCCGTGCAGGGCGAACGCGTCGACGTGCTCGGCGGCGACATCGCCGATGCCGGCCACCGGCGCCGCACCTGCCCGCGCATCGCCTATATGCCGCAGGGCCTCGGAAAAAACCTTTATCCGACGCTTTCTGTTTTCGAGAACGTCGATTTCTTCGGCCGTCTGTTCGGCCACGATCGCGAGGAGCGTAAAAAGCGGATCGCAAGCCTGCTCGAAAGCACGGGTCTGGCTCCCTTTGCGGAGCGTCCTGCGGGCAAGCTTTCCGGCGGCATGAAGCAGAAGCTTGGGCTCTGCTGCGCGCTGATCCACGATCCCGATCTCCTGATCCTCGACGAGCCGACCACCGGCGTCGACCCCTTGTCGCGCCGCCAGTTCTGGGAACTGATCGACGACATCCGCACTGAGCGGCCGGGTATGAGCGTCATCGTCGCAACCGCCTATATGGAAGAGGCGGCGCGCTTCGACTGGCTGGTGGCAATGGATGCCGGCCGGGTGCTGGCAACGGGCACGCCCGGTGAACTGCTTGAAAAGACTGGCGTCGACACGCTCGACGCCGCCTTCATCGCCCTGCTTCCCGAGGAGTTGCGGCGCGAGCATCATGACGTCGTCATTCCGCCGCGCCCGGAAGGTGTTGGCGAGGATATCGCCATCGAGGCGAACAACCTCACCATGCGCTTTGGCGATTTCGTCGCGGTCGACAATGTCAGCTTCCGCATCGGCCGCGGTGAGATCTTCGGCTTTCTCGGCTCCAACGGCTGCGGCAAGACGACGACGATGAAGATGCTGACGGGCTTGCTTGCCGCCAGCGAAGGCACGGCAAAGCTGTTCGGCCGCGAGGTTGACCCGCGCGACATGGAGGTCCGCCACCGTGTCGGCTACATGTCGCAGGCCTTCTCGCTCTATACCGAGCTTACGGTTCTGCAGAACCTCGAACTGCACGCCAAGCTTTTCGGCATGGCGGCCGATACCATTCCTGACCGAATCGAGGAACTTGCGGCACGCTTCGACCTCTCAGGCGTGATGGAGGCTTTGCCGGACGCGTTGCCGCTCGGCGTGCGCCAGCGGCTCTCGCTCGCGGTCGCCCTGATCCATTCGCCCGACATCCTCATCCTCGATGAACCGACATCGGGCGTCGATCCCGTGGCGCGTGACAGTTTCTGGCAGATCCTCGTCGACCTCTCCCGCAACGAGCAGGTGACGATCTTTATCTCCACCCATTTCATGAACGAGGCGATGCGCTGCGATCGCATGTCGCTGATGCATGCGGGCAAAGTGCTGGTGAGCGATACGCCCGCCGACATCATGAAGAGCCGCTTGGCAGCGACATTGGAGGAGGCCTTCATCACCTATCTGGAAGAGGCGATCGCCGGGGCGAAGCAGGCGGCTCCCGCGGTAGTTCGGGCAAAGGCCCCCTCGGAGCCGGTCGTCAAGCCTGAGGCCCCAAAGCGGCCCGCCTCGAAATCGGGGTTTTTCGATGTCGGGCGCATGTTCAGCTATACCCGCCGTGAGGCGCTGGAGCTGGTTCGCGATCCGATCCGGGCGACGCTTGCCACCATCGGCACCGTAATCCTGATGTTCGTCATCGGCTACGGCATCAACATGGATGTCGAGGACCTGACCTTCGCGGTGCTTGATCATGACCAGACGACCACCAGCCGCGAATACATTCTCGAGATCGCCGGTTCGCGTTACTTCATCGAGAAGGACCCGATCACCGACTACGCCGACCTCGACCGGCGCATGCGCAACGGCGAACTCAGCCTGGCGATCGAGATCCCGCCGGGTTTTGCCCGCGATGCGGCCCGTGGCGATAAGGTCGAAATCGCCGCCTGGATCGATGGCGCCATGGCCAGCCGGGCCGAAACGGTCAAGGGCTATGTCCAGGGGCTGCATGCCCATTGGCTGACCGGCAAGATCCGCGAACGCTACGGCAATGCGGCAACCACCGGCACCTTCAAGATCGAGACGCGCTTCCGCTACAATCCTGACGTCAAGAGCATCGTCGCCATGGTTCCCGTAGTCATTCCGCTTTTGCTGATGTTGATACCGGCCATGCTGTCGGCGCTCAGTGTCGTGCGCGAGAAGGAACTGGGGTCGATCGTCAATCTCTATGTCTCGCCGGTGACGCGGCTGGAATTCCTGGTCGGCAAACAGATCCCCTATATCGCGCTCGCAATGCTCAACTTTGTTCTGTTGACGGCGTTCGCGATCTTCGTCTTCCGGGTGCCGTTTACCGGCAGCCTCCTGACCTGGACGGTCGCGGGACTGATCTATGTCTCGGCGGCGACGGCGATGGGGCTTGTCATCTCCACCTTCATGTCGAGCCAGATCGCGGCGATCTTCGGCACGGCGATCCTGACGCTCATTCCGGCGATCCAGTATTCCGGCATGATCGATCCGGTCTCGTCGCTTGAAGGGGCAGGCGCATTCATCGGCCAGATCTACCCGACCACGCATTTCATGACGATCGCCCGCGGCACCTTCTCCAAGGCGCTCGGCTTCAGCGATCTTGCCGGCGCCTTCGTGCCGATGCTGATCGCGGTGCCGGTGCTGCTCGCCATCGGCACCCTGTCCCTCAAGAAGCAGGCGAGGTGACGATGCGCCTGTCCCACATCTATCAACTCGGCATCAAGGAACTCTGGGGCCTCTGGCGCGATCCGATCCTGTTGATCCTGATCGTCTATTCCTTCACGCTGTCGGTCTATACCGGCTCGACAGCGATGCCGGAAACGCTCAATCGGGCGGCCGTCGCCATCGTCGACGAAGATCGCTCGCCGGTTTCGACGCGGATCGCCACAGCTTTCTATCCGCCCTATTTCGTGCCCCCACAGATGATCACGCCGGCGGAAATGGACCGGCGTATGGACCAGGGCCTCGACACCTTCGCCCTCGACATTCCACCGAATTTCCAGACGGATCTCTTGGCCGGGCGTTCGCCGACGATCCAGCTCAATGTTGATGCGACGCGCATGAGTCAGGCCTTTTCCGGCAATGGTTACATCCAGCAGATCGTCACCGGGGAGGTCTCAGGCTTCCTCGATCGCCATCGCAGCGAACAGTCACTACCGGTCGATCTTGTTCTTCGTGCGAGGTTCAATGCCGAGCTGAACAAGGGCTGGTTCGGCGCCGTGATGAACGTCATCACCAACATCACCATCCTGTCGATCGTGCTGACAGGTGCTGCCCTCATCCGCGAGCGCGAGCATGGGACGGTGGAGCACCTGCTGGTCATGCCCGTGACCCCGTTCGAAATCATGGTCAGCAAGGTGTGGTCGATGGGACTTGTGGTGCTGTTGGCCTCGGCGGTTTCGCTGGTCTTCATCGTCAAAGGGGTGCTCGCCGTTCCTGTGCAGGGCTCATTCATCCTGTTCCTGCTGGCAACGGCCCTGCAACTCTTCGCCACCACGTCGATGGGCATCCTGCTTGCGACCATCGCCGGCTCCATGCCGCAGTTCGGTCTGCTGCTGATGCTGGTGCTTCTGCCGCTGCAGGCTCTCTCCGGCGGCATGACGCCGCGCGAGAGCATGCCTGAAATCATCCAGACCATCATGCTTGCGGCGCCGAACACCCATTTCGTCATTCTGGCCCAGGCAGTTCTTTTCCGCGATGCAGGGCTGGACGTGGTCTGGCCGCAGCTCCTTGCTTTGCTGGTGATCGGCGCCATTCTCTTTGCCTTCGCCATGCGACGCTTCCGGGCATTCCTGAAATAGCTCATGCGCCACAAGCCTCCAGCCAAGCGACGGAGGATATGCGCGATCTCATCGACGAGATTCCAGCTCATTTCGACATGCATCGGGTGGAAAACTGCCGGCCATGGTGTTGTTCATGGCGGCGATCGCTTCCAAGGGGCGGTCCGGCTCGACGATGCAAACATCGCGGCGATCGAAAAACTCACCGATCTCGCGCCGCTGCATCAGCCGCAAGGCTGACCTATAGGCGCACCAATCACGAGAATTTCCACGTACGCGGCTTCATCGAGGAAGGCACGACCACGATGCCCTTTGACATGACGGTGCTCAACGAGCTCGACCGTTTTCATCTGGCGCTGGAGGCGATCGCCCGGGTTTCGGGGCTGGCGGAAAAGGTAGCGGGTGTCGTCGTCGAACTTCACGGCAAACTTGACGAGCACCATCGATATGTCCGCGAACATGGCGAGGACATACCGGAGATCCAGGGCTGGCGCTGGCCGGGCTGATCTTCTCCGGTGCGGTTTGTGCAGGCCGTTGAAGGCGCTGACGGAGTGCTCTACAGCAATAGACCGGCAACGGCAGTCAAGGCCGATGCAATGGCCGCCATCGTGCGCCAGACAATGCTTGAATTGGGGAAGGGCGGGGGAAAATGGCCGAACGCAAACACGGAGAAGCAGTCCCCGCAACGGAAACCACCCTTGCGGGCGTAGACTGGTACGGTCTGGATATCTCCGACCGTAACCATAGCCGAACGCTTTTCTCGGATCTTGATATGACCGAGGCAACGAGCGCCGGTGCCGTCTTCAAGGAATGCACCTTCCGTCGCGCCAAGTTCAATTGCTCGCGCCATGAGGGCAGCGCCTTCATCAACTGTACCTTTGTCGGCTGCAATTTCTACGACGTCATCTTCAACGACTGCAAATTCGTCGGCAGCATGTTTGACGGCTGCAAGTTCGACGCGATGAGGGTCAAGGGTGGGAACTGGTCCTTCGTCGGATTGCCGGGCGCGGACCTTCGCAGTGCCGTTTTCGCCGACACGGTCATGCGCGAGGCCGACCTCACTGGCGCGCGTTGCGACGGCGGAACGATGAATGGGCTCGACTTGTCGGGTGCCTGGCTTCACAGCGTCAATTTCAGCGGATGTGATCTGCGCGGTAGCGATATAAGTTCAATCGAGCCTGAAACGGTGACGCTGAAGCGCGCCGTCATCACGATCGAGCAGTCGGTGATGATCTGTGAGGCTTTGGGCCTGGTGGTCCGGGCGTCTTAGAGAGCATTTCCAGGAAAAGGGCGAAGCGGTTTTCCGTCAGGGAACGTGCAAGAACAAAGGGATAGAGCGTTTCCAGAATTCCGCCTAAACCGGAAGCGCTCTAAATCGCCTTCCAACGATTTGTGTGTCGATCGGCAGGCAGGCGGAACCTCGTTTAGTTTCGCGGTTCGCCACTCGGCGCATAGACCGTCTTCTGCTTGAAGGCGAAGATATGGCCGCAGCGGCACCGCATCATGTGTTTGGCAGGATCGCTCGACGGGCGCTCCGTCGAAAAGCCCGTTGGCATCTGGTCGATGAGAAAACCACGGGTCCTGCTTTTCGGATCGTCGTTCTCCGAGGCTTCTGCAAAGCCGGACGCCCCACATTTCGAGCATTCCAGTTTTCTCGAATAACGATCTCTCGACACGATTGTCCCAATCCAAAATCAACTCGGCACCCGGACTATAGGAGGCGAGAGGCGCGTTCAAGGCCGTCGACGGAAAACCGCGCTAGGCTGAGGCCGGGTTGACGGCGGCCTGTTGCCGATCAGACAGTATCCTGTCGGCGCCGTATCTCGGCTGCGATGGTCGCCTCGTCCTGCCGGAGCGACAGGCGCCTGGCTGCGGCAAGACCCTGAGTCCAGGTCGACAGCGCGCGCTCCTTGCTGTCGTCCAGCCAATGCGCCAACCCGCACCACAGCCCGTATTGCGCCGTACCCACCGGGAAGACCCGGCAATAGCGCGAAAGCTCATGCAGAACCTGGCGCTCCCAATGACCCCATTGCTCGTACTCGCGCGATAGCCCCTCCTCCCGGCCGCGAAACAGCACTTCGACGCCGGAGATGCCGATCAGCGCGCTGTGGGAGGAGGGCCGACGCATGGCGCGCAGCAGACGAAGCGTGTCGACGGCGGCCTCGACGCTTTCTGCGTGCCTGCCGATGCGGGCGAGCGCCAGCGCCAGCGCACCGCGCGCCGATATCTGTGCGGCAAGATCGACGGAGCCGAGCATGGCCGAGGTGATCAGCCTGAGCACCTCCACCGCCTCGCGCGGTCGATCCATGTGCAGCACGCAGAGCGCCTTGCAGCGCAGGGCCCATATTTCCTGCTGGATGTTCCGGCGTTCTGGGCCCGCGATAAAAGCGTCAGCGCCGCAGGCTCTAACGCGCTCCAATCTCCGCGATAATAGAGCGACCAGAAACGGATGCCCTGCGCATTGCACCAGCGCAGCTGGTCTCCGGCGCTGAGAACGAGCGTCCGAGAACCTCGCCGCCCCGGCTGCAGATCTGTTCGGCGCAGCGGGCGTAGGAGAGCGTGAGCAGTTTCGGGATCTGGTCCAGGCCGTCCTGTCCGCGCCGGGCCAATTGTTCGACGAGGGCCGTGTAGCGCGACACATCCACGAACAGCACCGCGGCCGGAAATGCGACGGCTGCCGGGCGGTCGCCATTGGCGCCGTGGATCCTGCCGAGCAGTTCCAGCGGCAGGAAGCCCTCCAGGAGCGGATCGTTTTTTCCCATGACTTCTTTCTCACGGCTGCAGAACGACGGAGGAAGCGCCGGGGCGCCCAATTCGCTCACACGATGGGGTGAGGAGCCTACTACTTCTGGATTAGTGGTTCCCCTCTCACGTATCTGCAGACTTTCGCATATAATTCACCCGGCGCTAAGAGGGGGCGTCAACCTCAGTCGAAATCAGGACATGGGTCGGAAGGGCCAATGCGGCGCTTTGTGCTCATGTACAACCCAAGGTTAAGTCGATATCTTCTGGCTTCGACGCATGAAATGGATGCGAGCATATTTTGCGGGCGTGGAAAGACCGGAAGAAAGGCGGCTGCGACCGAGGGTGGCGGCACATCTGGTGGAGAACTCTGTGCAGAGAAGCGACATTGGCAAAGGCAGATCGCAGACCGACAAAAGATCGGGGGCCGTCATCGACGAGGCGTTGCGATACCGCATCGCCGGGCGTCGCGGCAGCTTGCCGGAGAGGTCGGCATGAGCGACCTCGACACGGAATCGAAAACGGCCTGGATATCGCAGGGATTCGAACGGTTGGTCGATCGTGTTCGCAAGGCGCCCGCCAATGTGCACTTCGATGTCCTGATCATCGGCAGCGGGTATGGCGGTGCCGTTGCCGCATCGAGCTTCGCCGGTCGCATGCATGAGGGCAGGCCGATCTCCGTTGGCGTGCTCGAGCGCGGGCGTGAATATCTGCCAGGCTCGTTTCCGACAGGGCTTGGTGAATTGCCGCGCCATATTCGCAGCGACAACAACAAGGAGGGCCTGATCGACATAAGGATCGGTGCGGAGGTCGTTACCGTCGTCGCCAATGGCGTGGGCGGCGGCTCGCTGATCAATGCCGGGGTCATGGAAACGCCGCTGCCAAGCATTTTCCATAGGGGATGGCCAGCGGCCCTCAAGGACCTCTCGGTCTGGAAATCCTATTTCGATCGCGCCCGTGATCTGCTCGGCAGCACCATCATGGGCACCCCAAACACCATTGCAAACCATGTTGATGGCGTGCCGCAAAAGTTTCGCTCCGTTCGCTCCATCGCCCCGGACGGCAATTTCCGCCCCGCCTCGATCACGGTCGCGATGAGCGACACCGTCAGTTCGGGCAATGTACGCCTTAACAAATGCGTGCGCTGCGGCGATTGCGCCACCGGCTGCAATGGGGGTGCGAAGAACTCGCTCGACGTCAATTTGCTGGCGCGGGCACACGAGTACGGTGCGGAAATTTTCAGCGGTGCGACCGTGCTGACCATCGCCAGGGATGGCGAGGCGGGCTGGATCGTCAACAGCGTCTACACCGACGCAAAATTGCGAAAGCGCGACGGCGGGACGGTGCCGATCAGGGCGCGCAAGGTCGTGCTTGCCGCCGGTACTCTCGGCTCCAGCGAAATCCTGATGCGGTCACGCGGATTGGGCCTGCAACTGCCCGACAAGAACCTCGGAACGCGGTGCTCGACCAATGGTGACATGCTGGTTGCCGACTATGCCACTACAGCCACTGTCAACACTGTCGCGGATGAAACGGTCAAACCCTCGGCCCGGGCGATCGGGCCGATGATTACCGGCGTGATCGACCTGCGTGCCTCCGCCGGTGTCATGATCGAGGAAATGTCGGTGCCGGCCGCCCTGCGCATCGCCTTTGCCGAGGTTTTTGCCACGCTCAATACGCTGCACGGCCTCGCCAGGCATGACGGCAGCCGTCACCGGCCGGGGTTTCCGGAAGACGATATCTACGCGGTGCCGCCGGCACGCATCGGCCACTCGGCACTCTACGCCGTCATGGCCGATGATGGCGCGGCGGGCCGGATCGAGCTCGACGGCGATCTCATCGCGACCGATCGCGACGGCATCGCGCGGATCCGCTGGGACAAGCTGCAAGGCCTGCCGATCTTCGACAAGGAGATCGAGGCGCTCTCGGCGCTGACCAAGAACTCAGGTGGCCGCCTCATCCCCAATCCGGTCTGGAAACTGTTGCCGGCCGATCTGACCTGGCTGCTCAAAGACCAGCGCGGACCGTTGGCAACCGTCCACCCGCTTGGCGGATGCGTGATGGCCGATACCGGCGCGGACGGTGTGGTCGACCATCTGGGGCGCGTCTTCACATCGGCGGATTCCGATGCTGTGTATGACGATCTCGTCGTGCTCGACGGATCGATCATTCCAACGGCCCTTGCAACGAACCCTGCCTTGACGATTGCCGCGATCGCGCTGCGCGCGGCCGAAATGTTGGCGGACGAGTGGGGCTATGCGGCGGCCGAAGCCCGGCCCATGGGTCCACCACTGGTTCGTCCGGTCTTTCGCAGCACCGACGTTGCCGCACGGGCGCAGTCGAGCGAAGTGGAAATCACCGAACGGCTTGTCGGCCCCATTCGCCTGACGCCTACTGATGGGGTCGAGGAAACCCGGATCGTCGAGCTGACCATGCGGTTTACACCGACGAGACTTGGACAGTTGACGCCGAACAATGGCGGGCATCCGATCCTTCGTGTCGCGACCGAAGTGCCGGATCGCGCCATCAGAAGCCAGATCCGGATCTTCCCCCGGGAGGTCTGGGAAACGCTCGAGAAAACCTGGTTGCCTTTGCATGTGAAAGAGCAGCGACTCGACGCCGCGGTCGAGTTCAGCGCGCCGATTTCCGGCAGCCTCAGGATATTCGAGCGGCAGGAAAGCACGTTGCTTGGGCGGGTGTGGCGTGCCGGCAAGGCGTGGACGCTGAACCGGGGCCTTCGCGACGGCTACCAGGCTCTTGTCGATGGGGATGACGGCCCCGGTATCTGGTCGCGGCTTAAATCGGCTTTTGCGATCGCCAGCCGCTCCGGCGAGATCAGGGCGCTCAGCTATGATCTGACCATTGGGCCACGGGACGTCGGCGGCAAGATCGCCCTTGCTGGCAACCGTATCGTCGGCACCAAGACCTTCACCTATGAAAGGCGCTGCAACCCCTGGCGGCAGCTCATGGAGGTGAGGCTCGACAGGTTTCCAGGCCTCAGCGCCGACAGCGGCGAGCGCGTGCTGAAACTCGATGTCGGCTATCTCGCGCGGATCGGCCTGCCGTTATTCCGGATCGTCAATCAACGCGATGGCGCCAACACCATCGGCGAATTGCTGACATTCTTCGGCTTCGTCACGCGGCTTCTGCTTGGTCTGCACATCTGGAGCTTTCGTTCTCCCGACCAGGACAAGCGGTCAAGCGAGGCGATTGTCAACCGCCTGCCGCCGACCACCCTGAAGCTGCCTGGCGGCGCATCGATCACCGCCGAACTGCATCGCATCGCGCTTGCGCCCGAACGGCCGGATGGCGGAGGCAACGACATCCCCGGCGAAGTGCGGCTGACGCGCTATCGTCATCCCAACACCAAGAAACGGCCGCTGGTGATGTTCCACGGCTATAGCGCCAGCGGCACGACGTTTGCGCATCATGCGGTCAACCCCAATTTCGCCAGTCATTTCTGGTGCACCGGCCGTGACATCTGGATCGCCGATCTGAGAACCAGCGCCGGCCAGCCTACCGCGACGCAGGCCTGGAGTTTTGACCAGATCGGCAATGTCGACGTACCGGCAGCGCTGAAGACCGTGGCGGCGACGTCGCCTGACGGAACGGTCGACGTGATCGCCCATTGCATGGGAACCGTCGTCTTCAGCATTGCGGTTTTGAACGGCCATGCGACCGGGCTCGTCAATCGCGCCGCGTTCACGCAGGTCGGCCCGCTCGTGGTCTTCGCACCGGCCAACATCTTTCGGGCCTATGTCGTGCGCTATCTCATCGATTTCCTGCCGGACAGCTACAGCTTCAACCCGAAGGAGCCGACACTGGCCGACGATCTTCTCGATCGGCTGCTGTCGACACTGCCCTATCCCGTCGAGGAATTCGACGTCGAAAATCCGCTATGGCCGACGAAACGAACGCCCTGGACGCGGACGCGGCACCGCATGGACGCGCTTTACGGTCGCGATTTCAACGTGCGCAACATGGAGCCCGAGATGCTGCGCTATATTGACGAGCATTTCGGTCCGCTGAGCCTGTCGACGGTGTCGTCGACACTGCATTTCGTGCGCTATTCGACGATGACGGACTTTCATGGGCGCAATCGCCTGGTATCGCGCCAGAATCTGGAAAAGCACTGGTCGTTCCCGACCTTCAGCGTGCATGGGGCGGAAAACGGCCTGTCGCACGTCTCGACCGTTGATCGCATGCGGCAGATTTTTGGCGATGCCGGTCGGGTCTATAGGCCTCCCTTCGTCAACCCGGGCGCGGGGCATCAGGATGCTCTGGTCGGAACGACGCGTCATGCGACCTTGCAGCAGATCCAGCAGTTTCTCGACGCCGACATACCGACGGGTGCAATCAAGGCCGACAGCGAAAAAGTGGTCTATCCGCCCTGGATCGGTCCGATCCTCACCGAAGAGCGCCCGAAGACCCCGGCGCTGGTGATCCGCCTTGGTTCGGCGCCCTCGCACCGGGCGACGGAAGCCGCATTGTTGCTGCGCATCCGGCTGGTCAACGAACGTATCTGTCGACCGGATGATGCGGCGAAGCCCTGGGATGTCCAATATCTCATCGAACACCTTGTGGCCTATACTTCCAAGGCGCTTGAAGACGATGGTTGGGACGCATTCGAAGTCCCGCTGCCGGCCCGGATGCCGGGCAACGCTGGTGCGGATCGCGGCAATGCGCTTCTAGTCCTGTTGGTCTATGACGAGGATGCGGCGTTGGCGGCACCGGACTTCGAGCATGAGGAGCCACCGCCGCCGCTTGAACCCATTGCGGCACCACCGCCGATAATCGTGCTGCGCGAGACCGCCGCTCCGCGTGATCCGATTGCTGGTCCTGGCGGCGGGCTGTCGTTGCCGACCTTCGATTTCGACAGGCATCTGGCACAGCCCGGCCGTGCCGGGCAGGGGCCGGCCTACGGCTATTTCGTTGCCGATATCGCGAAGAAGCAGATGCGCCGGCTGGATCCGACAGGTGCGGGCAATGCCGCGAGCAAGCAGGCGATCGCCTTTGCCTTCAGTCGATTTGAAGAAATGGCCGTCGCCGTGGAGCGTGCGCTCGCCTTTCCTACTCCGAATACAAAGCGGCAGGGTTTCATGCAGGCAGCGCCTCTTCCCGTTGTCGAACAGGATTTCGACTTGAGTGACGGCGTCATTCCCTACGATCCGCCGATGCAGCCGCCCCTGGAACCGACGCCGAACGGCACCAGTTTTACGCTGTCGTCGTGCCAGTATCCGGCAGGATTTCTCGACGAGGCCGTCGCCTACCATTCCTATCGCCGCATCGGCGAGCGGCTCGAGGCCAATGTCGGCGTCAAGCCGCGCTTCGCGCTTTTCGTCGGCGACCAGGTCTATGTCGACCCGACAGCGGGCCTTTATGACCCGACCCGGCGGGACGATCGATATCGTCTGCCCTATGAAGCCTGGCTCAACCAGCAAAGCGTGCGCAACGTGCTGCGGAAGATCCCGTCCTTCATGCTGCTTGATGATCACGAGATCGACGACGATTGGGAGCCGATTTCCGATCCCGACGACGATGACAACGCCGAAAAGGTGACGCGGGGCATCGAAGCCTACAGGAAGTATCAGCGCGGCATGCATGCCAAGCTCGAGATGTTCGATTTCGACGGCTTTCATTTCTTCATGCTCGACACACGGACGCAGCGCACGCACCGCAAGGTCGGCGACGGTCTTAAGAAGGCGGCGATGATTGCGCCGGCGACGATGGACAGTTTGAAGCAATGGCTGTTGCTGGCGCCCGCACCGAAGTTCGTGGTGTCGCCGGCGATGTTCCTGCCGCGGCATCGGCGCGCCATACAGCGCGATCGCAGCCTGTCGTGGACGAACCTGAGTGCACTGCATTCCGACGGCTGGGACGGATATCCCAACACGCTTCGCGAGGTGCTTGCCTATATCGCCGAGAACCGGATCGAGCATGTGGTGTTTCTCTCGGGCGACGAACATCGAGGCTGCATTGCAACGGTCGATCTCTGCGATGAGGATGGCTCTCTCATCACTCGTCTACACTCGATCCACACGGCGGCGATGTTTGCGCCCTATCCCTTCGCCAACGGCATCGATGAGGAGATCGTCGACAGCGAGACGATCGAGATCCGAAATGGTGCGAAGACCTACCGCTGCGTCGTCAATGCAACGCGCCCGGCGGCTGGAGACGGGGCGACATTTCTGCGTGTGCGTGGCGCTGCCGCCGGTTGGGAACTCGATTGCGAGTTCGGTGACGGTGCGATCCAGACACTGACGATCTGATCGCTGAACGCCTTCGCGTGAGATGTTTCAGCGATAGCCCGTCGCGTCGGCGGGCTTGTTCTGCTCCATCACCTCGCGCATGTAACGCCAGCAATCGGGGCGCGAGCCGTCGAGGTCGGTTAAGCCGTATTCCTGGGCAAGGCTGCCGCTCGACAGCGATTGCCCGTTCCACCGGGCCTTCTGTGGATCCGCGGCCAGCGCCGCGATGGCGCGGCCGACGAAGCGTGGACTTTCGGAAATGACGAAATGCGGCTGGATCTTCGTTGCCTCTCGCCAGGTCTCTTCCGTCACTTGGAAATGCTCCAGCATCATTTCAGAGCGCATCCAGCCAGGGGTAATCGAGATGGCCGTGGCGCCGTGCGGTTCCAGATCTTTGGCATGCGCCCAGGCCATGCGGTTGGCCGCGACCTTGGCGAGGTCGTAGAACGGCGAGAGCCGATAATGCTCGGCATTATATTCGGCCGTGCCGTCCGTCACCTCGACAAGCAGCCCGCCGCGATTTTCGATCATCAGCGGCAGGGCATGGTGGGCGGTGATCAGATGCGTGTCGATCGCCAGGCGCAACAGCTTCAAGCCGTTGTCGAGATCATGTTCCCATACCGCCTTGTTCCATTCGAACAGGTTTTCTCCACCCCAGACGTCGTTGACGAGAATGTCGAGCCGACCGTGCTCGCGCCGGATGCGTTCGATGAGAGCCTTCACCTGCGTGGATTGCAGGTGGTCGACCTGCACCGCGACGCCTTCGCCGCCGAGTTCGCTGACGAGTTCCGCCGTCTCCTCGATCGTTTCGGGGCGCTTGTATTCCGACTGCTGGTTTCTCGTGGTGCGGCCGGTGACATAGACGGTTGCGCCCGCCGCACCGAGTTCGGCGGCAATGCCGCGTCCGCCGCCGCGAGTGGCGCCTGCGACCAATGCAATTTTTCCCTTGAGCGTCATATTTTCCTCCATCGGTGATCGAGGCCATCTGGTCGTGGCTATGAGAATAGGATATATAAACGATTATTCGGTTATTAATGAGAGTCAAGATGCCACGGCCCAAAACAATGCCTGATGAAGATGTGTTGGCAGCCGCGTTGGCGATCATGCATGCGAGCGGCCCGGAGGGCCTGACCTTCGCCGCTCTTGCCACAGGCACCGGGCTCTCCGCCTCCACCCTGGTCCAGCGGTTTGAGAACAAGCAGAACCTCGTTCGGCGCACGCTTTTGCAAGCCTGGGACGGGCTCGACCGATTGACTTCAGAGCTTTCCGCGACCTTGCCGAAGACACCGGAAGGCGCCGTCGACCTGCTCGTCGGACTGTCCGGCGGCTATGGCGGCATCGAAACCTATGCCGACGGGCTTCGGATCCTGCGCGAGGATTTGCGCGATCCGGCGCTTCGCGCCCGCGGCGCGCGATGGCGCGATGCGCTCTCACAGGCGCTGGATGAACGCCTCTCTGGTCCATCGGGGCCGGTGCCCGGCATTGGCCTCCTGATGGCGTCCCACTGGCAGGGGGCCCTGCTTTGGTGGAGTTTCGATCCGCAGATCCCGGTTGCGGATTTCGTGCGGCAGAGCCTGGGCCGTTTCGTGTCGGTCCTCGCCACAGGCGCATCCGCTCCACACGCTGCTTGAAGTGCTGCGCGACTGGGCCACGACAGGACCGATCGGTCACCCGGCTTCAAATCCGCGTGACATTGCACGCGGCCTGGTGACGCGGAGGCGTAGTCAGCCTAGATCGGAATGGATGATCAGGTTTGCTGCTGCATTTTTCTCGCTGCTTGTGATGTGCTCCCTGGCGGTCGCACAGGATCGGCCAATGCTTCCGACGCTGTTGGACGGCCTTGCAACGCGCGACGACTTGAAACCGTTGAAGACGGTGATTGTCGCCCGATCCGGCTCTGTCCTTGCCGAGCGCGGCTACCGGGGCACCCGCCCTATGGACACCACCAACATCAAATCGGCTTCCAAATCGATCGTATCGGCGCTGGTCGGCATTGCGATCGACAAGGGCTTGCTTGAGGGCCCGGACCAGAAGATCGCTCCGATCCTGAAGCCGGACCTGCCGGCTTCGCCCGATCCGCGGCTTGAGGACATCACCATCGGCAATCTGCTTTCGATGCAGGCCGGTCTCGGAAGGATGTCCGGTCCGAATTACGGCCGCTGGGTGTCCAGCCGGAACTGGGTCCGCTCCGCACTCGCGCAGCCGTTCGACGACGAACCGGGCGGGCAGATGCTTTATTCGACCGCGTCCACCCACCTTCTCTCTGCAATCCTGACCAAGGTCAGCGGCAAGTCGACGCTTGCTCTCGCCCGCGAATGGCTTGGTCCGATCAAGGGCTTTCGCATCGATGCCTGGGACCGCGACCCCCAGGGCATCTATCTCGGCGGCAACCAGATGGCCATGAATGCGCGATCTCTGCTTGCTTTCGGCGAGATTTACCGCAACGGCGGCAAAACGGCAGATGGAAGACAGGTGGTGCCGGCGCAATGGGTCGCACTTTCCTGGCAACCGCGAACCAATTCTCGGTTCTCCGGCGACATCTACGGCTACGGCTGGTTTCAGCGTCAGATCGCCGGCGAGACCGTGCATTTCGCCTGGGGCTATGGCGGCCAGATGCTCTATATCGTTCCAGCGTTGGATCTGACCGTGGTGATGACGTCTGAGGAGAGCGGCCCGTCGGCACGCAACGGGTACCGCGATGCGCTGCATCTGCTGCTCGGCGATATCATCGACACGGTCAGGGCGTCGCCGCGTCTCGGCGAATAGCTGCGTTTTCCGCCCCATCACCGGCGAAACCTGCGGTGCCGGGTGCAGCCGCCGTGTCGCGTGCGTGGCTTCGTGCGGAGCGAACCTGCTGTGGATGAACGGCGTCTCCTTTTCCTGATGGGCTCGTGGGCCGCCGGCCGGCAAACGCAGGCTTGCACGGCAATTCAGCCGGCGCCGGCACCGGCGATATCGTGCGCGCCGAGCGCGGGACGGACCGTCATTTGCCGGAGGCTGTAACGCTTCCCCCCGATCGTAGTCTAACGATCAAGAGAAATAGAGATCGCAGGAGAAACACCGGTTTCGCGCAGCCGGTTCATTGGATGCGCCGTATGTCTACAACCAGGAAGACGCAGCAATCTGTCAACGTGGAGAAGCACCATGACAATTCCCAGACCCCTCCTTGGAGCCGTTATCGTTGCTCAGTTGGCAACTGTCGCCGTGGCCGGAGAGACCAACGAGAAAAGCGGCGTGGCGATTTCGGGCTATGATCCGGTCGCATATTTCGTCCAGAGCAAGCCGGTTGAGGGCAAAGCGGACCTTGCCGTGACCTACCGTGATGCACGCTTCCTGTTCGCCTCGGAGGAAAACCGCAAAGCCTTCGAAGCAAACCCGGGAAAATATGCGCCGCAGTATGGCGGCTTTTGCGCCTACGGCATGTCCCGCGGCTACAAGGCCCCGATCGATCCGGCGGCGTTCACGATCGTCGATGACAAGCTCTACCTGAACTACGATCAATCGGTGCTGGAAACCTGGCGCAAGGATATCAAGGGTTATGTGACCAAGGCCGATCAGAACTGGCCGGCGGTGAAACTGCAGTAAGCCGGTGGACGCTCAGCTATCCTGTGTCTCATCAATGAGGCGCAGGATAGCCTCGCGATCTTCATCGAGATGCGGCGGGCGCTTGCGGTACTGCACCGGTGTTGCCGACATCTTCAGCGGATTGCCCAGAACGCGGATCGGGGTCTCACCTGCTTGGTCCTCCATGCCGACCACCATTCCGCGCGCGAGCGTATGCGGATCACGCAGGGCCTGATCGACACTAGCAACCCGACCGGCGGGAACACCCTCGGCGTTCAGCCGTATCTCCCAATTGCGAGCGGTGTCCTTGACGATTTCGCCGGCGATGATGGCCTGCAGGTCTGCCAGATTGGCAAGTCGATCGCGATTGCGGCGAAAGCGAACGTCTTCGGCCAGTTCCGGTTTGCCGATGACGGCAGTAAAGCGGGCGAACTGAGCATCGTTGCCGACGGCGACAGCCAGATGTTCGTCGGCCGCCTCGAAGGTCTGGTACGGCGCGATATTGGGATGGGCGTTGCCGATGCGGCCCGGCACACGCCCGGATACCAGATGATTGGTTGCCGCATTGATCAGCCAGGCGATCTGGCTGTCGTAGAGGGCGAGATCGATCTGCTGGCCTTGCCCTGTGCGGTCGCGATGGCGCAACGCCGCCAGAATGCCTACGGTCGCGTACATGCCGCACATCACGTCTGCTATCCCGACGCCGGTCTTGACCGGAGAGCCACCGGCCGTGTCCGGCCCGCCTGTAATGCTCATGATGCCGCCCATGGCCTGGATCAGGAAATCGTACCCGGTGCGGTGGCTGTAGGGGCCGGTCTGGCCAAATCCCGAGATCGAGCACCAGATCAGATCGGGCTTGATGGCTGCCAGATCCTCATAGGCAAGGCCGCGGCGCGCCAGATCGCCCGGCTTGTAATTTTCGACGACGATATCGGAAATCCGCGCCAGGCGACGCACGAGGTCGACGCCTTCCGGCGTGGCGATGTCGATTGCGATCGACTTCGTTAGTCATGGGGACTGAGTGTTAGACCGGAGCCGAGCGTCAAGTATTGACGTTTGTCTCGATTGTTCTCGGAGAGTTCAAAGATGGCTTCCGGCGTTGTTCTATCCAGACGAACACGTCTTGAAAGGGCACCGCTAGGCCGAGCCGCGCAGCATGATCTCGGCGCTGAGCAGAATGCGCTCGTCCGCGGGGAAGGCCTGGTCGTCGTTCTCAGTTTCGCCGAGCTTGAACAGTAGCAGCTCGATCGCCAGCCGGCCGATCTCGTTGTAGTTCTGCGCCACAGTCGTCAGCGGTGGACAGGTGTAGCGCGACAGCGGATGGTCGTCGTGGCCTGCCACCCGCAGGTCACTGTCCGGTTCGCGGCCGACCTTGACGCCGGACTGGAAGGCCGCCGCAATCACGCCGAAGGCAACGCGGTCGTTGGCGCACAGCACCGTCTTCGTCGGAAAACCGCCTTCTCCCAGAATGCGCAGCGTTTCGTCGTAGCCGAACTTTTCGAAATCCCACGAGGCGTTCGGCGCCGTCGGCACGATGACGGGATCCATCTTCAGCTGCTGCATCGCCTCCTCATAGGCGTGTTGGCGGGCCAGCGCGTTGTTGTTGACCGGCGGCATGCCGAAGTAGCAGGGCGGTGCGCCGGACCGGCAGAGATAATCGACCATCAGCTTGAAGCTCTGGCGGTTGTCCGTGCCGACGAAGGAGGAACTGCCGTCGAGCGGCGAGTCGACATAAACAAGCGGGATGCTCTCGCCGAGCGAGGTGAGTTTTTGGTGATGGGACTGGACGCCGAGCGGGGCGATGATCGCGCCGGCGACGTTCATCGACTTGAAGGTCTCGATGGCGCGCTCCTCCATCTCCGGCTTGCCGTCGGAGGAGAGAACGAAGGCGAGAAAGCCCGCCTGGTTGGCGATATGTTCGATCCGCCGCGTCAGCGCCATGTAGAACGGGTCGGTCGAATTGGGAACGATGACGCCAAGAATATTGGTTCGCCGCCGGTTGAGATTGACGGCGAAGATGTTGGGCCGGAAGCCGGATTGCTTGATCGCGGCCTCGATGGCGTCGCGGGTCTTCTTGCGAACCGAAGTCGGATCGTTGAAGTATTTGGAGACAGTGGGGCGCGACAAACCGACGAACTCCGAAAAATCCTCCATCGTCTTGATTTGTCTGTCCACGGTCGAAGCGCCCCCATTCTTCTTTTGGGTTTCGTTTATAGATTTATTTCCGAGGGATAGGCAGTGTCGACTGCGAAATATTCACGGAATGAACGGCCGGCCCTATCCTTTGCAGGCGGCGAAGTAATCCTCCAGAACCGCGTCGACGGCGGCAATCGCCAGGGCCTTTGCTTGCGGCGGCACCTGACCGTCTCGCACGCGCTCGTAACTGCCCGAAAGATACTGGCTGATCAGCGTCTCGGGGATGGTGACGCCATCGAGCAGGCGAAGAAGCTCTTCCACTGCAGTCGCGACCTTCGGGTGCGGCCAGTAATAGCGGATGCGGTCGCTGTAGGAGAAATGGCGCTGAACACGCAGCGCGTCGGGCGAGCCGTGATAATACTTGCCCCAGTTGCCCGGCTCCTCGCGCATGACCTCTTCGGTGACCTCGGCCAGCGTTTTGGATCGCGCATCGGGAAACAGGAACGCGGCGATCTGGTCGAGCCCGTAAAGCGCTTCACGCAATGCAAACGTGAGGCCGGGGCCGACCTTGAGGATGGCAAAACCATCCGTCACCAGATCACGAAGTGCTTCTTGCGTCTGGTAGTCGGTGGAATGCGCCTCGAAGACGAGGCCGTTTAGCTCGGCCAGGCTTGCGCTCAACTGAGCGGCCCTCGGCCGGTCATAGGCGATCACGTTCTCGTTGCCGAATTCGACGCCCGGCTGGACGACGGCGCCGACAACCCGGGAGAAGGCCTCGCCGGCACCTGCATCGCTGAACGCCTGCCGATGAATATCGACGGTCTCGACGGCTGCTTCGGGTGCGGTAACTTCGAGCGTATCCAGTTCCTCGAGCGCGCCGCCGGGAACAGGCACCTCGGTGCCGATGATGTAGACCGGGGCGATGCCGTTACGTCCGCGGATGGCATCTTCGGCGGCGGCGGCAAGCCGCGCGGCACGCAACGCCGTCGTCGCATCGGGAAGGGCGACGGGTTCGCCGGCACAGCCCATGCTGGTATCGAGATGCAGCTTGGTGAAGCCGGCCGCGGCATAGGCGCGGATCATCGCTTCCGCCTTGTCCATCGCCTCATCGGCCGGCAGATGTTTCCACGGGTTGGGGCCGAGATGGTCGCCGCCGAGGATGATGTTTTCGATCGGGAAGCCGGTCTTTGCGGCGATCTCCCCGACGAAACGGGTGAAATCGGCGGGCGTCATGCCGGTATATCCGCCGTCTTGATTGACCTGGTTGCAGGTCGCCTCGATCAAGAGATGGGTGTCTTCCCTAAGGGCACGCAGCATTGCGGCCTCGATGACCAGCGGATGCGCCGAGCAGATCGAAGGAATACCGCGCAGGCCCGGACGGTCGCGCCACTGGGCAATGTCGATCAGATAATTGGGTTTCATGGTCTTCAATCCTTTCGCGCGCTGATGAAGGCTTCGAGTTCTGCTCTCGTCGATGCGCCCTCCATCGGGCCGGAGATCATCACGGCGCGAGCGCCCGACGCGTTGGCGAGTTCAAGCGCTTCGCGGGGGCTGGCGTCATTCAGCCAACAGGTGACGAAGGTGGCGCCGAAGCAGTCGCCCGCGCCGGTCGGATCGATCTCTTCGACGGCAAAGCCGGGCAGGGAGAGCGTCGTTTCCGCATCGAAGTAGCTGGCGCCTTCGGCGCCGCGCTTGACCACGATGACCCTGATGCCGGAGGCGAGAAGTTCGGCGATGGCGTCCGCCTCGGTTTTCGCTTCAGTGAACAGGAAGAGTTCGGCGCCGCTCGGCAGGAACACGTCGGTCTTGGCAAGGACTGTCCTCAGCGCTTCCCGCATCCCCGGGCTTTCGAGGATTTCTGCGCGAAGGTTCGGATCGAAGGAGACCGTGCCACCGGCTGCCTTGATGATGTCGATTGCGGCGAAAATGCTCTCGACCACGCTCGGAGCGTAGAGCGACGACCCCATCACATGCAGGTGGCTGCAGCTTTGAACCAGCACGATTGCGTTGTCATCGAGGGAAATGGTGCCGCAGGCGCTGTCGCGGATGTTGAAGACGAAGGCACGGCTGCCGTCATGACGGTAGCGAACGAAGGCGCTGCCGGTTGTGGCGAGCGGATCGACCGCGATGCCGGAGGTATCGACGCCGTCCGCCTCAAGGCGGGCGAGGTTGACGTGACCGAAGTCGTCGCCGCCAACGCGGGAAATGATCGCGCTCGCCTGGCCGAGCTTGCCGACCTGGTCGATGAAGATGGCGGGCGCGCCGGAAGGGAAAGGCCCGACCAGTGGTGTCGCCTGCCGGAAGCCGTCGCCCTTTTCGGTGGCGATGATCTCGACGAGGATCTCGCCGATCGTCAGTATCTTGTGCATGGGTTTCACTCGTGCCGGGTCAGCGCTTTGCCTGTTTGGCGCGAACGTCGAGCCAAACGGCGACAAGGATCACGAGGCCCTTGACGATGAGCTGGTAGAAATAGGGGATGGAAAGCATGTTCATGCCGTTGTTCATCACGCCGATGATGAGCGCGCCGATGAGCGTGCCGACCATGGTGCCGACACCGCCGGCAAGCGAGGTGCCGCCGAGAACGGCCGCGGCGATGGCATCGAGCTCGTAGCTCATGCCGGCATTGGTCTGGGCGGAAAAGAGGCGCGAGGAGAGCAGCACGCCGCTGATCGCCGCCATCACGCCCGAGATCATGAAGATGATGATCTTGAGGCGATCGACCTTGATGCCGGAATAAACAGCCGCTTCGCGGTTGCCGCCGGTAAGATAGGCGCGACGACCGAAGCTCGTCTTGCTGAGCACGATCTGGTTGATGACGAAGAGCACGGCAACGACCCAGATGATGATGGGCAGGCGGAGGAAGCTCTCGGTGCCGATGGCGGTCCATGTCGCGTTGTCGATCATCGCCGGCGCGCCGTTGGTCGGCAGGCTGACGAGGCCGCGATAGATGCCCATCGTGGCGACGGTGACGATGAACGACGGCAGTAGCAGTTTTGCCGTCAACACGCCGTTGAGCATCCCCATCAGCGCGCCCGCCACGATAGTTACCGCGAGTGCCGGGCCGAAGCCGAGCCCGAAGGCGAAACATTGCGCCCCGACCATGCCGGCGACTGCGATGATCGAGCCGACCGACAGGTCGATCTCACCGAGCAGGATCACCCAGGTCATGCCGAAGGCGGCAATAGCGATCACGGCCACCTGCTGCAGGATGTTCATGAAGTTGACGACCGACATGAACCGGGGATTGAGGAACGAGAAGATGACGCAGAGCATCACCAGCGAGAGGAAGATGCCGCCATATTGCTTCAATGCCCTGACGAGGGCGGCCTGGGCTGCAGTTTGCTGGGTCATGATTGGAAACCTGTCGCGTGCGCCATGATCGTTTCGGGGGTAAGGTCGGTGCCGGCGAGGGTCGCGCCGAGCACGCCTTCATGCATGACGACCACGCGGTCGCTCATTCCAAGCACCTCCGGCAGCTCGGAGGAGATCAGCAGGATCGCCGTTCCTTCGGCCGCCAGCTGGCGGATGATCTTGTAGATTTCGAATTTCGCGCCGACGTCGACGCCGCGGGTCGGCTCGTCGAGGATCAGCACCTTCGGCCGGGTCAGGAGCCATTTGGCGAGCACGATCTTCTGCTGGTTGCCGCCGCTGAGAGAGCCTGCCGGCGTGTCGAGCGAGCGCGTCTTGATGGCAAGCCTGCCGACCTCGGCTGCCGCTGCCTTGCGCTCGGCGCTGCCGCGGGTAAAGCCAAACGGGCCGGTGAAGTCAGGCAATGCCGCCATGGAAATGTTCCACTCGACGCTGTGCCCGAGCACGAGGCCTTCTTCCTTGCGGTTTTCGGTGACGAAGCCGATGCCGCGGGCAATCGCTTCGGCCGGCGAGCGGAAGCGAACCTCCTTGCCGTCGAGGCGAACCGTGCCGCTCGCGTTCTTCATGCCGAACAGTGCGTTCATCACTTCGGAGCGACCTGAGCCGACGAGGCCGAAGAAGCCGAGGATCTCGCCGGCGCCGACCGTGAAGGAAATATCGGCGAATTCCTCGTCGCGCGTCAGACGCTCGACCGCCAGGACCGGAGGCTGATCCGAAGTAATCTCCGTCGAGCGAACGTGGATTGGGGGCGGATAGATCTCCTCCATCCGACGGCCGACCATCAGCGCAATCAGCGCCTCGATCGTGACGTCGTTGCGATCGTGAGTGGAGACATACTCACCATCGCGGATGACGGTGATGTCGTCGCTGAGCCGCATGATCTCTTCCATGCGGTGGGAAATATAGATGACCGCGACGCCGCGGCTTTTCAGCCGGCCGATGATGTCGAACAGGATCTCGGCCTCGCTGTCGCTGAGCGACGAGGTCGGCTCGTCGAGAATGACGACCTTTGCCTCATGGCTGAGGCCCTTGGCGATCTCGACCAGCTGCCGCTGGGCGATCGAGAGATTGCCGACCTTCTCGGTGACGTCGATCGGCAGCCCGAGTTCAGCGACGATCGACCTTGCCCTGGCAACGAGCGCCTTATCGTTGATGAAGCCGAACTTGCGCGGCTCGCGCGTCGCCAGAATATTCTCCGCCACCGTCAGGTTGTTGCAGAGGCTCAATTCCTGGAACACGATCGCAAGCCCGAGCGCTGCTGCCTGCTGCGGGTTGGTGGGGCGATAGGGTTGATTGTCGAGGGTAATGTCGCCTGACGTCGCGCTGTGAACGCCGGCAAGAATTTTCATCAATGTCGATTTGCCGGCACCGTTTTCGCCGAGCAGCGTATGCACGCGGCCGCGGCGGACATCGAGCCGCATGCTCTTCAACGCGGCAACCTGCCCGAATGACTTCGTGACATTGCTGATCTTGAGAACGGTGTCCGTGGTCGAACCATGCATGGCGGCCTCCTTGGATCGCGCCGAGAAGCGCCTCCGGGCTGCAGCGCAACGTGTCTCATCAGACGCGCAAAGGTCGCTGTAGCACTTCGAATTGCTGCCCGTTTTTGTCGGCAGCAGGCGGAGGCGTTCGTCGTGTTGGTGCCGCCGCCCTCGGGCGGCGGCTGTCCTGGGAGGACTTACTTTGCGGTGTAGACGCCGGGCACGATCGGCTGTTCGGCCGGAACCTGTTCGCCGGCGGCAACCTTGACGGCAGTGTCGACGGCCTGCTTGCCCATCTGGTCGGGGAACTGCTGGATCACGCCGACCATCACCGGGTTGGTGTCGACAGCGTCGCGGGCTTCCTTCATGCCATCGAAGCCGATGACCTTGACCTGGGTTTCGAGGCCCGCCGCCTTGACGGCAACCGCTGCAGCAAGCGCTGCGTCATCACCGAAGCCGAAAATGCCGGTGATGTCAGGGTTGGCCTGCAGCATGTTCTGTGCCGCTGCGAGTGCCTCGGCGCGGGTGATGCCGGTCTGGATGGCGACGATTTCCATCTCCGGATGCTTGGCGATCGCTTCCTTGAAGCCGTTGACGCGGTTCACGACCGACTGGACGGTTGGGTAGTCGATAACGGCGACCTTGCCCTTGTTGTCGAGGATCTTTGCCATCAGTTCGCCAGCCTTGACGCCGCCGGTGAAATTATCGGTGCCGATATGCGAGGTGACGGTCGCGCCGTTGGCAGGCACGTCGACGGTGATCACCTTGATGCCGGCCTTCTCGGCCTTTTCGATCGCGGCGCGCACGCCCTGGCTGTCGACCGGCGAAATGACGATCACGTCAACGCCCTTGACGATGAAATCCTCGACGTCGGCGAGTTGCTTGTTGAGATCCTGGTTGGCAATCGCAACTTCGAGCGCGACGTTCTTCTCTTTCGCCTCGGCTTTCATCGCGTCGGCAAGCTCGATGTAGAACGGATGCTGCTGGGTCAAGAGCGAGGCGCCGATGCCTTCGGCCGATGCGGCGGAAGCAATCAGGATCAGTGCCGTGCCGGCGACAAGCGCCTTGAGAATACGGGGCATGTTCATGGGTTTCCTCCCTTGGAAACGATGTGGGCCTTTGGTCTTGGCGGCCAAGCAGGAGGGCCCTCCCATCACCGTCTTGGCGATGATGTAAAAACCATAAAACTTTGCGCGCGTCAATTTTTAAAAGTACGCGATGAAAAGATTAACAGGGTAACGCGAGAAATTTAGACGCCTCTCGCTTGAGTGGTCGGCAGGCCATTCGACGTTAGGCGGCCAAGGTAGGACCACAATGGCGCAACCGCATTCTCTGAAGAGGTTCCAAAAAGAACGGCACGGTGTCTGCAATTGGAAAAATGACGGGAACCTTTGGCGGAACCGTGCATCTAATGTTGCGGGAGGCTCGGACATGGCAGACATTCGAACAGGCGCGCTGGCGATCACGGACCCGACCGCGAATGTGGCACTGGCGCAAAGGGCGATCGCCGGTGACGGGCAGGCGTTCCTCGCGATCATGCAGGTTCACAACCAGCGCCTCTACCGCATTGCCCGAGGCGTCGTTCGAAACGACAGCGAAGCCGAAGACATCGTACAGGAAGCCTATGTGCTGGCCTTTGCGCATCTCGCAAGCTTTCGTGGCGAATCGTCGCTTGGAACCTGGCTGTCACGCATCGTCATCAACGAGGCGCTCGGACGGTTGCGACGGGGACGCCGCAAAGCCGACGCCCTGGGCTCGATCGGCGATGGCCGCGATGCGACGATCATCCAGTTCCCGCTGCCGGCAAGTGCCGATGATCCCGAACGCACGATGGCGCAGCGGCAGATCCTGCAACTCGTCGAACGGGCGACCGACAATCTGCCCGATATCTACAGAACGGTTTTCGTCGCGCGGGTGATAGAGGGGCTGAGCGTGGAGGAAACGGCTGATCTGCTTGGGTTACGCCCCGAGACGGTCAAGACACGGTTGCATCGGGCGCGGCAGCTGGTGCGCAAACAGTTGCATGAGCAGATCGGCCCGGTTTTGCTCGATGCTTTCCCCTTTGCCGGGCGGCGCTGTGCGCGGCTGACCGCGGCGGTCATGAAGCGGCTTGGCCTTTCCAGCTGACCGGCGGGAACCTTTGCGGGCAGGCGGCATCCAATGGATGTCAACTGCAAACAGGGTCCGCGCCCTGCGTGGAACAAGGAGGTTTCCATGAACATTCGGCCAATGACCGCGCTCGTCACGCTTTGCCTGCTCGGGCTTGTGATCCCGGCACAGGCAGCGGATAAGCCGACCGACCCACAGATCGCTCACATCGCCTATACGGCCGGAGTGATCGATGTGGAAAATGCCAAGCTTGCGATCTCGAAGTCCGGCAACAAGGACGTCGTTTCGTTTGCCGAAGATATGATGCGCGACCATGAGGCGGTGAATACGCAGGCGCTCGATCTCGTCAAGAAACTCAAGGTGACGCCGGAGGACAACGATACCAGCAAGGCGCTCTCGAAAGCAGCTGACGACGAGCGCGCCAAGCTTGCCACGCTCGACGGCGCGAGCTTCGATAAAGCCTATGTCGACAATGAAGTCGCCTACCACAAGCAGGTGAACGGAGCCCTGGAGACCCTGCTCATTCCATCGGCCAGCAATGCCGAACTTAAGGCACTGCTTGAGACCGGCTTGAAGATCTTTCAGGGCCACCAGCAGCATGCAGAACATGTTGCCGCATCGCTGAAGTAGAGCGCGGCCATGCCATCCGGGTTTTATCTCGTTGCCGTTGCCGGGCTCCTGCTCGGCAATGGCGCTGTGGATGCTCAAGCAGAGACAATCCGCGTGACGATCGAAAAAATGGCGTTTGTTCCCGCAGAGGTCGAGGTACGCGTCGGCGACACGATCGAGTGGGTCAACAGGGACATCCTCGTCCATACAGCGACCGTGAAGGGTGGTTGGGAGGTGTTGATCCCGGCGAAGAAGACCGCAAGTCTCGTCGTGCGGGAGGCGGGGCAGATCGATTATTATTGCCGCTTTCATCCCAACATGAAGGGCCGCATTTTGGCGGCGACGCCATAGGCTATTTCCAGGAGAACTGGGAAGCGGTTTTGCGTCCGGAAATGCGTCAAAACAAGGCGGCGGAGAATTCCGCAACTTCGCCCGATGTGGAAACGGCCCGGCGTCGCAGGCGCCCGCAACGTCAGGTGGCTTGTCTTTGTCCGCCTTCGCTCCAGTTTCTCTTCTATAACAAAAAAACAGGTGCGATCATGATCAGAGAGCGCAAGGCGATGCTCGTTCGTGTCAGCGGAAGGGTGCAGGGCGTCAGCTTCCGCATTTGGGCCCGCCGCGAGGCCGAACGCCTCGGAGTGACCGGCTGGGTGCGCAACGAGCGCGACGGATCGGTGGCGGCGATGATCGTCGGCTCCGATGTTGCGCTCGCAAACATGGTCGAGCGGCTCTGGATGGGGCCGGCGGCTGCCTCGGTCGTCAGCGTCGAAACCGAACCGGTGGCCTTGCCCGATCCGGTGCAGGGGTTCCAGATCACTGGTTAGGTGATCGGAGATGCGGAGGGGCGTTGGTCTTAGGTGCGTCGCGAAGACGTCAGGGTGACTGAATTGGTCAGAGCGACTGGCGGTCAAGCCGATTGGTCGAGGCGACCGGCTTTTTTCTGGGGTCGTTCGGTCTCGACCCTGCCATAGGCGCGCAGGAAGGTCCTGACGGCGTTGCGGGCAGAGGTCTGCAATTGCTCCTCCGTTGGAGCTTCGCCAAAAGGACCGGCTATCTGCATGTCCGCCTTGATCAAGGCCAGGAATTGCCGAGCGGCCAAGTCGAGGTCGTCGATCTCAAGCGGGGCCGCGTGGGCAAGTCGAGCAAACAGTGCCGAGAGTGCCGCGCCGATCTTGCCCGGTCCCTGTTCGCGCCAGATCCTGATCAGCTCGGGATATCGCTCTCCCTCGGTCTCGACCAGCTTCTGGATGAACTTGCCGTCCTGATTGCAGATGCAGTTCCTGTTGAGGCGCACTGCAAAGGCAGTGAGGTCGTCCTCGAGATTGTCTGCCCGTTGCGGGAAGGTCGCGAGGATCGAGAACAGCGCGGCGTTGGTTCGGTCGAGGATATCCTGCACCACCGCCATGAACAGCGTCTCTTTTTCGCGGTAGTGATTGTAGATGGTCTGCCTGGAAACACAGGCTTCCGCGGCGATTTCGTCTATGCTGGCGCCGGAAAAGCCTTCGCGGCAGAAGACCTCTGCGGCGGCGTCGAGGATCGAGATGCGTTTGGCGCATTGACCCTTCTGGGTGGGGCCACCGGCGGTCGGCAAGGCGGCTTGTCGTTTTTTCATGATCCGACGATAGGACATGTTGACGGTTTGGACAATAGTGTCTAATTTGACATGTGTGTCCAAAATTATGGACCACATAGGTCAGCGCAGGATGCGTCTCCCGGACGTTCGATCCTGGCACGACCGGCTCATTCCAGTTTCAATCCCGGCGGCAACGAATGCAGGCGCGCGTCCTCGTTCGTTTCGCGACCTCTGAAAGATCATCACCATGACGGCGTCCTTTCTACGCACTGCCATAGTCCTCGGTCTGATTTCAGCGATCGGGCCTTTCGCAATCGACATGTATCTCCCCGCGCTGCCGTCGATCGGCAAGGATCTCGCCGCAGAGACCGGTGTCGTGCAGCTTAGCCTGCTCGCCTTCTTCATTTCCTTTGCAATTTTCCAGCTCGTCTATGGCCCACTCTCGGATATGTGGGGCCGCAAGGCGCCGCTCTATCTCGGCATCGGCCTGTTCGCGCTGGCCAGCATCGGCTGCGCGCTCGCGACCGATATCGAAACGCTCATCGCCTTCCGCTTCCTGCAAGGTATTGGCGGTGCCGCCGGCATGGTCATTCCGCGCGCCATCGTTCGTGACATGCACACCGGCGTTCAGGCGGCACGCCTGATGTCGCTGCTGATGCTGGTGTTCAGCATCTCGCCGATCCTGGCGCCTCTGACTGGCAGCGCCGTCATCGAGTTCTACGGCTGGCGCGGCGTTTTCTGTGCCGTCATGATCGCAGCCTTCATCGGCCTGATCCTGCTGTCGACTCAATTGGCTGAGACCCGTCCGAAGAAGGACAGGGCAGACAGCAATTTCGGCAGCGCGATTGCCGCCTACCGGCTGCTTCTGAGCGACCGGAACTTCCTGACGCTCACCTTCATCGGTGGCCTCGGCATTTCGAGCTTCCTCGTCTACCTCGCAAATTCGCCCTTCGTGCTGATCGATCATTATGGCCTGACGCCGACGCAATACAGCTTCGCCTTCTCGATCAACGCGGTATCGTTCTTCGCGGTCTCGCAGGCGACCGGTTGGCTTGGCGTTCGTTTCGGTCTCGTGCGTGTCATGCAGCTTGCCGTCGCCGGCTTTGCCTTGACCATGGCCAGCATGTTCATTCTCATGAGCCTCGGCTTCAACCAGTTGCCGGTCATGGCGGCATTCCTGTTCGTCGGCTACGGCGCGCTCGGTCTGGTCATCCCGACCTCCGCGGTGCTGGCGCTCGAGGATCACGGCGAGATTGCCGGTACGGCATCGGCGCTGATGGGGACGCTGCATTTTGTCACGGCGGCTGTCGCCATGATCGTTGCTGCCGTCTTCTTCAACGGAACGGCGCTTCCGATGGCCGCGGGCATTGCGATTTGCGCGGTCAGCGCGTTCCTGCTGACACAGGCAACCATCGGCCGCAGCCGTGTCGTGCCGGCGGAGTAACACCACCTCGCTTCGCGCAGTTGAAACAGGACGGCCGGTGAAGACCTTCTCGTCTTCACCGGCCGCTTTGCTATTGGCTCAGCAACGGAGTGCGGCGCGCTTGTCAGAAATCCCAGTCTTCGTCTTCGGTCGCAACCGCCTTGCCGATGACATAGGAGGAGCCTGACCCCGAAAAGAAGTCGTGGTTCTCGTCGGCATTCGGCGACAGCGCCGACAGGATTGCCGGATTGACCTTGCAGGCATCGGCCGGGAACAGCGCCTCATATCCGAGGTTCATCAGCGCCTTGTTGGCGTTGTAGTGCAGGAACTTCTTCACGTCCTCGGTCAGGCCGACGCTGTCGTAAAGCGATTCGGTATATTTCGCCTCGTTGTCGTAGAGTTCGAGCAGCAGGTCGAAGGCGAAATCCTTCATCTCCTGCCGACGCTCGTTACTCAGCCGCTCCAGGCCCTTCTGGAACTTGTAGCCGATGTAGTAGCCGTGCACCGCTTCGTCGCGGATGATGAGGCGGATCATGTCGGCGGTGTTGGTCAGCTTGGCGCGGCTCGACCAATACATCGGCAGATAGAAGCCGGAGTAGAACAGGAAGCTCTCGAGGAAGACGCTGGCGATCTTGCGCTTCAGCGGATCCGTGGTGCGATACTGCTCGAGAATGAGCGCCGACTTCTTCTGGAGATGTTCGTTCTCCTCCGACCAGCGATAGGCGTCATCGACATCAGGTGTCGAGCAAAGCGTCGAAAAGATCGAGGAATAGGAACGGGCATGCACCGCTTCCATGAAGGAGATGTTGGAATAAACCGCTTCCTCATGGGGCGTGATCGAATCCGCCATCAGTGTCGGTGCGCCGATGCTCGTCTGGATCGTGTCGAGCAGGGTCAGGCCCGTGAACACACGGATCGTCAGCTGCTGCTCTTCCGGCCGCAACGCCGCCCAGGAGGGAATGTCGTTGGAAAGCGGCACCTTTTCCGGCAGCCAGAAATTGCCGGTGAGCCGGTTCCAGACCTCAAGGTCCTTGTCGTCCTCGATACGGTTCCAGTTGATGGCGCGCACGGCTTGCGAGCCCTTGGGCGCCTTGGTCTTCAGTTGGATGTTCATCTTGTTCCCCGGAGTATCAAAGCGCGCAGGAAACGCAGCCCTGCACTTCCGTGCCGGACAGCGCCATCTGACGAAGGCGGATGTAGTAGATCGTCTTGATGCCCTTCTTCCAGGCATGGATCTGCGCGCGGTTGATGTCGCGGGTCGTTGCCGTGTCCTTGAAGAACAAGGTCAGCGAAAGCCCCTGGTCGACATGCTGGGTCGCAGCCGCATAGGTGTCGATGATCTTCTCCGGACCGATCTCATAGGCATCCTGGTAGTAGTCGAGATTGTCGTTGGTCATGAAGGCCGCGGGATAATAGACGCGGCCGATCTTGCCTTCCTTGCGGATCTCGATCTTCGAGACGATCGGGTGGATCGAGGAGGTCGAATGGTTGATATAGGAGATTGAGCCGGTCGGCGGCACCGCCTGCAGGTTCTGGTTGTAGAGGCCGGATGTCATCACCGCCTGCTTGAGTTCCAGCCAGTCTTCCTGCGTCGGGATATCGATGCCTGCGGTTTCGAACAGTTCGCACACCCGCTCGGTCGCCGGCTTCCATTCCTGTTCGGTGTACTTGTCGAAATAGTCGCCCGAGGCGTATTTCGAGTTCTCGAAGCCCTTGAAGCTCGACCCGCGTTCGACGGCGATGCGGTTGGAGGCGCGGATGGCGTGGTAGGTCACCGTGTAGAAGTAGATGTTGGTGAAATCGACGCCTTCGTCCGAACCGTAATAGACCCGTTCGCGGGCGAGATAGCCGTGCAGGTTCATCTGGCCGAGGCCGATCGCATGGCTGTCGTCATTGCCCTTCTCGACGGAGGGAACCGAGGCGATATGGCTCATGTCGGAGACCGCGGTCAGCGCCCGGATCGATGTCTCGATCGTCTTGCCGAAATCGGACGAATCCATCGCGGCGGCGATATTCAGCGAGCCGAGATTGCAGGAGATGTCCTTGCCCAGGTGCTTGTAGGACAGGTCGTCATTGTACTCGCTGGCTTCGCTGACCTGGAGGATTTCTGAGCAGAGGTTGCTCATGGTGATGCGGCCGGCGATCGGGTTGGCGCGGTTCACCGTGTCTTCGAACATGATGTAGGGATAGCCCGACTCGAACTGGATTTCGGCCAGCACCTGGAAGAACTCGCGCGCCTTGATCTTCTTCTTGCGGATCCGGCTGTCGGCGACCATTTCCCGATATTTTTCCGTGACCGAGATGTCGGTGAAGGCAACGCCGTAGACGCGCTCCACGTCATAGGGCGAGAACAGGTACATGTCCTCGTTGTTCTTGGCGAGTTCGAAGGTGATGTCGGGAACGACGACGCCCAGCGACAGCGTCTTGATACGGATCTTCTCGTCGGCGTTCTCCCGCTTGGTGTCGAGGAAACGCATGATGTCGGGGTGGTGGGCGTTGAGATAGACGGCGCCGGCACCCTGGCGGGCGCCAAGCTGGTTGGCGTAGGAGAACGAATCCTCCAGCAGCTTCATCACGGGAATGATGCCGGACGACTGGTTTTCGATCTGCTTGATCGGGGCGCCGGCCTCGCGGATGTTGGTAAGCGACAGCGCCACGCCGCCGCCGCGCTTCGACAATTGTAGCGCCGAATTAATGCCGCGCGCGATCGATTCCATGTTGTCCTCGACCCTCAGCAGAAAGCAGGAGACGAGCTCGCCGCGCTGCTTTTTGCCGGCGTTGAGGAAGGTCGGGGTCGCCGGTTGGAAGCGACCGGAGATGATCTCGTCGACCATGTCGCGCGCCAGCGCCTCGTCGCCGCGCGCCAGCGTCAGCGCCACCATGCAGACCCGGTCCTCGTAGCGCTCGAGGTAGCGCTTCCCGTCGAAGGTCTTCAGCGTGTAGCTGGTGTAATATTTGAAGGCGCCGAGAAAGGTCGGGAAACGGAACTTCTTGTCATAGGCGTGATCGAACAGGTCGCGCACGAAGTTGAACGAATACTGGTCGAGAACCTCCTGCTCGTAGTAGCCCTCGGTGACGAGGTAATCGAGTTTTTCGCGCAGGTTATGGAAGAACACGGTGTTCTGGTTGACGTGCTGCAGGAAGTACTGCTTTGCCGCCAACCGGTCCTTGTCGAGCTGGATCCGGCCGTCCTCGTCATAGAGGTTCAGCATGGCGTTCAGCGCGTGGTAATCGAGCGCCGATTCCGTCGCCTTCAAGGGGCGTTCGAGTGTTGAGACGTCCAAAATCGTTCCATCCCGTTTTTGACATTGGCGACGTCCTCATCGGTTCCCAACAGTTCGAACCGGTAGAGATAGGGCACCTGGCACTTGGCCGAGATCACGTCGCCGGCGATCCCGTAGGTCGCGCCGAAATTGCTGTTGCCCGCGGCAATCACGCCGCGGATGTGGGAGCGGTTGTCCGCATCGTTGAGAAAGCGGATCACCTGTTTGGGCACGGCGCCCCGGCCGTCGTCGCCGCAATAGGTCGGGACGACGAGCACATAGGGTTCGTGCACGTCGAGCGGCGCGTCGGCCGCGCTGACGGGAATGCGTCTGGCGCGCAGGCCGAGCTTGCCGACGAAGCGATGGGTGTTTTCCGAGCGGGTGGAAAAATAGACGATCAGCCCCATCGCGCCGTACCTCGGCTTCAGGACAGTGCGCTGATCTTGTCGGGGCGGAAGCCTGCCCAGTGCTCCGGACCGGCGATGACGACGGGAACCTGCATGTAGCCAAGGCCCTTGACCGTCTCGAACGCGTCCTGGTCGACCGAAATGTCGATCACCTCGTAATTGACGCCCTGGCGGTCGAGCGCGCGATAGGTTGCGGTGCACTGGACGCAGGCGGGCTTGCTGTAGACGGTGACGTTCATTTCTTCCTCGTTTGGTCGGCTGGATCTGGGCATGAAAAGGCATGCGGATACGCACAAGCGATCCGGCGAAATGCAGGACTGGCAGGATGACCGCTTGCTCGGGTCGAGAAGACCCGGGCGCGGTTGTTCGTCAGATTCGCGGCTTCCCGCGCCTCTTCATTGGCGAATGATAGGAATTCGATGACGCGGACATGACTTCACCCCGAAGTTGAAGACGGCGCTTCCGGGGAGACGTCGAGACGATCAGGCAGGTTTCATCCTGCCCCATGCACACCTCTGACCTCTCCGGACACCCCGCCCGTGGACGTTTATCGATCGAGGCAGGTCTCCTGGCTCACGGGTCGGTGCTTCTGTCCGGACCTTCCCGATGCATCATGCTTCAGTGGCCGAATGCTGGACAGTTGCTCGCCGTTTACAGTTGCGGGGGCAGCCACGGCTTAGCCAAGCGAAATCGCTACGACGGCACCGTATTCCCATCTTCGCTCCCAATCCTTGCGAATCGGGAGAACCTCGAACACTAGATATAGTATATGTCGGGAAAATTGCGTCAATAGGTTCCATGTCGAAGCCACCTGGGAGGCGGACAATATTTTTTCGGGTGTGGATAGCGGGGAGTAAACGACAAGTGTCGGCGAAGCCTGTGGATGGAGAGCCGTCATTGACAGCTCTGCTGAAATCCTCAAGCCGCGAAGGCGGGAACAGGACGATTGTCCCCGTCGACTGCCACCATGATGAAGGCGCCATGGGCAGTCAGGGTCTGTTTCGCTCCCGTCAAATCCTCTGACCACAATTCGACATCGACCGTCGTCGAGCTCCGTCCGGTGCGCACAATCCTGGCGACAAGCTCGATGATCGAGCCAACGGTGATCCGGTGCTTGAAATCGATGCGCTGGCAGGAGGCGAGCACTGTCGTCTTGCGGCTCGCCCGTGTCGCCGCGCCGAAGGCGGCCTTGGTCATCTGCGCCAGCGCGTCGCCGCCAAACATGGCGCCGAAGCTGTTGGCCTGATCCGGAAAGACGATATCGACCATGCGCACGGCATCGTCTTTTGGCGCTCCGATCGCATCGGTGTCGAGAGAAGGCAACGACCAGCCGGCGCCCTTGCCCTCCGGCATCGCGACCATGGTGAACTGGCCGCGGGCGCACAGATCGCGGGTGCCGGCCGTCAGATCTTCCGCGATCATATCGACTTCGACGACCATCGAACGCCGCCCGACCCGGATCGGGCGGCCGCTGCAGCTGACGATATGGCCGATGTGGGCGGGGCCGCGGAAGTCGACGCGATCGCAGGAGGCGGTGACGAAGGGAACGCGGCCGTGGCGCGTGGCGACGATGAAGGCGGTCCGGTCCATGAGTGCGAGGCCCGCACGGCCGAAGAGCGTGCCGTGGTGATTGGTGTCGCCGGGAAAGACGATGTCGATCAAGGTGGCGGGCGCCGGGGTTTCCCCCGGCGCCTTCTCGATATTGCTATCGTCCGTCATGCGTTTGCGGCCTCTTGCCGGCCGGCAGTGAAGGATTGGCGCAGCGTTTGCGCCGCCGCGACCATGTTGACGAGCGCCGGGCGAACTTCCTCCCACCGCCTTGTTTTCAGCCCACAATCCGGATTGACCCAGATCTGCGCCGGCGTCAGACCGTCGGTCGCCTGTTCGATCAGATGCACCATCTCGTTGACAGTGGGTACCCGCGGCGAGTGGATGTCGTAGACGCCGGGGCCGATCTCGTTCGGATAGGCCTGATCGATAAAGGCGCCGAGCAGCTCCATCTTCGAGCGCGAGGTTTCGATGGAGATGACATCGGCATCCATTGCCGCAATCGCCGCCATGATGTCGTTGAACTCCGAGTAGCACATGTGGGTGTGGATCTGGGTTTCGTCACCGACGCCGGAGGCGCTGATGCGGAAGCACTCGACCGCCCAGTCGAGATAGGCCTTTCGATCGGCCTGTCTCAGTGGCAGTCCCTCGCGCAGCGCCGGTTCGTCGATCTGGATCACGGCGATACCGGCCGTTTCCAGGTCGGTGACTTCGTCGCGCAGCGCCAGTGCGATCTGCCGGCATACGATCGACCGGGGCAGGTCGTCGCGCACGAACGACCATTGCAGCATCGTCACCGGGCCGGTGAGCATGCCCTTCATCGGCTTGTCCGTCAGCGACTGCGCATAGGTTGCCCAATCGACCGTCATCGGGTTCGGGCGCGAGACATCGCCGAAGATGATCGGCGGGCGTACGTAGCGCGAGCCGTAGCTCTGCACCCAACCGCTCTGAGTGAACCCATAGCCGGAGAGCTGCTCGCCGAAATACTGCACCATGTCGTTGCGCTCGAATTCGCCGTGCACCAGCACCTCGATGCCGATTTCCTCCTGCCAGCGCACGGCCTTCTCCGTCTCCTGGCGCAGGTAGGCGAGGTAGTCGACATAGCTGAGCTCGCCCTTGGCATGCAGCGATCGTGCCTGGCGCACCTCTGACGTCTGCGGGAAGGAGCCGATCGTCGTCGTCGGGAAGAGCGGCAGTGCCAGCCTGTCTTCCTGCCGCCGCCGGCGCGTTGCAAAACTCGATTGACGGCGGCTGTCTGCTGCCGTCAGGTTCTTCAAGCGTCCGGCAACGAGTGGATCGTGGACCTTGAGCGAGGTCAGCCGTGCCTCGACCGCAGCAATCGATTTTGCAAAGACCTGCTCGGGATTGGCCAGGCCCGGCTCGAATGCGCGGGCAAGCAGGCTGAGTTCGTCCAGCTTCTGCAGGGCGAAGGCAAGCCAGGAGACGAGCTCCGGATCGAGCGCTCGTTCGAGATCGAGGTCGATTGGCACATGCAGCAGCGAGCACGATGGTGCAAGCTCGATACGATCGCGGCCATGCGCCTCGATCAACGGCTGCAGCCGGCGGAAGAGGCCGGCAAGATCGGTACGCCACACATTGCGGCCATCGACGACGCCGAGCGACAGCACAAGCTGTGCCGGTACCGTCTGAAGTAGCAAGTCGAGCTGTTGCGGCGCCCGCACGAGGTCGACATGCAGCCCGGCAACCGGCAGCGAAAGGGCTGTCGGCATGTTGTCACTGACCGCGCCGAAATAGGTCGCGAGCATGATTTTCAACTGCGGAAGTTCCGAGGCGAACGTCTGGTAGGTCAGCGCCAGCGCCTGGCGTTCCCGCTCAGTGAGATCGAGCACCAGGCATGGCTCGTCGATCTGCACCCATTCGACGCCGGCTTCCCCAAGCTCGGTGAGAAGCTTCGTATAAACAGGCAGCAGCCGCTCGATCAGATTGATGGTGTCGAATCCGCCGGCAAGCGCCTTGCCCAGTTTCAGGAAGGTGACGGGGCCGAGGACGACAGGGCGGGTGACATGCCCGAGCGCCTTGGCTTCGAGGAAGGCGTCAAGCGGCGCATTGCTCGTCAGCTCGAAGCGCTGATCCTCCGCGAATTCCGGAACCATGTAGTGGTAGTTCGTGTCGAACCACTTGGTCATCTCCAGCGCCTGGTTGCCCCCGTCGGGCCCGCCATGCGTGCAACCGGACGCGCAGGCGGCAGTCGTCGAACCGCGCGCCATGGCGAAATAGGCGTCGAGGTCGACCGGGCCGCCCTTCCAGCCATAGGCCGGTGGCACCGCACCAACCAGCACTGATGTGTCGAGAACCTGGTCGTAAAGCGAGAAGTCGTTCGATGGAATGATCTGGATCCCACGCGCCTTTTGCGCGGCCCAGTTTTCGGCCCGCAGCCTGGCGGCGACGTCGAGCAGGTCCTGTCTCTCGATCTTGCCGGCCCAATAACGCTCCAGCGCGAACTTCAGTTCACGGTGGCTGCCGATACGTGGAAAGCCGAGATTGGCTGTCTTGATGGTCATTTCCTTACCCCGAAGGTTGTGGGCAAGGCTTTGAATGCGACGCATCCACGACCGAGACTGGCTCGCTCGTCAAGGCGACACATCGGACACCCCGCCCGTGGACGTTATCTATCGCGGCAGGTCTCCTGGCTTGCGGGTCAACACGAACCGTCCCGTCTTCCCGAGGCGTCTCCCTCAGTGACATCATTGGACGACCGCTCGCCGCTTACAGTTGCGGGGGCAGCTCCGGCATGAGCGCCTTGCAGCGCCGCACCGAATTCCCTCTTAGCTCCGGCCTGTCGTCAGACGAGCCGCAGAACCACGTTGTTCGACAATGCCCCGCAAAGTCGACGGCGTCAATCGTATAAAGAAATGTTTATGTCTTTATTTTCTCCATTCGGCCGAGGTCGAAAGCTTGTCGCGAGGGCGGCGACGCGACTTCATCATTTGGCGTCTGCGGCGAAAGGGCACCGCCCGGATCAGAGCCCGCTACGTGCTGCCACGGATCAGCAACATCGCCCGCGCGCGCCCGGATGCTGTCATTGTCTCGCGTCAGGCCGATGTCCCTCAGTTGGAACTCGCTGAATGTATCGATGGTCGTCGTGGCGTCGGCAGCTCTCTTGGCCGAAGTCCAGACGTGGAGGATGATCGATCGCAGTGCGCTAAGCATTGCTAACCCCTTCAGTTCTGTGGTGATGTGTTCGCGAGAAAATTGAGGATTTTGGTGGTTTCGCGCAAAGCGATTTCTCGCATGCTGCCATAAAGAATGCTTATCTCACTTCATGAGCAAGATTCCCCCCATGAGTGCGGTGCGCGCGTTCGAGGCCGCAGCCAGGCACTTGAGTTTCACCCGCGCGGCGCAGGAGCTCGGCATGACGCAAGCCGCTGTCAGCTATCAAATCCGACTGCTGGAGGACCGCACCGGCACGCCGCTGTTTGTCCGTCTGCCGCGGGAAGTGCGCTTGACGGCTGCCGGACGGCAGCTTGCGCCGAAGGTGACCGAGGCGCTCGATCTACTGGGTACGGCGTTCTCCGAGATTGCCGACAAGACCGAGCATCACCTGCACATCTCGGTACTGCCAACCGTCGTCTCAAGTTGGCTTGGTTCCAGGCTCGCCTCGTTTCAGACAGCCCATCCAAACATCAGCATTCGCGTGCACATGTCCACGGAGCTGATCGACTTCAAGCGCGATGCGATTGATCTCGTGGTGCGCAGCGGCAACGGCGACTGGTCGGGCAATGAAGTGTTTCCTCTTTTCCCGATCGAATACATGCCCGTCTGTACGCCGACGTTCCTGGAAAAACATCAGCTGAAGGATCCGGCCGACGTTCTCACGGTGAGGCGCTTCGGCAACGCCAGCTGGTGGCGGCGCTGGATGACCGAAGCGGGCGTGGAACCGCCGGCCAGCAATGGCACTGAGCTGATCTTCGACGTCCAGGCAATGGATGTGGCCACCACATTGCTCGATCATGGCATTGCCATGGTCGTCTCCACCTTTGTGATTGAGGAGCTTCGCAGCGGAAAACTCGTCCGGCCGTTCAACCATGTGGTCAGGGATGGCCGTGCCTATTGGCTGGTCTATCCGCAAAGCCACCGGCGGCAGAACAAGATCCAGGTGTTTCGCGAGTGGATCATTGCCGAAGCCGCCACATCGAACGCGCAGCTGGCCGCCGTGGCCGGAGAGCTTCCCTCGGTACGGTCTCAAGCCGAGATCGGTGCGAGCGCGCTCATAAGACCTGAATAAGATTTGCTGAGCGGCGGAGCATAGGAGCCGCGCTTGCTGGTCGTCAGTCCTTGCGACACCAACGCCTCGGCCTGCTTGACGGCTGCCGATACGCCATCAATGACCGGAACGCCGTATTCGGCTTGAAGTGCGCGCGCAAGATCGGCCATCCCGGCGCAGCCAAGCACGATCGCCTCGGCGCCGTCCTCAACGAGCGCCAGCTCGATTTCGCATCGCAGCTTCGCCAACGCGGGCGAAGCCTTGTCCTCAAGCTGCAGCACCGGGATGTCCGCAGCGCGAACCTTCGTCCGGGCACTCATCCCATAGCGTATGACCAGGTTCTCGATAAGCACACGCGACCGCTCGAGTGTGGTTACGACGGTGAAACGCTGAGCAAGCATGGCGGCCGTCGCCACAGCGGATTCGCAAAGCCCGACCACGGGGATGCGGGCAAGCGCGCGGGCTGCTTCCAGACCAGTATCGTCGAAGCATGCGATGACGGCGGCGTTGGCGCCTGCCGCTTCGCCGTCCCGGATTTCGGTGAGCACGCCCGGAAGCGCGATCGCGCCATCATAGTGGCCTTCGATCGAAGCCGGTCCGGACTTGGACGTCCTCGCGATGATCTCCGTGTTCGGGCCCGCGACGGCGCGGGCTGCGGCCGCCGCCTTCTCGGTCATGGATAGGGTGGTGTTCGGATTGACGATCAGAATGCGCATCGAACCTAGCTCATTTTTACCTGCCGCCGACGAAGCGTCAGAATGACGGCAAGCGCGACGAGGATGGTGGTGAAGGAGAAGAGCGTCGTGACCGTGCCCAGCGCGTAAAGCACCGGCGTCGTCACATTGGTGGTCATTCCGTAGATTTCCAATGGCAGGGTGTTGTAGCTGCCCGAGGTCATCAGTGTACGGGCGAACTCGTCGTAGGAAAGGGTGAAGCCGAAGAGGCCGACCCCGATCAGGCTCGGCGCTATCATCGGCAGCACCACATGCCGAAACGTCTGCCACGGGGTGGCGCCGAGATCGCGGGCCGCCTCTTCATAGGCCGGCGAAAAGCGGTTGAAGACGGCAAACATGATCAAGACGCCAAAGGGTAGGGTCCAGGTAAGATGTGCGCCGAAGCCGGAGGAATACCAGGCGGGCTTCAGGCCAAACTGCTGGAAGACGACACCGATCCCGAGCGAGATGATGATCGAGGGCACGACCAGGCTGGCAACGGTCAGGTAGAAGAGGGCCGTCGCCCCCTTGAAGCGGTGGCGAAAGGCAAGGCCGGCGAGGAGCGCCACGACGACGTTGACCACCATCACCATCAGTCCCAGCGTGAATGAGCGGCGGAAGGACGCGCCGAAGTCGCCGACCGCCTGTTTCTCGAAGAGATTGTAGAACCAGTGCAGCGATAGTCCGTTCAACGGAAATGTGAGACCGCCATTCGGCCCCTGAAAGGACAGGATCAGCACCGCCGACAACGGCCCGTAGAGAAACAGCACGAACAGGGCGAAGAAGCCCGCGAGCAGGTAGAATTCAAGGGTGCGCCGCTCATGGTTCATCTCAGAGTTCCTTTCGGATATCAACGACCCGAAGGATCGCGGCGACCATCAGGAGCACGACGATCAGCAGCACTACCGCATTGGCGGCCGCAGCCGGATATTGCAGCAGTGACATCTGGTTCTTCATCATCAGCGCGACCGAAGCGCTCTGTCCGCCCGACATAACTTGAACCGTCGAGAAGTCGGCCATGACGAGGGTGACGACGAAGATCGAGCCGATGGCGATGCCGGGCTTGGCGAGTGGCAGGATGACGTTCCAGAGCACTTGCCGGCCGCTGGCGCCGCAGTCGCGCGCCGCTTCGATCAGCGAACGGTCAATGCGCATCAGCGTGTTGAAGATCGGCGTCACCATGAAGAGCGTATTGAGGTGAACCATGGCAAGCACGACAGCAAAATCGGAATAGAGCAGCCACTCGATCGGTTGCGGAATGATGCCGAGGTCGATCAGCGTCGAATTGACGAGGCCATTGCGTCCAAGCACCGGGATCCAGGAGATCATGCGGATGATGTTCGAGGTTAGAAACGGCACGGTGCAGATGAGGAAGAGCACCATCTGCATGGTCGTCGTGCGCACGTGGAATGCGAGGAAATAGGCGGCCCAGAAGCCGATCAAGAGTGTGAGGCACCAGACGAGGGCGGTGAATTTCAACGTGTTGAGATAGGTCTTCCACGTCACCCACGAACCGAGCGTGTCGACATAGTTCATGGTCAGGAAGTCCGGATAAAGCCCGGCAAAGTCGTAGTCCCAGAAGCTGACGACAAGAACCGTCAGGATCGGCAGCACGAAGAAGAACCCGAGAATGAGGATGAGCGGCAGCGCCTGCAGATAGGCGCCCAGCCTTTGCAGCCAAGCACGGACACTGCTGGGTCTACCGGCCAAGGCCTCCGATGGCTGCGAAATTGCCACTACCGCCATTGTTCATCCTCTCGCGTTGCTCGTCAGGTTCCGCTCGCTGCGGGCGGCCCCATTCGAGGGCGCGCCGCAGCGAGGGCGTTTCGTCTGCCTCAAGCCGCGATGAACTCGTTCCAGCGCTTGATCATGTAGCGATCCTCATCCATGACCGAGTTCCAGCAGGCGACCTTGCCCATGCGGTCTTCGAAGGAGCCGCCATCGCGCACGGCACCGGCCTTCTCCATGACCTTGCCCTCCGGCGAGAGGATATCGCCCTTTGCCGGCTTGCCCTCGACCCAGTAACCCCACTCGTCCTCGGACATGAAGCCCTTGGCCGTGTCCATGGCGGCCGAATAGTAGCCCTGACGGTTGAGATAGGCGCCGACCCAGCCCGACAGGTACCAGTTGATGTATTCATAGGCCGCGTCGAGCTGGGCGCCCTGGAGATGAGCGGCAAGGCCGAGGCCGCCACCCCAGGCGCGATAGCCTTCCTTGAGCGGCTGGTATTTGCACGCGATCCCCTTCGAGCGGACGGCGGCGACGGCCGGTGACCACATGGACTGGATCACCACTTCACCGGAGGCCATCAGGTTGACGCTCTCGTCGAAGGATTTCCAGAAAGCGCGGAACTGACCGTCCTGCTTGGCCTTAATGAGGAAGTCGATCGTCTGGTCGATCTCATCCGTCGTCATGTTGCCCTTGTCGGCATATTTGACGTTGCCCAAGGCTTCCATGATCATGGCGGCATCCATGATGCCGATTGACGGGATGTTGAGGATCGCGGCCTTGCCCTTGAAGGCCGGATCCATGATGTCGGCCCAGCTCGTGATGTCGCGGCCGACGAGATCCGGGCGGATGCCGAGGGTATCGGCATTGTAGATCGTCGGAATGAGCGTCATCCACTGGGTCGGCGACTTCGCGAAGGTCCTGGAAGCCTGCGCCTCGACAAAGCCGACGGTGTGCGGGGCGGTGCCTTGGGCGATAATGCTTTCGGGCTTCAGCTTGCCGTCGATGAACAGCGGGACGATCTTGTCGTAGTACTTGATTTTCGAGACATCCATCGGCTGCATCACTCCGGCCGGGAAGACCTTCTTGGCGATCCAGTATTCGATGTCGGCGATGTCGTAGGAATCGGGCTGCGTCACTGCCCGCTGGGCCGCGGCGTCCGAATCCGTCGCAGTCATTTCCAGTGTGATGCCGAGATCCTGTTTGCACTTCTCGGCAATGGCATTGATGTTGGAAACGCCGGTGCCGAACTGGCGCAGCGTGATCGGGTTTTGCGCCCAGATCGTCGGAAAGCCGGTGATCGCCCCGGACCCGGCAATCGCGCCGATTGCCGCCGCACCGGTCTTGAGCAGCGTGCGTCGGGACAGGCCCTCCTTCGAGGTCTTCGGTGTAGTTTCATTCGTCATGCGCAGTTCCCCTTTTTTTGATGGTTGGTCACTCATGCTGAAAGGCGACCGAGGGGGACGACATCCTCCAGGGCCCAGCTCAGGGACACCGCGTCGCCGACCGACACGGTTTTGTTGAAATAGTCGGCATCGCTGACGATCACTGTGAAGTCGTCGCTGCCGGCGCCACTGACGGTCAACTTCACCGAAGCGCCGCGATATTCGATGTTGGAGACCACCGCCTGAAAACCGAGGGTCTTTTCCGAGGCAGGCTCGAGGCGAACGCGGTCGGTGCGGATGCCGATGTCGATTGGCGCACCGATTTCCTGTGCGATGTCGCGAACGGCAAACCTCGGGCCACCGGCCGCCTCCATCTCGACGATCCCGTCACGGATGGCGCTCACTCGGCCCGAAAGCACATTGTGGTCGCCCATGAACCGGGCGACGAAGGCGGTTGCCGGCTGCTCGAAGACGATACGTGGCGCTGCCGCCTGCTCGATGCGGCCATCGTTCATCACCACGATCAGGTCGGCCAAAGCCATGGCCTCTTCCTGGCTGTGCGTGACATGGACGAAGGTGATGCCCAGCGTTTTCTGCAGCTTCTTCAGCTCTGCCCGCATGCGGATCTTGAGGAATGGATCGAGCGCCGACAATGGCTCATCGAGCAGCAGAGCTTCCGGTTCGGTGATCAAGGCGCGTGCGAGTGCCACCCGCTGCTGCTGTCCGCCCGAAAGCTGCGCCGGCCGACGGCCGGCATAGGCCTCCATCTGCATCAGCCTCAACATGGCCAGCGCCTTGGCCCGGCGTGTTTCCTTGTCGACGCCCTTCATCTTCAAGCTGAAGGCGACATTGTCGACGAGGTCGAGATGAGGAAACAGGGCGTAGGACTGGAACATCATCGCCGTATTGCGGCGGGCCGGCGGGAAATCGGTCACGACGACATGGCCGAGACGAAGGTCGCCGGACGAAATGCTCTCGTGGCCGGCAATCATGCGCAACGTGGATGTCTTCCCGCAGCCCGACGGCCCGAGAAAACAGCAGTAGCTGCCTGCGGGGATCTTGAGGCTGATGGCGTGCACGGCGGTTGTCGCGCCGTAGATCTTGGAAACAGATACGATATCGATTTCGGCGGCTTTCGGCATGATGGCTTCTCCTGATGACAGGGAAGAAGCATCAAACGTGCCAATCTCGTGCGGCGACGATAACTCTATATTTTCGTTTAGGAATCTAGTGTAACCGCCGAATCCGCAGTATCCGGCGCAACAACCTTCTGCTCACGAAATGAGCTTTTGTCGTCAATATTCGCCAATTATTGTATACGATCATGTGAATTTTTGAGCACAGGCACCACGCGCCTTTTGGCGAGAAGCCAGTCCGTTTTTCCTCCACCCGCCATCACGGTCGCGCATGGACGTCGGAACGTGACGCTTTCATGGAGAAACTGAAAAACAGCTGAGAACGTCTGTTACCAAACTGACAAGACAGCTCCCTAAACAGTGCGACCTAAGCACCGAACGGGAGCGACACGGCTTCCGGACGACATGCGCAATGACCATGGTCGGAGGCCCGAATTCCGTGAAGATCATCCAGATCAGCGATACGCATCTCAGCCCGTCGAAATCGCATTTCACCGACAACTGGGAGCCTGTCTTCCGATGGATCGAGGCGACGGCGCCAGATCTGGTGATCCATACCGGCGACCTGACGATCGACGGAGCCGATCACCTCGAAGACATCACTTTTGCTGTGGAACTGATGGCGCAGCTTTCCGCACCAGTGCTGATGGTGCCGGGCAACCATGACGTCGGGCATCTGCCGGGCTCAGGCCAGCCGGTCGATCCCGTCCGTCTTGCCCGCTGGAGAGCCCACGCGGGCCCGGACTATTGGTCCTCCGACCGTGGTGATTGGCGTTTCATCGGCCTGAACAGTCAGCTCTTTGGCTTCGATGACGAGGAGGACGAACGGCAGTTCGGCTGGCTCGAAGAGCAATTGCAGACCGCGGGGGATTGCCCGGTCGCGATCTTCGCGCATAAACCGCTTTTCGTCGATGATCCGGGCGAGGGCGACACCGGCTACTGGAGCGTGCGGCCGCGTCAACGCCAGCGGCTCTTCGACCTGATGGCCGGCCGCAATGTCGCGCTTCACGCCAGCGGCCACCTTCACTGGGCCTGGACCGGCGAGCATGACGGGACATCCCTCGTATGGGCTCCGCCGACATCCTTTATCGTCGATACCCTTGAGCGCGAGATGCCCGGTGAACGGCTGGTGGGCGCGGTTGTGCATCGTTTCGAGGGCCGCCAGGTTTCGAGCGAGATCGTCGCCGTGCCTGGGCTGACGACGCATATCCTCGATCACGTGATCGAAGAGGTCTATCCGCGCGCCGCAAAGGCGCTCGTGGAGGCGGTTCGATGAGCGTGCTTTCGCTTCGAGGTATCGCCAAATCCTATGGTGGAAACACCATCCTGAAGAACATTGCCTTCGAGGCGGAAGCGGGTGAGTTTATTGCGCTTGTCGGGCCATCCGGATGCGGCAAGAGCACGCTTCTGCGGATTGTGGCGGGATTGGATCACGCCGATCATGGCAATATCGCCATTGCCGGTCGCGACGTGTCGCGGGTGCGGGCCGCCGATCGCAACATTGCTATGGTCTTTCAATCCTACGCGCTCTACCCGCATTTGACCGCGGGTCAGAACATTGCCGTTCCGCTCGCCATGCGGTGGCTGACCGCGATGCAGCGTCTGCCTTTCATTGGAAATCTGTTGCCGGGTCAGCGGCAGATCCGCGCCGACATAGCGCGTCAGGTCAACGAGATGGCGTCGTCGCTGAAAATAGATCACCTGCTGACCCGCAAGCCCGGGCAGATGTCGGGTGGTCAGCGGCAACGCGTGGCGCTGGCGCGGGCCATGGTCCGGCGGCCGAGTTTGTTCCTGATGGACGAACCGCTCTCCAATCTTGACGCGAACCTGCGCGTTCACGCGCGCGGCGAAATCGTCGATCTGCATCGCCGCGCCGGCGTGCCGACGCTCTACGTCACGCATGATCAGTCGGAAGCCTTGTCGATGGCCGACCGTGTAGCGGTGATGATCGGTGGCCACCTCTTACAACTGGCCGACCCCAGGGAGATCTACGACAACCCGGCTCATATCGAGGTTGCGCGCTTTCTCGGCCAGCCGAAGATCAACGTGCTTGAGACCCGCATGGATGCCTCTGGTGTCGTCCGTTTCGGCGGACTGGTCCTGGCCGGCGAACGCCGCGCCGGAGAGACGCCGGTCATGGTCGCGTTCCGGCCGGAATTCGCCCGGCTCCGCACCGACGAAGGCGGCATGCTGCGTGCTCGCGTCGAACGCCTGGAGTTCTTGGGCTCGGAGGTCATCGTCCATGCCCGTCTCGACGCGATCGGCGAGACGATTACCAGTAAATCGACACCTTCCGAGGCGGCGGCACTGTCGGCTGGAAGACCGGTGGGGCTCGATGTCGTGCCTGATCGCGTGATGCTTTTCGGCCAAGGCGGCGAGCGCATGGCGGCACGACCGATCGAAGTTGCCGCCAGTCTGGAGACGGCCAATGTCTAGCGTCGCGACCGTGGATCATACTGCCGTCGAGCCGGCCGCACGCGAGGCGCGCATCGCCTGGCTGCTGGCACTGCCGGCAATCGTGCTCCTGTTCTTGTTCATCCTGCTGCCGACGCTGGCAGTTATCGTCCTCGGCTTCACCGATTTCGAGCTCGGCTATGCCGGCTTCCGGTTTGTCGGCTTTGAGAACTATGCCGAGCTTGCCGGTGATCGTACCTTCCGCCGGTCGCTCTGGAATACCGCCGTCTACACGGTCATTGTCGCTCCGGTATCGATCGTGCTGGCGCTGGCGATCGCCATGCTGATCGAAGCCGAGACCCGCGGCAGGGCATTCTTCCGCACCGTCTATTTCCTGCCAGTGGCCTCCTTGCTCGTCGCCATGGCCACCGTCTGGCAGTTCCTGTTTCATCCGACGATCGGCCCGGTGAACGCCTTTCTCGCCTATTTCGGTATCGCCGGCCCGAACTGGCTCGGCGCCTCTGGAACGGTTCTCTATGGCCTTGCCATCATCGGCGTCTGGCAATCGGTCGGCTTCAACATGGTCTTGTTTCTGGCCGGCCTTACGGCGATCCCCCGCGAGCTTTATGCGGCAGCGGAGGTCGATGGTGCCAAGTCATGGTTCGATCGCGTTCGCCTCGTTACCTGGCCGATGCTCGGACCGACGACGCTCTTCGTCACCACGATCAGCATCATCAATTCTGTCAAGGTGTTCGAGACGGTGAAGACCCTGACCGAAGGCGGCCCGAACAAGGCGTCGGAAGTGCTGCTCTTCACCATCTACCAGGAGGGCTTCGTCTATCTCCGGGTCGGTTACGCCTCGGCGATGACGGTCGTGTTCCTGGCCATCCTCGTCGCCTTGATGTTCCTGCAATACCGCGTCCTCGACCGGAAGGTGCACTACGCATGATCACGACCTCGCTTTCCCTGGGGCGCATCATGCGGCTCGCCGTCCTTTCGCTCGGGGCGCTCATTTTTTTCGCTCCCTACATTTTCATGATCTCAACCGCCGGCAAGGCGCAGAGCGAGATCTTCTCGTCGTCGCTATCGCTTATTCCGCAGCAATGGTCCTACATCGAGAATTTCTCGAAGGCCCTTTCGCGGGTCTCGATGTGGACGCTGCTCATGAACGGGGTCATCGTCTGCGCTCTCATTTTCGTCGTGCAGGTGGTCGTCGCCATTCCGTGCGCCTATGCCATGGCCAAGCTGAAGTTCCGGGCGGCGCGCACGATGATGGTGCTCGTCATGATCGGTCTGTTGGTGCCGATCCACGCGACGGCACTGCCGCTCTATGTCGCCTTCGACCGGCTGTCGGTGCTCAACAGCTATCTGGCGCTCGTCGCTCCGTTCTCTATATCGGTGTTCGCGATCTTCCTGTTCCTGCAGTTCTTCCGCGCCATCCCGGACGATCTCATCCAGGCGGCACGCCTCGACGGCATGTCGGAAGGCGGCATCGTCGCTCGGGTGGTCGTGCCCAATGCCTGGCCGGCGATTACCGCCTTTGCGATCTTTTCGGTCGTTGCCCATTGGAACGATCTGTTCTGGCCGCTGATCGTCGTGACCAACCAGGATTACGCTACGCCGCCGCTCGGACTTCTCTACTTCCGAGCGGCCGAAGCAGGCGACGACTACGGCGCGCTGATGGCGGCCACTCTGATCATCACCCTTCCTCTCATCACCGCCTTCCTGCTTGCACAGAAGCGTTTTGTCGAGGGCATCACCATGACCGGGCTTAAAGGCTGACCGGTCCAACCAGGAGTACGTCATGCAGCAGTTCAAGCAGCTTTTCGCGGCCGCCGCGATCTCAATGACCTTCACCGTTGCGGCTCATGCCGAAACGGTGCTGACTATGCACTATCCGATGCCAGGCTTCTTCAAGGACGTGATGGACACGATTTCGAAGAAGTTCATGGAGGAAAACCCCGACGTCAAGATTACCTTCGCCAATCCGTCGGCGACCTATGAAGAAGGCATTCAGACGATCATGCGCCAGGCCGGCACGGCTGAGATGCCTGACCTGACGTTCATCGGGCTGAATCGCCTGCGCATGGTCAATGAGCGCGACATTCCAGTCGACCTGGGCCCGTTCCTCGCCAAGGACGGCAACATGGCCGAGCAGGGCTTTTCGGACAACATCCTGAAGCTCGCCCAGGTCGGCGGCAAACAGGTCGGTCTCGCTTTCGCGACCTCCAATCCGATCATGTACTACAACGCCGACCTCGTTCGCAAAGCTGGCGGCAACCCGGACAGCCCGCCCAAGACATGGGACGAAGTGATCGCGCTCGGGGGCAAGATCAAGGCGCTCGGCGACGGCAACGAAGGCATCGACTTCCGTTGGCAGGGCGACGACTGGATGTTCTCCGCACTTCTTTTCGGCGCCGGCGGTCACATGCTCAACGAAGACGAAAGCAAGGTTGCATTCAACGGCACGGAGGGCGAGAAGGCGATCGCGGTGCTTGATCGTATGGTCAAGGAAGGTGGCCTTCCGGTTTTGACCAAACAGGCCGGCGAACAGGCGTTCGTTGCCGGCAAGGTCGGTTTTGCCTTCCAGACCACGGGCGCCCTTCGCAACACCATCAAGAATGTCGGTAGCAAGTTCGACCTGCGCACCGCGCACATCCCGCTGATCGATCCGGAAAACGGCACGCTGCCGACGGGCGGCAACGCGGTGGTCATCCTCACCCGCGACGCCGAGAAGCAGGCGGCGGCCTGGAAGTTTGCGAAGTTCGCCGCTGGCCCCTATGGCGCATCGGTGGTGGTGCCCGGCACCGGTTACGTGCCGAACAATGAACTGGCCGCAGCGTCGCCCGAATATCTCGCCAACTTCTACAAGGAGAACTCGCTGTTTCGTGCAGGCCTCGAGCAGATGCCGCGGATGATGCCATGGTATGCCTTTCCTGGTACCAACGGAGTGAAGGTGACGCAGTCGATCGTCGAGAACCTCTCGCGTGTCGTCGAGCAGACTGCGACGCCGCAGGAGGCGCTCGAGGATGCAGCGGCCGAAGTGGAAGGGCTGCTTCCGCGCAGCTAAGCGGCGCCAATCGGCCCACTTGGTCGTTGAAACCGAGACCATCCCGCGAGATTTTGCGGGGTGGTGATCTCAGTTTCGCCTAGCGCAATTGCTGCACCGTCTCACCGACGTAAAGTCGATGGCCGAGGCGCAGATGGCGGGACTGCGAGGCGTTCTCGGCGATATCAAGCAACATGGCTGCGGCGGCCACCCCCATGTCGCCGTCCGGCATGGTCATCGTCGTCAGCGATGGGCTCATCAGGCGGCCGATGGCGATGCCGTCGAAGCCGGCCACGGAAACGTCGCCCGGCACCGAAAGGCCCTCGCGCCTGAGGGCGCTGATGACGCCCAGCGCCAGCAGATCGTTGGAGGCGATGATCGCTGTTGGCCGATGCCGTTCGATCGCGGTGGTGAGTTCGAGGTGCTCATAGCCGTCAACGAACCGGATTTCCACGCTTTCCAGCGGCGCGAGGCCTGTCTCTTTCATTGCCGCCCTGTAACCCTCGTAGCGCAGCCGCGCTCGATCAGAGGAGGCGAAATGGCCGGAGACGTAAAGGATTCGGGCGTGTCCACTTTGCAGGACATGCCGTGTGATCTCTCGGCCCGCACGATGATTGTCGACTGTGACTGCAGCGGCAAAACGCGGGACCGGCAGATTGTTGAGCAACACTGTTGGCGGAAGGGCCGCTGATAGCACCTCACTCGTCTGTGCATTGCACAGTGTAAGAATGAGGCCGGTCGGCCTTTGTTCGAGCAAGGCGCTTACTGCCTTTGCCTCCAGCGACGGATCGTAGTTTGATTGGGCGATCAATACTCCGTGGCCGGCCGCATGCATGCGGTGCTGGATGCCAGCGAGCGATGCGGCAAACACCGGGTTGGTCACGCTTGGGACGAGCACGCCGACCACGGGACTGCTGCGGCTCGTCCCTCGAGCGGTCGATGTCGCCGGTCGGTAGCCAAGCTCGGCTGCGGCGCGACGGACCCGGCGGACCATCTCGTCGCTTGCCGGGCCTTCGCCGTTGAGGACGCGTGACACGGTTGCCAACGAGCAGCCGGCCTGAAAGGCGATTTGCTGAAGGGTTGCCATTTGCCGGTGTCTAGCGAACATCCGTGACAGGAAATTGAACCGATTGCGCCACCCACTGCAGAACTGGCATGAATTATTATTCATGCCATGAATTATATTGACAGAAGCCTTGGTCGTCGTTTTAATCACCACAGTCGGAAGTCGAGGAGGAGTTCCGGCAAACTCACACATCAGCGGTCATTTCTGACGGCACGATTGGTTTTTGGGAGGGGCTTTGGCCTCGAGGAGGACGCTTGCGCACTTTTTTGAGCTCGACCGCACTGGCGGTCATTGCAACGACGTTTCTGGCTGGCCCTGCCAGCGCGGAGACGGCCAACCCGTTTCGCTGCGAACCCGGCGAAAAATACGTCATGAACGTCATGGTTTCGGGCGTCGAATACTGGTTCCCGGTCTATGAAATGTTCAAGCAGGCCGGCCAGCAGTTCGGCTGCGAGACCGAATATACCGGCACCCCGGAATATGACGTCAACAAGCAGATCGCCACTTTCGATCAGGCGCTGGCGCAGAACCCGGCCGGTATCCTTGTTCATCCGATGAACTCGGATCCGTTCATCGAGCCGATCAACCGGGCGATCGACCAGGGCACCGCGGTCGTCACCTTCGCCGCCGACTCGCCGCTCTCCAAGCGCATTTCGTTCATCACCTCGGACAATACCCGCGAAGGCGTTTATGCCGCCGATGCGATCGCCGAGAAGATGGGCGGCAAGGGCGAATATGCCGTTCTGGAAAACCCCGGCCAGGACAACCACGACAAGCGCATCGCCGCTTTCGTCGGCCGCATGGCTGAAAAGTGGCCCGACATGAAACTCGTCGGCCGCGCCGCTTCGAACCAGGATCCGAACAAGGCCTATCAGGGCCTGATGAGCCTGATCCAGGCCAACCCGAACCTTGGCGCGGTCTTCATGCCCGAAGCCAACTCGGCGATCGGTGCCGCACAGGCCAGCAAGGAAAGCGGCGGCAAGGTTCTCGTCATGTGCGCCGACGTCAACGCCAACATCCTCGACATGATCAAGGCCGGCGAAGTGTTCGGCTCGATCAACCCGAACCAGGGCATGCAGGGCTATATGGGTTTCATGTTGCTGTGGCTGGCCAAGCACCCAGACCTCATCGACCCGATGAACGACGCCAAGCGTTCCGGCTTCAACCCGATGAGCATTCCCTTCGTCGACAACGGTCTCTCCATCGTCACCGCCGCCAATGCGGATGACTTTTACTGGGACAAGTACCTGAAGCGCCGCGGCACCAAGGGCATTGACGAGTAAGGGGCTTTTGACATGGCTATCCGGATGTCCGGATAGCCGGTCAAACGATTGAGAGTGGAGAAGGCGATGATATCGCAGCCGGTCCTTCAGGTCCGCAACGTCACCAAGCACTTCGGGGCTGTGAAGGCGCTGACCAATGTGGATTTCAACCTCGAAAAGGGCGAGATCCATGCACTTTGCGGCGAGAACGGCGCCGGCAAATCCACGCTCATGAACATCATCGCCGGCGTGCTGCAGCCGAACGAGGGCGAAATCCTCGTCGACGGCACGCCGACGAAGATCTTATCGCCGGCCGCAGCTCAGTCGCTCGGTATCGGTCTTGTCCACCAGGAGATCGCGCTCTGCCCGGACGCGACGGTGGCGGAAAACATGTTCATGGCCGCGACAAACCGGCGGCGCTCGCCGCTGATGAACTACGCGTCGCTTGCCCGCGATGCGCAAGCCGTGATGAACCGGCTGGCGCCGATCGACGTGCGCCGCAAGGTCGCCGACCTTACCATTTCCAGCCAGCAGCTGGTCGAGATCGCCAAGGCGCTGACGCTCGATTGCCGGGTGCTGATCCTCGACGAGCCGACGGCGGCGCTGACGGAGGCCGAAGCGCAAGCGCTTTTCGGCATCATCCGCGACCTGAAGGCCGCAGGCATTTCCATCATCTATATCAGCCATCGCATGGCCGAAATCTTCAGCCTGTGCGACCGGGTCACCGTTTTTCGCGACGGCCGCCACGTCTCGACGGAGCACATTGCCGATGTGACGCCCGATGATGTCGTTCGCCGCATGGTCGGCCGCGAGATCACGCAGCTCTATCCGCCGAAGCAGGCACAAGGCGAACAGTCCGGCGAGGTCATCCTGTCGGTTCGGGGTCTCAGCGACGGCGAACGCATTCATGATGTCGCCTTCGACCTGCGCAAAGGAGAAATTCTGGGGATAGGCGGGCTGATCGGCTCCGGCCGCACCGAGATCGCCGAGGCGATCTGCGGGTTGCGCCGGAAGGTTCGCGGCGACGTGCTGCTGCACGGCAAGAAGCAGACGATCGGCAACTACAGAAACGCGGTCGACGCCGGCATCGTCTACCTCTCGGAGGATCGCAAGGGCTCCGGCGTGTTCGTCGACATGTCGATCGCTCAGAACATTTCGGTGCTGGATCTGAAGACGCTGACCGGGCCGCTCGGCTTGATGAACGCGAAGGCGGAAGCGGACCTCGCCCGCGATTTCACCCGGCGGCTCGGCGTGCGCATGGGCGGTATCGCCATGCCGGTATCGTCGCTCTCGGGCGGCAACCAGCAGAAGGTGGCCATCGCCAAGCAGCTCGCGGTGCGGCCGAAGGTCATTCTCATGGACGAACCGACGCGCGGCATCGACGTCGGCGCCAAATCGGAAATTCACCGCCTGTTGCGCGATCTCGCGTGCTCGGGCATCGGCATCGTCGTCATCTCGTCGGAACTGCCTGAACTTCTGGGGCTGTGCGACCGGGTGCTGGTTGTGCGCGAGGGCGGCATTGCCGGCGAACTCGGCGAGGCCGAGATGACGGAGGAGGCGGTGATCCGCCTTGCCTCCGGGGTCGGGCAGCACGGCGAACCACAGAAAATCAAGGCGGCCGAGCATGTTGCCTGAAACAAGCAGACGGAATGGGGAGGCGGAAATGGCAGTCGATACGGTGGTTGCAACGCAGGTTCAGGTTCCGGCCTGGCGACGGATCGGCACAATGCGCGAGGCTGGGCTGATCGCCATCATTCTTGCGCTCGGCATCGTCATGAGCTTTGCCTCGCCACACTTTCTCACCTTCGGCAACATGCGCGCGATGCTGATGAGCTTCTCGGTCGAAGGCATCGTCGTTGTCGGCATGACGATCCTCTTGATCGTCGGCGGTATCGATCTCGCAGTCGGCTCGGTCGTCTGCTTCGCCATGGTGCTCGCGGGGTCGCTGTTCCTCGCCGGGGTCGATCCATGGACGGCCTCGCTCTTCGGGATCCTCGCTAGCAGCCTCATCGGCGCCATAATGGGCTTCTTCGTCACCGTGGTCGGGCTCAACCATTTCATCACGTCGCTTGCGGCAATGGTGATCGTGCGCGGGCTTTGCCTGGTCATCACCAAGGGCACACCGCTGTCGCTGTTCACCATGCCGGCATCGTTCAAAGCCGTCGGCCAAGGCACCTTCCATGGCGTGCCTTATGTCATCCTGATCTTCGTCGCCGTCGTGATCCTGTTCGACTTCCTGCTGCGCCGGGCGACCGCATTTCGCAAGGTGTTCTACACCGGCAGCAACGAGAAGGCGGCGCTCTATTCCGGCATCAAGACCAAGCAGGTGAAGTTCTGGGTGACAGTGCTCTGCTCAACACTCGCCGGTGTCGCCGGCGTCATCTACATGTCGCGCTTCGGCGCTGCCACGCCCACCTTCGGCGTCGGCATGGAGCTCAACATCATCGCGGCTGCGGTGATCGGCGGGGCGTCGCTGAATGGCGGCTCGGGCACGATCCTCGGCGCCATCCTCGGCATCGCCCTGTTGTCGGTGGTCACCAGTTCGCTGATCCTGCTCGACGTCTCGGTCTATTGGCAGGATATGATCAAGGGCTGCATTCTGCTTGCCGCCGTCTCCATCGATCATTTCCTGCACAAGCGGAAGGCCATCTGAACATGCCGATCGCCAAGCCCAATCAGAACCTCATTTCCAGTGCACGCGAGGAACTCGTCGTTGCCCGGCAGATGCATCAGGCACTGGTGCTGCACTTCCTCGAAGGCCTGACGCAGTCGCAGATTGCCGATCGCCTCGGCATCTCGCAGCCGACGGTCAACCGCCTGATCAAGCGCGGACGCCAGCTCGGCCTGGTCGAAATCAAGATCAAGTCTCCCGTCGAGCCGCTGGTCGACATGGAGGAGCAATTGCTGGCGCTTGGCGGCATCAGCCGTGCCGTCGTCGTTCCGACCGTGTCGGACAACCAGCAGACGGCGCTGCAGGCGGTGGGCGAGGCTGCCGCCCGGCTGCTGATGGAAGAGATTGCCGACGGCGACACCATCTGCATCACCGGCGGCAAGGGCGTCAGCGCCGTCGTTGCCGGTCTGCACCCGTCACGGCGCCTGGATGTCGAGGTGATCCCGGCGACCGGCTGCGTGCAGGGCAAGCACTACACCGACGTCAACCACGTCTCGACCCTCCTGGCGGATCGGCTCGGCGGCAGGTCCTATCAGATCCATGCGCCGCTCTTTGCCGACAGTGCCGCGGAGCGCGCCATGCTGATCAACATGCGCTCGGTGGCCGACGTGTTCAAGCGCGCCAGGGAAGCCAAGGTCGCGATCGTCGGCATCGGCTCGATCCTTTCCGACGATTCGAGCTACTACGACCTGCACCCGTCTTCGAGCACCGATCGTGACGCGATCAAACGCTCCGGCGCAAGCTGCGAACTGCTTGCGCACCTGCTCGACGACCAGGGACGGGTCTGCGACTACAGCCTCAACCGCTCGCTCGTCTCGCTGACGCTCGACGAGTTCGCGTCGATCCCGACCAAGATCGGGGTGGCGAGCGGGCCGAACAAGGCCGGCCCCATTCTCAGCGTCCTGCGCGGCAGGCATCTCGATACACTCGTGACCGACGAGGCGACCGGCGAGCGCATCCTTGCCATGGCAAGCGAAAAGGGACTTTCGGCATGAGCAATGAACAGTTGACGCGCGAGATCGGCCGCACCGGTGTCAAGGCATCCGCCGTCGGGCTCGGCACCTGGGCGATCGGCGGCTGGATGTGGGGCGGAACGGACGAAGGCTCGTCGATCGCCGCGATCCAGGCCTCGCTCGATGCCGGCGTGACCCTGATCGATACGGCTCCCGCCTATGGTCTCGGGCGTTCGGAGGAAATCGTCGGCAAGGCGTTGGCCGGCCGCCGCGACAAGGCGGTGATCGCAACCAAATGCGGCCTCGTCTGGCATACGACGAAGGGGCGTCATTTCTTCGACCAGGACGGAAAGCCTGTTCATCGCTACCTCGGTCGCGACGCCATCGTTCACGAGGTCGAAGAGAGCCTGAAACGGCTCAGGACGGACTATATCGACCTCTACATCACCCATTGGCAGGACCCGACCACGCCGATCGAGGAGACGGTGCGGGCGCTGGAAGACCTGAAGAATGCCGGCAAGATCCGCGCGATAGGCGCCAGCAACGTCGACCGGTCCGAGCTGGAAGCCTATATCGCCACCGGCCGCCTCGACGCGATCCAGGAGCGTTTCAGCATGATCGATCGCGAGATCGAGGCGGAACTGTTGCCGCTGACGACTGCCAACGGTGTCGCCACGCTCAGCTATTCCTCGCTTGCCCTGGGCCTCTTGTCCGGTACCGTCGGCCCGGACCGGGTGTTTGCCGGAGACGATCAGCGCCGCGACAACCCGCGCTTCTCCGTCGGTAACCGTGAGAAGGCGACGGCCTTTGCCGAGGCGATACGGCCCATCGCCGAAAAGCATGCGGCCAGCATAGCCCAGACGGTCATTGCATGGACGCTTGCCCAGCCCGGCGTGACCTTTGCGTTGTGCGGCGCGCGCAATCCGGCGCAGGCGCTCGACAACGCCCGTGCAGGCACAATCCGGCTCGACGGCCAGGACCTCGCGGCGATCGATGAAGCGATAGCGGCGAAGCTCGCTCACATGGATAGGTAACGGACGCCATCATGAACCGAGAAGAGATTTTTGACGGGCTCCGCCAGAGCCCGAAGGTGGACGTCTGCGTCCTCGGCGGCGGCATCAACGGCCTCAGCGTGTTTCGCGAGCTGGCGCTGCAGGGCGTCAATGTCGTGCTCGTCGAGAAACACGATTTCTGTTCCGGCGCCAGCGCCGCGCTGTCGCGCATGGTTCATGGCGGATTGCGCTATCTCGAAAACGGCGAATTCAGCCTGGTGCGGGAATCGCTTGTCGAGCGCGACCGGCTCCTTCGCAACGCGCCGCACTATGTCGGTCCACTACCGACGACGGTTCCCGTGTTCGACGTGTTCTCCGGCATCGCCAACGGCGCGGTCCGGTTCCTTGGCTTGAGCCGGCGGCCGAGCCGCCGTGGCGCCGTCGTCATCAAGGCAGGGCTTGCGATCTACGATTTCCTGACGCGCAAGCGCGCCATTATGCCCCGCCACGAGTTTCGCGGTCGGCGCGCGACGCTTGGCCGATGGCCGGCGCTCAATCCCGCGATCAAGAATTCCGCGACCTATTATGACGCCTGGGTCAGTCAGCCCGAACGTCTCGGCATCGAACTGCTTGAGGACGGGCTGTCGTCTGGTACCCATGCGCGCGCTGTCAACTATGCCGAGCTGAAGCTGGTAGCTCCGGGGCGCTATGCCGTCAGAGACAATATCGCCGGCACGGAGGTCTTGATCGAGCCGACCGTGATCATCAACGCCACCGGCGGCTGGATCGACATCGCTAATCAGAGCCTGTTTTCCGAACCGGCCCGGCCGGCACCGTTGATGGGCGGCACCAAAGGGTCGCATCTGATCATCGACAACGACGATCTGACCCGCGCGCTCGATGGACACATGATCTACTACGAGAATGAGGACGGGCGCATCTGCATCCTGTTTCCCTATCTCGGCAAGGTTCTGGTCGGCTCCACCGACATTCGCGTCGACGATCCGGAAACCGTGCGCTGCGAGACGGCGGAACGGGACTACATCCTGCAGTCGCTCGCTTTCGTCCTGCCGACGATCAAGGTTCGTCCCGATGAGATCGCCTTCCAGTTTTCCGGGGTCCGGCCGCTGCCGGCGAGCAAGGACAGTTTTACCGGCCGCATCCCGCGCGATCACTATTGTACCTTCGTCGAGACCGCCGATGCCGGGCCGCCGGTCTTATGCATGATCGGTGGCAAATGGACGACCTTCCGCTCCTTCGGAGAGCTGGCTGCCGATCTTGTGCTCGAACGACTGGATCAGCCTCGCCGCGTGGCCACGGCCGATCGGGCGATTGGTGGCGGCCGGGATTTTCCCGCCGACCGGGAAGCCTGGATTGCGCGGGTCGCCTCGGCGGCGGCCCTTGCGCCGACGCGCGTCGCCACGCTCTTTGAGCGCTATGGCACGGATGCCGAGCGCATCGCCGCCTTCGTCGCTGCCGCGCCCGACGCTCCGCTTCCGCATCCTGATTATTCGACCCGCGAAATCCAGTTCCTGATCCGCAGCGAGAAGGTCGAACAACTCGACGACCTCTTGCTTCGGCGCACGACCCTGGCGATCACCGGCGAGCTTTCGCTCGAAATGACGGACGCCGTGCTCGCATTGCTCGCGGCCGAAAAGCACTGGCCAGTGGCCCGCCAGGCGCTTGAACGCGCCCGTTTTCTCACCCTTCTCCTCGAACGCCATGGCGTCGATGAAGACATGCTTTCCGCACGGAACGAACAAAGGAGTGCATTATGCGAAACAACCGCAAGGTCCGGATGAACCGTCTTTTTGGCGCAGGACGCTGCCTGGACGTGGCCATCGACCATGGCGTCTGCAACGAACCGTCGTTCCTCGACGGTCTTGAGAACATGGAATCCGTAGTGAGGGCCCTGGTCGACGCCAGGCCCGATGCGATCCAGATGAACTATGGCCAGGCCGATCTGCTCCAGGACCTTCCGGGCAAGGACAAGCCGGCTCTGGTCATGCGTATCGACATGGGCAACCCGTATAATCGCATCCGCCACCGCGACATGTGGGCTGTGCTGCAGAACGAGGCCGAACCGCTGGTCGGCGCTTTGGAGATGGATGCCGCCTGCGTGGTCGTCAATCTGTTCATGCTGCCCGACGAACCGGACCTCTTTCGCCAGTGCGTCACGAACATTTCGCGCGTCCGTGCCGATTGCGAAAAATACGGCATGCCGCTGATGATCGAGCCACTGGTCATGCAGCCGGTCACCGAGCGCGGCGGCTACATGGTCGATGGCGATGCGGAAAAAATCGTCACGTTGACGCGGCTCGCCCGTGAGATGGGCGCCGATATCGTCAAGGCCGACCCGACGACAAATGCCGAGGATTTCCACCGCGTGGTCGAGGCAGCCCGCTGCCCGGTTCTGGTGCGCGGCGGCGGCAAGGAGGACCTGCGTGCCGTGTTCGACAAGTCTGCGGCCTTGATGCGGCAGGGCGCTGTGGGCATGGTCTATGGGCGCAATATCTACCAGCATGCAAACCCGAGCGCCGTCGTTCGCGGTTTGATGGCCATCGTGCACGATGACGCCGATGGCGCAGCCGCCTTCGCCCTGTATCAGCAAGGCTGAGAAAGACGATCCGAACCTTGGGAGGGGTTCTTCAATGGCAGACTATCTTTTAGGACTCGACGCCGGAAACACTGTCATCAAGGCGGTGATTTTCGACCTTGAGGGCAACGAGATCGCGGCGGCTGCGCAGGAGGGGCACAGCCGGGTTCCGCGGCCCGGGTATGTCGAGCGGGGGCTCGAAGAGCTGTGGACCCATGCCCGGGCAGTCATCCGCCAATGCGTCGAACGTGCCGGCATCCGTGCCGAAGAGATCGTGGCGATCGGTTGCGCCGGTCACGGCAACGGCCTTTATGCTCTCGACCAGGGCGGTGAGCCGCTTCTCGGCATCCAGTCGCTCGACACGCGTGCCGCCGGGCTAGTGGAAGAATGGAAGGCGCAGGGTGTCGGCGACCGCACCTATGCCATCGGCCGGCAACGGCCCTGGCCGTCGCAGACGCCGACCTTGCTTGCCTGGCTCAAGCGTTTCCAGCCCGAGACCTATGCCAGGATCGGCACGGTGTTTCTGTGCAAGGATTTCATCGTCAACCGACTGACCGGCAAGCGGGTCAGCGACGTCTCGGATATGACCGGCTGCGGCCTCCTTAATGTCGTCAACCGCCGCTACGACCGCGATCTGATGGCGGCCTTCGATCTCGGCGAGGCAACCGGCCTCTTGCCTGACCTCGCCGAAAGTGCGGATGTGGTCGGCACGGTCACGCCGGAGGCGGCAGCACAAACCGGTCTTGCTGCGGGCACGCCGGTGGTCGGCGGTCTCTTCGATGTCGTCGCCTCGGCAATCGGCTCGGGCGTCACGCGCACCGGCGCTGCCTCGATCATCGCCGGAACCTGGAGCATCAACCAGGTGATTATCGATGGCCCTGACCTTTCGGGCCCGGTGTTCATGTCCTCCACCTTCGATCGCGGCCGCTACATGGCAATCGAATCGAGCGCGACGTCGGCGGCCAATCTCGAATGGCTGGTGCGCGAGTTCTTTGCTGACAGCGGCATCGACGACGGCCGATCGCCGTTTGACGTCTGCTGCTCGTTTGCATCCGATATCGAACCGGCCGCGAATGACCCGATCTATCATCCCTTCCTCTATGGCGCGCAGCAGGACGGTAACGCCCGCGCCGGGTTCTATGGCGTCGCCGGCTGGCACACGAAGGGTCACCTGGTTCGCGCGGTTCTCGAAGGTGTCGCCTTCGGCCACCGCCAGCACATCGCCACGATGCGGGCGGCGGGCGCGACCTTCGACGAGGCGGTGCTTTCAGGCGGCGGATCGCGCAGCCTGATCTGGCCGCAGATCTTTGCCGATGTGCTCGGGGTTCCGGTGTCGGTCGCCCGTTCGCGCGAAACCGGCGCGCTCGGCGCCGCGATTGCCGCGGGCACGGGGGCAGGGATCTTTGCCGATTTCTCGGAAGGTGCGGCAGCCATGGTGAGGACGGAACGCCACTACCGCCCGAACGCGGCGATAGCGCGCCACTACACGCGACGGTACGAGCTTTATCGGGACATCGCCGACGCAATGGCGCCGATCTGGCGGCGGCTTTCGAATGCCGAAGCCGAGGTTTCGGAGGCGGCAGCTTAGAGATTTTCAGGAAAAGTGCGACGCGGTTTTCCGTCAGGAAATGCGTAAAAACAAGGAGATAGAGCGTTTCTGACTCCACTTAGACCGGAAACGCTCTAGACGCGGGCCAGCGAAAGAGTGAAGCCGAGGGCCGGGACCGGCCTTCGGCTTGATCGTTCCACGTCGAACCGAGCGCCGCTGACCCAGGGAGGATCGGGTGACGGCGCTGCGTCGCGTGGGAACCATCAGAACCGCATGTTCACGCCGGCCTTGATGACGTGGCTGTTGATGTCCTTCTCGCTCGACCCAAAGGCCGTGTTGGTGCGGACGTCGGGCGTGGTGATGTAGTTGTATTCGATCTTCGCCGAGAGACCGCCGGCGAAAGCCTGCTCGACGCCGGCGCCCACCAGATAACCGCCCTTGAAGCCGACATCGTTCTGGACGCCGCCGCCCTTCTTGTAGTTGGTCATGGCATAACCGGCCGTGCCGTAGACGAGTGTCTGGTCGAACGAGAGGCCGGCCTTCGCCTTGATCGCGCCGCGCCATTTTTCCTTGAGTTTGCCGCCGCTGACCTTGTGTTCGGTGTCGCCGAGATAGGAGCCTTCGATTTCGGCACCGACGATGCCGGGACCGACCTGCATGTTGTAGCCGGCCTGTGCGCCGAAGACGACGCCGTTGCGGTCGGAAAACGGATTGGGACTACCGGTAAAGCCGAGACCGCCATGGGCGCCGACATAGGCACCGCTCCAATTGAAGGCAGGCGGGTCCTGGTAGGACGAAGCCGGTTCCGGCGAATAGGGGTCGGCGGCCAGTGCCTGTTGCACACCGGCTGTGGCCAAAAAGGTGATGCCGAGCCAGAGGGGAAGTTTGTGACGTTGCCGCATGGCGTTGCTCCGTGGATTGGACTAGGCGCCGGTCGCGGCGCATTTATCTTCTCTCTTCGCTTCGCGCCGGCTGGCACGATTATCGACGCTGGAAGATGTGCGCATTTGTGCGCCGCACGGATTGCATCAACATTGCAAATATCGACTAAATCGCTGATTTTGTTATTAATAACCTGTTAGTCTCTATGGCGAAGATGCGGCAGTCAATCGCCCAAAGTCTTTCACGCGACCGGCAGGGTCATGCGGAAACAGGCGCCACCGGTCGGCGCACAGACCACCGATATGTGGCCCTTGTGACGGTTGACGATCTCGCTGACGAGATGCAGCCCAAGGCCAGCACCGTGGTCACGCGGTTGCAACCGGTGAAACGGCTCGAAGATCCGCTCCCGTTCGCTTTCGGGAATGCCAGGCCCCTCGTCGCTGACCTCGATGATACCGCCACGCTCGACGTGAATGGAGATCAGGCCGCCGGCATGCTCGATTGCGTTGCGCACCAGATTGGTGACGGCACGCTCCAGCGCGCCAGCGTCTCCCCGCGCGCTAACCTGATCGGGCCCATGGGTAAAAGAGATGTCGCAATCGGCCGACAGTGCGAGAGGGGCGAGGTCGGCGGCGACGTCGCGGCAGAGCGAAACCAGGTCGAGGGGTGCGAAATGCGCGCCGTCGCGGTCGATGCGCTCGAGGTCGAGCAGCTGTTCGGCAAGGCCGGCAATACGGGCGGCATCAACAAGAAGACGGGCGCGCAACGGCCCGATGTCCATGCCCTCCAGCCGGGTCTGCAGGATCGCGACCGGGGTCCTCAACTCGTGGGCTGCATCCAAAATGAAGCGCTGGCGGCGCTCGTAACCTTCGTCCAAGCGCTGCAGCGCACCGTTGACGGCTTCGACCAGCGGGCGCACCTCGCCCGGCACGCGGCCATCGGGCAGACGGGCGCCCCGGCGGTCGACGTCGATGCTTTTGGCGTGGTCGGCGACCTCGGCGAGGCTGGAAAAGGCACGGCGCACGATGATCGGAATGGCGAAGGCGGGAATGAGCACGAGGATGAGCACGATCGGCAGCAGCAGCAGGTTCGTCAGGAAAAACACCGCGAACGAGGCGCTCCACAGGCGTCCGCCGCCGGTCAGAACCGTGTAAGTGCCGTTCTCGGTCTCGATCGCGCGAACGATCGCCGAGAGCAGGTAGGGTTCCAGTCCGTCGCGGATGTCGGCGAAGGCGACGCGGTCGAGATGCTCGCCGATGCCGCGATAGGCATCGGGGACCGGCCCGCTTTGGATCGTGTCGCCGCGCTCGTTGCGCACGACGAACCAGAAGCCCGGCGTTTCGGCGAGCAGGGCCTGAAGCTGCGGCGTGTTTTTCAGCCTCAGTTTCTGGTCGGGGGTCACCTCGACGGCACTGGCGGCAATCGACGCCGAACTGGCATCAAGGATCATGCCGCCGAGATCGGCCCGGATCAAAAGCGCCATGAAGCCTGCAATGACGGCAACGAGCAGCAGCACCTGAAATGTGAGGATGTGCCAGATGAGCCGCTTCTTCAGCGAGTGGTTGGGGTTGTCGCTCATGACATCGGTCTCAGCAGGTAGCCGACCCCACGAATGCCGTGGATCTCCACGCCGGAGCCGGACTCCAGCAATTTCCTGCGCAGTCTCGAAACATGGGCGTCGAGCGAGTTGGACTGGATTTCGTCGTCGTACCCGTAGACGGATTCCTCCAGCGTCGAGCGTTGCACGGTGCGCCCCTGCCGTCGCGCCAGCGCTTCGAGCACAAGCAGTTCCCGGCGGGGAAGCTCGAGCACGCGGCCGTCGATCCGCGCTTCCCGAGCGCCGAAATCGAAGACAAGATTGCCGATGCGTGCGGTCATCGGTGCGATATCGGGTGCCCGGCGCATCAGCGCGCGTAGTCTTGCCAACAATTCCTCGACCGCGAAGGGTTTGGCGAGATAATCGTCGGCCCCCATGTCCAGCCCCTTGATCCGCTCGTCGACGGCGCCACGCGCCGTCAGCACGATCACCGGGATGCCCGACTTCAGCGCGCGAACACGGGGAATGAGCGTCAACCCGTCTCCGTCAGGCAATTGCCGGTCGAGAATGATCGCGTCATGGACCCGGTTGGCCATCGCGGCGATGGCGTGATCGAGCGACGGCGCATGGTCGAGGATCATGTCGTAGCGGCCAAGGGCAACGCCGAGCGCGGCAGCCATCTCAGGCTCGTCCTCTACAAGGAGTAGGCGCATGTCTCGATTCTCCAACGTGTCTGTGCGGTAGGCGCACATTTGCTTGAGCACCATTGCCGCAAAGTTGCGGTTGGTTCGCGCTCTGACTGCATCATTTACAGGCTGGCGCGCAATGCGGCCGCAACGCTGCGCCGGCAGCCTTTACGGTATCCGGCGGCTCCAAGTGATATGAGAGGCAAGTATTGCGCGTCTTGGCGAAAGGGCGTTCATGCAGGGATTATCACGGAGGCGATCGTCATCGGCGCATCGAGGAAGCAGAGCGAGTGCCTGCCGTATGGCCGCACCGAACAGCACGCGCGCTGCGCAGTTCGCTACCGCACGTATGAACCGCGCAGTAGCTCATTCACCGGGCATGGCGGCGGCGATACGCATGCCGGTGAAACGGGCAGATGTGACGGCCCCGAAAGCCCATCACATCCTTGAAAGATTTGTCGGGCGTCAGCCTAGGCAACTGCCATCATCGACTGGAACGCCTCGTAGGCGGCCAGAACCGTCTCCCGTTGCGCGCCATGGCCGGCAACGAAGGCGTCGCCATAGATGGTTTCGTCGGGATATTCCGTGATCAGCGTCAGCGGCGCCTTGTGGCGATCGTCGACGGAGATCATGCAGGGGAAGCCGTTGATGATGCGGAAGCCGGTTTCGCCCGCATGGGTTTCGTAAAGCGCGATCTGCTGATCATTGTAGGCGAGAAGACCGGGCACAGTGGCGAGTCGAGCCGTCACCGCTTCGATCAGCTGTTCGGCACGCGCTTCCCAATCGGCGTGGTGGCGCATGATCAGGAAGAAGCCCTTCGGCAGCGTCCACATGGCAAAGCCGCGCGGCACATAGCCGGACAGCGGCCGTGTCCACTCGTGCGATGGGTAGCCGTGCAGGTTGACATGAAGCTCGGCGCCCGACAGGGCTTCGGCCTCGTTGCGGATCGCCCGCTCGTTGAGGGCAGCGCCGGCACGATATTCAAGATCGTCGCCAAGTGCAGTGTAGCGGGCGGCGTGATGCATGTGCAGCGGGTTGTCGGCACGCAACCGATGGTGAACGGCATAACCGTCGGGGTTTTCGAGCGGAGATATCGTGAAGTGCGTGCCGGGGAGAGTGGCCAGCGTCTGAGCCGCGCGCAATGCGCCGACGATGCCGGTGGTCTCGTTGGGGTGCTGGCCGCCGCTGATCATCACGGCAGCATCGGTGCCCTTGTGATAGCGCGCCTTGACCGGGCGTCCCGCCCGCGAATGCGCCTGGAAGGGTTGGCCTTCGATCTTTTCCAGTTCGGCATGGATCTGCGCAACCGCGAGCGGTGCCTGAGCCGTGTCGAGAGGTTGGATTTCGCCGTCGGCGTCCGTCGTGGCGAGCAGCCGTGTTTCGACACGGACCGTGGGTTTGCCATCGGCAAAGACGATTTCGGGGACGATCTGGCCGGGTTTCAGGCCACGGTCGCCCAACGGGCGGCCCGACTTCTTCTGGAAGACTTCGAGCAGCGAGAAATAGAAGTCCTCATGCATCGCTTCGCGCAGGCTGACGACCTCTTCGCCGACCGGCAGCTGCAGATCGTTGATCGGCAACGTCGCACGGATGTTGAGTTCGTCGAAATAGGGTTCGCTGTCGCCCCAGCCGTGCTCGGCGATTGCACGCATGGCGCCTGCAAACAGCCGCTCATAGTCAGTTTCGAGGTGGCATTCCCGCCGCTTGCTGCTGCTGTCGTCGAGACGGACCCAGCCGGTCGGAGACAGGAGTGTTTCGCCGATGAAATCGGTGTGCTGGCGGTTGGGCGCAAACACCGTATGGGCTTCCGTGCGTCCGTCGGCAAAGGTCAGCGCGACGTCGTAGGTCAGTGCCGTATCGCTGCCGCCGACAAAGACGATCTCGGCGTCGCCGACGAGCGCTGTCAGCGGATAGGCTTCGAGCAGGAAGCGGTTCGCCGGGCAGTTTTCAGCCTGGGGGTAACGGATATCGACGCGCTTCAGCGCCTTGCGATCGATCTCCTCGAGAAAGAAGTGCAAGAGCGGCTTGTAGGCGCTCCTGAGCTTTGCCTCGACGCCGAAGGCGCCAAGCTTCTGCTCGGCCGCCCTGCGGCTTTCGCGATCATCGAAGAGCCATGCCTCCAGCCGGGTGCCGCGTGCAGCCTCCTTGCCATAGGTAGCGAGCATGGTGTCGAGCGTGCGCTCGAACGTCCCTTCGAAAATTGTGGTCATCGTGAAGTTCTGCCTGTTGGGTCGAGACTGTCGCGCAGCCAGTCGCCGAGAAGGTTGAGGCCAAGGACGGTAAGAAGGATTGCAAGCCCCGGGAAGACGCTGACCCACCAGGCGTTCTGCAGGTAGGTGCGGCCGTCGGCGAGCATGCCGCCCCAGCTCGGGATCAGCGGGTCGACGCCGAGGCCGAGGAAGGTCAGGCTGCTTTCGAGAAGGATGTTGTTGGCAACGTTGAGCGTCATCAACACGATGACCGGCCCGATCAGGTTCGGCAGCAGATGCTGGAACAGGATCTTCACATCGCGAACGCCGATGGCGCGGGCCGACTGGATGAACTCCCGTTCGCGCAGCGACAGCACCGAGCCGCGCACGAGACGGGCATATTGCACCCATTGCGAGATGATCAGTAGCACGATCGTGTTGGTCAGCCCGCCGCCGACGATGGCGATGAAGGTGATGGCGAGCAGGATGAAGGGCAGCGCCAGCTGCACGTCGGCAAATCGCATGACGACCATGTCCCAGAAGCCGCGATAGTAGCCGGAGACGAGGCCCATCACCACGCCGATTACGACGGCACCGGCTACCGAGGTGAAGCCGACGAGCAGGGAAATCTTGCCGCCGGCAACGACGCGAGCAAGCACGTCACGGCCGAGCGGGTCGGTGCCGAGCGGATGTGCCCAGTTGACGAAGGGCGGCGTCAGCCGCGCCATCAGATCGATTTTGTCGGCGCCGCCCGGAAAGAGCACGCCTGACAAGAGAACAGCGAGGCACATGCCGCCGGCAAGCAGCGCGCCGAGGATGAATTCGAGGTTGCGGAAACGGGCGAAACGGGTGTTTGCGGCCTTGGTGGTCATCGGCTCACTCCGTCCGGATGCGCGGGTCGACGAGGCCATAGGCGATGTCGACGATGAGGTTGACGCCGACGATCATCAGCGAGAGCACGGTGATGACGGCCTGCAGCACGGGATAGTCGCGGGCGCCGACGGCGTCGAAGGCGAGGGTGCCCATGCCCGGCCAGTTGAACACGCGCTCCACGACGACGATGCCGCCGAGAAGACCGCCGAACTGGAGGCCGAAATAGGTGATGAGCGGGATGGCACAGTTACGCAGCGCATGCTTGTAGAGCACCTTGCTTTCGCTGAGGCCCTTGGCGCGGGCCACCATGATGTATTGCGACTGCAGGGTTTCGAGCATCGCCGTGCGCACCAGGCGGACATTGGTTGCCGTCAGGATGATGCCCATGGTGACAGCCGGCATGATGAAGCTCGCAAACCCGTCCATGCCGCTCGGCGGCAGCCATTTGAGCGTGATCGAAAACAACAGCACCAGCATGATCGCCAGCCAGAAGTTCGGGAAGGACAGGCCAACGAGCGAGAGGATGCGGATCGCCTGATCAGCCCATTTGCCGCGGGCGACAGCCGCCTTGATGCCGAGCGGGATCGAAATGATGATCGAAACGATGAGTGACGCGAAGGCCAGCATCATCGTTGCCGGCAGGGCGGCGGCAATCAGCTGCGAGACCGGGGTGCCGCCCATGAACGAGCGGCCGAAATCCAATGTGAACAGGCCTTTGATGAAGGCAAAATACTGCGTCATGAAGGGTTGGTTGAGGCCGAGCGCCTCGCGGATGCGCGAGAGGTCTTCCTCGGTGACGCTACCCGCACCTTGGGCGAGCATCAGTGCCGGGTCGCCCGTCAGGCGGATGGCAAAGGAGACGATGAGCGTTACGACGAAAACAACGAACACCGCCTGCAGAACACGTTTGATCAAAAATCCGGCCAACTTACCCGCCCTTCATGAAGACGACCCGCCGCTCGCTGTTGGGAAGCGGCGGATCTGATTGTTACTCGACCGTGACGTCCGTCAGCCGCAGGCGGCTGTCGGGAACAGGCGTGAAGTTCTTGACGCGCTTGCTCACGCCGAAGATGGCGTTGAGGTTGTAGAGCGGCATTTCCAGCGCACGGTCGGCGGCGTAGTTGGCGATCTGCTTGAGGATTTCCTCGCGCTTGGGCTGATCGGTGATCGAGCGCTGGGATTCGAGCAGCTTGTCGAGTTCGGCGTCGCTGTCGTACGGGTTCCACTTTTCACCCGAGTGGTACATCGAGTAGGCCGTGTTGTCGTAATCGAGCGTCCAGCCGCCCCAGGCCTGCTGGAACATCGCGCCCGTCTTGCCGGCCGGGATGATGTCGTTCAACAGAACGTTGGTTTCGTAAGGCTTGATCGTCGCGTTGATGCCGACGAGCTGCAGGTAGCTGGCGACGGCCTGAACAACTTCGTTGAAGGTTGCGTCGTTGCCGCGCACGTCGATCTGGACGGAAGCACCCGGCGCGACGCCCGCTTCCTTCAACAGCGCCTTCGCCTGCTCCGGATCGTATGGCAACGGCTTCATGCTTGGGTCGAAGCCGAACGACAGTTCGCCCTGGAAGCTGGCGATCGGAGCGGCCTGGCCGCCGAGGATCGACTGGATGATGGTGTCGCGGTCGACGCCGAGGATCAGCGCCTTGCGGACCTTCGGATCCTTGGTGATGCCGTCGCGGGTGTTGAAACGCAGCGCATAGACGGTCGGGCCGGGGGTCGAGACGAGTTCGAGCTTGTCGTCACCCTCGATCGTCGGGATCATGCCGATCGGGATGGTCGGCGGGATGACGAGATCGACGCGGCCGGCCTGCAATTCGGCAACGGCGGTTGCCGGCTCGGCGATGAAGCGGAAGTCGAGGTTGGAAAGCTTCGGTGCGCCGCCCCAATGATCGGCGAAGGCTTCGAGCTTGATCGCCACCTTCGGCTCATAGGAGACGAATTTGAATGGGCCGGTACCGACAGGATGGGTGTTGAAATAGTCCTCACCCTTTTCCTGGATGTATTTCGGCGGCACGATCATCGCGCCGTAGCCGGCGAGCTTGGTCAGTAGAACAGGATCCGGTGACTTCAGGTGGAGATCGACGGTCTTCTCGTCGACGATCTCGACACGCTCGATGACCGCATAGTTGGATTTCTGTGGCCCCTTGGAGCCTTCTTCGCCGAGCAGGCGATCGAAGGTGTATTTCACGGCTTCGGCGTTGAAAGGCTCGCCATTGTGGAACTTGACGCCTTCGCGCAGCGTGAAGCGCAGGCGCTTGCCGCCGTCGAGCTCTTCCCAGGCGGTTGCAAGGCCTGGAACCAGCTTGCGGTCAGGGCCGCGATAGGTCAGGCCGTCGAAAATGTTGGTGGAGACAGATGCCCAGTTGACGAGGAAGGTGTCGACCGGATCCCAGCTGCCCGGATCCTGTGGCGACGAAACCGTCAATGTGCCGGCGGCAAAGGCCGGCGCGGCCGTCAGAAAGCTGCCAGTCAGCGCAAGCGCGATGAAGGCGGCGTGGATCCCCTTTTTGTTGATCATTTTTTACTCACTCCTGTTTCGACTGCCTTCCCCTGAAAAGAGAAAGCGGCTTTACGCGTCCAGGGCCACGAAATGGCCCGGCGCGATCTCCTTGCGCGGAAGCACCGCGGGTTCTTCTCCGACACGCCGGATCGGGCTCGGGATCTCGCCTTCGATCATCCCCCGGTCGCGCCCCTTGCCGGGATCGGCGACCGGAACGGCCGATAGCAGCCGGCGGGTATAGGGATGGGTCGGGGTTTCGAACACCTGGCGGCGGCTACCGAATTCCATCACCTGGCCGAGATAGAGCACGGCGACGCGGTGGCTCATGCGCTCGACCACGGCCATGTCATGGCTGATGAAAAGATAGGCGAGGCCTTCCTGTTCCTGCAGCTCCATGAACAGATTGATGATCTGGGCCTGGATCGACACGTCGAGCGCCGATAGCGCCTCGTCGGCGATGATGAGCTTGGGCCGGGATGCGAGCGCCCGGGCGATACAGACGCGCTGGCGTTGACCGCCGGAGAACTCATGCGGGTAACGCTCGGCATGGGCGGAGGTCAGCCCCACCCGCTCGAGCAGTTCGTGAACGCGCTTTTCGATTTCCTTGTTGCCAAGGATCAGCCCATGGGTGCGGATCGGTTCGGCAATCGAGAAACCGACGGTCTTGCGCGGGTCGAGTGAGGCGAAGGGATCCTGGAAGATGTACTGGATTTCCTGTTTCAGCCGCTGGCGCTCGGCAAAGCTCATGGCGGAGACCGGGCGTCCGCCGAAGAGGATTTCACCTGAGGTGGCGCTCTGGAGCTGCTGGATTGTACGGCCGATCGTCGACTTGCCGGAACCGGATTCGCCGACAAGTGCCAGGGTCTCGCCCGGGAAAATGTCGAAGCTGACATTTTCAATTGCGTGAACGCGGTGCGTGGCCCTGCCGAAAAGGTTCTTCTTGACGTCAAAGCGTGTAACGAGATCGCGCACGGAGAGGATCGGTGCTGCGTCGTAGCGGGCGGTGCGCTGGATATGCTCTTCGCCGACAAGCTTCGGCGCGCCGTCGATCATCATCGTCAGCGGCATGCGCTTGGGGAAGTCTTCGCCGGTCATGCTGCCGAGCTTCGGCACGGCGGAAAGAAGCGTCTGGGTATAGGGATGTTGTGGATTGGCGAAGATCTCGGCGACCGGACCTTCCTCGACCTTGCGGCCCTTCCACATGACGACGACATCGTCGGCCATTTCGGCGACGACGCCCATGTCATGGGTGATGAAGATCACCGCCATGCCGAGCTCCTTCTGGAGGTCGCGGATGATGGTGAGGATCTGGGCCTGGATGGTCACGTCGAGCGCCGTCGTCGGCTCGTCGGCGATCAAAAGCTTCGGGCGACAGGCAAGCGCCATGGCGATCATGACGCGTTGGCGCATGCCGCCGGAGAGCTGGTGCGGATAACGGCCGACGAGCTCGGCGGAATCGGGCAGCCGCACCATGTCGAGCAGCCGGCATGTCTCGGTGAGAGCTTCGGCTTTCGTCATCTTCTCGTGCAGCATCAGCACTTCGGCGATCTGGTCACCGATCGTGAACACCGGATTGAGCGACGTCATCGGCTCTTGGAAGATCATGGCGATCTCCTTGCCGCGAATGCTGCGCATCGCTTTCTGCGGTTCGGCCGTCAGGTTCACCGCGCCGTTCTTGCCCTGGAACAGGATGCGACCGGAGGGGAACCGACCTCCCATCATGTCGGCAAGCCGCATGATCGAAAGCGAGGTCACCGATTTGCCGGAGCCCGATTCGCCGACGATTGCCAGCGTCCGTCCCGCGGTGACCGAAAAGCTCAGGTCTTCGACGACGGCATTGCCATTGAAGGCGACGGACAGGTTTTCTACGGCCAGCAGCGGGGGTGTCGTATCAGCGGTCACGCGATCTTCCTTGTCACAATGTGGTCGCGGCACGCGCGGACTGTTCATAGGCCCCCGACATGAAGCGCAGCACAGCGGCGATTTCCGAGAGTGTCTCCTCGGAAGGGCGGGCATTGGCCGTCGAGGTCACGAGCAGGCGCTCGCGGATTTGCGCATAACGGGTGCAGGCTTCCGCGCCCTTGTCGGTGATCTGGATGGTCTTTTCCTTGCCCGCCTTGCCTGTGGTGACAAGGCCGGCCGCCTCGAGCTTGCGGATGGCATAGGTCGCCACATGCGTGTCTTCGATGTCGAGCACGAGGCAGATATCGGCGAGCTTCTTGCCGCGGTCGCGGTGGCGGATCGTATGCAGGATGAGAATTTCTGTGGAGGAAAGGCCGGGCACACCGGCGGCAGCCATGCAGCGCACCATCCAGCGATGAAACGCGTGAGAAGCGAGAATCAGACCGTACTCGACTTCCGAGAGCCCTGGGGACCCGCCTTCGGCCAGATGTGCGGAGGAGACGATCGGTCCGATCGCGGACACGGGCTTCATGTGGTCGGGCAAAGCGTCTTGCGCCCATTCCCTCCCTTCAAAGCTCTCCTCAGACTTCTTCGTCATTCAGCACTTCCTCATCTTGACGATTTTATGTCATCATTTTATCGACATTTTGTCAACGAACTGCTTTGATGAATTTCGGAGCCGACCCGAGCTGGCGGCAGACGAGTGAGAGGGATGGACGATGAGCGCACGCGAAACCGGCAGCTGGGACTTCTGGATCGACCGTGGCGGCACCTTCACCGACGTGATCGGCAGGGACCCGCAAGGCGTTCTGCATGCGCGCAAGGTGCTGTCGGAGAATCCGGAAGCCTATCGTGATGCCGCCGTGCACGGCATCCGCCTGCATCTTGGCCTGCCGACCGGCACGCCGATCCCGACCGGGCTCATCAGCGAAGTGCGTATGGGCACGACGGTCGCGACCAATGCGCTGCTTGAGCGCAAGGGCGAACCGCTCGCACTGGTGACGACGCGCGGTTTCCGTGACGCGCTCAGGATCGGTTACCAGGAGCGCAAGAACATCTTCGCCACCGAAATCATCAAGCCGGAAGCGCTCTACAAGGATATTGTGGAGCTCGGCGAACGGGTGCTGGCCGACGGCACGGTCGAGCAGGCACTGGATGAGGCCGAGGCGCGCCAGGCGCTGACGGCGCTTCGCGACCAGGGTTACAACACCGTCGCGATCGTCTTCATGCACGCCTATAAATATCCGGAGCACGAGGCGCTGGTCGCCCGGCTTGCCCGCGAAATGGGCTTCGAGCAGGTGTCGGTCAGCCACGAAGTCTCGCCGCTGATCAAATATGTCGGTCGCGGCGATACCACCGTCATCGACGCCTATCTCTCGCCGGTGCTGCGCCGCTATGTGGCGCAGGTGTCGAGCGAACTCGACGTCGAGCGCTCCGGCGCGCGGGTCATGTTCATGATGTCGTCGGGTGGCCTGACGGCCGCCGACATGTTCCAGGGCAAGGATGCGATCCTCTCTGGTCCGGCTGGCGGTGTCGTCGGCTTGGCCAAAACCGGTGAAGCGGCCGGTTTCGACCGCGTCATCGGCTTCGACATGGGCGGCACCTCTACCGACGTTGCCCATTTCGACGGCGAATACGAGCGCGCCTTCGAAACCGAAGTCGCCGGCGTGCGCGTGCGCGCGCCGATGATGCTGATCCACACGGTTGCCGCCGGCGGCGGTTCGATCCTGCATTTCGACGGCGAGCGCTTCCGCGTCGGACCGGATTCCGCCGGCGCCAATCCGGGCCCTGCCTGCTATCGCAACGGCGGCCCGCTTGCGGTCACCGATGCCAATGTGATGCTCGGCAAGCTGATGCCGGAATTCTTCCCGGCGCTGTTCGGGCCGGAGCAGAACGAGCGGCTCGATGTCGAGACGGTGCGTCAGCGTTTCGCGGCGATGGCAGCCGAAATCGGCGATGGCCGGGCGCCTGAGGATGTTGCCGACGGTTTCATCCGCATTGCGGTCGCCAACATGGTCGAGGCGATCAAGAAGATCTCGGTCCAGCGCGGCTATGACGTGACGCGTTACGCGCTCAGCTGCTTCGGCGGCGCCGGTGGCCAGCATGCCTGCCTTGTCGCCGATCAGCTGGGGATGAAGAGCATTCTGGTGCATCCTATGTCCGGCCTGCTGTCGGCCTATGGCATGGGGCTCGCCGATATCCGCGCCACCCGTCAGAAGGCGCTCGGCGTTGCGCTCGACGACAAGGCGCCTTCGGCGCTTGCCGAGCTTGGGTCCGACCTGCAGGTCGAATGCCTCGGCGAACTCGAAGCACAGGGCATCGGCCGCAACGAGATCCGCACCCATCTTCGCGCCCATATCCGCTATGCCGGCACCGACACGGTCCTGGCTGTCGATGCGACCTTCCCCGGGCATGACGATATCGCCCGCCTACGCGCCGAATTCGAGACCTTGCACAAGCGCCGCTTCGGCTTCGTCGCCGACAACAAGGCGCTGGTGATCGACGCTGTCGAGGTCGAAACCGTCGGCGGCGGCGCTGCCCAGATGGAAGGTGAAGGCCTGGCGACGACGGCAGGCGCGCCCGCGCTTAGCCGCAGCACCCGCTTCTATTCCCAGGGCCAGTTCCACGATGCGCCGGTGGCGCTTCGCTCCGAGATCAAGCCGGGCCAACGCCTTGAAGGTCCGGCGATCATCATCGAGCCGAACCAGACCGTTATCGTCGAGGACGGCTGGCAGGGGGAACTGACTGCCAAGGACCATATCGTGCTTCGCCGCGTCAAGGCGCTGCCGGCGCGCAGCGCGATCGGCACCAAGGCCGATCCGGTCATGCTCGAGATTTTCAACAATCTCTTCATGTCGATCGCCGAGCAGATGGGCGTGACTCTGCAGAACACCGCCTACTCCGTGAACATCAAGGAGCGTCTCGATTTCTCCTGCGCGGTCTTCGACAACAGGGGCAATCTCGTTGCCAATGCGCCGCACATGCCGGTGCATCTGGGCTCGATGGATGCCTCGGTCGCAACTGCGATCCGCGAGAACCCGGTCATTCACCCCGGCGACGTCTTCCTGATCAATGCGCCCTATAACGGTGGCACACATCTGCCCGACCTGACCGTCTGCACGCCCGTGTTCGACGACCAGGGCAGGGAGATCCGATTCTGGGTCGCAAGCCGCGGCCATCATGCCGATATCGGCGGAATTTCGCCCGGCTCAATGTCGCCGCTGGCGACCAACATCGAGGAAGAAGGCGTCTATATCGACAACTTCAAGCTCATCGATGCCGGCCGCTTCTGCGAGGCCGAACTTGAGGCGTTGCTCAATGGCGCGCGCTATCCGGTTCGCAACATCGTGCAGAACGTCAACGACCTGAAGGCGCAGGTTGCCGCCAACGAAAAGGGCGTGGCGGAACTCAAGAAGATGATCGCGCAGTTCGGCGAGGATGTCGTTGAGGCCTATATGGGCCACGTCCAGGACAATGCCGCCGAAAGCGTGCGCCGCGTGCTGGACCAACTGCCTAACGGCGAATTCTCCTACGAGATGGATCAGGGCTGCAAGATCGTGGTGAAGATCACCGTCGATCGTGACAAGCGCGAGGCCACCGTCGACTTCACCGGCACGTCGGAACAGCGTTCGGACAATTTCAATGCGCCCGCTCCGGTCACTCGGGCGGCGGTGCTTTATGTCTTCCGCGTTCTCGTCGAGGCCGATATCCCGATGAACGCCGGTTGCCTCAGGCCGATCCACATCGTCATCCCGGAAGGCACGATGCTGACCCCGCGTTATCCCGCAGCGGTCGTTGCCGGCAATGTCGAAGTCAGCCAGGCTGTCACCAACTGCCTCTTCGGTGCCGTCGAAAGCCAGGCAGGCGCTCAAGGCACGATGAACAATCTGACCTTCGGCAACGCGCACTACCAGTATTACGAGACGATCTGCTCGGGCGCGTCGGCGGGGCCGGGTTACAATGGCGCCGATGCGGTCCACACCCATATGACCAATTCGCGTCTGACCGATCCGGAAATTCTTGAGACCCGCTTCCCGGTGGTGCTGGAGGACTTCCACATCCGCCGCGGCTCCGGCGGCAAGGGTAAGTGGTCGGCCGGCGACGGCACGAAACGCACCATTCGTGCCCGGGAAAAGCTCGACTTCGCGATCCTTTCCGGTCACCGCCGTGTTGCACCCTTCGGCATCAAGGGCGGTGAGCCCGGCAATCTCGGCCAGAACCTCGTCCGTCGCAACGACGGGCGAACCGAAGAGCTGTCGGGCTGCGCCCATACGGTTCTGGAAGCCGGCGAGGCCTTTACCGTCGTCACGCCCACGGGCGGCGGCTACGGCAAGAAATGATCTCCCAAGACTGCTGCGGCGGTCTGCGGGCGGGCGAGAAATCGCCCGCCCGCTTTGCGTTTGAAAGGCCGTTCGGATGGGCGCCGCCTTGGCCGGGCCGATCCTGATGTTGCTGTTTTGACGCTAATTTAAATTCGCAATTACTAAGTATCTCTCGGTCGGTGCGCTTGAGATCTCCGCCTCCTCCCTCGGAGCGCGCGCAACATTCCGGGTCTCCTCCCACCGGTTTGGCCGACCATGTCCTGCAAACCAGCGCGATCGCGACATCACAGGAGTCACGGCAGTGGCGTTCAAGAATTTATCGATATTGACCAAGGTCGGCCTCGTGGTCGTGGTCATGGGCATTTCGTCAACCCTGATCGCCCTTGCCGGTGCGCGCGGGCTCTCTTCACTCGGCACGACGATCGTCGAAGTCGGCGCCCGCGAAGAAGCCGCGCGCGAGGCGATGGACCTCAGGGTCGATATCATCGCCATCAGCCGCATGACCTATCAACTTGCGGCAACGCCCGGTAAGGCTTCGGAGTTCGGTGCGGAAACGGAAACGCGCGCCGCTGAAATGCTCGCTCGCGTCACCAAGATCGAGGCGGTCGCCGACGATGCCGAGGACAAGCTTCTCAACGACATCCGCACGACGCTGAACAGCTACTTCGACGAGATCCGCGCAATGATTGCCGTCGCCGGATCGAATGGCGCCGACGCCGCTGCCGTCAAGGCCGCGCTCGACAAGGCGCTCGACGCCCAGAAGACCGTGACGTCCGCCGTCAAGGCCTACAGCACCTATTCCGGCGATGCTCTTGCCGCTGCTCGCGCCGAGGCGCTCGAATCTTCCTCCGTCGCGATGACGATCCTCTTGGCTGCAGCCGGCGCCTGTATCGTCTTCGGCGTGGCCGTCAGCCTGCTCGTCGCGCGCCGCGGCATCGTGCTTCCGGTGCAAACGCTGACGTCGATCATGAGCGAACTTGCCGACGGCAAGCTTGATGGCGATGGCGCTGACTCTTCACGCCGCGACGAGATCGGCGAGATGGGCCGCGCCGTCGAAGTCTTCCGCAAGAACGCCATCAGCATGCGCGACATGAAGGCCCAGGAGGCGGCGCTGCATGCACGCAGCAGCGATCTCCAGTCCAACATCAGCATCGTGGTTGCCGCGGCCGTTGCCGGCGATTTCACCGGTCGCATCACCAAGGACTACGATAACGAGGACCTCAACCGCTTTGCCGCCAGCGTCAACGAGCTGGTATCGAGCGTCGATTTGACGGTCAACGAGGTCCGCCGCGTCGTGGCAGCACTCGCAGACGCCGACCTGACGCAATCCATGCGCGGTGAATTCCACGGCGCGTTCGCCGAGCTTCAGACCAACGTCAACGCCACGATGGTGACCCTGCGCTCGACGATGCAGAACGTCCGTACTGCGGCGGGCACGATCAACGACAATTCGGTGGAGTTGAGCTCGGCGGCTAACGATTTGTCGAAGCGTACCGAGCAACAGGCGGCAGCACTCGAAGAGACAGCGGCGGCCCTCGACGAAATCACCTCGACGGTCCGGACCGCGTCTGCGCGGGCCAATGAGGCGCACGAGATGGTGCGCGCCACCAAGGACAGTGCCGGACGATCGGGTGCGATCGTGCGCAGCGCAATCGACGCCATGGGCCGCATCGAGGATTCGTCGAACCGGATCAACCAGATCATCTCGGTGATCGACGAGATCGCCTTCCAGACCAATCTACTGGCGCTCAACGCTGGCGTCGAGGCCGCCCGTGCCGGCGAGGCCGGACGCGGCTTTGCCGTCGTCGCCCAGGAAGTCCGCGAGTTGGCGCAGCGTTCGGCGAACGCCGCCAAGGAGATCAAGACGCTGATCCACAGCTCCGCAAGCGAGGTCGAAAACGGCGTGTCGCTGGTGCGCTCGACCGGCGAGGCGCTGTTGGAGATCGAGACCCTGGTCAACAATGTCAGCGGCCACGTCAATACGATCGCGACCGCCGCACGCGAACAGGCAACCGCACTGCAGCAGATCAATACCTCGGTCAACCACATGGACCAGATGACCCAGCAGAATGCGGCAATGGTTGAAGAAACGACGGCTGCGAGCGGAACGCTCGCCGAAGAAAGCCGCCAGCTCCGCAAGATGCTGGCGAAGTTCAAGCTGGAAGGTGTTGCAACGCGCGAAAGCTGGAGCCGCGCCGCCTGACGAAACGGCCCCGAGCAAGAGAGAAGGGTCGGCGTCGCCGGCCCTTCTGTCATTTCATTCGCTCGACTGCCCTACGCCTCCGGGGCATAGCCGAAGACGACGGCAGGATTTTCCGCGGTTTCGACCCAGACGCTCTTTGTCTGGGTGTAGGCGAGCAGCGCGTCGCGGCCGCTGGAGCGGCCGTATCCGGAGCGGCCGAAGCCGCCGAAGGGCGACATCACGCTGATCGTCTTGTAGCCATTGATCCAGAACGTGCCGGCGCGCACGCGCGCGGCCATGCGGTGGGCTCGCCCGACGTCCCGTGTCCACACAGCGCCCGCGAGACCGTAAGGGTTGTTGTTGGCAAGCGCCACCGCTTCTTCCTCGTCGTCAAAGACCGTGACGCCGACGACCGGGCCGAAGACTTCCTCGCGCGCGATGGTCATGTCGGGCTTGACGTTGTCGAGGATGGTCGGGGCAAAGAAGAAGCCGCCGGAGGACGAAAGCGCTGCGGGCTTGGCGCCGCCGGTTGCAAGCGTTGCGCCTTCGGCAACACCCTGGCGCACCATCTCGTCGATCTTTGCCCATTGGCGGGCATTGTTGATCGGGCCAATCTGGGTGGCGTCGAGATAGGGATCGCCGACCGGGATGCGTTCGGCGGCGCGGGCATAACGCTCGACGAATTGCTGATGCACCGAGCGGTGGATCAACAGACGGGAACCGGCAACGCAGCTCTGGCCGGCGCCCGAGAAGATGGCCGACTGCGCGCCGACGATCGCCCGGCCGACATCCGCATCGGCAAAGACGATGTTGCCGGACTTGCCGCCGAGTTCGAGAATGCAGGGCACGACGTTCTTCGCAGCTGCTGCCGCAATCGCAGATCCGGCCTGGGCCGAGCCGACGAAGACGACGAGCGCTGTCTGCTGATGGGCAACCATCGCGGCGCCTGCGGTCACGCCCTGGCCGGCGATGACGTTGACGAGTCCGCGCGGTGCGCCGCCCGCCTCGCAAAGTGCTCCGAGGACAAGCGTGCTGAGCGGCGTCAGCTCCGACGGTTTGATCACGACGCCGTTGCCGGCGCAGATCGCCGGTGCGATCTGCCAGCCGCCGGTAAAGAGCGGCGCGTTCCAGGGCGTGATCTGGGCAACGACGCCGACCGGTTCGTGCCTGATGTAGTTCAGGTGTGAGGTCGGGACCGGAATGACCTCGCCGTGCAGCTTGTCGCACCAGCCGGCATAATATTCGAACATCTCGGCGACCCGCAGCGCTTCGCCGCGGATATCGCGGATCGGCCGGCCAGCGGAACGGCTTTCGAGCTCGGCCAGTTCCGGTGCGCGCTCACGGATCTTGCGGGCGATCTCGTTCATCACCCGGCCGCGGGCGGATGCCGTCATGGCCATCCACTCGCGCTGCGCCCGCGTCGCCGCTTCCATGCCCGCATCGATGACGTCGTTGCCGGCGTCCTTGAACGTGGCGAAAACCTCGCCGGTCGCCGGGTCGGTCAGGTTCTGCTCAGGCCCGGAGCCTGCCACCAGCACGCCGTCGACATAGCTTCCGATCTCGCTGCCGGGCAGGAAGCCATGAAACAGCGCGCGGATGCGCTCGGCCTTGGCGGCCGGCATGGTCATGTCGTTCATTGTCTTCCCCTTGTCGTCTCAGTTGTCGTTGGCCGTGGCGCGAAAGGCGCCCATGCGGGTGAAGTCGTCGGCATTGTCGAGCGGGCTTTCGGCCCAGAGCCGAGCGACTGCCGCCGAAAGCGGCAGTGCGGCGCCGGTGCGGGCGGCAAGCTCACTTGCAAGCCGCACGTCCTTGCGCATCAGGCCCATGGTGAAGCCGCTGTCGAAGCGGTCGTTCATCACCCAGGTCGGGAAATGCACTTCGCTGATCATCGATTTGCCCGAGGCGGCGTTCAGCACCTTGAGCGCCTGTTCGGGCTCTAGCCCTGCCGAAAGCGCCAGCTTCAGGCCCTCGCCCGTCGTCACCATATGGGCGGCTGCAAGCAAGTTGTTGACGAGCTTGGCGACATTGCCGGCACCGCTTGGGCCCACATGCAGGGCCTTGGCCGCCATCGCATCGATCACCATTTTCGCGCGGGTAACATCGGCGTCACTGCCGCCGATCATCATCGTCAGCATGCCGCTTGCAGCACCCGCCGGCCCGCCCGAGACGGGCGCATCGAGGAAACCGTGGCCAAGTGCGTTGAGACCGGCGGCGAGATCGCGCGAAACGTCGGGTTCCGACGTGGACGTGTCGATGATGACGACACGGTCGTCGGCAGCCTTCAGGGCGTCAAGATTGGCCTCGACGACGGCTGCGACGTCCTTGGCGGTCGGCAGCGAGAAAACGATGAAATCGGTATCGACGAAGACGTCGGCAAGCGTTTCGCAAGGCGCCACACCGCCTTCGTCCGCCAGCTTGCGTCTGCCGTCGGAAAGGTCGAAGCCCTTCACCGCAAAGCCGTTGCTGGCGAGCGTGGTCGCCATGCCGAGCCCCATGGCTCCAAGCCCGACCACGCCTATCGCTCTCTCTTTCGTCGTCATATCCGGTGTCACCCTCAGCGTTTGTTTTGGTGCTGAGAAGGTGGCACGGGGTATTCGGGGCGGGTAGACGGCGGGGCCGGTACACTGCGTTGCTGGCGCCGCAACGTCGGTGGTTCAGCGGATGCCGGCCCGAGGCATCGAGCGTTTCCGGTTTTGGCGGAGTGGCAGAAACGCCCGATCCGTTTGCTTTAGGCATTCCCGACGGAAAACCGCTTGGCTCTTTTCCTGGAAATGCTCCAATCGTCAGATTGTCACGACGATCTTGCCGAACTGTTCGTTCGTCTCGAGATAGCGATGCGCCTCGACGATCTGCTCGAACGGAAAGGTCCTGGCGATGACCGGTTGCAACGAACCTGAGGTCAGCCCGTCGAGGATGAAGGCCTTGGCCGCCTCCAGCCGCTGGGGATTACCGATGATCTCGTGGACGAGGTAACCACGCAACGTCAGCGTCTTGCTGAGGACGGCAAACAGCGGAAAAGGCGTGGGCTCAGGGCTGAGGCCGCCATATTCGATCAGGATGCCGCCATGTGACATCGCCGCCGTCAGCGGTTCGAATATCGGCCCGCCGATCGGGTCGAATACCACGTGGATGCCCTGCGGACCGGCAATCTCCTTCAGTCGGGCTTCCAGGTCTTCCTCCGCTAAGGCGATCACATGGGCTGCGCCGAAATCGAACAAGGCCTGCTTCTTGGCAGAGGTTCGCGTGACGGCAATTGCGGTTGCGCCGACCAGGTTGGCGATCTGGATGGCCGCCAATCCGACACTGCTCGAGGCGGCGGTGATCACGACCAAATCTTGCCTGCCGAGCTTGGCGATGTCGATCAGGGCGCCATAGGCCGTGAGATATTGCATCCAGACGGCTGCTGCCGCTTCCCAGTTGAGCGACGGCGGATGCTTGACCACCTGCGCGGCAGGGACGGTGACCAGCTCACCATAGGCGGGCCAGCGGACCATCGATATCGGCGGAATGATGCTGACGGCGTCGCCTGGCGCGAAACCGTCGACCCCGCCGCCAATCGTTTCGATCACCCCCGCAGCCTCGAGGCCAAGACCGGACGGCAATGTCGGCGTCTCGATGTACCGGCCCGAGCGCAGCAGCGCCTCGGCGCGATTGAGGCCAAGGGCCTTGACGCGAATCTGGACCTCGCCGGTACCGGGTCCGGCAACATCGTGATCCTCAATGCGCAGAACCTCCGGACCACCATGCTCATGAAAACGAACGACGCGTGCCATCAGCCATAAACTCCGTAATGATTGAACTGAATAAGCTATGCGCGTCGGCTGGAATTCGATAAATGTCGGATTTGGCAGAGCAGTAGAAACCAGGAGTTTCGAATATGGATCGCCTTACGAGCATGGCGGTGTTCGTCAAAGCCGTGGATCTCGGCTCGTTTGCGGCCGCCTCGGAAGCGCTCGACCTTTCCGGGCCGATGGTCGGCAAGCATGTTCGGTTTCTCGAAGAGCGGCTCGGCGTGCGTCTGATCAACCGCACGACGCGTCGACAGAGCCTGACCGAATTCGGTCGCGCCTATTATGACCGCTGCCGTGTCATCCTTGCGGAGGCCGAAGCGGCAGACGCACTTGCGGCCGATCAGCTTTCCGAGCCGCGCGGTCGGTTGCGCGTCACCATGCCGGCGCTGCTCGGCCGGCGGTGCGTCGCGCCCATTCTGATGGAGTTTGCCCGGAAATACCCAAGGCTCGAGCTTGAGCTCTCCTTCGGCGATCGCATCGTCGATCTCGCCGAGGATGGTTACGACCTTGCCATCCGCACCGGCACTCTGGAGGACAGGTCCGGGCTGATCGCCCGTCGGCTTGCCAGCCACAGCATGGTTGTGTGCGCATCGCCGTCCTATGTCGAGCGCCATGGCACCCCGAGACAGATCGACGATCTGGGCGGCCATCATGCGGTGACATATAATAGACCTGGATGGGTGCATCCCTGGCTTTTCCCGCGCGACGGGCGGCAGGTTTTGGAAGTGACGCCCGCCAATCGCTTGCGGCTGGACGATCTCGAGGCCATCGCCGATGCTGCGGCTGCCGGAATGGGCTGGCCTGGTTGCCGTCGTGGCTCGTTCGCCACCGCATCAAGTCCGGCGTCCTTGTCGAAGTGTTGCAAGGCGAGCCGGGATATGTGTTCGACAACTATGCCCTTTGGTTGCGCACGCCGCACTTGCCGCTGAAAGTCCGTCTTGCGGTCGATGCGCTGGTGGCCGCTTTGCCCACGGCGATGATCTAAGCCGTGAACCCATAAACCGGACGACTGAGATGGGCGTGGATTCCGGCCCGTCCGTTTGGTCAAAGACGGGAACCTGACGTCGGTGGCGGAACGCGCCATGACCATGAGCAGACGACGTATCGAAGGCAACCGCCCGCCGCCATCAGCTTTACGTCAGGTTCAGTCCTTCTTGAACTCGAATAGCTCGATGACGTTGCCCGACGGATCTTCGAGTAGGATGGCGCGGCCGGCACCGCCGTCGCTGATTTCACCACGGAATCTTGCATCAGCGCGGCGCAACCGCTCAATGAGGACATCGACCTCGTTTGTAATGATCATAAATCGGTTCCACCCGCCCGGCTTCGGATCACCGCCGGCCTGACCACCGCTCCCGGCACCTGGGGCGCTGAGATACAGCGTCAGGTCGTCGCGCAGCAGCGCGGCGAACTTGCCCGGGTTGTGCTTGTCGATCTTGAAATCGAGATTGTCTCGATAAAACGCGACCGCCTCGTCGACGTCCGCGACGATGTATCGGACGGATGCCATTCAACCTTCTCCTCTGTCCTGGAGCTACAACGGTCAACTCGCGTAAAGGTTTCCTGTCGGTGGAACTGAGTGCAGAACGGGCCGTCCGGATGCCGGTTCGGTAAGCCTCAGGCTTTGAAGGACTGCATTTCCTGCGCGAGATGCTGGCCGAGTTTTTCTACCGAGAGCGGCAGGCGGCGATGCGCACGCACCATCAGGTGAGCGCTCGCCTCGCGCAGCAGCGGATCTTCAAGGTCGACCGCCTGCATGACGCCGCGGTCGATTTCGCCGGAGACGGCGGTCCTCGGCAGGAAGGTGACGCCGAGACCGGAGGCGACGAAACGGCGCAACACTTCGATCGAATGAGTTTCGAGCAACGGCGCCAGTGCCATGCCGGCGTCGGCGGCGACGCGGGCAACGATCTGGGTGACGCCGTTGCCTTTGCCGAGCATGGCGCAGGGCGAGGTCAGACAGTCCGCCAGTTTCAGACCGGTGCGGCTGGCGAGGGCATGCCCGATCGGAGCAATGACGCAAAGCGGCTGGCGGGCGATTGCCAGCGCCCGGATGCGCGGGTCCGTCAGCGGTGTGTAGGCGATGCCGATATCCGCGTCGCTGTTGGCGATGGCATCGACCACGTCCTCGGTGCTGCCGAGTTCGACGATATAGCGGACATATGAATGCGCCCTCGAGAATGACGACAGCCCGTGTTCGACAAGGTCCGCCATGAAACCTTCGCCGCAACGAATGCGGATGCGCGTCTGCTGGACGCCGCGGATCTGGTCGAGCTGTTCGGCGAGCAGGCCGTTGTCTTCAAGAACACGCTTGCCGTGTTCGAGAACGAGTTCGCCGGCATCCGTCAGCACTGTGCCGCGTGCTGTTCGTTCGAACAGCGCAAGGCCGATCTCGCGTTCGGTGTCGGCGATCTGGCGGCTGACGACCGACGGCGCCAGCCCCATGTGTTCGGCCGCACCCCGGATCGATCCGATGCGGGCAACGGCCATAAAAATCTTGAGCGCTTTCGCGTCGAGCACGTCCATGGTGGTCATGTGCGACGGAAACGGTTTGAGGTCAACGACCAAGAGATGTGGCGATCAGCCTTGTCCAGAGGTCGACGCCCTGCGGAACGATCGCATCGTTGAAATCGTAGTGCGGTGAATGCAGGCCGGGGTTGGCGCCTTCGCGGCGTGCGCCGAGCCAGAGGTAACAGCCGGGGCGTTCCTCCAGCATGAAGGCGAAATCTTCCGCAGCCATGCTGGGGGCGGCATCGACGACCGAAAGGGCACTGTCCTTTGCTGCGACCGAGCGCACGAAGGCGGCCGATGCAGCATCGTTGATCGTGGCGGGATAGCGGTACTGATAGTCGAGATCGGCGCTGCAGCCGAGGCCCTCGGCGATGGCCGCCGTCAGCGTCCGCATGCGCTTTTCGAGGATTTCTCCGACTTCTTTCGCAAACCAGCGTGTCGTGCCGCGGATGACAGCTTCCTGCGGGATGACATTCCAGGCATCGCCGCCGTGGATCTGGGTCACGGAGACGACGGCTGCGTCGAGCGGCGAGACGTTGCGGCTGGCAATCGTCTGCAGCGCGGAGACGATCTGGGCTGCGGCAACCAGCGGGTCGGCGCCCTCATGCGGCATCGCCCCGTGGGCGCCTCTGCCGGTGATGCGGATTTCGAACACGCCGAAGGCGGCCATCATCGCGTCGTCGCGGGCAACGCAGGTGCCGACGTTAAGCGCCGGCCAATTGTGCAGGGCATAGACTGCGTCAGCCGGAAAATCACGGAAGAGGCCGTCGGCGACCATGGCGCGGGCGCCACCTTCCGCTTCTTCCGCCGGCTGGAAAATGAAGTGTACGGTACCGTCGAAATCCATCTCGGAGGCTTGTCGCGCCGCGGCGAGCAGCATCGAGACGTGACCGTCATGGCCGCAGGCATGCATCTTGCCGGATGTTTTCGACGCGTAGGCAACGCCGCTGGCCTCGACGATCGGCAGCGCGTCCATGTCGGCGCGGATGGCGATGGCGCGGGTCGAAGTACCGCGTGACAGCGTGCCGACAAGGCCGGTGCCGGCATAGCCGGTTTTGGTCGCGATGCCCCATTCGGCAAGCTTGCCGGCAATGAAGGCGGAGGTTTCCCGTTCCTCGAAGGCGAGTTCCGGGTGGGCGTGCAGGTGATGGCGCCAGGCGATCGTTTCCGCGATACGGTCGGGGCTGATGTCGTGGCGGCTCATCTCGTTCATCCTGTCTCTGCACATTGGAAACCGGCCGCAAACGCGGCCGGCCTGCTGTTCTATCCTACTGGCCCAATCTCAGGAACAGGTCGGCAACGACGACGGAGCCCATATAGGTTCCGATCATCACGCAGATCGCCACGATGACGATCTTCCAGCCCGAACGACGGGCGATGGCGAATTCGCTCGCTGTCAGCGCCAGGCCGCCATAGGCAAGCGCCGGCGTGGCGAGCGCCAGGAAGTTCAGGTGCTCGACCTGTTCGCTGACCCAGGCAGCCCCCGGGACGCCGGGAATGGTGATCAGGATCGCGATCAGCGATACCCAGGCGACACCAGGCAGGTAAAAGGGTACGAAGCGGGCAAAGCCGAGGCCGATGATGCAGGCGACATAGAGCACCGCCATGCCCGGCAGGGCGATGAGCGGCGACGTGCCCGTTCCGACCCAGTTGGCGATCAGGCCGATGGCGCAGGCGATCAGCAGCAGCCCGGAGTGTTTGACGACATCGATTTTGCGCTCATCTTCCGCATTCAGCGGCAGGTCATCAGCAAGATTGGTGGTGGTGTTGGTTTGATTGGCCATTGTTCCTGTCTCCCCGATCAGGCTGTTTTGCGGTCGGACGGGCGGGCTTTGTTGTAAAGCCATTCCGTCAGCGGCAGGGCGACGAACATGCCGACATAAAGGCCGGTCGCGTAGGTCAGGATGTTGCTGGCCGCTGCCAGCGCCAGGATGATGTCCTTCTGGTCCGGAACGACGGCGACGAGACCGCCGGTGCAGGCCGCAAGCATCGAGCCGGAGCCGACGCCGCAGGACATGGCAAGAGCGCGCACGTCGAAGATGCCGAGGCCGTGGACGAGCGGCGGCATGATCGCGAAGACGAATGTGCCGATGAGTGTGCCGGTGGCATAGACTCCCATGGCGCCGGCGCCTTCCGGCGAGTTGAGGCCGTATTTGTCGGCGATCAGCGCGATGTTGGGCTCGCGATCGATCGAATAGGTGGCGCCGACGGCTTCGCGGCCCATCTTCAATAGGAACACGGCGACCGGGAAGGCGATGAGGATCGTGCCGAGATTGCCGAGTTCCTGGAGCACGAGTGCCGGTCCGGCCTCGATGATCTTGGAGATCTGTGGTCCGACTGTTGTGCCGAACTTGGCAATGAAAGGCATGATCGCAACGGTGATCATGGCGCCGGACAGCTTGACCGCATCCTTGGAAATGAACTTGGCGCTCGCCTTGAAAATGGCGGGATTGAGCATGATGCCGAGTGCGAAGGCATAAAGGATCGGCAGGAAGATCACGGTGCCGAGGCTGATCGACAGGCGTTGAATGCCGATCAGCTCGGAGACGATGACGATCGCGAGCACAAGGATGTGCAGATAGAGCCCGCCTGCGGCGGCTCCGGGTTTTCCGGTCATGATGTTCTCCTCTGGTTGGGGACCAGTTGTTGTTCTTTGCCCAAACTTAACACTATTGGCTGAGGGCAAATGCCGGCTAGCCGGTCGGCGAGCAACGAAGTGTTGCAGTTCCAGCAACAGGTCGCTGGGTTGAAGGCGGCTTCTGCAAAACCGCTCATCGCTTCTGTCATTTCATGGTCGCGGTCCTGCTTTGGCCGAGTGCGGATGCGAATCGAGCTTTCGCCTTGCCTTGCTTTTGCATGTGCCGCCTCGATGGCCAAGGACACATACGGCCAAGTGGGGACGAGCGGCACGGAAAGCGCCAACTTTCCCCAGCAATCCGGGCGATTGGCCCGGCCAGATCACACCTTGCGCAGGTTCACGACAGAAATTCGAAAAACCCATCAAAAATCGCTGAAAACCCCCATTGAAATCGATTACATTTTCTGGCTTCATGGTTCTCGCAAGATTTTGGGAGGATCTTATGAAGAAGCTTATCGCCGTAGCACTCGGCACCGTCGCATCCATTGCCATCTCCGCCTCGCTCGCCAATGCCGAGACCTTCAAGATTGGTCTGTCCAATGGTTGGGTCGGCAGCGAGTGGCGCACGCAGATGATCGACGAGGCCAAGGCGGCCGCGGAAAAATGGAAGGAAAAGGGCGTCGACGTCGAAGTCAGCGTCCAGAGCGCCAATGTCGACGTGCCCGGGCAGATCGCCCATGTGCGCAATTTCATTGCCGAGGGCGTCAACGCCATCATCATCAACCCCAACAGCCCGACGGCCTTCGACCCGATCTTCGCGCAGGCGAAGGAAGCGGGCATTCTGGTGATCGCCACTGATGCCGAAGTCTCTTCGCCGGATGCCACCTATGTCGGCATCGACCAGACGGCATGGGGTGCGGCCGGTGCCAAGTGGCTTGCCGAAACGCTCGGTGGTAAGGGCAAGGTCGTGGCGATCAACGGCGTCGCAGGCCACCCGGCAAACGAGATGCGGGTCGCCGGCTATAAGAGCGTCTTCAAGGACTATCCGGATATCCAAGTCGTCAACGAGGTCAACGCCAACTGGGATCAGGCGCAGGGCCAACAGGCCATGCAGAACATCCTGGCGACCTATCCTGACGTCAACGGCGTCGTCGTGCAGGACGGCATGGCTGCCGGCGCCTGGAAGTCGATCATGGATGCCGGCAAGGCCAGCCAGATCGCAGCAACCGGCGAGATCCGCAAGGACTTCATCGATCTCTGGAGCAAGGATAAGCTGAACTCCGGCGCGACCGTCAATCCGCCCGGCGTCATGGCAAGCGCGCTCAATGTCGCCGTCCTCATGCTGCAGGGCAAGGAACTGAAGGAACCGGCAACGGCTGGCCAGTACAAGAACGCCATGTACCTGCCGATCCCGTTCATCGACTCCAAGAACCTGGCGGATGCCGCCAAGCAGGTCGACGGCAAGCCGGGCTACTACTCCTACACCAGCGCCCTTTCAATCGAAGACGCTGAAGCGCTCTTCAAGTAAGCGCTCAAGACCGGGCGGATCTCGTGGTCCGCCCGGCGCTTCTGACCCGATCATACGGACGATCCTCATGTCGAAACTTAAGATGAACGGCGTAAGCAAGGCTTACGGCGCCACCCTGGCTTTGCGCCGCGGCGACCTTGAGATCGCCGCCGGCGAAGTCCATGTGCTCATGGGCTCGAACGGCTCGGGCAAGAGCACATTGTGCAAGATCATTGCCGGCAGCGTGCGCCCCGATGGCGGAGAGATCCTCATCGACGGTCGGCCGGTCACGATATCAGGGCCGCAATCGGCCAGGGCGCAGGGCATCGGCATCTTCTACCAGGAGCTCAGCCTTGCCGGAAACCGCTCGGTCGAGGAGAATATCTGCCTTGCCATGCTGCCGGTCAAAGCCGGAATCTTTATCGACCGTGCCGCCCTGAAGGCGCGCGCGGCGCGCTACATCGATCTTTTCTCCGGCGTTTCCGGTGATGGTTTTGCGGCCGAGACGCTCGTCGGCAATCTGCGCGCCGATCAGCGACAGCTTGTCGAGATCATGAAGGCACTGGCAAGTGAAGCCCCGATCCTGATCTTCGACGAGCCAACCTCGGCACTCGACAGGGCACAGGTCGACCGCTTCTTCGATATCCTGCGCGGGCTAAAGCGCGACGGCCGCGGCATCATCTTCATTTCGCACCGCATGGACGAGATCACCGCGATCGGTGATCGGGTGACGATCATTCGCGACGGTGAGACGATCAAGACGCTCAATCTGAACGAGACCGATCCTGCCGCGGTCATCCGGCTGATGGTCGGCGGCGCCGGCGACATGCCGGCCTCGCAGTCCTCAGTGCCTGCCGTGGCAAGCTTTTCGGCCGGCGACGCCATGACCGTCGACAAGCTGTCGGGTGCCGGTTTCCGCAATGTCAGCTTCGAGGTCGCCAAGGGTGAGATCCTCGGTCTCGGCGGGCTTCACGGCCAGGGGCAATCGGCGGTGTTGCGGGCGATTTTCGGCGCCGGCTCCACAACTGCGGGCGAAATCCGCATCGGCGGCGATCGTCTCGATGCGAGAAGCCCGCGCGACGCCATCCGGCGCGGTTGCGCCTATGTCTCGGGTGACCGCGGTCGCGACGGCGTCATTGCCGGCAGACCGATCATCGAGAATGTGACGCCCATCCATTACCTGCGTGATCGGCTGATGATTGCACGTCCGTCAACGCTCAAGGAAAAGGCGATGCCGGCGCTTGAGGCGATGCATACGAAGTTCGCGAGTCTCCTGCATCCGATCAACTCGCTTTCCGGCGGCAACCAGCAAAAGGTGATCATCGCCCGCTGGCTGATCGATCGGCCGGATGTGCTGCTGCTGGACGACCCCACCAAGGGCATCGACCTCTCGGCCAAGGCCGATCTCTTTGCCCTCATTCGCCAACTGGCAGGCGAGGGGCTCGGCATCCTGCTCTATTCCTCGGAGGACGCCGAATTGCTCGGGAATGCCAACCGCATCCTCGTCTTCAACGGCGGGTCGGTCACTCGCGAGCTCACCGGCGAGGATCGCACCCGCTACAATCTTTACCAGGCTGCATACGAGGCCGCGTGATGACACCGACCACGACAGAAATTCGACCTTCCCGCGCCGGTGGGCTAAAACTCTGGCTCGAGCGCTATCCGTTCCTGCCGGCGCTGGTCATTGTCGTCGCGCTTCTGGCGTTGAACGGCGTGTTCTCGCCCAACAGCTTGAGCTACCGCTCGCTGACGGGGCTGCTCAGCACCTATATGGCGCTGATCATGCTGGCGATCGCCCAGACCTATGTCGTTTCCGCAGGGGATATTGACCTGTCGGCCGGTGCGACGCTGTCACTCGTCAATGTCGCCATTGTCGTTTTGATGGAAAAATGGGGTGGTGGCGCCGGCGCCGTCATCGGTGCCTTGATCTGTGGCATTCTGCTCGGGCTCGTCTGTGGGGTTATCAACGGCATCGTCGTTGCAGCGCTCAGGCTGCAGGCGATCGTCGCTACCTTTGCGACCAGTATCTTCTTCACCGGCGTTGCGCTCTATGTCATGCCAGTGGCCGGCACGCCGGCGCCGGCGCTGTTCTGGCGGACCTATGGCGGGCGGTTGCTCGGTCTTCCCTTCGTCTTCTATGTGCTTGCAGCACTCGCTGTTCTGCTCTTCCTTTTGTCGCGCACCCGCCTCGTCACCCAGCTTCTGGCCGTCGGTGACGACCAGCAGGCGGCCTACCAGACCGGTCTTCCCGTGGTCCTGGTCCGCATCAAGGGTTATGCGCTCTGCGGCCTGTTTTCGGCGCTCGCAGCGTTCTGCCTGACCGGCGACACCGCCAGCGGCGATCCGCTCGTCGGTGGCAAGATGACGCTCTATAGCGTCGCGGCCGTCGTGCTCGGGGGCAGCGCGCTTGCCGGCGGCTGGACGACCGTGGTCGGTTCTCTGCTCGGCGCGCTGACGATCGGTCTCGTCAACTCGCTCGTCTTCTTCATGGGCACGCCGTCGGAGTGGCAGAACTTCGTTCAAGGTCTCGCCATCCTCCTCGTCTTGATGGCAGGCGTGCTTGCCGGCCGGAGGGCACGCGCATGAACGCCGTTATTTCCTTCCTCAAGAAGCCGCTGGTCATCGCGCTGCTTTTGATCGTGGCACTTCTCTATCTTGGCGAAAGCCTGTCACCGGGCTTTGCCTCGGCCGACCAGATCCTGCGCTTGCTGATTGTCGCCTCGCTGCTCGGCATTGTTGCGGCCGGCCAGAACGTCGTCATTCTCGGCGGCCGCGAAGGCATCGATCTCTCGGTCGGCGGCGTCGTTTCGCTTTCGGCGATCATTGCCGGCAATGTCATGAACGGCGCCGACGGCGGCATCCTGCCGGCGATCCTTGCCTGCGTGGCGACCGGGGCTTTCTTCGGCCTCCTGAACGGGCTGGGTGTCACGCTGCTGCGTATCCCGCCGCTGGTCATGACGCTCGGCATGCTCGGCGTGCTCCAGGGCCTGCTGGTCGTCATCCGCAACGGCATTCCCTCCGGCCGCGCGGCACCCGGTCTTTCCGCCTTCGTCACCCAGCCGCTGGTGTTCGGCATTCCCGGCATCATCTGGCTCTGGATCGCCGTCGGCCTGTTTATGGCCTTCATGCTCAACCGCACCGTCTTCGGGCATCGCATTTATGCGATCGGTTCCAACGAACATGCGGCCTATATGGCCGGCGTGCCGGTCCGCCGCATGCGCATCGGCCTGTTCATGATCTCCGGCATGTTCGCGGCGATCGCAGGCCTCTGCCTGCTTGGCTATTCCGGCTCGTCCTTCGCCAATGTCGGCGAGCAATACATGCTGTCCTCGATCATCGCGGTCGTCTTTGGCGGTACGTCGCTTGCCGGCGGCAAGGGCGGATACACCGGCACCATGGCAGGCGCGCTGTTGCTGGTGATCCTCCAGGGCATCCTGACTACCGTCAACATCGATGAATCCGGCCGTCAGATGGTGTTCGGCGCGACATTGCTGCTCTTGATGCTGTTTTACGGCCGCGGAAAGGCGATGCGGACATGAGCGATCACAGGCCGAAGATCAAGGATATTGCCGAGCGTGCCGGCGTTTCCGTTGCCACCGTGTCGCGGGCGCTCAGCGATTCCGGCCTGGTGACGGCGGAAACGCGCCAGCGCATCCATGCGCTTGCCCGCGAACTCAACTACCGGCCGAACGTCAGCGCCCGCAACCTGCGCACCCGCAAGTCGATGTCGGTGCTCTTGGTCGTGCGCGACGTCGGCAACCCGTTCTATCTCGACATTCTGAAAGGCGTCGAGGCGACGGCGCGCGAGGCCGGCTACTCCGTGCTCATGGGCAACACCGAGAACGATCCGGATCGCGAGACGGAGTATTTCAACATGCTGCGCGATGGCCATGCCGACGGCATGATCCTGATGACCGGCAAGCTGCCGCCGGCAGGGCATGATGCTGGTCTCGACCTGGCGCATCTGCCCGTCGTCGTCGCGCTGGAAATGATCGACGACTCGGGGCTGCCGCATGTGCAGGTCGACAACCTTGCCGCCGCCAGGGCTGCGGTCGAGCATCTGATCTCGCTTGGTCACCGCAAGATCGCCCACATCGCCGGGCCGCTGCCCGAAGTGATGGCCATTCACCGCCGAGACGGTTATCGCGCCGCGATGCACGAGGCCGGCCTTGCGATCCCTGACGGCTACGAGGCTCGGGGCGATTACCTGCTTGAAACCGGCCAGCTCTGCTGCGGCCAATTGTTTGCCTTGGCCGAGCCGCCGACGGCGATATTCGCCGCCAACGACGAAATGGCCTATGGCGCCATTCACGAGTTGCGTCGCCTCGGCCGTGATGTGCCTGGTGATGTTTCCGTCGTCGGCTTCGACGACCTCTATCTGAGCAAGGCTTTCTATCCGCCGCTGACCACGGTCAACCAGCCGCGCGCCGACATCGGCAGAACGGCGATGTCGCTGCTGCTTCGTATGCTTTCCGGCGAGGAGGTGGCGCATGCGCCGCCCATAGTGCTGCCGACGACCCTGAGCATTCGGGCCAGCACCACCGCGCCACGTCACTCATAAGGCGAGCATGATGTCGACCGAAACCGCTTACACTTTCGGCATCATGCTCCGGCCGAAAAATCTGGGAGAAGAAAATGACACAGCTACCGAAGCACACGCTGCGCGTGGGTTTCGTCGGAACGGGCTTCATCGCCCATTTCCACCTGAAATCGATGATCGGCGTGCGCAATGTCGAAGTGACGGGCGTCTTCAGCCGCAAGGCGGAAAACCGCGAAAAATTTGCGAAGGAAGTCGAAACGCTCGGGCTCGGCTCCTGCCGCACGCATGAGAGCCTGGAAGCGCTGCTGTCAGCCGACGACGTCGACGCGATCTGGATCCTGTCGCCGAACTATACGCGCCTCGACGTGATGCGCGCCCTGCACGGGGCGATCAAGTCAGGCCGCAGCAAGGTCTTTGCGGTCGCCTGTGAGAAGCCCTTGGCGCGCACGGTGGCGGAAGCCCGCGAGATGCTGACGCTGGCCGAAGATGCCGGCCTCAATCATGGCTATCTCGAAAATCAGGTGTTCTGCACGCCGGTGTTGCGCGGCAAGGAAATCATCTGGCGTCGCGCCGCCTCCACCACCGGCAGACCCTATCTTGCGCGGGCGGCAGAGGAACATTCCGGTCCGCACGAGCCCTGGTTCTGGCAGGGCGACAAGCAGGGCGGCGGTGTTCTCTCCGACATGATGTGCCACAGCGTCGAGGTGGCGCGCTATCTCTTGACCGCGCCCGGTGCGCCGCGCAATTCACTGAAGATCAAGTCGGTCAACGGCACCGTCGCCAACCTGAAATGGACACGTCCCAACTATGCCGAACAGCTGCGCAAGCGCTTCGGCAACGATGTGGACTATCGCAACCGCCCTTCGGAGGATTTTGCGCGCGCGACGGTGACACTCGAGGATCAGGACGGCAACGAACTGATGATCGAAGCGACGACCTCCTGGGCCTATGTCGGCGCCGGCCTGCGCATCCAGCTCGAATTGCTCGGACCGGAATATGCGCTCGAATACAATTCGCTGAGCACGGGCTTGAAGATCTTCATGTCTCGCGAAGTCACGGGGTCGGAAGGCGAGGATCTGGTCGAAAAGCAGAATGCCGAGCAGGGGCTGATGCCGGTGCTCGAGGACGAGGCTGGCGTCTACGGGTATACCGACGAAAACCGCCACATGGTCGAATGCTTCCGCAAGGGCCAGAAGCCGCTCGAAACTTTCGAGGACGGTCTGGCCGTGGTCGAGATGCTGATGGGGCTTTATCGCTCCGCAGAGATCAACGCCACCTTGCAGTTCCCCGCGCCGGAACTCGAACATTACGTGCCCGTGGTCGCGCGCAAGGGCGCTTGATACGGATCGGCTGAGGCTGGCTGGCGGGGAGCACCCCCCGTCGTCTCGATGAGCCAGGCCTCCCAGCTTGGGCGTCTTCTCGTTAATGCGAGGAGATGTCCACCGGATCTTCGTCCATGGCGCGCCCGGTCATCTCGTCGATCTCGATGACAAAGAACAGATGTGGAGACGTTCCGACGACACCCTGCTCCGCCGGCTTCAAACCGCCCGGTTCCCACCAGTTGGTGCGCTTCTCCAGCAGCGACCATGCCTGCAGGCGCTCTTGATGCCCTTGCTCCGTATCCGGCAACTCCCGATACCTGCCGTAGATGACCGCGCTTTTCCAACTTCCCCTGTCAGAGAACTCGTCGATCTGGACACAGACACGAGGATTTGAGCGCATCCAGTCGACTTTCTGTCCGGGCATGGAGAAGCCGTATAGCCGGTTCGCGGCAGAGGCGTACTGGATGGGGACGATGTAGGGCTGGTCATCCCTGGCACAGGCCAGCCGACCGATATGGTGCGAGGAGATGAGGGCGATACATTCCTCACGCGACAATTCCCTGACGAACATAATTCGCTTCCTCCAACGGTGAACCGTAGCCCAAGACTGCCGGCATTTCGCGGTCCACTACATTGATATGGCGCACGGCGTGAACATTGACAGGCGCGCTGGCCGAAGTGCGCGCAACTACCTCGTCCGATCAACAAATTGAAACGGGCCGTGCTTCGGGCGGGAATAAACCGCGTGCAGCACCGTTAGGCCCTCATCGAGACATCATGACGGTCGGTTGTCGCGCGGGAGTTTTCACCGCGAGCCGGTCAGATGCCGCTGCGCCAAGTGCGGCTGTTGACCGGGTCGCTGCTGATCTTCGCGACGATCCTGATCTTTGTTGCCGCTGATGGGCTGACCATGCCGATGCGTCTGGCGCTGATGGTGTTTGCGACAACGCTTGTCTGCTGGACGATCTTCGACCTGCCTGAAACGCCGGTGGCGCTTGCCGGAGCGCTGGCTTTGGGCGCCACCGGTACCGTCAGCGAAGAGGCGATGTTTGCAGCGCTCGGCAACGATATCGTCTGGTTGATGATCGCCGCCTTCGTCATTGCCTCGGTGCTTCAGGCATCCGGGCTGGTGGAGCGTCTCACCTTCCGGCTGCTGGCACCGTTCCAGCGCGTCAGCAGCCTTTTCTGGGCTGTAACTCTGACGATCTTTGCGACCGCCTTCATCATCCCATCCACGTCAGCACGGGCGGTAATCTTCATGCCGGTCTTTCTGGGGCTGACGGCCGCCATTGGCCGGCCCGGCGTGACACGGGCGCTTGCCTTGCTTTTCCCGTCGGTGATCCTGCTTTCGGCCGCCGCCTCGCTGACCGGTGCCGGCGCCCATCTGGTGGCGGTCGATTTCATCCGTCGCAGCGGCGGCAAAGCGCCCGATTTCCTCGATTGGGCCTTGCTGGCTGCCCCGTTCGGATTGGTCACGAGCCTGATTGCCTGTGGCCTCATCCTGCGGTTCTTCCTCGGCGCCGAGGATCGTAACGCTGCTTTCGAGCCATGCACGCCGGCTGAAAGGCAGCCGCTCAATGCGCAGGAGCGGACGCTGCTGGCGGTGACGGCGCTCATCGTTCTGGCGCTTGCGACATCGGGCCTTCATGGCGTTGCCTTGCCCTTCGTTGCCTTGATCGGCGCCCTCGTCATGGCCTCGGAAAAGGTCTCGGGGTTGTCCTTTCGCAAGGCACTGAAAACAGTCGAGTGGAACCTGCTCCTGTTTCTCGCCGGCACGCTCGTCATCGGCGAGGCACTGATGAGCACCGGCACGGCGGCCTTGCGACGTTCCAGGTCGGCGGCGAGCAGATTTGCCGCGAATATGAGATGAAGCGGCCGGATCAGCCGGATTTCGTGTCGGTTGCCTGCCGAAACGCCGGACGCTGGCAGACGCAACTGGCGATCGTCACACCCGAAAGCGGTGAAGGATTTGCGCCGGCTTCGTCGCTCGAAACCGTCGATGCCTATCTGACCTCGATCGGTGCCGGCGCACCTCTGGAGGCGGAGGCGGAGAAGAAGGCGCTCGCCGGACGAAAGTAGCCTTCAGCGCGGCTTTTCCACCGGCACTGACAGACCGACCTTGACGCGGTCCATAGTCACGAAGGTTCGGAAGCGCCGGATGTTGGGATTGCCGAAGAACATGCGGCGGGTGAAGGCTTCGTAATCGCCCATCGTCGGCACGATCACGACAAGCATGAAATCCACGTCGCCCGTGACGTAATAGCATTGCTGGACTTCCGGAGCGGCCGAGAAGGCGGCCTTGGCCGCATCGAGCAGGTCGATCTGCTCGCTTTCCACCTCCACTTCGACAAGGATCGTCAGGGCCTGGTTGACCCGCGCCGGCTCGATCACCGCGACATTGCTGCGGATGACCCCAGTTTCTTCCATGCGCTTGATCCGCCGTTGCACGGCCGGCGCAGACAGGTTGACGGCCTCGCCGATCTGTCGCTGTGGCGTCGTGTTGTCCTTCTGCAGGATTGAGAGGATTGCCAGGTCGAAGCGGTCGAGCTCCGCCGATGTGCTCTTTGAAACGGCCATCATTTCCTCATTGTCATTTACAAACTTGCGTAAGGGCTCTCCATTTAGAGCGCATTTCTCTCGTTCGGTGAAATATAACTTCATCGAACGAGGAGATTGCCCACATGCTCATTCGCAACCACCATGCCGATTTCGGATCGCCGCTGCTGCCTGACGATGCCGAAATGCTCTCGATTGCTGCGGCTGCAGAGGTTGAGCGGCAGCTATCGCGCCGTGACGATCATCGGCCGACGCCGCTTCATTCCTTGCCGGCGCTTGCGGCCGAACTCGGGGTCGGAGCAATCTTCGTCAAGGACGAGGGCCATCGGCTCGGGCTCGGCAGTTTCAAGGCGCTTGGCGGATCCTACGCGGTGATCCGGCTGGTGCTTGACGAGGTCCGGAAGCAGACAGGCCTGGACGTCGACATAGACGATCTCACGCGCCCTGACGTTCGCGCGGTCGCGCGCCAAATGACGTTCGGCTGCGCCACGGATGGCAACCATGGTCGCTCAGTGGCGATGGGCGCTGAGCTTGTCGGTGCGAAATCGGTGATCTTCGTGCATTCCGGTGTCAGCCAGAAACGCATAGAGGCGATTGCGCATTACGGCGCCGAGATCGTCCGGGTCGAAGGAACCTATGACGACTCGGTGGAGTTTGCGGCGAAGGTCTGCAACGAGCGTGGCTGGACCGTCGTATCGGACACCTCCTGGCCGGGATACGAATATATTCCCGGTCTGGTCATGCAGGGATATACGGCGCTTTTGTGCGAAGCCTTGCGGACGATCGACGCACCACCGACGCATGTCTTCGTGCAAGCCGGCGTCGGCGGAATCGCTGCTGCAACGGCCGGGCAACTGGCGCTGCGTTACGGTCATGACCGGCCGCGCTTCGTCGTAGTCGAGCCGGCCCGAGCTGCCTGCCTGCTGGCAACGGCAAGGGCCGGCCATCCGGTGAAAGTGCCACATGGCGAGCCAACTGTCATGGCGATGCTCGAATGTTACGAGCCTTCTCTTGTCGCCTGGCGCATTCTTTCGCGTGTTGCCGACGCCTTCATGATGATCGACGAGGAGGATGCCGTTTCGATCATGAACCGCCTCGCTCGCCCGAAAGGGGGCGATCCGGCAATCGTTGCTGGTGAAAGCGGCGGTGTCGGGCTGGCTGGCCTCATCACGGTCGCCGGAGACCCGAACATGCGCGCCGCCCTCGGCCTTGATGCCAATTCGCGGATCCTGGTGATCAATACCGAAGGTGCCACGGATCCTGAACGCTACGAAGAGCTGGTTGGCCTCGCGCCGGCTGATGTCGCCGGGGCTGAGAAATTGGAAAGGGTATGACGCGGATGGCAAACACGGATATCGACAAGCTTGTGGCGGAGATGACGGCGTGGCGTCATGACCTGCACGCCCATCCGGAATTCGGTTTCGAGGAAAAGCGGACAGCGGCCTTCGTTGCCGCCAAGCTGCGGGAGTTCGGCCTGGACGAGGTCGCCGAAGGTATCGGTGGCACCGGGGTGATCGGCACGCTGCGGCATGGAACGGGAAATCGCGCCATAGCGCTGCGTGCCGATATGGATGCGCTGCGTATCGCGGAACAGGGGACAATTGCCTATTGCTCTACCCGGCCCGGCACGATGCACGCCTGCGGCCACGACGGCCATACGGCGATGCTGCTCGGCGCAGCGAAGCTGCTGACCGAGGAGGGCGGCTTTGACGGGACCGTGCGCTTCGTTTTCCAGCCAGCTGAAGAATGGGGGAAGGGTGCACTTGCCATGCTCGCCGATGGCATGCTGGAACGCTTTCCCTTCGACGAGATCTATGGGCTGCACAACATGCCGGGCCTGCCGGTCGGAAAGTTCGAGACCCGTGCCGGCGCCATCATGTCGGCCGAAGACAATTTCGAGGTCACGCTCAAGGGCGTCGGCGGCCATGCCGCGCGACCTCACGCGGGCAACGAGACGCTGGTCGCTGCCTGCGCGACAGTGGTCAATCTCCAGACCATCGTTTCGCGAAGGCTCTCTCCGGCCGATATCGCCGTCGTCTCCGTGACCGAATTGATCACCGACGGCACGCGCAATGCCTTGCCAGGCCTGGCCCGCATTCTCGGTGATGCGCGCAGCTTCCGACCTGAGGTGAGCGCCAGGATCGAACAGCAGATGCGCACGATCGCCAAGGGGACGGCGGATGCCTATGGCTGCGAGGTCGAGGTGACCTATACGCGTGAGTTCGTGCCGCTGCTCAACGATCCGGCTCTCGTCGATCATGCCTTCGCAGCGGCCGGTGCGGTGTTCGGGACGGACAATGTCGCCGTCGCCGCCGAGCCGATGACCGGATCGGAGGATTTTGCCCGGTTCCTCGCGCATGTGCCGGGTTGCTTCGTCTTTATCGGCAACGGCCAGGAATCCGCGCCGCTGCACAATCCGCATTACGACTTCAATGACGATGCCTTGATCTTCGGTGCCCGGTTCCACGCCGAAATCGTCCGGCAACGGCTGGCCGCACCGGATGTGGGGCAGTGACAGTCGCGATGCTCAATACAAACACGATTGAAGGCGGCGCCGTCATGTCTCATCAGTCCATTAATGCCGAACGTCTGCTTACCCGCATCCGCGAACTCGGCGCGATCGGGCGCAACGATCAGGGGCAACTGACACGGCTTGCTGCGTCTGACACCGACAAGCTCGGGCGGGACCGCCTAGTCGCTTGGCTGCGGGCCGCGGGGCTGGAGATCGCCGTCGACCGCATCGGCAATATCTTCGGCGTCTGGCAAAGCCAGGATAACGCCGGGCAATCGCCGTTAATGCTCGGCTCCCATATCGACACGGTCATCAATGCCGGCATCTACGATGGCAGCTACGGCGTGCTGGCCGCCCTCGAAGTCATCGAGACACTGAAGGAGCAGGGATTCGCGCCTGTCCGCCCGATCGTCGTCGCGGCCTTTACCAACGAGGAGGGGGTGCGCTACGCGCCCGATATGCTGGGGTCGCTTGTTCATGGGGGCGGCCTTGCGGTCGAAGCCGCGCTTGCGACGGTCGGAACCGATGGCACGACGCTCGGATCGGAACTCGCGTGCATAGGTTACGCCGGCACCGCGGAGCCCGGCTTTCTGAAACCTCATGCCTATGTTGAATTGCACATCGAGCAGGGGCCGGTGCTTGAGCGCGAAGCGACCACGATCGGCGCCGTCGAAAATCTGCAAGGGATTTCCTGGCAGCGCGTGACCATCGACGGCGTTGCCAATCATGCCGGCACGACGCCGATGGCGATGCGCTGCGATGCGGGCCTTGCTGCCGCGCGCGTCGGCCTGTTCCTGCGCGAGCACATCGCGCGATCAAACGCGCCGAGCGTTGCGACGATCGGAACCATGCGCTTCGAGCCGGACGCGATCAACGTGATCCCCTCGCGCGCGGTCTTTACCATCGACCTGCGCGACCCGGACGAGGATCGCCTGAGGGCACTTGAAAGCGCGCTTTCCGGCTTTCTCGACCGGCTTGAGCAGGAAGAGCATGTGATCGTCTCTGTCGAGCGTCTCGCCCGGTTCGAGCCCGTCAGTTTCGACGGTGCGATCGTCGCGGCGATTGAAGTTTCCGCGAAGGCCCGTGGGCTGAAGAGCCGGCGGATGACCTCCGGCGCCGGCCACGACGCCCAGATGATCGCGCGCATCGCGCCGGCGGCGATGATCTTCGTGCCGAGCCGCGACGGGATCAGCCACAATCCGCGCGAACACACGGATCCGGCAGATCTCGTCGCCGGTGCCAATGTCCTGCTCGACGTCGCCGTCCGGCTTGCAGGTAGCCCTTAGGGCGCCGGAAGGGGCCGGGTGCGACCTCCTTGGAGCGATCAAGATGCTGATGCGGCAGCAATTCCTCTCACACCGTCATGCTCGGGCTTGACCCGAGCATCCAGCCGGCACCTCTGTGTCAGCCTCGTATCGACAAGCCGGCTGCCTCCAATGTGGATGCTCGGGTCGAGCCCGAGCATGACGAAGAGATGGGCCATTGCGTAAAGAGTGCCGGAGCCCGCCGGGCGCCAGAAGGGGCGGGGTCGCCGCCCCTTCTGGCGTGGTCGTTATCCCCGAACGTCTGCCTCGCTGTCGACCGGCATATAGAGGTCGCCACCCTCACGATACTTGGCCGCCATCGCTTGAAAACCTTCCTTCTGCGCCTCGGCGCGGATGTCGTGCGAGATCCGCATCGAGCAGAATTTCGGCCCGCACATGGAGCAAAAATGCGCGACCTTGTGCGCCTCCTTCGGCAAGGTTTCGTCGTGGAAGGAGCGGGCGGTTTCCGGATCGAGCGACAGGTTGAACTGGTCCTCCCAGCGGAACTCGAAGCGGGCGCGCGACAGGGCGTCGTCGCGGGTGCGGGCCGCCGGGTGCCCCTTGGCGAGATCGGCGGCATGGGCCGCGATCTTGTAGGTGATGACGCCCACCTTGACGTCGTTGCGGTCGGGAAGCCCCAGATGTTCCTTCGGTGTCACATAGCAGAGCATGGCCGTGCCGAACCAGCCGATCATCGCGGCACCGATGCCCGAGGTGATGTGGTCGTAGCCCGGGGCGATGTCGGTCGTCAGGGGCCCAAGCGTATAGAACGGCGCCTCGCCACAGACAGCGAGCTGCTTGTCCATGTTTTCCTTGATCTTGTGCATCGGCACGTGGCCGGGGCCCTCGATCATCACCTGGCAGTCTTTCGCCCAGGCGATCTTCGTCAGCTCGCCCAGCGTTTCCAGTTCGGCAAATTGCGCCGCGTCATTGGCATCGGCGATCGAGCCCGGACGCAGGCCGTCGCCGAGCGAAAACGAGACGTCATAGGCGCGGCAGATGTCGCAGATCTCTTCGAAGTGCTCGTAGAGAAAGCTCTCCTTGTGGTGGTGCAGGCACCATTTCGCCATGATCGAGCCGCCGCGCGAGACGATGCCGGTGACGCGGTCGACGGTCAGCGGGATATAGTGCAGCCGGACACCGGCATGGATGGTGAAGTAATCGACCCCCTGTTCCGCCTGCTCGATCAGCGTATCGCGATAGACTTCCCATGTGAGATCCTCGGCGATGCCGTTGACCTTTTCCAGCGCCTGGTAGAGCGGCACGGTGCCGATCGGCACGGGCGAGTTGCGGATGATCCATTCGCGGATGTTGTGGATGTTGCGGCCGGTCGAAAGGTCCATCACCGTATCGGCGCCCCAGCGGGTGGCCCAGACCATCTTCTCCACTTCCTCGGCCATCGACGAAGTGACGGCGGAGTTGCCGATATTGGCATTGATCTTCACCAGGAAATTCCGGCCGATGATCATCGGTTCGGATTCTGGGTGGTTGATGTTGGCCGGCAGCACGGCGCGGCCGCTGGCAATCTCCTGGCGGACGAATTCGGGCGTGACGTGATCGGGGAGATGGGCGCCAAAGCTTTCGCCGTCGCGTAGCGCGGCGCGTGCAGCGTCGCGGCCAAGGTTCTCGCGGATGGCGACGAACTCCATCTCGGGCGTGATGATGCCGGCCCGCGCATAGGCAAGCTGCGTCACCGCGCGCCGGCCGGTTGCGCGCAGCGGCGCGTGACGGAGGGGAAAGGTCGGCGTCAGCCGGTCGCCGGAGGCAAAGCCGTTGTCTTCCGGCCGCACGTCGCGCCCGTCATAGGCTTCGACATCGCCGCGAGCGATGATCCAGTCGCGGCGCGGTCTTGGCAATCCATCCTCGATGCGGATGTTGGCATCTTCTACGGTGTAGGGACCGGAGGCGTCGTAGACGGTGACCGGCGGCTCGCCCGACGTCGGGTGCAGGGTGATTTCGCGCATGGGAACGCGGATGTCGGGATGGATCGTGCCTGGCTTGTAGACCTTTTTCGAGGCGGGAAGCGGGCCTTTTGTGACCGAGAGTTCTGCGGGTTTGGTGGCAATATTCATGATGAGGCTCCAAGTTTGCGGTTGGAGACCCAGTTCTGAAGCCGGAAGGAAAAGACATGTTTGCCTGAAATTCCGCGCGAATGACGGAATCGTGGCGTCAATGTCTGCACCGTCCCTACGCCAGTATGAACTGGATCAGGTTCAACGGGTCACTGCGCCTCGGTCGGCAAAGCCGATCCGCCCAGCAGTATCTCAGCCCCTTGACGGGACCCCCCTGGTGAATGCCTAGAGATAGCCATCGATCCGGATGCGCCGTCAAGCGTTAATCCGAAGGTTGCGTGTCAGGCCTGTTGATTGCCCGGTAGAGCGTTTCCGGATGAGACGAAGCCGCGGGCACGCTCGTTCTTTTCGTTTTTACGCATTTCCTGACGGAAAACCGCTCCGCACTTTTCCTGGAAATGCGCTAGCGGCCGGACTTCTCTGATCCCCGGCGATCGGCATAATCCGCACGGTTGATGCCGTGCCGCTGCAGCTTGTCATAGAAGGTCTTGCGCGGAATGCCGAGCGCTTCGATCGTCGCCTTGACGTCGCCGTGCTGCGCCCGCAGCGCTTCTTTCAGAATTTCCGCCTCGTAGCGCTCGATCCGCTCGGGCAGGCCGGCACTGGTCGGCGCCGCGGCAATCGGTTGGCCGAGCGAACCTTCGACGCCAAGGGCGACGCGCTCGGCGAAGTGCGAGAGCTCGCGCACATTGCCCGGCCAAGAATGAGACCTCAGATAGTGGCTGACGGCCGGCGAAAGCGTCGGCACGTCGCGCTTGAAACGCTCGGCTGCCCGCGTCAGGAAATGCGAGAAGAGAAGGGGGATATCGTCCCGGCGTTCGCGCAGCGGCGGGATCGACAGGGTGACGACGTTCAGCCGGAAATAGAGATCCTCGCGAAAATCGCCCCGCTGGGCCGGGTCGCCGAGGTCGATCTTGGCCGCGGCGATGACCCGAATATCGACGGGGCGCACGATATTGGTGCCAAGCGGCGTGATCTCACGGGCTTCAAGCACTCGCAGCATCTTGACCTGCGTTGCCGGCGGCATCGCCTCGATCTCATCGAGGAAAAGCGTGCCGCCGCTCGCATGCTCGATACGGCCGACGCGCTTCTTCAGGGCACCGGTGAAGGCGCCGGGCTCGTGGCCGAAAAGCTCGCTCTCGATTACCGTTTCCGGCAGTGCGCCGCAGTTCAGCGCCACGAAGTTGCCGTTGCGGCGCCGGCTCCAATTGTGCAGCAGCGTCGCCACCACCTCCTTGCCGCTGCCGGTTTCGCCGGCAACAAGCACATCCACGTCGGTGTCGGCGATATGCCGCAAGGTCTGGCGCAGCCGTTCCATGACCGGTGTCTGGCCAATCAGCGGCAGGCTCTCACCGGCGACTTCGGCTGCGCGTTTCAGCGCGCGGTTTTCCATCACCAGCCGGCGTTTTTCCAAGGCGCGGCGTGCGCTCTGCACCAGACGGTCGGCGGCAAAGGGTTTCGGGATGAAATCATAGACGCCGTCCTTAATGGCCTGAACGGCCATCGGGATATCGCCGTGGCCGGTGACCAGAATGACGGGCAGGTCGGGGTCGAAATCGGCGATCCGGCGAAACAGCGTGAGGCCGTCGATCCCGGGCATGCGGATATCGCTGATGACGATCCCGCTAAAATCCGGGTTGAGGATTGCGAGCGCTTCCGCCGCGCCGGGAAAGGCGGAGACCGCGAGGCCGGCAAGCTCCAGCGTCTGCTTCATCGCCCGCCTGAGTTCGCTGTCGTCGTCGACGAGGCATACGGATTGCTGCATCGCTCAGGCCCTCTTCAAACGCACGGTGAAGACGGTGCCCTCAGGGCTGGTCTTGACCTCGATGTCGCCGCCATAGTCGGCGACAATCTCCTTGGAGATGGCAAGGCCGAGACCGAGACCTTCATCCTTGGAGGTGTTGAACGGCGTGAAAAGGTCTTCGAGGATATCGGGCCGAATGCCCGGACCATTGTCGGCGACAACAAGCGAAACTGTTTCGGAGGGGCCTAACTCGCACCGCACACGGATCTCAGCGTCTGCCCGATCACCGAGGGCTTCCAGGGCATTCTGCAACAGGTTGATCAGCACCTGTTCCAAGCGGATGCGATTGCCGAGCACGCTGAGGCCGTTATCAGGCAGGTCGATGACGATCGCGTCCATGCGGCCGGCAAAGCGGCTGCGCAGCAGCATTCGAGCGCCTTCGATCACCTCCCGCATCGCCGTCGGTTCGGCGACGAAACGGCCCTTGCGCGCAAAGCTGCGCAGTTCGTCGGTGATGGTGCCGACCCGCTCGGTCAGCGCAGCGATGCTTTCGAGATTTTCGACGGCGGTTTCTTTTTGGCCGCGGTCGAGGAAGGTGCGCGCATTGTCGGCATAGGCGCGGATGGTTGCGACCGGCTGATTGATCTCGTGGGCAACGCCCGCCGCCACCTGTCCGAGGATTGCCAGGCGGTTGGCCTGGACCAGTTCCTGCTGCACCGCCTGCAGCCTCTCGCCCGTGCGCCTGTGGTCGGCGATCTCGGTTTCGAGGTGATCGCGGGCGAGGCTTAGGTCCTGTGTGCGCTCGGCCACTCGGCGTTCCAACTCATCGCGCGCGGCGCGTTCGTTGGCCGCGACCTGCGTCAAAGCCTGGCGCCGGCGAAGAAGGAATGCGGCAAGCGCCAGCAGCGGCACGATAACGGCAAGGGCCAGCAGCCTTGCCTCGCGGCTCGCGGCGCCAAGGGCTGCGTCTAGCGGTGCCAATTGCTCCAGCCGCCAGCTGGTCGAGGGCACCATGGTCTCGACCCTGAGGTATTGCCGCTCGCTGCTGCCGGGCAGAAGCGCTGTCAGCACGCTCGATCCATTGCTCGTTGGCTCGATCCGGCGGAACGGTAGCGGCAGCAGGGAGGCATCGCCGAACTGCAGGCTGTCGCGGATGGCGGCGAGGCGATCCCCGGGGATGGTACGGGTCGTCATGAAGCGCCAGGACGGGAAGCTGGTGATCAGCACGATGCCGCGCCGGTCGGTGACATAGACCGGCTTGCCGGAGGCGAGCCAATCGGCCTCGACCCCGCCGAATTCGAGCTTGGCGACCACGACGCCAATCGGGCCGTCAGGCCCGTCGACACGTCTTGATATGTAGAGGCCTGGCCGCTTGCTGACGGTGCCCATGGCGAAATGCTCGGCCTTGCCATCGCGCATCGCCAGCCGGAAATATTCGCGGAAAGCGTAGTCATTGCCGACGAAGCTGGTTGGCTCGCGCCAGTTGCTGGCAGCCACCGCCACGCCGTCGAGGCCAATCGCGTAGATCACCGCCGCATCCGTATTGGCGGCCAGCGCCTCGAGCTTTTGATTGAGCCGCTGCAACGGCTGGTCGCCACCCTTCTCAAGCGCCGTCTTCACCTCTACATCGTCTGCCAGTACCAGAGGCAGCGCGCGCTGCCGCTCCAGCACTGCCCTCAGCAGCGAGGCCTTGAGATTGGCATCGATGCGGCTCTGGATGTCGACGGTTTCAAGCGCCTTGTTTCGCCCATATTCGCCGGCGAAAAAAAGCCCCGCTGCCAGCAACACCAACGCTAGCGCGGCAAAAATCAGCCAGGCGCGGCGCATGTGCCGGTCGAGATCCTCTGGATTGATAGGGCTGGGCGCGGGCATGGACATGGCGGAATTGTGCATTATTCCGCGCAAGTTTCCAGATGATCTGTGCGGATATCCGCTCAAATATTCGTGTGCGTGATCCAAGATTCTCGAAAAAGTGGCGATATTTCAATGGCCTGATCAGCTGTGCTGCGATCTGGCACGCCCATTGCAGATGACATCCTCATGACAGCCCGAGCTGTCGCGCTTCGGAAATAGGGCCTGGGAGGCCCGGCATGACGCCGGACTGGGCCTAAGTGGAGGATATCATGATTATCGACCAATCCGCGGAACCGCGCGGCAAGACACCTTTCTATCGTCATCTCTATGTCCAGGTTCTGGCGGCCATCGCCGCAGGCATCCTGCTCGGCCATTTCTACCCGGAGGTCGGCACGCAGCTTAAGCCGCTAGGCGATGCCTTCATCCGCCTGGTGAAGATGATTATTGCCCCGGTCATCTTCCTGACCGTCGCCACCGGCATTGCCGGCATGACCGATCTCGCCAAGGTCGGGCGGGTCGCCGGCAAGGCGATGATCTACTTCCTGACCTTCTCGACGCTCGCGCTCATCATCGGCCTGATCGTGGCCAATGTGGTGCAGCCCGGCGCCGGCATGCACATCGACCCCGCGTCGCTCGACGTCAAGGCGGTCACCTCCTACGCCGAGAAGGCGCATGAGCAGTCGATCACCGGCTTCCTGATGAACATCATTCCGACCACGCTCGTCGGCGCATTTGCCGAGGGCGATATCCTGCAGGTGCTGTTCATCTCCGTTCTGTTCGGCCTGGCGCTCGCCATGGTCGGCAAGAAGGCGGAGCCTGTCGTCGATTTCCTGCACGCGCTGACGCTGCCGATCTTCAAGCTGGTCGCGATCCTGATGAAGGCGGCGCCGATCGGTGCGTTCGGCGCCATGGCCTTCACCATCGGCAAATATGGCGTCGGTTCGATCGCCAATCTCGCCATGCTGATCGGCACATTCTATTTGACCTCGCTGCTCTTCGTCTTCGTCGTGCTCGGCGCGGTTGCCCGCTACAACGGCTTCTCGATCGTCGCCCTCATCCGCTACATCAAGGAAGAACTGCTGCTCGTTCTCGGTACATCCTCTTCGGAAGCGGCGCTGCCGGGACTGATGAGCAAGATGGAAAAGGCCGGTTGCAAGCGCTCGGTTGTCGGGCTGGTCATTCCGACCGGCTATTCCTTCAACCTCGACGGCACCAACATCTACATGACGCTCGCCGCACTCTTTATTGCCCAGGCGACCGACATTCCGCTGTCGCTCGGCGACCAGGTGCTGCTGCTGCTCGTGGCGATGCTGAGCTCCAAGGGTGCAGCCGGCATTACCGGCGCCGGCTTCATCACGCTTGCCGCCACGCTTTCGGTCGTGCCGGCGGTGCCGGTTGCCGGCATGGCGCTGATCCTCGGCATCGACCGCTTCATGTCGGAGTGCCGGGCACTGACCAACTTTGTCGGCAACGCGGTTGCGACCATCGTGGTCGCCAAGTGGGAAGGCGAACTGGATGAGACCCAGCTTGCCGCAACCCTTGGCGGCCGGGCGCTGCCGGAAAGCCCGGTTCCGGGTCTTCAGCCAGCCGAATAAAGCTGCCTCCTAGGGCAAGACCGCATCTCGGTGCGGCAAGGCGTGGTCCACTTTCTGGTGGGCCACGCCTTTTTTCTTTTGCGGGATAGCCTCGTGGCGTTGCCGCCCTAGGTCATAGGCTGGCGGTTTGCTGCCGGGCCGCCAACGTTCCTGTGAAATTCTCGTTCTCCCCACTTTACTGTACCGTCTGGACGGTATAGTAATTTGTCATCACTGATCGAGGCAAAGCGTTTTCTGGGGAGGAGACGAGAATGCATTGGACGAAGTGTGTGAAAGCGGCCGCCTTGGCCACCGCGGCGTTTGCCGCATTTCCAGCGGCTGCGGCCGAAGTATCGATTTTCTGCAGCTCGGCCGGCGCGGAGCTCGAGCTCTGCCAGTCGGCCTCCGAGGCCTGGGCCAAGGAAACCGGCAATACTGTCAAGATCAACAAGATGCCGGCCAATTGGGGCGAGGCGCTGCCGCTCTACCAGCAGCTGCTCGCCGGAAAGTCCGGCGACGTTGATGTCTTGACCCTCGACAATATCTGGGTCGGCACGCTCGCGTCGCACCTCGTCGATCTCCGGCAGAAGGTGCCTGCCGACGAAGTTTCCAGCCATTTTGAATCGTCTCTTGCCGACGCGACCATCAATGGCCAGCTGCTGGCAATGCCGTGGTTCGTCGACGCCGGCCTGATGTTCTATCGCAAGGACCTTCTGGAGAAGTACGGCAAGGCCGAGCCGAAGACCTGGCGGGAGCTCACCGAGACGGCGAAGCTCATCCAGGACAAGGAGCGGGCATCAGGCAGTCCCGACATGTGGGGCTATGTCTGGCAGGGGCGAGCCTATGAAGGGCTGACCTGCGACGCGCTCGAATGGGTGGCATCCTACGGCGGCGGAACCTTCATTTCGCCCGAGGGCGAGATCACAGCCAACAATCCGAAGGCGGCCGAAGCGCTCGATATTGCCCGATCCTGGATCGGCGGGATCAGCCCGGAAGGCGTGTTGAACTACGACGAAGAAGGCTCGCGCGGCGTGTTCGAAGCCGGGAACTCGGTTTTCCATCGCAATTGGAGCTATGTCTGGGGCACGACGCAGGCCGACGGATCGTCGCTGCGCGGTAAGGTCGGCGTCATGGCGCTTCCGGTTGGGGCTGAAGGCGGCAAGTCGAGCGGATGTTACGGGGCGGGTCTTCTCGGTGTGTCGAAATACGCCGACGATGTAGACGCCGCCGTCAGCCTGGTGCGCTATCTCACCGGCGCCAAGGAACAGAAGCGCCGCGCGCTCCAGGCCTATAGCCCGACGCTGAAGGCGCTCTACGAAGACAAGGACGTTCTGGCGGCCAATCCTTCGCTGCAGTTTGCCGAGAAGGCATATGCCGAAAGCGCCTCGCGTCCGTCGCAGGTCACGGGCGCGTCCTACAACCGGGTGTCCCAGCGGATCTTCAATGGCGTGCACAATGTGCTGAGCGGCAAGGAAAGCGCGGACGATGCCCTGGCGAAGGTTGCGAGCGACCTGGAACGTCTAAAGGCGCGGGGCTGGTAAGCCCCCGCCTATTTCCCACCGATCGAGGACATCACCCGTGAACATTGCGATAGCACCGTGCTGCTGGGGCGTTTACTGGCCCGAAGGCAACGAAATCAACTGGACCGACTATCTCGACCGCATCAAGGCGGCCGGTTACCGGCACACCGAACTTGGACCCTACGGCTTCTTTGCCACGGATCCAGAGGTGCTTTCATCCGAGCTTGGCAGCCGCGGCCTTTCGGTCGTCGCGGCGGCCCATGTCCACACACTCGCCGATCCCGCCTCCTGGCCGGTCCTTAAGGAAAAGACGCAAGCGATCTGTCGGCTGCTGTCTGAGGTCGGCGCGACGCATTTCATCCTGATGGACGAGTCGGAGTTCTATCCGAAGGACAGGATGGGCGTGGTCGATGAAGCAGGCTGGCGCTCCGTCGTCGAGCAAACCACGGGCGCTGCACGCATCGCCCGCTCGCATGGGCTGGAGTTCAGCTTTCACCCGCATGTGGGCACCTGCGTCGAGCTTGAGCCGCAGATCGAGCGCCTGCTTGCCGAGACGGAGCCAGGCCTTGTCGGGCTCTGCCTCGATACCGGTCACCACGCCTATTGGAAGGCCGATCCGACTGATTTCCTTGTCCGTCACCGGGATCGGATCAACGCCATCCACCTGAAGAACGTCGATGGCGCCTATCGCGAACGGGTTCTGGCCGAAGGCATCCACAGCGACCGCGCCTTCGAAGAGGTCATCATGACCGACCTCGATCGCGGCGTCGTCGACATTGCCGCTTTCGTCGATGCGCTGCGGCAGACGGGCTACGATGGCCCGCTCGTGGTCGAGCAGGATCTTGCGCGCGGCCATCCCGACACGCCGGAAACCATCGCCGAACGGAATTTCCGCTTCGTTTCCGAGCTTTTGGCTGAGCGGGCAAAGGCATGAAGGTCGAGGTCCACGATACGCCGCTATCGATCGGAGAGCATCTGGCGGAGCGGATCGTCGATGGCATCCGGGCGCGAGGTTCCGAAGGCCGTGCTTATGTGCTCGGCTGTCCGGGTGGGCGCAGCCCCATGCCGGTCTACGAGGCGATCGGCCGGCGGCTGAAGGTTGAGCCGATCAATTGCTCGCGGCTGGTCATCGTCATGATGGACGAATACTTGCAGGCCAGCGGCGGCGACCGTCTGACGCCACCGCCTTCATCGGTGCATTTCTCCTGCCGCGGGTTCGGCGAGCGTGAGATCGTCGGGCGGATCAACGCGGCGCTACCTGCCGAGTTTCGCATTCCACGGGCAAACTTCTGGATGCCGGACCCAAGCAATCCCGACGACTATGATGCCCGCATCGCCGCTGTCGGCGGCATCGATCTTTTTCTGCTCGCTTCCGGCGCCGGCGACGGTCACATCGCGTTCAACCCGCCAGGCTCGGCGCGCGATAGCCGGACGCGGGTGGTCGCTCTAGCCGAGCAGACGCGGCGCGACAATCTCGCGACCTTCCCCGACTTTCGCGGCATCGACGAAGTACCGTCGCATGGCGTGACCATCGGTATCGCCTCGATTGCGGAGCTGTCGAAATCCGTAGCGATGATCGCCTGGGGCGAGGGCAAACGCCACGCCTGCGAACGCATGAGCGGCGCCACGGCCTATGACGCCACTTGGCCGGCGACGATTGCCGCCGAATGCCGGGCCGCCGAATTGCACATCGATGCCGCGGCGGCCGGTCGATTGGGAGCGCGCCCGTGAGCCAGCACGCGATCGGCATCGATGTCGGCGGGACGAAGACCAAGGCTTGCCTCGTGCGTCTGGCCGACGGTGCCGTTATCACTGAGCGCACGGCCGCGACGCCCTGCCAGCAAGGCGGCCGTGCAGTCCTCGAACTGGTCGGGGTGCTCGCCGAGGCCATGGAGGCCGAAAGCAGCGCACGCAAGCTCGATACCGCAGGCCTCGGCCTTTGCCTGCCGGAACTCGTGACCGGCGCCGGCGAACCGGCATCGGCCTGGAATTTCGATTGGCGCGATCTCGACTACCGCCAGCATCTCAGCCGCTTCGGTGTTGTTCATATCGACAGCGATGTACGGGCCGCGGCCTACGCCGAAGGCTGGATCGGAGCTGGCGTCGATGCGGATCCCTTCGTTTATGTGACGATTTCGACCGGCCTGTCGCATTCGCTGGTGATCGGCGGCACCCCCTATGCCGGCGCCCGCGGCTTTGCCATCCATTTTTCCGGTAGCGACCTCGTGGCGTTTGGCGGCGAAGATCAGGACCTTCAGGTACGCCACAATCTTGAGCTATTCGCCAGCGGCAAGGCGCTCGGCGAGCGCTACGGCAAACTCATCGACCGTCCGGGGACGACCGCGCTGCAGCTCTTCGAAGCGGAAGCACACGATCCGAGGGCGGCCACGATGGTCGGTGACGCGCTTTTGTCGCTTGCCTCCTATCTCGGGCAGCTCGTCAACACACTCGACCCTGAAATCCTGATCCTTGGCGGCGGTATCGGCGGCGACCCTTCGGTCAACGAGCGCCTTGCTAGCCTGACGCGCCCATTCATCTGGGCCGATGGCGCCCGGGATCTTCCCATTATCAGAAGCGTCCTTGGCGACACGGCCTGCGCGGTCGGCGTGGCGGCGCTTGCAAACAAAGCTCGCAAACAGGCGGTGCGCATATGAGTGGAATTGACCTAACCGATGTCGTCAAGCGCTTCGGCGCGCTGACCGTGATCGACAAAGTCAACCTGAAGGTTGGCGAAGGAGAGTTCGTGGTGTTCGTCGGCCCGTCGGGCTGCGGCAAGTCGACCTTGCTGCGGATGATTGCCGGGCTCGAGGAGATTTCCGACGGCGAACTGCAGATCGGCGGCAGGCGCATGAACGAAACGCCGCCGGCCGAGCGCGGCATCGCCATGGTGTTCCAGTCCTACGCGCTCTATCCGCACATGAGCGTCGAGCGCAACCTCGGCTTCGCGCTGGAGACAGCGCGACTGGGCGCCGGCGAAATCAAGGAGCGGGTCAGCAAGGTCGCGCGCTTTCTCAAGATCGAACATCTGCTGCACCGTCGACCCGCCCAGCTCTCCGGCGGGCAGCAGCAGCGGGTCGCCATCGGCCGTGCGCTGGTGCGTTCGCAAAAGCTCTTTCTCTTCGACGAGCCGCTCTCCAACCTAGATGCCGATCTGCGCATGGAAATGCGCGTCGAAATCGCGCGTATTCACCGCGAGCTCAAGGCCACCACCGTCTATGTCACCCACGACCAGCTCGAGGCAATGACGCTTGCCGATCGCATCGTCGTCCTGAAGGACGGCCGGATTGCCCAGGTCGGCACGCCGATGGAACTTTATGAGCGGCCGGCGAGCAAATTCGTCGCCAGCTTCATCGGCGCGCCGCGGATGAATTTTCTGCCGGGCACCCTGCGCCGCGAGACAAGCGCGAGCCGTCTGGAGGTCATGGGGGTCACCCATGCGCTCGGCCGTATCGACTATGACGGCGAGATCAGCATCGGCCTGCGGCCCGAGGATCTGATCCTTGGCGATGGCGAGGTGCAGATCCCGGCGCAGGTGCTGCTTGTCGAACCACTCGGTGGCGAGGCGTTGGTGCACGCGCGTGTCGGCGATGGCCAGATGCTGGTGATGAAGGTGCAGGGCAAGCCGGATCTCCGGCCGAATGCCGACATCACCATCGGCTGGATGCAGTCGAAGGCGCATCTGTTCGGGGTCGACGAAAGCGCGCTTCGTGCCGCGGAGGCTTGAGACGATGACGTCAGGGGCAGTAATAAGATCTCTCGGATTGCGGCAGGCCCGCGCCCGCACCGCCTGGTGGTTTCTGGCGCCGAGCCTGCTGGTGCTGACCGCCGTCGCCCTCTGGCCGCTCGGGCGCACCTTTGTCTTTTCCTTCACCGACGCGCTGCTGACGGAGCCGGACTTCTACAGTTACATCGGCTTCGACAACTATCGGGCGCTGTTCGAAGATCCGCTGTGGTGGCAATCCGTCCGCAATACGCTGTATTTCACCGTCATTTCGGTGTCGATCGAGACCGTTCTCGGGCTGACGATCGCGCTCCTTCTCAACTCCCACATCGCCGGGCGCGGCGCCATGCGGGCGATCATCCTGATCCCCTGGTCGATCCCGGTCGTGGTCAGCGCCCGCATGTGGCAGTGGATGCTGCACGACCAGTTCGGCATCGTGAACCACGTGCTGAAGATGGCCGGTTTCATCGAAAGCGGCATCGCCTGGACCGCCAATGCCTCGCTGGTCATGCCGGTGATCATCGCCGTCGATGTCTGGATCACCACGCCCTTCATGGTGCTTTTGATCCTGGCAGGCCTGCAGATGCTGCCGCGCGGCATCTACGAGGTGGCGGCGATCGACGGCGTGCCGGCATGGAAGCAGTTCACCTCGCTGACGCTGCCGCTGCTGGCGCCAAGCATTGCAGTTGCCGTGCTCTTTCGCCTGCTCGATGCGCTGCGCATGTTCGACCTGAGCTTCGTGCTTTCCTCCAACAGCGACGACACCAAGACGGTGTCGATCTATGCCCGCGAGGTCCTCGTCAATTTCCAGGACATGGGGGTGGGCTCGGCTGCTAGTACCGCCGTCTTCCTGATGATCGCCGTCGTGACAGCGATCTACGTCACCGTCTTCCGTCTCAACCGCCGTCTGCTGGGAGTTTGACATGGTCAGAAGCAACGCCCGCAAACGCCTGCACAGGATCGCGATATACAGCCTCTTCGGCGTCGTCGCGCTCTATACGCTGTTTCCGTTCTACTGGATGATCGCCTCATCGCTGAAATCAGGTCAGGCGATCTTCGACGTGACGTTCTTCCCGGACCTGAAATTCAACAACTATGCTGCGATCCTGTCGGACGGCGTATTCCTGCGCAGCCTCTTGAATTCGCTGGTCGTCGCTTTCTCGGTCGTCGCACTCTCGCTGATGCTGGCGATTGCGGCCGCCTATGCGCTCGGCCGGATCGACTTTCGCGGTCGTTCGCCGATCATGCTGCTGGTGCTCGCGGTCTCGATGTTCCCGCAGATCGCGCTTCTGTCCGGCCTGTTCGAGATGATCCGCTGGCTCGGGCTCTACAACACGGTCGGTTCGCTGATCTTCTCCTACATGATCTTCACGCTGCCGTTCAACATCTGGGTGCTGACCACGTTCATGCGCGATCTGCCGAAACAGATCGAGGAGGCGGCGATCATGGACGGCTGCTCGCCCTTGCGGATCGTGCGCTGCATCTTCCTGCCGATGATGGGGCCGGCACTGATCTCGACTGGACTGCTGGCCTTCATCGCCTCGTGGAACGAGTTCATGTTCGCGCTGACCTTCATCCTGACGGACGATAACCGCACCGTGCCGGTGGCGATCGCCTTGATCTCGGGTTCCAGCCGGTACGAATTCCCCTATGGCGCGATCATGGCGGCATCGACGATCGTCACCGTGCCATTGGTCATCCTCGCTCTCATCTTCCAGAAACATATCGTCTCCGGCCTGACGGCCGGTGCGGTCAAAGGTTGAATTGTTGCCTCGTTCGTGAGGCGGAAAGGTTGCTTTCATGCGTGTCGTTCGCGTTGGTTTGATCGGGCTTGGCGAAGTCAGCCAGCTCATGCATCTGCCGATCCTTTCGGATCACCGGAACCTGTTTGAAATTGCTGGCGTCTACGACGTCTCGCCGAGCCTGACGGCCTATTGTTCGGCGCGCTACCCCGGTGCAAAGCCGTTCGAGACGGCAGAGGCGCTCGCCTCTTCCCCCGACATCGATGCCGTTTTCATTTTGACGCCGGACCAGACGCACAGCTTCTATCTCGAACTGGCGCTCAAAGCCGGCAAGCATGTCTTCCTGGAAAAGCCGGCCTGCCTCACGCTCGGTGAGATCGACGCGGTCGCGCCGCTCGCCAAGGCCACCGACAAGCTGCTGTTCGTCGCCTACATGCGCCGCTATTCGCCGAGCTTCCTTCGCGCCAAGGCAATGATGCCGAAGCCGGAAGAGCTCCGTTACGTCCGCGTGCGCGATATCATCTGCGAGGGCCCGTTCTTCATCAAACAGACCCGCAATATCTTCTACCCCAACGATCTAGACGCCGCGTTCCTCGCCGAATCCCGCGCGCAGACGTCGGCGCTCCTGAAGCAGGTCGTCGGGGAGGATGCGCCCGCCGACCTCATGCGCGCCTATCAGGTCCTGACCGGGCTGTCGTCCCACAGCCTTTCGGCGATGCGCGAACTGATCGGGCTGCCGAAGCGGGTGATCGCGGCCCATCACAAGGCCAATGGGGAATCCATCGTCGCGCTTTTCGACTATGGCCATTTCACCGCGATCTACGAGGCGATGATCGACAACGTTGCCCGCTTCGACGCGCGCATCGAGGTGCTGTCCGACCGGCGGCAACTGCGTGTCAGCTACGACACGCCCTATATCCGCAACCTGCCGACCTCGCTGGAGGTGATCGATTCGACCGACACCGAGACGGAGACAAGGGTCTTCGGTCCTGATTATACCGACCCCTTCGCGCTCGAATTGCGCGCCTTCCACGATCATCTGGTCAAGGGCACGCAGCCGAAAACCACGCTCGACGATTCACGCAACGATCTGGCGCTGATGGCCGAGATCGTCGATAGCCTGCGCGAGAGTTCAGGGATATAGCGTGCGCAGATTTTTCAACACTGGATTGTACCGACATGGCAAAACGTGAAAGCGCACGGGACCGTATTTTGACTGCCGCCGAGGCGATCGTCGTGGGCAAGGGCGTTTCCTCGCTCACCTTCGACGAGGTCGCGGAGCAGACGGGCCTGAGCAAGGGCGGCATCCTCTATCATTTCGCCAGCAAGGACGCCCTTGTGCGCGCCATGGTCGAACGGTTCGTCTACCGCTTCGAGACCGGTCTTGCCGGCATCGAGCATGAGGACGAGGATCCGCACGGCCGCTACACACGAGCCTATGTCGGCGCGACGCTTGGGGAAGCCGCAAGTACCGGCGAGCAATACGACCGCCTCGGCGCCAGCATCACGGCGGCGCTCTCCAACTTTCCCGACCTGCTTGAGATCGTGCGCCAGCAGAACATTCGTTGCCAGGCGGCGGTCGAAGAAGACGGTCTGGATCCGGTCGACGCCACGATCATCCGCCTTGCCGTCGAGGGCCTGTGGATGGCGGAGGTTTTCAACGTCATGCATCTCGACCCGGAAATGAAGCGCAAGGTCACCGCCCGCCTGATCGAGCGGACGCGTGCGCCCTCAAACTGAAAATAGCGCGCATCGACGCGCTCGCAGCCAAGGAGTTACCGATGGGCTACAAGCCTTCACCGCGTCCCGTATTCGACCGCGCCAGCCATATCCCCTATGCCGGCGTCACCCGGCACCTCTGGGGCGAGGAGAATGCCGGCCTCGTCGACGACTGGATCTATGCTTCTACCGACAGCATCCATCAGATCGTCTTCGGCATGCAGCCCGGTGGCTGCTTCAAGCATACCGACGCTTTCAGGACGATCTTCGGTGCCGATGAAGTGCTTTATGTGCTGAGCGGCAAGCTCGGCCTTGCCAATCCTGAAACAGGCGAATTCTGCATTGCGCAAAAGGGCGAGGCGCTGTTCTTCCGCAAGGACACCTGGCATCACGGCTTCAACCTCGGCAATGACCAGGTCCGGGTGCTGGAGTTCTTTGCGCCACCGCCGGCAAAGGGCACGTCCGGTCCCTATGCCCGCACCAAGCCCTATCTCGAGCTTGCTCAGTCGCGTTACAGCCAGAGCGAGTTTTTCGGCCGCTGGCCGATGGAGGCGCAAGCCCACCGCGACGCGCGCACCATCCATCCGATGCGCGATGCCGATCTGCTGTGGAGCCTGGACCAGGCGACGCAAGGCGCCTTTACCGGCCTTTATTGCGCCACCGATCAGCTGACTGTCGGAAAGACGACGCTGCTGGCCGGCAAGCGCACCGGCGTCGAACGCCACAAGGGCGATGAATGCCTCTACGTCGTTTCGGGAACGCTCAACATTCACGTGCCCGACGCGGAAGGCCAGGCCTGGTTCGAGCTCAATCCGCGCGACGGGTTCTATATTCCGGCCGGTACCGATCACCAATATTACAACATGTCGGGCGAGCAGGTGGAGTTCGTCTTCGGCGTAGCGCCGGACTTCTGATCCGCGCTCAAGCAGCATTGAACTGAACGGTTTGCGGCGTCGGCCTATCCCATGAGGTGGGCCGGCGCCGTGTCCGTTGCGCCGGCATTCATGCGGGCAATGAACTCGCGCAGCATTGGCACGCGCCGCGGCCGGAAATTTTCGTCCGTCGGCCTTATCTCGGCGATGCGATCGATACGAAACTTGCGGAAGTCCTCACGCAGGCAGCACCAGCCGAGCAGCACCAGCACATTTTCGAGATAGACGATGCCGAGCGGCAGCACGCGCCTTTCGCTGTGCTGGCCCCCGGCGTCGATATAGTCGATGACGATTGCCCGCTCCTGCCAGCAGGCCTCGCGAAGCAGCCCGACGTTGATATCCGGCGCCTGCCTGTGCTCGAAACGGTGAACCTGCGAGACGGCATGGATCGTCTGCTGCTGCAGTCGGTCGGGCAGGGTGGCCGTTATCTTCGAAAGTACGGCTTCGGCAGCCCGCGCAAGCTCGGGTTCGCCCATGTGGCGAACTTCGGCCAGACCCAGCACGAGGGCTTCGATTTCAAGGCGGGTGAACGTCTGGGGCGGGAGGGCGATATCTTCGGTGAGGCGATAACCAAAACCGCGCTCGCCGTCGATGACGGCACCGGCGGCGCGCAGGCTGTCGATATCGCGGTAGAGCGAGCGCTGCGACACGCCGGTTTCCTCGGCCAGCCGGGCGGCCGTCACCGGCGGCGGCAGGCTGCGAAGCGCCTGGAGAAGACGAAACAAACGATCGCTGCGCGCCATGAGCCTACTGACGAAAATTGGCAGTTGGGTTGTTTTATAAAGAGCCCAGACAGAAACCGCAATCCGAGGACTTTCCATGTTGACGCTCTATCACGCCCCGCGCTCCCGCTCCTCGCGCATCATCACATTGCTTCGCGAACTGGATGCGCTTGACAAGGTGAACATCGAAATCGTCGGCATCACCCGCGGCGACGGCAGCGGGGCCAAGGACCCGAAAAATCCGCACCCGGAGGGCAAGGTGCCGCTGCTGGTGCATGATGGCGTCGTCATCTGGGAAAGCATCGCCATCATTCAGTACCTGACCGATCTTTTCCCCGCCAAGAAACTGGCGCCGCTTCCCGGCGATGCCAAGCGCGGCCGTTATCTGAGCTGGCTTGCCTGGTACGCGGGCGTGGTCGAGCCGGTGCTGATCGTCGAGGCGGCGGGGCTCTCGCATCCCTATCTGCAGTTCACGTTCCGCAGTTCCGTCGAGATGGCGCGTCAACTCGAGACGGCGCTCACGGCAAGCCCCTATCTGATGGGCGAGCAGTTCTCGGCTGCCGACTTGCTGCTCTATTCGCCGTTTGCATGGTTCCCGGAAGCAACGCCGAATGTGCCCGCCGTCAAAGCCTGGATCGAGCGCTGCGCCGCGCGGCCGGCCGTGCAATGGGCCGCAGATTTCGACGCGTCGTCGCTCGCGGCGGCATAGGCTCGAAATCGGTTCGAGAGATGAAACGATGACGTGCGGTGCTTCATCGTTTGAAACTACGGTTCAGCTTTGCCCGCAACCTGTTCCTATTCAAGGTCTTTTAGGGATGAGATCGGGCGCGGGGAGAAGGTCAGCATACCGGTCAGGCTTTGCCCGTGTTCGACGATTGTCAGACCGCCGAGACCGGCAAGGTGATGGCCGTTCGGCAGGTGCGTCATCGGTTCGAAGCAAAAGAAGTCTGCGTCTGCAGGCGAATAGAGCATGAAATGACCGAAGACCGGCTGAGCGTCGATTTCAAGGTAGAGGTCGTGTTCCGGCCACTCGATCACGGCCTTGCCGTCCCATCCCTCATAGGCGTTGTTCAGCCATCGGCGTGGCAAGAGATTGCCCCGCTCGAACTCAAGAGTGTGCGGTATCGGCCCGGGCCGGTCGGGCAGGTGACCTTCTCTTTCCGTCCAGAACCGTTCGGCCTTCGCGATCAGCCGTGTGCCGGCGGTTCTCGGGAAGAAGGGATGGTGGCCGAGGCCGATGGGCAGAGCGAAGCCCGACCTGTTGGTGACGGAAAGCGTGACGGTCAGGCGGTCATCTTCAACAGTGAAACGCTGAACGGCTTCATAGGCATAGGGATTGGGGGCAACTGCCTCGTGCACATAGCGCAGGCATGCTTCGGTTTCGCTGTGCGAGACGACCTGCCATGCCGCCAGCCAACCGTCGCCATGCAGGTAACAGGGGTCGATGGCGTTGGGAGCTAGGACGAAGCGATTGCCTGAGAAGGTGAAGCTGTTCCCCTCCAACCGGTTGCCGAAGGGAACGAGCGGAAAGCTCGCCTCCTGACCGTGGTGCTGCGAGGCAAGCCCGCCGGTTGGCGTGGATCGGAAGATCGGCACGCCGCAATAGGAACCGGACAGGATCGAGCCGCCGAAGCGGCTCAATTCGATCAAAAGCTCTCCATTGCTAAGCGGCAGGACGTCCGAGGACATGCGGCTGCTAGACGCGTCGGCCAACGGCGGACGAGCGCAGGTTGTCGAGCAGAACGGCCAGCAGCAGGATGAAGCCGCGCACGACATACTGGTAGAAGGCCTGGATGTTGAGCAGGTTCATGACGTTTTCCGCAATGCCCATGATCAGCACGCCGACGATGACGCCGGTCATCGCCGCCCGTCCGCCGGCAAGCGAGACGCCGCCGAGCACGCAGGCGGAGATAACCGAAAGTTCGAGGCCGGTCGCCGCATTCGGCTGGCCCGAGGTGATGCGCGACGCCAGCAACACGCCGGCGACGGCGCAGACGAGACCCTGCAGCGCGAAGATCCAGATGCGCATGCGCGCAACGTCGACGCCGGCTAGGCGCGACGCTTCGGGATTGCCGCCGATTGCCAGCGTGTTCTTGCCGAAGACGGTGCGGTTCAGCAAAAAGCCGAAGGCGACGAAGAACAGCGCCATGACCCAGATCGGCGTCGGGATGCCAAGGAAGCGCGAAAGGGCCAGTTGGTAGAAGCTCGGATCGTTGATGCCGACGGCGCGGCCGTCCGATGCGATGAGCGCCAGGCCACGCACGATCTGCATGGTGGCAAGCGTCGTGATCAGCGCGTTGATGCGGAAACGGGCGATGACGACGCCGTTGACCGTTCCGACGAGACCGCCGCACACCAGGGCCGCGACCAGGCCGAGCAGGATCGATCCGGTCGCATTTGAGGCCATGACCGCGACCATGCCGGAGAAGGCAACGGTCGAGCCGACCGAAAGGTCGAAGTCGCGCGAGGCAAGGCAGAACATCATGGTGCAGGCGACAATGCCAATGGTGACGACCGACTGCAGCAGGCCGAGCATGTTTCGCTCGGTCAGGAAGTTGGGGACCGTCAGCGACACGACGGCGAAGGCGAGTGCGAAAATGACGACGAGGCCCTGTTCGCCAAGAAGGAGTTTTTTCAAGGAGGTCATCGTCACCGTACCTGTGCGTGAGAAGGAGTGTTTAAGTTTTGAACGTCCGGCAGGGCGGCGGCGAGAATGCGCCGCTCGTCGAACTCGGCTCTGGGAATGTCGGCGGCGACGCGGCCCTCGCACATGACCATGATGCGGTCGGCGATGCCCATGACCTCAGGCAGTTCGCTGGAGATCACCACGATCGCCATGCCCTCGGCGGCGAGCTCGTAGAGAATTTCGTAGATTTCCGACTTTGCACCGACATCGATGCCGCGTGTCGGCTCGTCGATAACAAGCACCTTGACGCCCTCTTCGGACAGCCAGCGGCCGAGGATGACCTTTTGCTGATTGCCGCCCGACAGATTGATGATGTCCTGGCGGCGCGACGGTGTACGCACGCGAAGCTTGGCGATGAACTTGTCGGCAAGCGCGCCTTCTTTCGCAGGGTTGATAAGGCCGAAGGGCGAGAAATGGCGACGTGAGGAGATCGTCATGTTCTCTTCGATCGATCGTCCCTGGACGATGCCATCGAACTTGCGGTCTTCCGGGCAGAGCACGATGCCCGACCGGATGGAATGGGGTGGGCTGTCAGCCTGGATCGTGACGCCATCAACCGACACCGAACCGCCGTTGCGGGCATCGGCGCCATAGACGAGGCGGGCCATTTCGCTGCGGCCGGCGCCGATCAGGCCGAAGAAGCCGAGGATCTCGCCTCGCCTGACGGAGAAGCTCAAGGGTTGGCGAAGTTTCGCTCCCGAAATGCTCTCGACGCGCAGCCGCTCTTCACCGAGGCTGCGCTCGCGCCAGCCCCAGATATTGGCGATCTCGCGGCCGACCATTTCCGAAATGATCTGGTCGCGCGTCACCTTCGAGATTTCGGGATGATGGGCGGCGAGTTTCCCGTCGCGCAGCACCGTCAGGCTGTCGCAGAGGCGGAAGATCTCATCGAGGCGGTGGGAAACGTAGAGAATGACCGTGCCGTTGGCGCGCAGGCGATCGATGAGGGTAAAGAGGATCTCGCTTTCTCGCGAGGACAGCGACGAGGTCGGCTCATCAAGCGCGATGACGCGCGCGTCGAGCATCACCGCCTTGGCGATTTCGACCATCTGCCGCTCGCCGATCGAAAGCGAGGCGACCTTGATGGCCGGATCGACATCGATGCCGATCTCGGCAAGCTTCTTTGAAACGACCCCGGTCAGCTGCTGGCGATCGATGACGCCGGCCTTGCTCGGAAAGCGCCCGAGCCAGAGGTTTTCGGCGACCGTCAGTTCCGGGACGAGCTGCAATTCCTGGTGGATGACGATGACGCCTGCATGAAAGGCGTCGCGCACCGAGCGGTAGTGCTGCGGCTCGCCGTCGATCAGGATTTCGCCGGTGTCGGCGGACTGGTCGCCGGAGAGAACGCGGATGAGCGTCGACTTGCCGGCGCCGTTTTCGCCCATCAGGCCGTGAACCGCGCCCTTTTTCACCGAGAAAGAGACGTTCGACAGCGCTTGAACGCCAGGGTAGCCCTTGGAGATGGATCGGAATTCGAGGAAGTCTTGCATCTGCGACGCTCCGGGAATGGGGCGCCCGGCGGTGTCGAACCGCCGGGCTCAAAGTCATCGAAGACGACGATTATTCGATGCCGAGGTCCTTGCGAACAGCTTCATAGTTATCGCGCAGCGCGATCTGGCCGGCCGTCAGCGTCAGCTTTTCCGGCTCCTTGCCGTTGGCGACCCACTCGTACATGTTGAGTGCGGTCTCATAGCCGTGGCGCTTCGGCGAGATGATCACGGTGCCGTAGAAGCCGGTTGCTGCGGGCTTCTTGAACTCGTTGATGGCCGAGTCCGCGCCGCCGATGCCGACGCCGATCATGCTATCGGGTGCAATGCCGACGGTTTCGGTGGCGCGCACGGCGCCGAGAACCGCTTCGTCATTGAGGCCGACGGCGACCCACTTCTTGATGCCGGCATTCTTGTTGAGAACGACGGTTGAGGCGTTGAGTGCGGCTTCGGTATCGGTCTTGGCCTGCGGAGCGTCGAAGATGTTTGCTTCCGGGAAGCCGTTTGCCTTCAGCACTGACAGTGCGCCTTCGACACGGTCGACGGCCGTCGGCAACTGGTCGTAGGATACGCGGATCGCGCCGACGTCCTTCATGTCCCAGCCGCGCTTCTTGATCTCGTCGACGATCGACTGGCCGACGGCTTCGCCGATCTTGGTGGCCGAGATGCCCATATGCGGCACGTCTTCGATCGGGCTGCCGTCGGCGTTGACCAGGCGGTCGTCGACCGTGATCATTTTGAGATCGTTGGCGGCCGCCTTGGCGATGATGCCCGGGCCGAGTTTGACGTCAGGCGTGCAGATGATGAAACCCTGCGCGCCTTGTGCGCCGAGATTGTCGATCGCGGACTGAACCTTTTCGCCATCTTCCGCGCCGATCTTGACCAGCGTGAAGCCCTTTTCCTTGGCAGCGACGTCGGCGAACTTCCATTCGTCCTGGAACCACGGTTCCTCGGGCTGCTTGACGATGAAGCCGATCTTGACGTCGGCGGCGAAGGCCGAGGTTGCGGCGAATACGGCGACGGTGCCGGCCAAAATGGCGGCCTTGAAGAAGCGCATGATTTCTCTCCCTGGTGAACTGCCTCCTGCAGTTGCCATTTGTGTATGATGAATCATCATATCCGTCAATTGCCTTTGTATGATGAATGAGGTAGTGATGTATAATAATTGTCGATACGCTCCTTGGATCCCTGTCGCGAGGGAAGGTGATCTGGGATAAAAGCGTCGGCAGATACGAAGGCATGGGTGGAGATGCAGATGGAAGGTCAGGAGCCGCAGGGCGCAGCGGAGATGCAGGTGCAGCGCCGGCCGCGCGTCCAGAAGAACGTGACGCGCACCATCGCTTCCGACATCTGCGCCGATATCTTTCCTGTCGGCTCCTATCTGCCGCGCGAAAACGATCTGTGCGAGCGTTATGGCGTCAGCCGGACCGTTATCCGGGAATCGCTGAAGATCCTCGAATCAAAGGGCATGGTGCGTGGCCGTTCGCGGGTCGGCACCGTCGTTTGCGGCAAGGACGAGTGGAACATTCTCGATGCCCAGGTGCTCGAATGGATCGGCGAACGCATCTTCGAATTCGACCTGTTGAATTGCATCCTGGAAGCGCGCCGGGCGATCGAGCCGGTTGCCGCCGAATTCGCCGCCGAGCGTGCGACGGTCCAGGAAATCGCCGATCTCGAGCGAGCCTGGCAGGCGATGCGTGACGGCGAGAGCGATATTGCCGGCTTCACCGACGCTGACGTGGCGTTCCACACCTGCCTGCTAAGGGCCAGCCATAATCAGGTCTTCCTGCAGCTTGTGGGCATCATCCAGGCGGCGCTCAAGTTTTCGCTGCATGCATCGAACGAAGCCGCCGAGCGGCGCGACGAAGCGATCGACGTCCATCGCGAACTGGTCGAAGCGCTGCGCATGCGCGACAAGTCAGCGGCCCGCGACTGCTCGATCCGCATGCTCGATCTTGCCGCGCGCGATCTGGCAACCGCGGTCAAGCAACACAGCCCTGCGAAACCCACCCTCTGAAATCCCGGTCGCGGTGAGCTCGCTTTGGGCTCGGTCGTGACAAGCCATCCCCACCGAACTGGACCTCAGCTCATGAAGATCACCAAGCTCACCACCTATATCGTTCCACCGCGCTGGCTGTTTCTCAAGGTGGAGACCGACGAAGGTATCGTCGGCTGGGGGGAGCCTGTCGTCGAGGGACGGGCGCTGACGGTCGAGGCTGCGGTGCACGAGCTTGCCGACTATCTCGTCGGCAAGGACCCGTTCCTGATCGAGGATCATTGGAACGTAATGTATCGCGGCGGCTTCTACCGCGGTGGCGCCATTCACATGAGCGCGCTTGCCGGCATCGACCAGGCGCTTTGGGACATCAAGGGCAAGGCGCTGGGCCAGCCGGTGCACTCGCTGCTCGGCGGGCAGTGCCGCGACAAGATCAAGGTGTATTCCTGGATCGGCGGCGACCGCCCGAGCGATGTCGCCCGCAACGCCAAGGATGTGGTGGCGCGCGGTTTCAAGGCGATCAAGCTTAACGGTTGCGAGGAACTGCAGATCGTCGACACCAACGAGAAGATTGACAAGGCGGTGGAGACGATCGGCATCATCCGCGATGCGATCGGCCCGAATATCGGCATCGGCGTCGACTTTCACGGCCGGGTGCACCGGCCGATGGCCAAGGTGCTCGCCAAGGAACTCGAGCAGTTCAAGCTGATGTTCATCGAGGAGCCGGTGCTTTCGGAAAACCGCGAGGCGCTGAAGGAAATCGCCAACCATTGCTCTACGCCGATCGCGCTCGGTGAGCGGCTCTATTCGCGCTGGGACTTCAAGTCGGTGCTTGCGGACGGCTATGTCGACATCATCCAGCCCGATCTCTCCCATGCCGGCGGCATCACCGAATGCCGCAAGATCGCCGCCATGGCCGAGGCCTATGACGTGGCGCTGGCGCCGCATTGCCCGCTCGGGCCGATCGCGCTTGCCGCCTGCCTGCAGATCGATGCCGTCAGCTACAACGCCTTCATCCAGGAGCAGAGCCTCGGCATTCATTACAACGAGGCCAACGATATTCTCGACTATGTCTCGAACAAGGACGTCTTCCACTATGAGGACGGTTTTGTCTCGATCCCGCAGGGTCCGGGCCTCGGCGTCGAGGTCGACGAGGCCTATGTCATCGAGCGCGCCAAGGAGGGCCATCGCTGGCGCAATCCGATCTGGCGCCATGAGGACGGCAGCGTCGCCGAGTGGTGACGGTTGCGCGGGATCATCAGTCGAGGGAGGCAGAAAATATGAGCAAGCGGCTCGCTGGAAAACGCATTGTCATTACAGGGGCAGCCCAGGGCATTGGTCTTGCCATGGCCGAAGCGTTCCTGAAGGAAGGCGCCAGCCTCTTTCTGATCGATCGCGACGGGCCGCTGCTCGAAAAGGAGACGGCCCGGCTTGCGGCGGAAGGCGGCACGCTTGCCTCGACGACGGCAGATATCACCGATGCCGATGCGATTGCCGAGGCCATCCGCCAGGCCGAAAAGACGATCGGTAGGCCGAATGCGCTGGTCAACAATGCCGGCATCAATGTCTTTTCAGAGCCGCTAGCAACGACCGATGCCGACTGGCAGCGCTGCTTTGATGTCAATCTCAAGGGCGCCTGGAACTGTAGCCGCGCCGTTCTGCCCGGTATGATCGAGGCGGGCGGTGGGGTCATTCTCAACATCGCCTCGACACATGCCTTCACGATCATACCGCATACGTTTCCCTATCCCGTGGCGAAACATGCGCTTCTCGGCATGACCAAGTCGCTCGGCATCGAATATGCCTCCAGAGGCATCCGGGTGAATGCCCTTGCGCCTGGATACGTGCTGACCCAGAAGGCGGTCGAATACTGGAACAGCTTCCCGGACCCGGTCGCCGCCGAGGCGGAAACGATGAAGCTGCACCCCGGCGGCCGCATCGCCACGGCGGATGAAATCGCTCGCGCCGCACTCTTCCTGGTGTCGGACGAGTGCACCTTCATCAACGCCACCTGCCTGACCGTCGACGGTGGACTGAGCGTTTTGCATCATCCTTAAGCCAAGTCACGCCGCCATGCCCCGATAGCTGTCCGCCGTGCATCGCCGCGGTGGTGCGGCGCCTGCCGTTCGTGCGGCCAGGGGGCGGCACGCTTTGCCCCCCGTGACCGGTTTCGCCCGCGATCTCGAGACGTCATTTCATCTTCTGCGATGTGCCCGCCCACTCCCGCATAGGCTGGTGGGCACGGGCAATTGTGCGTGGTAGATGCTTGACCGCGAATAACTCCGATTATATGAGAAATAAAAATGCCCGTCGGCCAACACATGGCAGGGTACGTAGGGAGAGCTGAACGTGTCGAGAAAACTGAGATCGCAGCATTGGTTCGGGGGGCTCGATAAGGATGCCTTCATTCATCGCAGCTGGATGAAGAACAACGGCCTGCCGGATGACGCCTTTGACGGTCGCCCGGTGATCGGCATCTGCAATACCTTTTCCGAACTCACGCCGTGCAACGCTCATTTTCGCGGCCTGATCGAACATATCAAGGCGGGCGTGCTGGAGGCGGGCGGCCTGCCGCTGGAGTTTCCGGTCTTTTCCTGCGGCGAGTCCAACCTGCGTCCGACCGCCATGCTCTTTCGCAACCTTGCGTCCATGGATGTGGAGGAGGCAATCCGCGGCAACCCGATCGACGGTGTCGTGCTGATGGCCGGCTGCGACAAGACCACGCCATCCCTCGTCATGGGAGCGGCATCCTGCGATCTGCCGGCGATCGTCGTCTCAGGCGGACCTATGCTGAACGGGCGGCTCAAGGGCAGGACCATCGGCTCGGGCACCGATGTCTGGAAATTCTCCGAGGATGTGCGCGCCGGTGTCATGACGCCGGCCGAATTCATGGCAGCCGAAAGCGCCATGTCGCGTTCGCCTGGCCATTGCATGACCATGGGCACCGCTTCGACCATGGCGTCGATGGCAGAAGCATTGGGCTTGGCTCTGCCCGGCAACGCCGCCTATCCTGCCGTCGATGCGCACCGCGCGCGCCTGGCGCGGCTTTCCGGCAGGCGGATCGTCGCGATGGTGGTCGAGGACTTGCGCCCGTCGCACATCCTGACGCGCGAAGCTTTTGCCAATGCCATCCGCGTCAACGGCGCTATCGGTGGTTCGACCAATGCCGTCGTTCATCTGCTGGCGATTGCCGGACGGGTGGGAACCGAACTGACGCTCGAAGATTGGGACCGATTTGGCCGGGATGTCCCGACGATCCTCAACCTCATGCCTTCAGGCACGTTCCTGATGGAGGATTTCTGTTACGCCGGCGGTCTTCCCGCCGTCATGAAGGAAATCGCCGATCTGCTCGATCTCGACAACCCGACGGTTACCGGCCAAAGCGTCGGCGCAAACATTGCGGATGCGGAGAATTACAATCCCAATGTCATCCTGCCGCGCGACGTGGCGTTGACGCAGCAGGGCGGGATTGCCGTCTTGAAGGGCAATCTGGCGCCGCAGGGGGCGATCCTAAAGCCCTCCGCCGCGACCCCGGCCCTGATGCAGCATCGCGGCCGCGCGGTCGTCTTCGAAACGATCGATCACTACAAGCAGCGTATCGACGATCCCGACCTCGCTATCGACGAGACATCGATCATGGTTCTGAAGAATTGCGGCCCCAAGGGCTATCCCGGGATGGCCGAGGTGGGCAACATGGCGCTGCCGCAAAAGCTGCTGAAGAAGGGCGTGCGCGACATGGTGCGCATCTCCGACGCTCGCATGTCGGGCACCGCCTTCGGTACTGTCGTTCTGCACGTCGCGCCGGAGGCTGCGGTCGGTGGTGCCTTGGCGCTGGTCAAGGACGGCGACTGGATTGAACTCGACGTGGCCGGGCGCCGGCTGCACCTCGATGTCGACGAGGCGGAGCTAGCGCGCCGGCGGGAGGAATGGACACCACCGGAAATCGCCATGCCCGGTGGCTACCAGGGCCTTTATGTCGAGCGCGTGATGCAGGCCGATCGCGGCGCCGATCTTGATTTCCTTGTCGGTTGTCGCGGGCACGCCGTGCCGCGCGAGAGCCATTGAGGAGGAGCGACGATGTCTCGGTTCGATCCTGCCGACCTGCATGGCATCCACGCCATCCTCTACGCGCTGTTTGATGACGACGAAAAGCTCGATCGCGAGGCGATGCGTCGGCAGACGGAAGTCTGTCTCGTTGCCGGCGTGCACGGCATGGCAGCGCTTGGCCTTGCGACCGAAGCCTCGAAGTTGAGCGAGGCCGAACGCATGGCCGTGATGGAATGGCTGGTCGAGGACACGGCCGGCCGCGTGCCCGTGGCTCTGACCATCTTCGGCCCGTCGGTCGAAGAGCAGGTGCGCCAGGCGCGCCATGCCGTTGGCGCCGGTGCTGACTGGTTGATCCTGCAGCCGCCGATCGTCGGCCAGTTCTCGGCCCAGGAATATATCCGTTTCTTTGGTCGCGTCGCCGATGCGATCGACGTGCCCGTCGCAATCCAGAATGCGCCAGCCTTCATGGGCAGAGGGCTGACGGCGACCGACATCGCCGAGCTGGTCCGCCAGCATCCAAACATTACCCTCATCAAGGGCGAGGGGCCGGTGGTTGATATCGCCACACTGATCGAGGTCACAGAGGGCCGCCTGCCCGTTTTCAACGGTCGCGCCGGTCTTGAACTCATCGATAACCTGCGTGCCGGATGCCGCGGCTTCATCCTTGCGCCCGATTGCATCGACCATGCGGTGAGGGCCTATGAATTCTATCGTGACGGCTGGGACGAGGAGGCGGAAGCCGCCTATCGCGATATCTTGCCGGCGGTGGTGTTCACCATGCAGGGGATCGAGAACCTGATGTGCTACGGCAAGCGTCTCTTCGGCGAACGTGCCGGCCTGCCCGTCTTCGATCGCGCGCCTGCGCTGCGCCCGACCGAGACAGGATTGGCAATGGTTCGGCGTTTTGCGGGCGAGCTTGGTCGTCTCGGCGAAGTGTAACCGCCTTCGCCCAGGCTCAACCTGGCTTGGCCGTGTTGGGGCGTGGCAACGGCTATGGTAGCAAGGGGTCGAATCGCGCCAGAATGCGCGCCGGGATTTCGGAAACGGACGGCTGATGACGACATTTACGATCGGTGACCGCGGGCTGCCCGCGCAGATCGCGGCGGAGATCGGCCGGCGCATCGCGCTTGGCGAACTTAAACCCGGCGACATCCTGCCCAAGGAATCCGAGATGCTGGGCAATCTGCGCGTTAGCCGGACGACTTTGCGCGAAGCGCTGAAGATCCTCTCGACCAAGGGGTTCATCGAGGCCAAGCCGCGCCTGGGCACCCGTGTCCGCGCACCGGAGCATTGGAACACGCTCGATCCGGTGGTGCTCTCCTGGCATGAGGGGGCGGAGGATCAGCAGCAACTGGCTGAAGAACTGTTTGAAATCCGCCTGGCGATAGAGCCGATGGCAGCGGGCCTTGCTGCCCGCCGAGGATCGGCGGACGAACTCGTGCGCATCCGCGCGGCCTATTCCCGGATGACCGAAGACCACGCGACAGTTTCCGCCGCCATCGAAGCCGACATCGAATTCCATCTGGAAATCATCCAGGCGGCGCGCAATCGCTTTCTCTTGCCTGTCTCGTCGGTGATCCGCACCGCACTGACGATCAGCATTCCCCGGACACTCAGGACGTTTGGCGGATTGCAGCACTCGTTGAAGATGCACGAAGCGATCGTCGACGCCATTGAAGCGCGCGATCCGATGGCGGCGTCCACCGCGGCGGAATCACTGTTGAGCGCTACATACCAGCGCAATTTTCAGGCCGGAAAACGATAGGCGCGCGCTGAAAAGGCGTCACTTGCGGCGCAGGTTGATCTCGCTGGTGACGACCTTGTCGCCGGATGCGGGGTCGACGTCGACGGTGGTCAGCCGCATGCCGTTGGCGCCGATCTTCTGTAGCGTCAGGTTGGCGCTGCGGTCGCCGTTGACTTCCTTTGCCCAGCGAATGGTGAGATTGATGGCGTCGCCGCGACGGCTGCCGCTCAGGCCCGCCCGTCCGCCGCGCGGACCCAGGTAGGATCCGCTGTATTTCGTGCCACTGAACTTCAGTTGGGCATCAATCGATTTTGAAATCAGGATCAATCCGCGACAGACGCCTTCCATTGAGAGTGCCAACCCTTGGGATTGGGAATCGAAGTTGCAGGAAACATTGACGGGCGACATATAGGTGCGGATTCTGACCGTCCCTCCGCCCGTCCAACTGCCCTGCAGCGACTTCAGGAACGCACCTTCATCCGCTTGCGCAACACCGGCCAGGGACGTGGTCGCGGCGGCAAGTACAAGCCATCGCAGCATGTCGCAACCCTCCGTTCAGAAACCACCATGGTACACCAGCAAAGGCCAAGGTCACCAGCGGCAACGTGTGCGGCGGCCGGATGTTCCGCACGCGACGCTCGGTCAGGCGTGGCCGGCTGCACTGTGCCAATACCTATGCCGGAGCGTTGCTTGTGCAAGAGTGGGTGGAGGCTTTAGGCCGATATTGTGTTTATAGCGGCGGAATTTGTCCTACTTCGATTGATCTATACGCCCGAAAAGCGCGCTGGCGGCAGATCGCTCTGGCGATCATAGGCGCGCTACGTGTTCGCGCGCGGCGTGCGTTTGCTGAACAGGTTCTTCAGCCTAGCTAGAGCACTCGGCGGCAACGCCGGAAGCAAGGCGATCCCCATCACTCTTTCGCTCTCCGGATTCTCGGACGCCCTTCTCGGGCCCAGGGAAATGCGAAGAAGGCTAGCAGCGATTGAGTGAGGTACGGTGCGGCCGGAACGCTGTTGCTTATATCCCGTGCAGGACCTGTGTCGCCTTGACCGCCGCCGAGGCACGGTTTTCGACGCCGAGCTTCACATAGATCTGTTCGAGATGCTTGGTGACGGTGCGTGAACTCAGTCCGAGAATCTCGCCGATATCGCGGTTCGATTTCCCCTTCGCGATCCAGAGCAGCACTTCGGATTCGCGCTGGGTCAGCGAGAAGTGCTGCCGCAGCATCTCGTCGTCGCTGCGTCGGCTCTCGGCCGTCAGGCGGAAGAGATATTCGTTGGCGCCGATCGCGCCGAGGAAAGAGATCTGCAGTCCCGCTTGACCGGGCTCTTCGAGGGTAAAGCTGTTCTCCCGCTTGCCGCCTGTCTCGGTTTTTTCCATCCAGGCGGCGATGCGCCGAGCGATCGTCGCAAGGCCCTCGTCGCTGCCGGTTGCGGCGTTGACGAGGCGGTTGGCCTGCGGTGTCGACCAGCGAACACTGCCGTCAGAGCGAACGGCAAGCAGATGGCGCCCGGCGGCGTCTAGCGCAACGCGGGCGCTTTGCGCCGAGCGGGCATTGGAGAGATGAACACGGATGCGGGCCCTGAGCTCATCGATGTTGATCGGTTTCGTCAGGTAGTCGACGCCACCGGCTTCGAGGGCGTGCACCACATGCTCGGTTTCCGTCAGCCCGGTCATGAATAGCACCGGTGTCTGGCCGACGGAGGCGTTGGCCTTCAGTCTCAGGCAGGTTTCAAACCCGTCCATACCGGGCATGACAGCGTCCAGCAGAATGACATCGGGCGTAATCCGGTCGGCAATCGAAAGTGCGGCACTGCCCGAGGTGGCGATCAGTACAGAAAAGCCCGACTGCTCCAGCGCCTCGGTCAGAAAGCCGAGGGCCTCCGGGGAATCGTCCACCAGCAGTACGATGTCGCGACGATCGTAAGTCTCAACCACGGGTGACAGCTCCATTCGCCGCTTTTTTCTTCAGGAAGGCGTCATAGCCCGTGAGGTCGAAGGCCTGGACATAGGCGCGAGCAGCATCGACGAAGAGCTGATGTTCGGGCTCCAGCGCGATCTCCGTCAGCTTGGCCTCGATGCCTCTGACGTAGCCGATCTCGCCAAGCCGGATCAACTCCTCGACATGGTGCTCGTCGGGCAACGTCATCGCATCGGCATTTGCCGCTCTCGGCTCCTCGGACGCTTCGCCCTCGTGGATCCAGGTGAGGCCAAGTTGAACGGCAAGCTTGTCCGCGAGCTGGCCGACGCCGAAGGGCTTGGCGAGTGTGTCGTTGTGGCCGACAAGGGCGCCTGTCGTCGAGCCGTCGCCGATATTGGCCGACAGCATGATGATCGGCGCCGTCTGGCCGTTGCGGCGCAATTTGTCGACGAGTTCCCAACCGTTCATACCAGGCATGGAGATATCGACGAGGAAGATGTCCGGCGCCAGCGCCTCGACCATCGCGAGGCATTGCCCGCCACTTTCGGCGGCAAGCACCGTAAAGTCCATCGGCTGCAGGATTTCGCGCATCAGTTCGCGGTGATCGGCGTTGTCGTCGACAATCATGATTGTGCGCCGCGGGCCGAGATAGGAAGTGATCCGGCGCACCGCTATCAGCGGCGCCGGCCGATCGACGGCGGAGAGCATCAGCCGGACCCTGAAGGTCGTGCCACTGTTCGGTTCGCTGGTGACGGCTATCTCGCCGCCCAGCGTCTGCGTCAGCAATCGGGTTATGGTCAAGCCGAGACCGAGACCCGGCATGCTGCCGAGATGTTCCGCCTCGCCGCGCTGGAATGGGTCGAAAATGCGCGGCAGATCCTTCTCGGCAATACCACGGCCGCTGTCGGCAATCGTAAACGTCGCAACCTGACTGCGATAATCGATATCGAAGCGGATCTCGCCGCGCTCGGTGAACTTCAGGGCGTTGGAGAGCAGGTTGACGAGGATCTGGCGCAGCCGCTTTTCATCTGTCTTGACGTAGCGCGGCAAGGCGGGCGCGCGTCGATGTTCGAAGGCGATCCCCTTCGCCTGTGCTTGCGGGCGGAACATCTCGACGACCTGATCGAGGAAATCATGGATGTTGGTCTCGTTGGAATAGACCTGCAGCTTGCCGGCCTCGATCTTCGAGATGTCGAGAAGTCCGTCGATGAGGCCGGAGAGATGATCGGCGCTGCGCTTGATCACCTTGATCGCGCCCTGTCGGGCCGGTGGGATCGTTTCATCGCGCTCAAGCACCTGTGCGTAGCCGAGTACGGCGTTGAGCGGTGTGCGCAGCTCATGGCTGAGGCCGACAACGTAGCGGCTCTTGGCGCGGTTGGCCGCCTCGGCGGTCTCCTTTGCCTGCTGCAGGGCGGCATCGGTCTTCTTGTGTGCGGCGATTTCCTTCAGCAGCAGCGTGTTCTGCCGTGACGATTCTTCTTCGGCGACGACGCGGCTGTCGTGGGCGAGCACATAGAACCAGCAGACGATGCCGGCGAGCACGGCAAAGACGAAGAAGACGACGGCAATGGTGCGCTCGACCACTGTTGCCGTCTCGGGCGAAGCGTTGCCGGTCTGGTGCGCGATCATCGCCAGGATCAGGCCGATGCCTGCGATCGAGAGCACCGCCGAAATGGCGTAGCGCCCGAGCCGCGTCGTGAGCTTCGCCGTTACCTCTTCGGGTAGAAGCGCGTTCGCGACCGTTGCCACCTGCGCATTGAAGCGTGCCTTCGGCTTGCACATGTCATGGCAGCGGCTGTCGAGAGAACAGCAGAGCGAACAGATGGGCGCAGCGTAGGCCGGGCACCAAGCCATATCCTCCGGCTCGAAGGGATGTTCGCAGATCGAGCAGGTGATCTCGCTCTCGCTTGCCCAGCTTTTACGCGGCTTGCGGGCGAGGTAATATCTGCCGCCGGTCGCCCAGGCGATCAGAGGCGAGGCGATGAAGGCGATAACAAGGGCAATATAGGGCGCGAGCGATGCGGCGATGGCGCCAAAGGCGCCGAAATGTGCCGTCAGTGCGATCGTCGCCGAAAGCGCCATGGCGCCGAGGCCGACCGGGTTGATGTCGTAGAGATGCGCGCGCTTGAACTCGATGCCAGGCGGCGAGAGGCCGAGTGGCTTGTTGACGAAGAGATCGGCCGAAATGGTGCAAAGCCAGGCCATGGCGACGATCGAGAAGACGCCGAGCGTTTCCTCAAGGAGCTTGTAGATGCCGAGTTCCATCAGAAGCAGCGCGATCGCCACGTTGAACACCAGCCAGACGACGCGGCCGGGATGGCTGTGGGTGAGGCGCGAGAAGAAGTTGGACCAGGCAAGTGACCCGGCATAGGCGTTCATGACGTTGATCTTCAACTGCGAAACGACCACGAAGGCGACCATCAAGAGGAGGGCGGCGGTCTCAGACGGGATCATGTAGCCGAAGGCGGTGTAGTACATCTGCGCCGGGTCCGCCGCCCGCGTCGACGGAACGCCGGAGGAAAGCGCCAGCACGACAAGGAACGAACCGGCCAGAAGCTTCGGTGCCCCGACGAGCACCCAGCCGGAGCCGGCCAGGAAGATGGCGACGCGGTGATGCAGCTTGCGCTGGCCGTCGGGCGGCAGGAAGCGCAGGAAGTCGACTTGCTCGCCGATCTGCGCCATCAGCGCAAAGATCACCGCCGAGGCGGCGCCGAACTCGATGAGGTCGAAGGGCGCGAGCGTGCCCGGTGGACCGGATGCATGATGCATGCCGGCATAGGCAAGCCAGGTGGCGACCTTCTCCCAGTCCGCAAAGGCGATGAAGATAAAGGGCAGGATATTGAGCACGATCCAGAAAGGCTGGGTGATCAGCTGGAACTTGCTGATGAGCCGCACCCCATGGGTGACGAGCGGAATGACGACGACCGCGCTGACGATGTAGCCGACCCAAAGCGGTATGCCGAGCGCCAGCTCGAGCGCACCCGACATGATCGAGGCCTCGATCGCAAAGAGGATGAAGGTGAAGCTCGCATAAATCAGCGAGGTGAGGGTCGAGCCGATGTAGCCGAAGCTGGCGCCGCGGGTCAGAAGGTCGATGTCGACGCCGTGGCGGATCGCGTAACGGCTGATCGGCAGGCCGACCGTCAGGATCATCAGGCTGGCGATCAGGATGGCGACGATGGCGTTGGTCGTGCCGTAGGACATGGTGATCGCGCCACCGATCGCCTCCAGCGCCAGGAACGAGATCGCCCCGATCGCCGTCTGAGAGATGCGCTCGGAGGAAAAGCGCCGCGCGCTCTTGGCGGTGAAGCGCAGCGCATAGTCTTCAAGCGTCTGGTCGGCGACCCAGCGATTGTATTCGCGTCGAACGGGAATGATGCGCTGGCGTGCCGCCATGTTGCCTCGTCATCTCTCGCATTGCCGACACATATGTGCCTATTTTCACGGCACGCACATTCCGTGCGTGAAATTTATGCAATGCGGAGATGGCGAAAGCAAGTGTGAAAGGATCATCCGCTCACTGCTGATGTGTCGACGACGACAAAATCATGGGTAATCCTCGCGGACTTGGCGAGCATGGCTGACGCCGAGCAGTATTTTTCAAGCGAGAGGGCGACCGCGCGCTCGACCTTCTTTTCCGAGAGGCCACGCCCCTTCACCACGAAGTGCATATGGATGCGGGTAAAGACGCGCGGGTCTTCTTCTGCGCGGTCGGCGTCGAGCTCCACGGAGCAATCTTCGACCGGCTCGCGACCCTTTTCGAGGATATGAACGACGTCGTAGGCCGAGCAGCCACCGGCGCCGATCAACATCAGCTCCATCGGGCTTGGTCCAGGCGTCCGCCCTTCCGGACCGGATGCCGTCCCGAGGACGATCTTGTGACCGCTTCCGGACTCGCCGACGAATGTCCGCTCTTCAACCCACTTGATACGTGCTTTCATGATCTCTCACCTGTGTTGAGCTGCTGTTGATGGCCAGTCGGCCTTCGATGTTTCAATAGCCGGAAAAGCCATCCTGCGGCCAGACTGGCACGTTGATTTCAACGTCATGGCCTTTGCACAATTCCTGCACGGCGGCGTGAACTCCGGATCGCCCATATCGCGGCAGCTTCCTCTTTGCCCCCTCGACCTACGTAGAATGACGTATGTGCAGTGCAGCACGACTGGCGGATGATCCCTCAAGCAACGGTCAAAAGGTACGAAGCCTCGTTGCGGCGATCAGAACGAGAGGGGTTCAATCAGATGAATATCAAGGCACGCGTCACCGGCGCTTTCCTGGCAACGATCTTGTCGACGACGGCATTCAACGGCGCCTTTGCGGCCGACGACACGATCAAGGTCGGCATTCTGCATTCGCTGTCGGGAACGATGGCGATCTCCGAGACGACGCTGAAGGACGCCATGCTCATGCTCATCGACGAGCAGAACAAGAAGGGCGGCCTGCTCGGCAAGAAGTTGGAAGCGGTTGTCGTCGATCCCGCGTCCGACTGGCCGCTCTTTGCCGAAAAGGCGCGCGAGCTCGTTTCCGTCGACAAGGTTTCGGCGGTCTTCGGCTGCTGGACGTCAGTCTCGCGCAAATCCGTCCTGCCGGTTTTCGAGGAGCTTAATTCGATCCTCTTCTACCCGGTGCAGTACGAGGGTGAGGAAAGCCAGCGCAACGTCTTTTACACCGGCGCCGCGCCGAACCAGCAGGCCGTTCCGGCGGTCGACTATCTGATGGAAAACGAAAGCGTCGAGCGCTGGGTTCTAGCGGGCACCGACTACGTCTATCCGCGCACGACCAACAAGATCCTCGAGGCCTATCTCATCTCCAAGGGCGTGAAGCCCGAGGACATCATGATCAACTACACGCCGTTCGGTCATTCCGACTGGCAGACGATCGTGTCCGATATCAAGAAATTCGGTTCTGCCGGCAAGAAGACGGCGGTCGTCTCGACGATCAACGGCGACGCAAACGTGCCGTTCTACAAGGAACTGGCGAACCAGGGCGTCAAGGCCGAGGATATCCCGGTTGTCGCCTTCTCCGTTGGCGAAGAGGAACTCGCCGGTCTCGATACGGCCCCGCTCGTCGGCCATCTCGCCGCCTGGAACTACTTCCAGTCGGTCGATACGCCTGCCAATGCCGAGTTCATCAAGACCTGGAAGGGCTACACCAAGAACGACAAGCGCGTCACCAACGACCCGATGGAAGCCCACTACATCGGCTTCAACATGTGGTTGAAGGCGGTCGAAAAGGCCGGAACGACCGACACCGACGCAGTGCTTGACGCCATGATCGGCGTATCCGTGCCCAATCTCTCCGGCGGCTATTCGACGATGATGCCGAACCACCACATCACCAAGCCGGTGCTGATCGGTGAGATCCAGAGCGACGGCCAGTTCGAGACGGTCTGGGAAACGCCCGGTCTCGTGGTTGGTGACGAATGGTCCGATTACCTGCCTGACTCCAAGGACCTGATCGCCGATTGGCGCGCGCCGATGTCCTGCGGCAACTTCAACGTCGCCACGGGCAAATGCGGCGGCAAGGGCTCCTGATTTCATCACCAAACGATAGTTTCCGGGTCGTGGCCAACGCCTCAATCCCCTTTGAATGACGAAATCATAGGCAGGCATACCCTTCGCCCAATGCTCCCGTTGGGCGAAGGGATCTCGAAATTCCATGCCGCGGTGGCCGCGCCTGCCTGGCGCTGCCACAGACGAGCGAGACCCAAGCGAGAGGGCGATGTATCGCATTCTGCAAACCCTGTTGATCACCCTTTGCCTGCTGGTTTCAGCCCATGTCACGGGCTCGCGCGCCGCGGACGATCTCGGCGCGCTCGTCAGTGCGCTCGGAACGGCCAAGCTGGCCGAGCTCGATGATCGCATTGCCGCGCTTGCCAAGAGCGGCGATCCACGTGTCATCCCGGTTCTCGAGGCGCTTGGGGAGGGCAATCTCTATGCGCGAAAGACCGACGGCGGGGTCTTCCTCACGACGGAGAAGGGCGCGAGTCTTGTTCTAGTCAATCCGCTTGATGGCTCTGATGTCGGCGAAGTGCCGAAGGGCGAGCTGCAGAAAATCAAGGTCAACAACGCCGTCCGGCGCGCCGTTCGAGGCGCGCTCGGTGGACTGACGCTTTTCAGCGCCGATACGGGCGCAAGGTTGAAGGCGGCGCAATCCATGCGGCAGACGCCGAATGCCGACGCGCTCGAGGCGATCGAGACGGCACTCGCCGCGGAAAAGGACGCAACGGTGCGCAAGGCGCTCGACGAGGCGCGCGCGGTGACGCTTCTGGTTTCCGACCGTTCCGACGACGACAAGCGTGCGGCGATCAAGACGCTGGCAGAAGGCGGTGGCCGCGAGGCACTTGGCGCGCTGACCTCAGCGCGCTCATCGGCGGATGCCAGCCTGAAACCGGATATCGAGGCCGCGCTGCAGCGCATCGAACAGGCGCAAGCATTCTGGAACGCCGGCCAGAACGTCTGGTACGGGTTGTCGCTCGGTTCGGTGCTGCTGCTCGCGGCAATCGGTCTTGCCATTACCTTCGGCGTGATGGGCATCATCAACATGGCGCATGGCGAGATGGTCATGCTCGGCGCCTATACGACATTCCTGGTCCAGGACGTCATTCGCACCTCCTATCCCGCTCTCTTCGACTGGTCGCTGGCGATCGCCCTGCCGCTCGCCTTTCTCGTCACCGGGATCATCGGCCTTGCCATCGAGCGCAGCGTCATCCGCTTTCTCTATGGTCGGCCGCTCGAAACGCTGCTGGCCACCTGGGGCATCTCGCTGATCCTGCAGCAAGCGGTTCGCTCGATCTTCGGGCCGACCAACCGCGAAGTCGGCAATCCCTCCTGGATGGCCGGCGCCTTTGATCTCGGCGGCTTGACGATCACCTGGAACCGGCTCTGGATCATCGTCTTTGCGCTCGCCGTCTTTGCAGCCCTTCTGTTCCTGCTGAAGCGAACGTCGATGGGGCTGAGGATGCGGGCCGTGACGCAGAACCGCCGCATGGCGTCGTCCATGGGCATCCGCACGCCCCTGGTCGACGCTCTGACCTTTGCTCTCGGGTCCGGCATCGCCGGCATGGCCGGCGTGGCGCTGTCACAGATCGACAATGTCTCGCCCAATCTCGGCCAGGGCTACATCATCGACAGCTTCATGGTCGTCGTCTTCGGCGGTGTCGGCAATCTCTGGGGAACGCTCGTCGGCGCCTTCTCGCTCGGCATCCTCAACAAGTTCCTCGAGCCCTATGCGGGCGCCGTTCTCGGTAAGATCCTCGTTCTGGTGCTCATCATCCTCTTCATCCAGAAGAAGCCGCGTGGCCTCTTCGCACTCAAGGGAAGGGCGGTGGAGGCATGATCACCTCGTTTCTGCTCAAGTCGCTCGATCGCAGCATCGTCACGGTTGTGGCGCTACTGCTGGCTCTTGCCATCGCCATTCCCGCCCTCAACCTGCTGACGGCGCCGGATCACCCGCTGCACGTGCCGACCTATCTGGTCTCGCTGTTCGGCAAATATCTGACCTACGCGCTTCTGGCGCTGGCGCTCGATCTCGTATGGGGTTTCTGCGGCATCCTCTCGCTCGGTCACGCCGCGTTCTTCGCGCTCGGCGGCTATGCCATGGGCATGTACCTGATGCGCCAGATCGGCGCGCGCGGCTCCTATGGCAATCCTTTGCTGCCGGATTTCATGGTGTTTCTCAACTGGAAGGAGCTGCCCTGGTTCTGGCAGGGCTTCGACATGTTCTGGTTCGCGGCACTGATGGTGGTGGTGGTGCCCGGACTGCTTGCCTTCGTCTTCGGCTGGTTCGCCTTCCGCTCGCGGGTCAACGGCGTCTATCTGTCGATCATCACCCAGGCGATGACCTATGCGCTGCTGCTTGCCTTCTTCCGCAACGACATGGGTTTCGGCGGCAACAACGGCCTCACCGACTTCAAGGATATCCTCGGCTTCAACATCCAGGCTGACGGTACACGCGCCGCACTTTTTGCCGCATCCGCCCTGATGCTTGCCCTATGCCTGGTGCTGACGGCGGCGATCGTCCGCTCGAAATACGGCAAGGTGCTGGTCGCCGTGCGCGACGCCGAAAGCCGTACGCGGTTTCTCGGTTATCGGGTGGAGCATATCAAGCTCTTCGCCTTCACGGTCTCGGCGATGATGGCCGGCATTGCCGGCGCGCTTTACGTGCCGCAGGTCGGCATCATCAATCCCGGCGAGTTCGAGCCCGGCAACTCCATCGAGGTGGTCATCTGGACCGCAGTCGGCGGGCGCGGGACGCTGATCGGGCCGATCGTCGGCGCGATCCTCGTCAATGGCGGCAAGAGCATCTTCACGGCGGCCTTTCCGGAGTTCTGGCTGTTTGCGCTCGGCGGGCTGTTCGTTCTCGTCACCCTGTTCCTGCCGAAGGGCGTGGTCGGGACCGCGAGCGCCTATCTTGCCCGCCGCAAAGCCCACCGCCGGGCGGCAGATGCCCAACGCGCTCGGGACACCCTTGTCGCTGAACCAATGGCTGCGGAGTGATGGGCATGAATCAGACGATCAGCCAGACCAAGCCGAAAAGCCTTCTCTACCTCGACGGCGTCTCTGTCTCCTTCGACGGGTTCAAGGCGCTCAATTCGCTGTCCTTCGTGATCGAGCCGGGCGAGCTTCGCGCCATCATCGGCCCGAACGGCGCTGGCAAGACGACGATGATGGACATCATCACCGGCAAGACGCGTCCGGACGAGGGACAGGTGTTCTTCAAGGGCGACATCGACCTCACCCAACGGGATGAAGCTGAGATCGCCAATCTCGGCATTGGCCGCAAGTTCCAGAAGCCGACGGTGTTCGAAAGCCATACCATCTGGGACAATCTGGAACTGGCGCTCAACAGAAGCCGTGGGGTCTTACCGACGCTGTTCTACAGGCTGACGGCGGACGACAAGGCGCGGATCGAAGAGATCCTGTCGATAGTGCGGCTCAACGCGCGCCGCGATGATCTTGCCGCCAACCTGTCGCATGGCCAGAAACAGTGGCTGGAGATCGGCATGCTGCTGGCGCAGGAGCCGGAGCTGCTGCTGGTCGACGAGCCGGTTGCCGGAATGACCGATGCGGAGACGGCCGAAACGGCGATCCTGCTCAAGGAGATCGCAAGGACGCGCTCGGTCGTCGTCGTCGAGCACGACATGGGCTTCATCCGCGAGCTTGGGGTCAAGGTCACGTGCCTTGCCGAAGGCTCGGTGCTGGCTGAAGGCTCGATCGATTTCGTCAGCAGCGATCCGAAGGTGATCGAAAACTATCTCGGCCGCTGATAGCGGCCACTCACCAACGGCCCAAGGGAAAGGACGCCTCCATGCTGAGCGTCGAAAACGTCAATCTCCACTATGGTGCCGCACAGGCGCTGCGCAACGTTTCGATCGAAGCACAAATGGGCAAGATCACCTGCGTGCTTGGCCGCAATGGCGTTGGCAAGTCGAGCCTGCTCAGGGCGATCACCGGGCAGCATCCGGTCAGCGCCGGTTCGATCGCCTTCAATGGGGTGACGCTCGGAGGCATGGCGCCCTATCGCCGCGCCAAGGAGGGCATCGGCTACGTGCCGCAGGGGCGCGAGATCTTTCCGCTGCTGACCGTCAAGGAGAACCTCGAAACCGGCTACGCGCCGGTCAAGCGCGCCGATCGTTCGGTACCGGAGGATGTCTTCAACCTCTTCCCCGTGCTTCGCTCGATGCTGGGGCGGCGCGGCGGGGATCTCTCCGGCGGGCAGCAGCAGCAACTGGCGATCGGCCGGGCGCTCGTCACCCGTCCGCGCATTCTCGTGCTCGACGAGCCGACCGAGGGGATCCAGCCGTCGATCATCAAGGATATCGGCCGGGCGATCCGCTATCTGCGCGATTCCACCGGCATGGCGATCCTGCTGGTCGAGCAATATCTCGATTTCTGCCGCGAACTCGCCGACCATGTTTACATCATGGACCGCGGCGCCGTAGTGCATGAGGGGCCGCCGGAGACGCTCGACACCGTCGAGGCGCGGCGTCATCTCACGGTCTGAAGCGGAGACGCTTTTTACGCATTTCCTGACGGAAAACCGCTTCACACTTTTCCTGGAAATGCTCTAGCCGCCATATTCGATGATGGCGAGGCCGGCATTGTAGTCGGTGGCATAGATGATCCCGGCGGCATCGACGAAGACGTCGGCCGACTGGATGACGCGGGGGCGGCCCGCGCGCCGGTCGGTCATTTCGGTCGGTGCGGCTGGAACCAGCGCGCCGGTTTCGCGCGGACGGTAAGGGTCGCTGATATCGAAGGCGCGGATGCCGGCATTCTGCCAGGTGGCGAAGATCAGCGTTTCCGAAACGAAGGAGCCCGGCCGGTTTTCGTGCAGGTTGTGCGGCCCAAAATGCCCGCCCTTGGCGACGTAGTCGGCTTCCGAGGGGATAGGGAAGGTCGAGATGCTGACCGGGTTGGTGGGCTCGCGGATATCGAAGATCCAGGTATGCTTGCGGCCGTCTTCCTCGTGGTCGAGCACAGCCTCGTCGGCGACCACGAGCAGATCGCGACCGGGCAGCGGCAAGGGCGAGTGCGTTCCGCCGCCAAACGGCGGCGACCAGTTGCGGTGGGCGATCAGCTTCGGGTTGGCATGATCCTTGATGTCGAGGAGCGTCAGGCCGCCGTCACGCCAGCACGCATAGGCGGTGTCGCCAGAGACCAGCGCATGGTGCAGCGCGTAGCGCTTGCCTTCAGGTGCAGTCGGCGCTTCTCCCGCGGCCTTGTTCATGCCCGGCAGCCACCAGCGACCGACGATTTCGGGCCGGGTCGGATCCGCCATGTCGATGGTGACGAAGATATAGTCGGTAAAGCCGTCGAACAGCGCCGAGGCATAGGCGTAGCGGCCGCCGACATACCAGAGGCGGTGGAAGCCGACGCCGTCTATATTCAACTCGCCGATCTTGCGCGGACGGTCGGGAACGGAAATGTCGAAGACCGACATGCCGGCGCTCCAGGCGCGTTTGCGGCCGCTGCCGGAGACGGTGTCGCCGACCGATTTGGTGTAGTAGGTTTTCTCGTCGGCGAAGGTCTCGACGTCGGCGAACAGGTCGAGCGCATTGATGACCAGAAGCAGGTCGTCATGGGTCTGCAGATGAATGTTCCAGGTGTTGGCCGGTGCCGGCGCATAGGTGACCGCGCCCGGCTTCTTCGGATCGCGCACGTCGACGATGGAAAACCCTTGGGACCAGGGATGAGCGACATAGGCGAAACCGCGATGCACCATCAGTTGCAGACCATCGCCGCGCCCGCCGATCGGCGAATGGCCGATCAGTTTCATGTTGTTTGTGAAATCGGGCGTGGGAAGGTCGATGCCGCTCATGGTCTTTCCTGTCTTTGTCATTGAAAAAGCGCCGCGCCGATCAGCGCGGCGCTCTTCCTTCAAATGGAATTAATTGGTGGCCGTGGGGATCCACTCGGCAGTCGCCGCATCGCTCTTGCGGAAGGCCGGAAATTTCTCCTGCAAGTCCTCGATCGTCTTGATCTCGCCCTTGGCGAGATCGTCACGCGTGACGAGCGTCGGCTGCAGCAGCACCGACTGGCCGGGGAACTGACCGGCGATTGCGAGCGAGACCGCGCGCACCGAGACTTCGCCGACGACCGCGGCGTTGGTCGCGGCTGTCGCCTGCCAGGCACTATCCGGCTCGTTCATCAGTTGGATATCCGATGTCGAGATATCGACGCCGTAGATCTTCACCTTGTTCGCAACGCCCAGTTCGTCGATCGCCAGCTTCACACCCTTGGCGAACTCATCCCAGGGGGTGAAGATGACGGAAATGTCCGGATTGGCGGTCAGGACGGCCTTGGTCTGGTCGGCAACGGAGGCCGGCACCGTGTCGTTGACGACGCCCCAGGTAGCCTTCTCCGTCAGGTTGTGCTTGGCGGCGAAATCCTTCCAGACGGCGTAACGACGGTCGAGCGGTGCGAAGCCGGCGACATAGACGGCGCCGCCGACGAAGCCATCGCCCTTGTCCTTGACCGCCTGCTCCAGCACCAGGCGGGCCATGTCCTTGTCGCTCTGCTCGATCTGAGGGATTTTGGGATTGTCGAGGTTGACGTCATAGGCGACGACCTTGATGCCGGCGTCGAGCGCCTTCTGCGCCACATCCTTCAGGACTTCCGGACGGCCATTGTTGATGATGATGCCATCGACGCCGAGATTGATCGCCTGCTCGATGAGGCTGCGCTGGGTGTCGTTGTCGTTGCGCGCCTGCGAGACGGTGAGGTTGACATGAAGCGCATCCGCCTGGCGCTTGACGCCCGCCTCGAAGGCCTGCAGCCAGTCGCCGCCGCCGAGGAAGCTGACCACGGCGATGTCGACGTCGCCCTTGTCGAACGGGGCAGGAGCGCCATCGATGCCGGCGGAAAAAGCAGGAGTCGCCGTCAGCGAAGCGGCGATGAGGCCGCCGAGAAGGCTGCGCGTCAAATGTCTCATGGTCAGTATCCTCACTGTGTTTGAAGGGTTGGCTAGCGCGTCTGGCTGCGGCCAAGGCCGTAGGTGAGCGCAAGCGCGCCGACGAGCACGGCGCCCTTGACGAAGTCCTGGGTGTAATAGGGGGCGTTCAGCATCGTCAGGCCGTTGAGAAGCAGGCCGACGAAGACTGCGCCGACGATAGTGCCGAAGACGTTGGGACGGCGCAGGCCGAGAACGGCAAAGCCGATGAGCGCGGCGGCGACGGAATCCATCAGCAGCGAGGCGCCGGACGAGACGTCACCGCGACCGACGCGGGCAGCGACGATGATGCCGCCGAGCGAGGCGAGCGTGCCGGAAAGCACATAGGCCAGCGTCTTCAGGCGGGGAACCGAAGCGCCGGCAAGCCGGGTTGCCAGTTCGTTGCCGCCGGTGGCAAACAGCAGGCGTCCCAGCCGGGTACGCTCCGTCAGTACGAACAGGACGATGGCGACAAGCACCATGATGACGACAGGCGCGGGGACGATGCCGAAGAAGCTCGACCGCCCGATCAGGAGGAACGACGGATCGTAAGCGCCCTTCGCCGTCGAGCCGTCGGGCAGGATCAGGCCGGCCGAGATCGAGCGCCCGGCCGTCGGAATCAGTTGCAGGCCAGTCAGAAGAAACATCATCGCCAGTGTGGCGAGGAGATCGGGCACGCGCAGGCGCACGATCAGAAAGGCGTTGACGAGGCCGACGAGTGCACCGAACAGGAGGACGAGCGGCACGGTCTCGTAGACGCCGAGGCCCCAGACGATCATCGAATAGCTCGCCGCCATGACGCTCGAGGCGGCGACCGCCCCGATCGACAGATCGAAGCCGCCGACGGCGAGCGTGATCGTGACGCCGGCGCCCAGGATGGCGACGACGGAAACGGCCTGCAGAATGCTCATCAGGTTGCTGACGTTGATATAGGCGGGCTGGGCGATCGCAAAGCCTGCGACCATGACGATGAGCAGGATGAAGACGGCGCTGGCGCGGATGGCGGCGCTGACGCGTTCGCTGACCGGGCTTTGGTTCTCGCTGTTGGTAGTCGTCATCCGGTCAAGCCTCGATTGCTTCCGCCGTTTGCAACGCGTGCGGGGCCGGCGTCAATGTGTGGTGGTCGATGATCAGAATCCGGTCGGCGACTTCTAGCGCCTCTTCCGGGTCCGACGTGGCGATCAGGGTGGCGCGCTCGGTGTTGGCGCGGATCGCGGTGATGATGTCGTGCCGGGCGCCGACATCGACACCCTGGAACGGTTCGTCGAGCAAAAGCACGCGGCTCGGCTCGGCATTCCATCGACCGAGGATCACCTTTTGCTGGTTGCCGCCGGAAAGCGAGTTCATCGGCGCATCTGGCCCGCTTGCCTTGATGCCAAGCGTAACGATGGCGCGCTGCGCCTCCTGCTTCTCGCGGGTGCCGAGGAGGAAACCGAGCGGATACCACTTTGCCAGATGTGGCAGGCTGATCGTTGCCGCAAGATTGCTGCCCGGCCAATCGGATGGCATCAGCGAAGAGCGGTGGCGGTCTTCGCCGGCCATGAAGATACCGGCGTTGATCGCATCGGCGGGTGTTGCCGGTCGGTAGGCCTCACCGTCGAGCCGCATCGTGCCAGCGGCAAGTGTTCGCGTACCGAAGATCGCCTGAAGCAAGCGGCTCTTGCCCGCACCCAGCACGCCTGTGACCGCCACAACCTCGCCCGGATGAAGATTGAGGTCGAACGGGGTACCGCCGGAAACGAGCTGGATACCGGCCATCTCCAGCACCGGTGCGCCGCGCACGGCGCGGGCGTCCGGTCGGGCGGCGCGCAAGGGGCGGCCGATCATCGTTTCGACAGCACGATCGAAGTCGATCGGTCGTGCGAATTCTCCCACGACAGCGCCGCCGCGCATGACGACAGCGCGGTCAGCAAGCGCATTGAGGTCGGCGATCCGGTGGGAAATGAACAGGATCGCCAGGCCCTCATCACGAAGGCGGCGCAGGATTGCATAGAGCCGCTCGGATTCCCGTCCGGAAATGCTCGCGGTCGGCTCGTCGAGGATCAGCAGAGACGCCTGGCGCGACAGGGCGCGGGCAATGGCGACGAGCTGACGATCGGCGGCCGTCAGTTCTGCAAAATCCCGGTCGAGCGGCAGCGCGAACCCGGCGTTCTCAAGCATGGCCGCCGCCTTGCGACGAACAGCGGAGCGGCTGAGGAAGAAGGGGGCCGAGCCATCGGCATAGGCATGCAGCAGCAGCGCGTCGGCGACGGATAGCCCCGGCGCGCCGACGCGCTCTGTCGACTGATGGACGGTGACCACGCCGGCATCCGTTGCCTCGGCCGGTGAACGGGGGGCGTAGGCGCGACCCGCGAGCGTCATCGTTCCGTGGTCGGGTGCCAGCGTTCCCGCAAGCGCATTGACGAGGGTTGATTTTCCGGCGCCGTTTGCGCCCATGAGAGCGACGATTTCGCCGGAGCTAATCTCAAGGGAGGCTCCGGCAAGCGCCTTCGTTGGCCCGAAAGCATGGGCAAGTCCGTCGATGCGGAGGAGGGGCATTGCTAAACCAATTTGTCACTGCGCGGCAATCAAGGTCGAAAAATATGCATTTTCGGTAGAGAAAGACAGCGCAACAAACGAAAGCCGGTGCCAAACATCCGCTAATATGTCGCAAAAGTATCCCTAGATTTCCCAATAATCGGAATATTCATCCGAGGGCGTTCCTCAGCCATTTCGTCTTCGGTGGCCCGCCGCGCAACTTCTGCCGCCAGACCGGCCGTTGTGAGCAAGGCGTTCCTCTGGCGGCTTAGGGATTGGAATGTCTTTATTGTACATAGAAATTGTAGATTATACCATGACGTCGACGGCTGATGGTCAGCTGCAAGGGTTGAGATCAACAGGAGATCGACAATGCGGTACGGTTTGAAACGCGCGACGACCGCGCTCGTGGCTTTTGGGTTTGCAGGTGGTGCTTCGGCCGCAGGGCTGGAGGGCGCGCCGGCGCCGTTCGACAAGGGCGGGGTGAAAGTGGCGCTCATTTCCTATATTTCATCAGGTGATTTCTTCCAGGCCTATCAGGCCGGAGCAGAGGCGCAGGCCAAGGCGCTCGGCATCGATCTGCGCGTCTTTCCCGGTAAGCAAAATGCTGCGGAACAGCGCGAGCAGGTCCAGCAGGCGATCAATCTCGGCGTCCAAGGCATCGTCGTCGACCACGGCCTGCCGGAATCGCTCGGCGATGTCGTGCAGCAGGCGGTCGATGCGGGTGTGAAGGTAGTGGCCTTCGACGTCAATCTGAACAATCCTGCCGTGCCGCAGGTGGAGCAGAGCGACCATGAACTGGCGCGGCTGGCGCTGGAGCAGGCCGTCAAGGATAACGGCACGAGCTTCAAGGCCGGTTACGTCTATGTCGCCGGCTTCGCGCCGCTCGACCGCCGCAACGAAGTCTGGGACAAGTTCAAGACGGACAATCCTTATGTGGTCGAGAAAGCCCGCTTCGGCAATGTCAGCGACACCACGGCAACCAGTACGGCCGACCAGGCGAAGGCCGCCTTTGCCGCCAACCCGGACATATCGGTCGTCTTCGCGCCCTATGACGAGTTCGCCCGCGGTGTGAAGCTCGCAGCCGCGGATCTCGGCATCGCCGAAAAGTTGAAGATCTACTCCGCCGATGTTTCGACCGCCGATATCCAGGAGATCGTCGAGGAGGGTAGTCCCTGGGTGGCGACCGTTGCCACCAACCCGGCGGTTGTCGGCGCGGTCTCTGTCCGTGCCGTCGCGCTCAAGATCGCGGGTCAGGATGTGCCGAAACAGATCCTGGTCAAGCCGGCCTTGCTAACCCAGGAGGCGTTGCGTCAGGCCGGCGTGAAGACGATCGAGGAGCTGGCGGTGAAAGTCCCGGCTTTCAGCGCCAGTGACGCCGTCACCGCCGATTGGATCCCTGCGAAGCTTTTTTGACGGCTTTGCATCTGCGGGTTTTGAAGAAGCAGCTGGCCTTGGAGCAAATCTTTGCTGCGTTGCCTTGAATTCGACAATAAAATTCACAAAATCTATGCAGAAACTTACGTAATTTCTTGAGAGTGACCCGGTTTGGGTGTATGGCATCTTAAGTGAAACAGTGCGGCCGTCACAACCTGTTGGCTCCGGTGATACCAACGTCGGTGCGGAACGGACTCGTGGCGGCCTTTGTGTTCAGGAAAGCGAAGTGCAATGTTGACCAAGAAGGGTAAATACGGGCTGAAGGCTCTTGTCGACCTGGCTCAACTGGAGCCCGGCGAGACCGCCTTCATCACCGAAATCGCCACCCGCAACAATATTCCGAAGAAGTTCCTCGACGCGATCCTGCTTGAGCTTCGCAACGCCGGAATCCTGCGCTCGAAAAAGGGCCCTGGCGGCGGCTATTCGCTTTCGAGGCCAGCATCCGATATCCGCATCGGCCAGGTCATCCGCACGCTGGACGGGCCGCTGGCCCCGATCCGCTGCGCCAGCCGCACCGCGTTCGAAGCCTGCGATGACTGTTCCGATCCGGTCAACTGTCACGTGCGCAAATCGATGAGTGACGTCCGCGATGCGGTGGCGTCTATCCTCGACAACATGACACTCGAACAGTTTGCCGCCAACGACAACGGCACCGAGATCGTCGCGCTCAGAGACGCCGAAGTCGGCTGATCCTTGCCGAGGTCAGCTGCCGTCGTAAAGGTTTTCAGGGGTAGGACTTTCCCGTTCGCCGGCCTGAGTTGAAAATCATTTGCTGTTATTGTCTATAGAATGAATGCACTATTCCGCCTTAATCAATGGAGTGAGGCGAATGAGCAACGTGCATTTCCTCCGGGAACCCGAACCGGCCAATACCGAACAGGAAGAAAAGCGCCAGCATCTGTTTGCGCAGGCGACCGAGCTTTCGAGCCAGTTTGCGCAACGCGGCGCCGAGCTTGATCGCTTGGGCTTGCCGCCACGCGACGAAATCGAAGCGCTGCGCCAGGCGGGTCTGCTGACGGCGCTGCACGCCCAGGAAATCGGCGGAGCGGGCTTGAGCTGGCTTGATGGGTTGCGTCTCGTCCGGATCATCTCGCGTGGCGAAAGCTCTATCGGCCAGCTGCTCGGCTATCACTATGTCAACAGCCAGTATGTCTACTGGGCGACTGCCGATGGGAGGCAGGCCTGGGTGCTCGGTGCCGAGACCGTCGAACGCCAGCTCTACTGGGGTGCTGCCGTCAACCCGCGGGATCCGGGGCTCGTGCTCGAACGGCGCGGCGGCCACTATGTGCTCAACGGCCGCAAGACGTTCTCGACCGGCGCGCATGTTTCCGATCGCATCAACGTCAACGCGACGCTTGAGGGCAAGATCGCCAATTTCGTCGTTCCGACGGATCGTCCGGGTTATGTCGCCCATGACGATTGGGACAATATCGGCCAGCGCCTGTCCGATAGCGGCAGCGTCGAGTTTCGCGATTTTCCTGTCTACGAGCGCGATTTCATTCTGCCGCTTGCCGAACCGTTCGATCCGCCTCAGGTGCAGGCGACGTTCAACACGCCGCTGATCCAGCTGGTGTTTGTCAATTTCTATCTCGGAACGGCGGAAGGCGCACTCGCCGCCGCAATCGACTATGTCAGAACCACCACGCGACCCTGGATCACATCAGGCGTGGCTCGTGCCAGCGACGACCCCTACATTCTCGAACGCGTCGGCGAGTTGCAGGCTGCCTTGAAAGCATCCGTCGCTTTGGCCGACGTTGCGGCGGGCGTTGTCGAGGCCGCGTTGTCGAAAGGGCGGTCGGTGACGGAGCGCGAGCGCGGGGAAGCAGCACTTGAAGCCTATGCTGCCAAGATCAACGCCACCCACGTGGCGCTCGATGTGACGACGAAGGTGTTTGAACTGATGGGAGCGCGTGCCACGGCAGCGCATCATGGCTTCGATCGCTACTGGCGCAACGTCCGGACCCACACGCTGCACGACCCGGTCTTCTACAAGGCCCGCGAGGTCGGCGACTTTGCTTTGAATGGCCGAATCCCGCCTGTGAGCCTATACAGCTGACCTCGAGAGGTCAGGGCCCGGTGGACGAACCATCGGGCACTGGCACCGATGGAACGCGCTCGGATCCTTCCGGGCGCTTGGGCTGCTGACAGGGGCCGGCCGGCTGACGAGCGAGGCGCTGGCTTTGATCGGCGTCTGTTCTGTTCTTTCCGCCATGCTCGGGCTTGACCCGAGCATCCCCGCGTTTCTCGCGATGGACGCATCGCGCCTGGATTCTCGGGTGAAGCCCGTGGATCGCGACGCGGCATACGACTGCCACGTATGCATAGTCATACTCTTGCGCGGCCCGAGGATCCGAGCGCCCCCAGCCATCGAGCAATTAATGCCGAGTGTGCTCCTATGCGGAAGCCGCGATCGCCTGCGCGTTTCCGGCGAGTTCCCGATAGCCTGCGCCGGGATGGGGTGCTGCGAGCCGTGGGCCGGCGCCGAACAGCTTTTCGCGGAGCGTGCCTTCGCGATAGCTGGTCTTGTAGACGCCGCGCTTCTGCAACTCCGGGACCAGCAGATCGACCGCATCCTCGAAGGTTTCGGGCGTGACGGCATAGGCAAGGTTGAAGCCATCGACATCCGTGTCTTCGACCCACTCCTGCAGCAGATCTGCGACCGTTTGCGGTGAGCCGACGAAGACGGGGCCGAAGCCGCCGATACCGACCCAGTCGGCCATTTCGCGTACGGTCCAGACCTTATCGGGATCGATCGTCGTAAAGGTCTCGACCGCAGATTGGACCGCATTGGTATAGCGGTGGCGCAGCGGTTCGTCCGGCGCGAACTGGCCGAAATCGATGCCGGTCCAACCGGAGATCAGCGCCAGCGCGCCTTCATAGGAAACATGGCTGCGATACTCATCGAACTTCCTCTTCGCGTCCGCATCGGTTTCGCCGAGGATCACGGTTTGGAGATTGAATGTGAGGAGGTCGCGCGGATTGCGCCCCGCACGCTCGGCCGCCTCGCGCACATTCGCGACGTATCGCTTCAGAACGGTTTTCGAGGGGGCTGCGACGAAGACGCACTCGGCATGGGTGCCGGCAAAATCCTTGCCGCGGCTGGAGGCGCCTGCCTGGTAGAGGACAGGTGTGCGTTGCGGCGACGGTTCGCTGAGATGGATGCCCGGCACGGTGAAATGCCGCCCTTGGTGGTTGATCGCATGCACCTTGTCCGGATCGGTGAAGATGCCCCCTATCCGGTCGCGCACGACCGCGTCGTCTTCCCAACTGCCTTCCCAGAGCTTGTAGCAGACCTCGAGATATTCTTCCGCGATGTCGTAGCGATCATCGTGCCGTGTCTGCTGCGCCTGGCCGATATTGAGCGCACCGCTGTTAAGATAGGAGGTGACGATGTTCCAGCCGACGCGGCCCATCGTCAGATGGTCGAGCGTCGAGATTCGCCGCGCGAAAGTGTAGGGGTGCTCGAACGAAAGCGAGGCCGTCAGCCCGAAACCCAGATGTTGCGTCGCGTGCGCCATGGTCGGCACCAGCTGCAGCGGGTCGTTGACGGGAACCTGGGCGGAATGCCGGAGCGCCGCCTCTACATTGCCGTTCAGCACGTCATAGACGCCGAGCACATCGGCAATGAACAACCCGTCGAACTTGCCGCGTTCAAGCGTCGTTGCCAGATGCACCCAGTAGTCGAGATCCTTGTAACGCGACGACTGGTCGCGCGGATGCGTCCAAAGCCCTGGCGATTGATGGCCGACACAGTTCATGTCGAAGGCATTCAGCCGGATTTCGCGGCTCATATCCGTCTCCTCGTAGAAAGCTGCATACGTCCCCGGCAGATCGGTGCCGATTTTCCAGGGTAAGGCGGCGTCAGGGCAGGGTCAGAGCGCGCCGTTCTTCGGTGGCGCGACGCCGTTCAGGTGGTAGTTGCCGACGACGTGATACTTCCAGCGCACCGGATCATGCAGCGTGTGGGTGCGGGCGTTGCGCCAGTGGCGGTCGAGGTTGAGGCCGATGCGGGTGGACGACGTGCCGGCGAGTTCGAAGAGCGTGTTGGTGGCTTCGAGCGCGATTTCTGTTGTCAGTACCTTGGCGGCGGCGACCGCCAGCGTCGCCTCGATGACGCTTTCCTCGGTGCCGTTGATCTGGGCGATGTCGACCTTCTTGCCGGCACGCTCGACGATGGCGGTCGCCGCCTCAAGGCGGATCGCGAGTTGTCCGATGCGGGCGATTGTCAGTGGATCGTCCGCTGCCCGTTCGACGCCGCTATCCATCCAGGGCCGTGCCCGGTTGCGCACGAAGTCGAGCGTCTCGGCGAAGGCGGCGCGCGCGATGCCGAGATCGATGCCGGCGTGGATGATCTGGCCGACCGAGCCGATCGTCGTCGGACGTTCGAAGCCGCGATGATGGCGCACCACCGCGTCGGCCGTGACGTATACATTCTGCAGCACCGTCGTGCCGCTGCCGGTGGTGCGCTGCCCGAAGCCGTCCCAGTCGTCGATGACCTGCAGGCCATCGGCACCGCGCGGCAAGAAAGACATGGTGAGTTTTTCGTCCGGATCGAGCGCGAACACGACAATCCATTCGGCAAAGAGCACGCCGGTCGAATAAAACTTGCGGCCGTTGAGGCGGTAGCCAAGACCATCAGGCGTCAGGCGCGTTGCGTAGTCGCCGACGGTTTTTGTGTCCTTTTCGGAAAGCGCATTGCCGAAGCGGTCGCCAGCGAGCGCGCGTGCGAAGAAGAATTTCTTCTGTTCCTCCGTGCCGTCGGTGCGCAGCGCTTCGAGAATATAGAAATGGTTCTGGGGGATCTGGCCGATCGAACTGTCGGCTTCGGACAGGATGGCGGTGATTTCCGCCAGCACCGCGTTGGAAACGTCGATGCCGTCATAGTCGGAGGGCACGGTGATTGCGAGGAGACCGGATTGGGCAAGGGTGTCGAGCTCATCGAATGGCAGGATCCGGTCGGTATCCCGCTCGTTTGATCGATTGGCAAAATCGCCCGCGAGTTCGCGCGCAATTTCCAGCGCCTCCTCCTCGCTTCCGATCCGGTGTGCCGGGAGCTTCGTCTTCTCGGAAAGCTGCGAGATCGTTCCCATATGATCGCTCCATTTCGATAGTGGCGCATATCTGTGAATTATCTGGCGTCTTCAGGTAAGATCGTATATTCTATGGAATATATGGATATTAGTTTTTCGTTCCTGATGTTCTGACGAATGGTCGGCCCTTTCAAGCCGATACAGCGATATGGAGCACGAATTGGCTGTCGACCGGGCGTGGCGGGTGCAGTTCCAAAACCGCCGTCCTCAAAAAATTTCAAAAAAAGTTGCCGGTCGCTTGGAACCATTGTCGCGCTTCTGCATTTCGCCATGGCCTGCAGTCTACCGATTGTGTGGTCGTCAAAGTACCGGCCACACGGCACGATGACAAATACATGCTGACAGTATTGGCCATTCGCGTTTCCCGGCCTTAACCACTGAAGGAGACACAAATGACGAATTTGCTGCCCGCTCTTCATGAAGGGCATGCCTCCATCATCCTGCAAAATCTCTTTCGAGATGCCCTTGAGGCCTATGATGATTGGGGCGAGGGGATGCCTGAACCCGTGGTTTCGTTTGAAGGCAAATTGCTGCCGATCAGGGTTGTCTTCGACTGGATGAAACCTTGCACGGATATCATGCCTGCAAACATGATCGGCATCGTCACCGATCGATTAAGCAAACCCTGGATTGGCGACGGTCCGCTCGATAAAATGACGTTTTCGACGGCGGCGCGCGTCATGTCCGTTCTGACCAAACGTCAGTTGCGTCGTTATGGCAGCGGCTCGATCGAGGTCTTTGCCGAGCGCTTCAAACCATCGCTACGCGTCGACGTCTGATCGACGACGAGACAGCCTGAACAAGCCGGAGAGCGCACGCGTGCTCTTCGGCACCCACCATCTCCATATCCTAACGGTCCATCCTGGCCTTGCGCATCAGTTGTTCTGCCCACGCGGAGTAATCGCACGCCTGACGCTGCCGTCGAATACGGCTTCCTAGATTGTCCGCCTTTTCGTAAACACGGAGAAGATGGCAATGGGATGGATGCGGAGCCGGCATGAATTTTCGACAATTGGAAGTGCTGCGCACCCTGCTTGCCACCGGCTCGACGATCGCGGCGGCGAAAACCATGGGGCTCAGCCAGTCCGGTGTCAGCCGTCTGCTGCAGCAACTGGAAGAGGACCTGTCGCTGACGCTGTTTGCGCGCGACAAGGGCCGGCTGATCCCGACGCCCGAGGCGCTGAAGCTGTCCGAGGATGCCGAGCATATTCTGCTCGGGATCGATCGCTTCACCAATCTCGCCCAGGATCTTCGCAGCGGCGCCGTCGGCCCGGAAGTCGTGCGCATCGGCCTGCCGAACAGCATGTCCGAAAGCTTCGCCCCGGCGATGCTGGCGGATTATGCCAAGGATTTCCCCGGTGTGCGGGTCGAAACCTTCTTCGATACGACCGTGGCGATTGCCCGCCTTGTCGAACAGCGCATCATCGATTTCGGCTTCCTGCGCTACGAGGGGCAACTGAGCGCCAGCCTCGAAATGCAGCCGGTGGCGGGCGGCGTCAGCGTCTGCGTCATGGCGAAGAGCCATCCGCTGACGGCGCTCGACCACGTCACCCCGAAGGAACTCAGGGGCATACCGCTGATCCTGATCGGTCGCCGGCGCCCGACCCGGGTCATGCTGGACGAGATCTTTCGAAAGGCGGGCGTGCCGCAAAAGGTCAAGATCGAGACGCACAGCAACAGCTCGGCCTGCGCCTATGCCGCCCATGATCTTGGCGTTGCAATCATCAGCAGTTTTTTCGCCAACCTGCATCGGCATCTCCCGATTGAAATCAGGAGCTTTACGCCGCACCTGACGCAGGATTTCGGCGTCGCAACCGCCGCCGGCGTGCCGCTGTCGATTGCGGCTCAGGCGATGATCGATTGCCTGAAGCGACAGGTCGCCACTTCACAAGAGCCGTGAGGGTCTGAATCCGGACATCGGCGTCGGGTCGCGTTTGTCGAACCGTTTTCCGCCAGCGCTCCGTTTCGCTGCCGGCGCGGACGCGCTGCAATTGGCAAATGTCGGGCGCGGCACTACATTGCCAGTCCGTATGATGAGAGAGTGAAAGAGATCATGTTCCAGGCGGCGGTAATCGACACAGGCGACAAGACCGAATTCTATCGGGAGTTGGCGCAGCAACTCGAAGCGCTGCTGCATGGCGAGCCCAATATGATCGCGAACGCCGCAAACACCTCGGCGCTGATGTACCAGACGATGCCCGACCTGAATTGGGCCGGCTTCTACTTTCTCGATTCTGATGACGAAATGGTGCTCGGGCCATTTCAGGGCAAGCCCGCCTGCGTGCGCATTCCTGTCGGCCGTGGCGTCTGCGGCACGGCCGTAAAGGAAGGGCAGTCGATCCTGGTCGAAGACGTGCACGCCTTTCCCGGTCATATCGCCTGCGATGCGGCGTCCCGCTCCGAACTCGTGGTTCCCGTCCGACGCCAAGGCCGGGTGATCGGTGTCATCGACCTCGATAGTCCTAAACCGGCACGTTTCGACCGGGACGATCAGGCCGGCATCGAAAAACTGGCCGCGATCTTTGCCGCGGCGATTGGCTGAAAGTCGCCGCCGTGGATGATCTGATGAGCAGTGATCAGCCTTCGGTCTTGGCTGCGTGATGATGGACATCCAGAACGCCTTTGCCCCCGCCAGCGAGGCCGAGACGCATGCGCGCGTCGCCCGCAAGATCGACATCGTCGTCATCGGTGCCGGACAGGCGGGTCTGTCTTCGGCTTATCATCTAAGCCGGTTCGGGCTATCGCCTCAGATGCAATATGTCGTTGTCGACCGATCGCCACAGCCGGGCGGCGCCTGGCAGTTTCGCTGGCCGTCGCTGACGCTGAGCACCGTCAATGGCATTCACGATCTTCCCGGCATGAAATTCGCCGACGCCGTCGATACCAGCATGGGCGAAGTCCACGCTTCCGTCGCCGTCCCGCAGTATTACGGCGCCTATGAGAAGGCATTCGACCTTCCCGTGCACCGACCGGTTGCCGTCAAGGTCGTTTGCGAGCGGGGCGAGCGTTTCAGGGTCGAGACCGACGCCGGCGTCTATGCCGCCCGCGGCATCATCAACGCCACCGGCACCTGGGAGTCTCCCTACATTCCACCCTATCCGGGATCGGATCTCTTCAGGGGGCGTCAGCTGCACACCAAGGACTACCAGACCGCCGGGCAGTTTGCCGGGCAGCACGTGCTGGTCGTCGGCGGCGGCATCTCCGCGATCCAGCTGCTCGATGAAATATCCAAGGTGACATCGACCACATGGGTCACGCGCGAGGAGCCGGCCTTCCGTGAAGAGCCGTTTACCCCCGAGGTCGGACGCGCTGCCGTTGCCATGGTCGAGGAACGCGTACGCCGCGGTCTGCCGCCGGGCTCGGTCGTCTCCGTGACCGGTATTCCGGTGACGCCGGCGATCCTTGCCGCACGCGCACGCGGCGCACTCGAGCGCCAGCCAATGTTTGCCGAAATCACCGAGCATGGCGTGCGCTGGCCGGATGGTCGCGAGCAGCAAGTCGACGTCATTCTCTGGAGTACCGGCTTTCGAAGCGCGCTCGATCACCTGGCGCCGCTGCAACTGCGCAATGCCGATGGCGGCATCCTGATGACCGGCCGGCTTGCGACACAGGTGGCAAAAGACCCGAGGATCCATCTCGTCGGTTACGGCCCGTCGGCTTCCACCATCGGTGCGAACCGGGCAGGCGGTGCCGCGGCCCGCGAGCTCGCCGATCACCTTCAGCTGCTCTAATCGCCGGCCGACGCGATCTCTTCGGCGTTGACGTCGGTGTCCCGCAGAGATTGTGCCCGGCACATCCATCGGCCCGTCACGGCACCGACCCTCGGGCAATGCGTCCAAAGGATGCGACCCTCGATATCAGCCCAAAACTCCGCTTGAGCCGGACGTTGCGTCATACCTTAAACGTGATTCCCGAAGGCGCTTTGAAGAGCCAAGCGTCGAGCCAAAGCGACCCCAGCTTGCGGGAATTACTCCCGTAAATGCCGGCCGATGCGCGTGGCGTTTCACGTCATCGGGCAATGACACCAGTGATTTCGTCTGGTCGTGCTCGAAAGTGATGCAAGGATACGGTCGCGGATGATGTTGCAGGCAACGCAGAAGAACGCCAACCGGCCGCCATGACAGTTCGGTTTGTGTTTGCCGGCATCGTCTTCGGCGTGCTCATGGTCGGCATCGCCTCAGCCATCAGCGCCACGGGCAAGCGCGGCGGCCACCTGTTTCCCGATCTCAAGATCGGTTTCAACATCCGTTGGTGATTTAAAGTCCATCGCTGACTGTCTTTTTGCGTCGGCATCGCAGGGCAATGCTCCCCGACTGCAAGCGCGACTTCCGCCCAGCGCATGATGCCGCACGTTATCGGCCCCTTTGGCAGCTCCCATGTCATCCCTTCGTCATAGAGCTATGACGATTCCTCATAATATTGCGCGGTTTTTTCCATTCGATCATAGTCGTGTCAAGAAAAGCCGGCAGGAGGGCCGAATCGCGATGTCGCGCCAGGCTGTTCTCAGTACGGGGAACCCATGATCAAGTTCATACTCAATCGTCTCGTGATGGCGATACCGACGATCGTCATTGTCTCGGTTGCCGTCTTCACGCTCATCCGTCTCATTCCCGGCGATCCGGCCGCGCTGATGCTCGGCGATATGGCCGAGCCGCAGCAGATTGCCGAAATGCGCAGCGTGCTCGGCCTTGACCGAAGCATTCCCGAGCAGTTCGTCATCTGGGCCGGCAACATCCTGTCCGGCGACTTCGGCCGCTCGATCGTCACCGACGAGCCGGTGCTTCATCTGGTGCTGAGCCGCTTCATGGTGAGCGCCGAGATCGTCGTCATCGCCGTGTTCCTCGCGAGCCTGATCGCCGTTCCCGCCGGCGTCATCGCCGCCTGGCGGCAGAACAGCCTGACGGACCTGGCGCTGGTCGGCACGGCCACCGTGCTTCTGTCCATCCCGACCTTCTGGCTCGGCCTGCTATTGCTGCTTGCCTTCGGCCTGAAGCTCGGCTGGCTGCCGGTGCTCGGTTACGTGCCGATCAAGGAAAACTGGACGGCGGGCCTTCTCTACCTCGTCCTGCCCGTCATGACGCTGGTCATCCACGAAATGGGCGTGATCATCCGCATGGCGCGCGCCTCGACGCTCGAGGTTCTCCGGCTTGATTACATCACCCATGCACGGGCCAAGGGACTGTCGGAAAGCGCCGTCCTCTGGAAGCATGCGTTCAAGAATGCGTTCGGCCCAACCTGGACGATGATCGGCCTGATCCTCGGCAATCTGCTCGGCGGTATCGCGGTCATCGAGACGGTCTTTACCATCCCCGGCCTCGGCCGTCTGATGGTCGATAGCATCTTCCAGCGCGACTACCCGGTGATCCAGGGCTGCCTGCTGCTCGTCGCCTTCTCCTATGTCGTCGTCAACCTCGTGGTCGACCTCCTCTATCCTCTCTTCGATCCGCGGGTGGTGGCAGAATGAGAAAGCTCACTTTCAACGGCGTCATCGGCGGCGGACTGATCGCCGCTCTGGTCATCACCGCGCTGATCGGCGTGTTCTGGACGCCCTACGATCCCAGCGCGCTGGGCTTCACTTCGCGTCTGGCCGCCCCCGGTGCCGCCCATTGGCTCGGCACCGACGAGTTCGGACGCGACGTTGCCAGCCGGTTGATGATCGGTGCCCGCGCCAGCGTCTGGATCGGATGTCTGACGGTCGCCTTCGCGGTCGTCTGCGGCACCCTGATCGGCCTCATCAGCGGCTATGCCCGCGGCTGGGTCGATGGCGTCATCATGGCCGTCAACAACGCACTGCTCGCCTTTCCGGGCATCCTGCTGGCGCTCGGGCTGCTCGCGGTCTTCGGGGCTAACCAGTACGGCATCATTTTCGCGCTTGGCATCGCCTACACGCCGTCGATGGCGCGTGTGGTGCGCGGCGCCGTCTTGTCGCTGCGCGAACGCGAATTCATCGAAGCCTCGCGTGTCATGGGCAATGGCGAAATCTACACCATGCTGCGCCACATCCTGCCGAACTGCCTGGCACCGATTACCGTGCTGGCGACCTCGATGTTCGGCTGGGCAATCCTGTCGGAAAGCGCGTTGTCGTTTCTCGGCCTTGGCGTGCCGCCACCGGCGCCGACCTGGGGCAACATGCTGGCTGCGGGCCGCCCGTTCATCGAACAGGCCGTCTGGCTCGGTTTCTTCCCCGGCCTTTGCATCGCGCTGACGCTACTCGGCATCAACCTTCTCGGCGACGCGCTCCGCGACAAGCTCGACCCCCGCATGCGAGGCCTGAAATGATCGGCAGTTCCCTACTCAGCGTTCGCGACCTGTCGCTGGCCGTTACCCATAATGGCAACCAGGTGGTCAAGGATGTCAGCTTCGACGTCGGCCCTGGCGAAATCGTCGGCATCGTCGGCGAATCCGGTTCCGGCAAGACACTCGCGACCCGCGCCATCATCGGGTTGATCCCGCCTGCCGTGCGCCATGCCGGCGGCACGATCAGTTACCGCGGACGGGATGTCCTGTCGATGAAAGATCGCGACCTCCGGCAGTTGCGCGGCGGCGAGATCGGCGTCGTGTTCCAGGAGCCGATGACCTCGCTCAACCCGTCGATGACCATCGGCAGGCAGCTTGAAGAAGGCCTGATCCTGCATACGAAGAAGAGTGCCGACGAGCGTCGGGCTGCGATACTCGACATGCTGAAGCGCGTCGGTCTGCGCGAGCCGGAGCGGGCGCTTGCCGCCTATCCGCACGAGTTTTCCGGCGGCATGCGCCAGCGCATCATGCTTGCCTCGGTGATGCTGCTGAAGCCGGCCCTGCTGATTGCCGACGAGCCGACGACCGCGCTCGACGCCGTGGTGCAACGTGACGTCATGGAGCTGATGGTCGAACTGACCAAGGCGGAAGGCACGGCCGTTCTCCTGATCAGCCACGACCTGCCGATGGTGGCGCGCTACACCAATCGCTTCGTCGTCATGGAAAAAGGCGTGATCGTCGAACAGGGCACGACCGAGGACATTCTGAGCGCACCGGAGCATCCCTATACCCGCAAGCTCCTGTCTTCGCTGCCGTTTCGGGCGGCACCGCGCGAGCTCGACATGTCCCGCACGCCGATGGTGTCGGCCCGCAACATCGTGGTGGAATATCCCGGCCGCAAAGGGCTCTTCCGCAAGCAGGCGCCGAAGCGCGCGCTTCACGGCGTCAGCGTCGACATCCATGTCGGCGAAGTCGTCGCCCTTGTCGGCGGCTCCGGCTCGGGCAAGACGACGCTTGGCCGCACGATCGCCGGTCTCGTCCAGCAGACCGAAGGCGAGATCCTCTTCCAGGGGCGCGAGCGCAGCGCTGACTGGCGTGATTATCGGCTGAACTGCCAGATGGTCTTCCAGGATCCCTACTCTTCGCTCGACCCGCGCATGACCATCCAGGCGCTGGTCGAAGAAGCGCTCCGGCTGGTGCCCGATCTCGACGGTGCGGCCAAGCGCAAGCGCGCGCTCGAAACGCTCGAAGAAGTTGGTCTTAGCGGCGATTTCGCCAGCCGCTATCCGCATGAGCTTTCCGGTGGTCAGCGCCAGCGCGTCGCCATTGCCCGGGCGATTGCCCGGCGGCCGAAGTTCCTCATCGCCGACGAACCGGTCTCGGCGCTCGACGTGACGGTGCGTGCGCAGGTGCTCGAACTCTTCTCCGATCTGCAGAAGCGCTACGGGTTTTCCTGCCTGTTCATCAGCCATGACCTCGGCGTCGTCGAGCAGGTCGCCGACCGGGTGATCGTCATGCAGGACGGCCGCATCGTCGAGCAGGGCGATCGCGACCGGATCTTCGACCAGCCACAGGAAGCCTATACGCGCAAACTGCTTTCGGCGATCCCCGCGCTCGATCTCAATCACACGGGTGGCGTCACCCTCAAATGGCGCCTGGAGGCCTGACATGACCGTAGCGATCAAAACCGCCACGACAGCCGAACGGCTTAATGCCATCGCCGACGCCCAGCCATTCATCACCCGCTTCCTCGTTCGCAACCTTCAGACCGGCGAGACGATCGGACGGGGCGAAAACGAGGAGACGCCTTCGGCCAGCACCCGCAAGACGTCGATCATGATGGCGGCGCTGAAGGCAGCGCACGAGGGCCGGCTCGATCTCGACACGCCCATCACCTACGAGGAGAGGCTGAAGCATGAGGTTGCGAGCGGCATGTTCCGCTACATGACGCCTGGCATCGTCATCCCGCTGCGCGACGCCATCGTCGGGATGATGGTCTTGAGCGACAATGTCTGCACCAAGATGGTGCTGGAGCGGCTGACGCTGGAAGAGGTCGACAGCTACTGCAAGGCGATCGGCATGGCCGGCACTCACCACCGTTTTCTGATCCCGCCGCTTGGCCTGAAGCCGGACCATTCGCTCGGCGAGGTGACGACGACGACGGCTGGTGACCAGATATTGCTGCTCGAACTGATCCTGGCGGCACAGGACGATGGGGCCGCGGCTGCGCGTCTCGGCACATCGGTCGAGCTCTGCCGCTTTGCGCTGCAGACGCTGAAGAACCAGGTGCTGCGCTACGGCATCCGCTCGCGCCTGCCTTTCGAGACCGTCGTCGCCAGCAAATCCGGGCGCGGTAAGCGCGGTCGCATGGACGCAGGTCTCGTCTATCGCAACAGTCGGCCGCTCTACGGCATCGCCGTCTTCACCGACGCCGTGCCGCAAGTGATGGCCGATGGCACGCCTGGCTACACAATTGCGCTCGAAACCATCGGCCAGCTGTCGCAGGCCTGCTGGGACGCGTTTTGAGCCGAAATCAACCGCAACAAACCAACAAGAAACAACTGGAGAAGAGTGGAACCATGAAAAAAATCTTCCTTGCCGGCACCATCCTGATGAGCGCCGTCGGCTTTGCCGAAGCGCGTGACCTTGTGGTCGCGCAGAGCTCCGATATCCGCAGCAACGTCCCGGGCGTCAACCGCGACGGCAACACCGATTCCGTAATCTTTCACATCGTCGAAGGTCTCGTCGGGTACGCCGAGAACGGCGAGGTAAAGCCGCTCGTCGCCAAGAGCTTCGAAGTGTCTCCCGATGGCTTGACCTATACGTTCAAGCTGCGCGACGACGTGAAATTCCACAATGGCAACGCGGTCACGGCCGACGACGTCGTGTGGAACTGGAACCGCTACATGGCCGCGGACACCAAGTGGACCTGCGCCGGCGATTTCGACGGCAGCAAAACGATCAAGGTGTCGGCCGTCACGGCTGTCGATCCGACCACGGTAACGATGACGATCGAAAAGCCTTCGGCGGTCTTTCTCGGCCTGATGGCGCGTCCAGAATGCGGCTATACCGGCATCATCGCCAAGGAGTCTGTCGGCGCCGACGGCGCCTTCGTTGCTCCCATCGGTACCGGGCCGTTCAAGTGGGCCGAGTGGAAGAAGGGCGAGTATGTCCGTCTCGAAAAGAACGAAGCCTACGTCTCGCCTGCCAATGACGGCAAGCCGGATGGTATGGTCGGCTCCAAACGGCCGCTAGTCGACGGCATCAAGTTCATGGTCATCCCCGATGCATCGACGGTGAAAACCGGTCTGCTGTCGGGCGCACTGGATACGGCCGAAGTCTCCGCCGACCTGATTTCGGAGTTCAAGGACAGCGAGACGATGCAGCTGATCGTCAAGCGCAACAACGGCAAGAACCTGCTTTACTTCCAGACCCGCGACAAGGTTCTGAGCAACGTTGCCGTGCGTCGCGCCATGGCCGAAGCGCTCGATCTCGACCAACTGGTTGCTGCGGTCTCGAACGGTACGGGCGAAACCAATGCCTCGATGGTGTCGGCAGACTCGATCTTCTATTCGGACGCGCAGAAGACGAAGTTTCCGATGGACCTGGAAAAGGCCAAGAAGGACCTGGCGGACGCCGGCTACAACGGCGAGCCGATCACCATCATCGCCAACAAGCGCGGCAATGTGCCGAGCTTCCCGGCCGCCGTCGTCGCCCAGGCGATGATGCAACAGGTCGGTCTCAATGTGCAGATCGAAGTGCTCGACTATGCGACCCAGGTCGATCGCCGCCGCTCGGGCAACTACCAGGTGATCTCGCAGTCGGTGGCACCGCGCCTCGATCCGGCACTGATGTACAGCTTCTACGTCGGCAACAAGGACAAGAACGCCTCGCTGATGTGGGATAATCCCAAAGCGATCGAGTTGATGAAGTCCGCCTATGTCGAGGCCGACCAGGCAAAGCGTCAGGCGATCTTCGACGAATTCCACAAGCTGATGCTTGAGGAAGTTCCCGGCATCTTCATGTACGACATGGTCGACATCTGGGGTGCGACGAAGAAGCTGCACGGCGAGCCCGTCTGGCAGTCGAACACCCGGCTCTGGGAAGTCACGCTCGACGACTAAGTCGCGGCCCGACCGCGTATCGTATCCGGTGGCGGCATCCGTGCCGCCACCTTCCATCTGAAGACAGAAATGCCAATGCGGCCGGCCCACATGTCGCCCGCAAGAGGAATACCCATGCCCCAGCCATCCGTCGTCGCCGCTCTTGCAGATATAGTCGAAGAGTTGAAGCCTGAATTCGCAGCGATGAGCGACGCGATCTGGGACTATGCCGAACTGAGCTTTCGCGAGCACCAGTCGGCGGCGACGCAAATAGCGATGCTGGAAAAGCACGGGTTTCGCATCACGCGGGGAACGGCCGATATCGAAACCGCCTTTACCGGTGAAGCCGGCGCGGGTGGCCCGGTCATTGCCCTTCTCGGTGAATTCGACGCGCTTGCGGGCTTGAGCCAGATCGCCGGCGTCGTCGAGGCAAAGGCGCTTGAAGACGGCGGCACCGGACACGGCTGCGGGCATAATCTGCTCGGCACCGGCTCGCTGCTGGCTGCAGTCGCCCTTGCCCGTTATCTCCGCGAGAACGATCTGCCAGGCACCGTTCGTTACTATGGTTGCCCCGGCGAAGAGGGCGGCTCGGGCAAGACTTTCATGGCGCGCGCCTGCGCCTTTGCCGATGTCGATACCGCACTCACCTGGCACCCAGCACCCTTCAATGGCGTGCGCTCGACCAACAATCTCGCCGTCCTCGAAATCTACTATCGTTTCAAGGGGGTCGCCGCCCATGCCTCGAACGGCGCCCATCTTGGACGGAGCGCCCTCGATGCGCTGGAGCTGATGAATATAGGTGTCAACTTCCTGCGCGAGCACATGCCGCAGGATTGCCGCGTGCACTATGCGATCACCGACGCCGGCGGCAAGGCGGCCAACGTCGTCCAGGCCCGCGCCGAAGCGCTCTACCTTGTGCGTGCACCGCAAATGCCTGAGGCGCTTGCGCTGGCTGCCCGCATCGACAAGGTCGCCAGGGGCGCTGCGATGATGACCGAGACGGAGGTCGAGATCGTCTTCGATCGCGCCGCCACCAATCTTTTGCCGAACATCACGCTCGAGACGGCGATCCACCAGAACATGGTCGCGCTCGGACCGGTTCCCTTCGACGAGGCAGACCTCGAATTTGCCCGTGAGATCCAGAAGACGATGACGCCGGAGGCGATCGCCAGCAGCATCCGGCTTTACCAGATCAAGGGCGACGTCTTCTCCAACAGCCGCATGGACGGATCGAGTGGTCTCCACCTCGGCCTTCGCGATTTCGAGGGCCAATCGCATTTCCGCGCCGGCTCGACCGATGTCGGCGATGTCAGCTGGGTGACGCCGACGGCGCAATGCTGGGCGCCCGCCTGGGCGATAGGCACCGCGCCGCACACCTGGCAGGTGGTAGCGCAAGGCAAGAGCCCCGCGGCACACAAGGCTTTCGCCCACGCGGCCAAGTCGTTGGCGACGACCGGTCTCGATCTCATCCTCGATCCGGAACTGCTGGCGCAGGCAAAGGCCGAGTGGCGGGAAAAGACCGAAGGCAAGCCCTACCAGTGCCCGATCCCCGATCATATCGGTCCCAAGCTCTGATCCTTCGACGGCAATCGCGTTCACGCGACGTCACGACGAGCCGCCGCCCTTGGGCCGGCGGCCTTTTTGTCTCTTCCGTCTCGCAAGCGTGCAGGATCTTGCCGGCCGGGATGTTCGAATTCGGCTCGATGCCTTGACGCGAATCATTGTCTGCGGCATCTCTGTTACGGAATTTTGTGAATATGTGCCGTTTAGGCGTATCTGAATTAAATCTCTGTTAGTGCATCCCGGTGTCAATGGTGCGGGAAAGCGCGCAAGGAGCATGGCGGGAATGGACATGACGGTAACACAGACGCGATCCGGGACGGACCCTTCCCACGCCCGCCAGCCAGCCGACGAAGCGATCGCGGCCGATGCGCGCGCCCTTTCCGAACAGCTGAAGGCGATGCGCGAGCGGCTGTTTCCGCCAACGGCGATGAAGACGCTTCGCAGCTTCACCTCAGGCGAGGCGGCCAAGCTGATCGGCGTTTCCGACGGTTACCTGCGCCAGCTGTCGCTTGCGGGCGAGGGGCCTCAACCCGATACTGGCACCGGCGGTCGCCGCTCCTATTCGCTGTCCGACATCAACGCGCTTCGCCGCCACCTTGCCGAGCAGGCACTTGCCAAGGGCAATGCCGCCAAGGCGCGCAGCTACCTGAAGTGGCGCGACCGCGAGCGCGGCGAGCACCTGCAGGTCATTTCCGTCACCAACTTCAAGGGCGGTTCCGGCAAGACCACATCGTCGGTCCATATCGCGCAATATCTCGCCATGACCGGCCACCGGGTTCTCGCCGTCGACCTTGACCCGCAGGCGTCGCTTTCGGCGCTCTTCGGCTACCAGCCAGAGCTGGACCTCACCGGCAACGACACGCTCTACGGCGCCATCCGCTACGACGCCGAAGCGCGGCCGCTGAAAGACATCATCCGTCCGACATATTTTGACGGGCTCGACCTGGTGCCCGGCAATCTGGAACTGCAGGAATTCGAGCATACGACGCCGCAGGCACTCAGCGCCCGCCACAGCGGCTCCGATGCCGGCCCGCTGTTCTTCGCACGGGTGCAGTCGGCACTGGCAAGCGTTGCCGACGATTACGATGTCGTCGTCATCGACTGCCCGCCGCAGCTCGGTTATCTCACGCTGTCGGCGCTTTGCGCCTCGACGTCGGTTCTCGTCACCGTGCATCCGCAGATGCTCGACGTCGCGTCGATGAACCAGTTTCTCTACATGACCTCGGACCTCCTGAGCGTCGTGCGCGAGGCGGGCGGCGAACTCAACTTCGACTTCCTGCGCTATCTCGTCACCCGCTTCGAGCCGAACGACGGGCCGCAGGCGCAGATCGTCGGTTTCATGCGCTCGCTGTTCGGAGACCGTGTCCTGACCTCTGCGATGGTCAAGTCGACCGCCGTTTCCGATGCCGGTCTGACGAAGCAGACGCTCTACGAAGTGGGTCGCGAGAATTTCACCCGCGCGACCTACGACCGCGCGATCGAATCCTTGAATTCCGTCAACGGCGAGATCGAAGCTCTCATTCATGCGGCCTGGGGGCGCTAAAATACATGGCTGGCAACCGCAAGAACGAACTGCGCGCACTCTTTTCCGGAAACGTAGCGCCTGCGCCTGGCGCCGAACACAATGCGACGAGCTCCGCTGAAATAACGACGCTGACGCCTGCCGCACCTGCTGCCGATACGCCGCGTGCGGCCTCGGGCGCCATCAAGGCCATGGGCCTTTCGCTTGGCAGCATCACCCGCGAGGCAGAAGAGGCGCGATCGCTGCGCGAGGCGCTGCATCAGGGCGAGCGCGTTGTCGAACTTGATCCGGATCTGGTCGACGCCTCGTTCGTCGGCGACCGCCTGACCGATGGTGAGCTCGACGATCCGGACTTCCTGGCGCTTGGCGACAGCATCCGCGAAAACGGCCAGCAGTCGCCGATCCTCGTGCGCCCGCACCCGGAAAAGCAGGGCCGCTATCAAACTGCCTATGGCCACCGCCGGCTGAACGCCGTCCGCAGCCTCGGCATCAAGGTCAAGGCCATCGTCCGGTCCCTGACCGACGACGAACTTGTATTGGCGCAGGGCAAGGAAAACGCCGAACGCCGCAACCTGTCTTTTATCGAGCGGGCGCTGTTTGCCTCGGCCCTGGCCGAGCGCGGCTTTGATCGAAAGGTGATCGGCGATGCGCTCGCCGTCCAGAAGAGCGAGTTGTCGCGGCTGATCCAGGTCGCCGAAAGCGTTCCAATGGCAATCGCACGGGCAATCGGTCCGGCGCCCAAGGTCGGTCGCGAACGCTGGATGGCGATCGGCGGCCTGCTTGAGGGCGAGCAGGCGCTGCAGAAGGCGCAGGAAGAGATTGGTCTGAGGCGTTTCCTCGAGGCTGACAGCGACCAGCGCTTCCAGTTCGTCTTTGCGCGTCTGTCGCGTACCGAAAGGCAGGATCCGGCCAAACCCGAGGTTCTCACCGACGAGAACGGCCAGGCCTTTGCCAAGCTGAGACGAGACGGAAAGAGTGCACGGATCGAGTTTTCGGCCAATGTCAGCCCGGCGTTTGTCGATGAAGCGATCGAGCTTCTGGCCAGGCATCACGCGGCTTTCGTCGCTGCGCGCCGGAGCTGATCGCTCGGGAATTTGCCGAGCCTATGGCGGTCATTCTCGGTCCGGCGTGACAAGGTCACGCCGGACCGATTCGTTATGGTCCGTATCTCCGACCGAAGCGGTTGCCCCTGCTGCGCCGCGACGTGCCAAAATGACAATCCGGAAGAAATATTTTCGGCCAGGTTCTGCCAGCGACAGAATGGCGCGATGCCCTTGAGCGGGATGGGGATTGCGGCCGTTTCACCGACTGTTTTGCTGGATTGAACGGCGCGCCTGTTGTCTTTCAAGCGGCCTTTGGAAGGGACTTGTTAACCTTCATTTTCTATCGCTTAGCAGGCCCCTCGGCGATGTCTCTAGCTCTTCCAGGACCCATGCGTATTCCCAGGACAAACTTCTCTCAGGCAGCTTTGCATGATGCAAACCAGGCGGATTACTATGACGATCCGCAGGACGGTGCGTTGAGCGATATGCCCACCCATGACGTGGATCCAGTCGATCCCTACCAGTTGTACGAGGCGCCTGCCGCGCCTCGCAAACCAGCCAACCAGCAATCGGACGCGACGGCGCATGTCGGCCGCGCTGCCCGGCTCTATGGCCAGGGCACGGCCTATGCGCCGGCCCAGGTGACGACGTCGACCGACGAGCCGCTGCCGACCCTGTCGGAGATTGCTGGCCACTACGGCGATTCAACGTGGGAGAGCCACTTCTTCCTGGCGCCGAACGTGCGGTTCACCCGCACGCCGGAACGGGAGTTTACCAAGCGCCGCGCGCCTTCGGACAGCGACAGCGATGTCGCATCTGAGGAACAGATTGCCTCAAGCGAAAATGTCGTCGCCGCGGCAGAGCCCGTGGAAGCAGCGTCTGCGGCCATCGAAGCCGTCGCCCCCGTCGAATCGCCGGACATGGTCGATGTCGTTCCCGTGCGTATGCCCGCACCCGTGCCTGAGCAGGCCCTGCCTTCCTACAGCCCCTCCGAGCTGCTGCGCGTTCTCACGAGCCAGCTGCCGCATTGGTCGTCGGCGCCAAAGGCAGGCGCGGCCAACCTGGCGCCCAACGCTACCGTTGCTGGCTCTGCAATCGGCCCGAGCCTGCCGGCCCAGTCCGCGAACGAGGCGCCTGTGGCGATCGCAATGCTGGCTGCACCCGTTGAACCGACGCAGATAGTCGAGCCAGCGGCGGCAGTAGAAGCCCCGGCCGACACGCGTCTGTCGTTTCTGTCGGACTTCGCCTTCTTCGAGTTTGGCCCCTCCACCCTGGATGACGGCCCGGCAGAGGCAGCCATTGTGCAGCCGAAGCCATTCGTCGACACAGCGGTGCCCGCTTCCTTCACGCCCGCAGCTGTCGTGTCGATGCCGGCACCGGCCACGGCCCCAATTCCCGTCAAGGCAGTCGAAATCAAGCGCATGCCGCCGACGGCGATCACGTCGCTGTTCCGCGTTGTCGAATGCCGCCCGGCAGCTGAGGTGCCATCGGTGCCTGCCGCCGTTGTGCCCGCACTGGCAGAACCCGTATCGATCGACCCCGCGCGCGATGCGCCGGAGCCGATGATCGTGCCGTCGGAAATCGCATCCGTTCCACCTGTTGCGGTCGAACCGGCCGAGATCACATCACTTATGGCCGAGGAAGAGCCTGTTCGCACCGTTGCGACAGTCTCAAAGGCGGCTATCACCATGCCCGCCCAGGTCTCGCGCGCACCTTCGCTTCTGCCGCCGATCGGCGCGACCGAGCGTTTCGCGCACGCCGACGGCTATGAATTTCCGGCCGAAGACCTGTTGCAGGAACCGCCGGAAGGCCGCGGCTTCTTCATGTCGCAGGAGCAGCTCGAACAGAATGCCGGGCTGCTCGAAAGCGTGCTCGAAGATTTCGGCGTGCGTGGCGAGATCATCCATGTCCGGCCAGGGCCGGTTGTCACGCTTTACGAATTTGAACCGGCGCCCGGCGTCAAATCCTCGCGGGTGATCAACCTGGCCGACGACATCGCCCGCTCGATGTCGGCACTATCAGCCCGTGTCGCTGTTGTGCCCGGCCGCAACGTCATCGGCATCGAACTGCCGAATGCGACGCGCGAGACGGTCTATTTCCGCGAGCTGATCGAATCCGTCGATTTCCGCAAGACGAACTGCAAGCTGGCGCTTTGCCTCGGCAAGACGATCGGTGGCGAGCCCGTCATCGCCGAACTGGCCAAGATGCCGCATCTGCTCGTTGCCGGCACCACCGGTTCGGGCAAGTCGGTGGCGATCAATACCATGATCCTGTCGCTGCTCTATCGGTTGAAGCCGGAAGAGTGCCGCCTGATCATGGTCGATCCGAAGATGCTCGAACTCTCCGTCTATGACGGCATCCCGCATCTGCTGACCCCCGTCGTCACCGATCCGAAGAAGGCCGTCATGGCGCTGAAATGGGCGGTGCGCGAGATGGAGGACCGCTATCGCAAGATGTCGCGCCTCGGCGTTCGCAATATCGACGGCTATAACCAGCGTGCTGCCGCTGCCCGCGAAAAGGGCGAGCCGGTGATGTGCACGGTCCAGGCCGGCTTCGAGAAGGGCACCGGCGAGGCGCTGTTCGAGCAGCAGGAAATGGATCTGGCGCCGATGCCCTATATCGTCGTCATCGTCGACGAGATGGCCGACCTGATGATGGTCGCCGGCAAGGAGATCGAAGGTGCTATCCAGCGGCTTGCGCAGATGGCGCGTGCTGCCGGTATCCACCTGATCATGGCGACGCAGCGCCCCTCGGTCGACGTCATCACCGGCACGATCAAGGCCAACTTCCCGACCCGTATCTCCTTCCAGGTGACGTCGAAGATCGACAGCCGCACCATCCTTGGCGAACAGGGGGCCGAACAGCTGCTCGGCCAGGGCGACATGCTGCACATGCAGGGCGGCGGGCGGATCGCCCGTGTCCACGGACCGTTCGTTTCGGACCAGGAAGTGGAGCACGTCGTCGCCCACCTGAAGACGCAAGGCAGGCCCGAATACCTCGAGACCGTTACCGCGGACGAAGAGGAAGAGGAGCCCGCGGAAGAGCAGGGCGCTGTCTTCGACAAGACGGCGATGGCCTCGGAGGACGGCAACGAACTCTACGACCAGGCCGTCAAGGTGGTGCTGCGCGACAAGAAGTGCTCGACCTCCTACATCCAGCGCCGGCTGGGTATCGGCTATAATCGTGCGGCTTCGCTCGTCGAGCGCATGGAGAAGGAGGGCCTTGTCGGCGCTGCCAACCATGTCGGCAAGCGTGAGATCATCCATGGCAATCGTGACCATGCGATTGCGCCTGATAACGACGACATGGATTGAGAAGGCGCCCGCACGGAGCAGTGTGATGTGCCGTGCGTCTCTACTCTGAATATCGATGAAGAAGGCCGCGAAGGGAATGCTTCGCGGCCATTTTTCATTCGTGGGATTTTACCTGGCTGCAAAGGTCTACTGCCGGTTCCCTTAAATCCTATTCGATTTAAGGACAAAACATGCAGCCATTCAAAGTGCTACAGCGACCTTTGCGCGTCCAATGAGACGCGCGGCGCTGTAGTCTTCGGCGGGTGTTGATCCGCAAGTCCTTTGGGTTCCGCTCCGGCGCAAAGCACACCTTCCTGGCCCATTAGGCAGTCTTGGTAGTAATTTCTTTGACGTCGAACTTCTCCCCATATGATAATAAAAACGTTTTTATTTTTCTTGAAAACGTTTTTATTGACTGTTACGCATATGTTCAGAGTGAGCCAACGGCCTGGGAGGGTGCATGGCGGCGCATATGCACAGAACCCGGCGTACACCGGTGCCGACGATCAAGACACTGGCCGAGATCACCGGCTATTCCATCGCGACGATCTCGAAAGCGCTCAGGGATTCGCCCGTCGTTGCGCCTGTTACCCGCGATCTCATCTTCAAGGCGGCGCGCGAAGTCGGCTATCAGGCCAATGCGCGCGGCATGGCGCTTCGCACCGGAAAGAGCTTTCAGGCGGCAGTGCTGATGCCGGTTACCGCGGCACGCGATTACGAGTGGGACGGCGTCGAATATACCCAGATTTTGAGCGGCGTCAGCCAGGCGCTGGATGGTACGGACTACCGCATGTCCGTGCATGTCATCCGCGATGCTGCCGACGGCGCGGAAACGGCGCGCCGCATCGTCGATCAGGGTCTGGCCGACGGCTTGATCTTTTCCGGCATTCTTGCCGACGACCCGCGCATCGATCTGCTGGTCGACCACCATTTCCCATTTGTCTCGATGGGGCGTTGCCGCAAGGATCTGGATTACGCCCATGTCGATATCGACAACGAGTGGGCAGCCCACGCTGCCACCGCCCGCTTGCTTGCCGGCGGCCATCGCCGCATCGCGCTCGTCAACCCGGAGCGTCGGCTCTCCTATGCGTTGGACAGGCTGGACGGGTTTGCCCGCGCCTTCCGCGAAGCCGGCGTTACCGCCTCTGCCGATCTCGTTGTCGAAGGCGATCTTTCGACCCATTTTGGCCGGCAGAGCGTGATCGACCTTTTGCAGGTGGCGGAGCCGCCGACTGCCTTCGTCTGCATCAACGAATCGACGACGCTCGGCGTCCTTTCCGGTCTCGGCAGTCTCGGGCGGCAGGTTGGCGTCGATGTCGACGTGATCGCCTATGACGACATCAACGTCAGCGCCTATTTCACGCCGCCGATCACCACCTTCTATCAACCGATCGAGGTCCTCGGACGGACGCTCGGGCAGTTCCTGCTGAAGCGCATGGAGGGTGAGGACCCGAAGGCGCTCCGGCAGGTCTTCAGGCCAACCCTGATCGAAAGGCAGCCGGACAATCTCGGCGGCAGGCTGGCATGAACATTCATCATCCAAGGAGGAGAACCATGAAAAAACTGATTATTGCCCTGACATTTGCGGCTCTTTCCGCAAGTGTGTCCCACGCTGCCGATCTCGGCGGAAAATTGCTCAAGGTTGGATCCGACACCACCTCGCCGCCGATGGAAAGCGTCGATCCGGCCAGCGGCCAGATCGTTGGCTTCGACGTCGATGTGGTCAATGCGGTCTGTGCCAAGATCAACTGCCAGGCCGAGTTCATCACCACCGGTTGGGACGGCATCTTTGCCGCACTCGATCAGGGCAATTTCGATCTCGTCGCCTCCGGCGTCTCGATCACCGATGAACGCAAGAAGGCGATGGACTTCTCCGACCCCTATATCGTCAACAGCCAGGCGGTGCTGATGCGCGTTGAAGACCAGGACATCACGCTCGATCGCTTCAAGGAGGCCGGCAGAAAGCTCTCCGCCCAGGCCAATACCACCGACGCTCAGGTTGCCGAAGGTGTGGTCGGTAAGGAGAACGTTGCCGCCTATGACACCTTCAGCGCCGCCATCATCGCGCTCAAGAACAAGGACGTCGACGGCGTCGTCATCAATGGCGCGAATGCGGCGGCTTACGAGCGCGAATTTGCCGGCGAACTGGTGGTGGCGATCAAGGATCTGGAATCCGATCCGCTCGGCCTCGTCTTCCGCAAGGGCGACGAGAATGTCGCGGCCTTCAACGAGGGCCTGAACATGATCAAGGACGATGGCACGCTCGACCAGCTGGTCAACAAATACTGGGGCCTGAAATAAGCCTTCCGCAATTTCCCCGGAGCGCCGAGGCGGCCGCTCCGGGGGCTAGCCTTTTCAACAGCAATACCCCGGAGGAATGAATGTCGTTCCTGAGAAGCGTGCGTCCGAGCAATCTCATCATCCTGACCGCGCTGCCCTTCATCATCTATCTTTTCGTATCCTCCGGAGACTACCAGCGGTCGCTTCGCGCCATTCTCGGCGTCGAGAACGGCTCGTCTGCCTTCGTGCCCGGCTTTCTCGCGCTGGCGATCGCTTTTTCGGCGGGCCTTTGCGTGCTCCTGTTCTCGCGGGCCAAGGCGAGCCGTCCGAAGTGGGCGGTGGCCGCGGCCATACTGAACCTCGGCGCCGCCGTCGTCCTGCTGCTCGGGCATAACATTCACCCCTTCATCGCCTCGGTCGTGGCAAACGGCGTCGATGCGTTCAAATCGGACCTGATCGTCAAGGGCGTGACGCCGCGCCAATTGACAGAGGCCGCCGATCTCTGGCTTCGTGGTGTCGAGTCCTGGCTGTTCCCGGGATATCTGGTGTCGAGCACCCTCGGTCTCGGGCTGTTTTTTGCAGGCGCACGTGGCGGCGAGCCTCTGGACAGTCCGTTCAGACGTGTCGGGCGCTGGATCCTCGGCGTCGTCAACGGCGCCGGGCTGGTTTTCGTTCTCTTCTTCGCGCACATCGCCTTTGCGGCGGGGGTGGCGACCACCATTCGCGCCGCGATTGCCGCCTACATCCTGGCGGCAGTGCTTGGTCTCGTCTGGGTCGGCCTCCTGCAATTGCGCTCGACGGTGCGCACCAGCCTCTATTTTGCGGTCGCGACCCTGGTTCTGGCGCTCGTCGCCGCCTGGTTCCTGCTGCAGCCGCGTGACACCTACGTGCTTGCCGGTTCGCTCGAGGGCAAGGTCGGCATCGTCACCAACACGCCGGCGGGTCTGATCGGTGCGGTGCGGTTCGGCCAGTATGACGGCGCGCCGCAGACGGAAACGCCGGTTCGCACCTTTGTCGGCCCGACCGAAGCACTCGCTTCCATGGCCAAGAACGAAGGGGTCAGCGCCGCCCTGCTGCCGGCCGCCTCGGCGCCTGCCGATCTGCCGGTGCTCTGGAAGACCGAAGCGCTCAACGACCGCGATCGCGCAACCGGCATTACGGTTGCGGTGCTGGCGATTATCCTCGGGCTTCTGACCTTCGGCGGCTACCTGCACCAGCGCCACCCGCTGGCGGTCGGCTCCGAATTCATCGTCGATACCATTCGCGGCATTCCGATGCTGGTCATCGTGCTCTATGTCGGGTTGCCGCTCAGCGGCGCGTTGAAGGACGCGACGCAAGGCGTGCTCGACCCACCCAATCTGGTGCGCGGCATCGTCGCCATGGCGCTTGCCTATTCGGCCTACCTCGCGGAAATCTTCCGTTCCGGCATCAACGCCATACCGGTCGGCCAGGTCGAGGCGGCGCGCAGCATCGGCCTCAATCGCTGGCAGACAGCGCGCCTCGTCATCCTGCCGCAGGCCTTCAGGATCATCATTCCGCCGCTCGGCAACGAACTGATCGCGATCCTCAAAGACACCTCGCTGCTGTCGATCCTGTCGATCCGCGACATCACCCAGCGCATGCGCGAGTTCCAGTCGGCAAGCTTCCTGCCTTTCGCGCCCTATAACTCCGCCGCGATCTTCTACATCTTCCTGACGCTTGCTGCAGCCAGCCTCGTGAACATGGTCGAGAGAAAATATGACATCAAGCATCGATAAAACGGAGGTACGACGCACCGTGCTGATCACCGGTGCCTCGCGAGGTCTCGGGCGCGAGCTCGCGGCACTCTATGCGGCCGACGGCTGGCGGGTCATTGCCTGCGTCCGAGGGGAAGCGTCTTTCGAAGGTGCCATTGAAGCGCAATCGCTTGATGTCTCCGACCCCGCTTCGATCATGGCCCTTGGCAGAGCGCTCGAAGGTGTGGCCATCGACGTTCTGATCAACAATGCCGGCATCCGCGGCGACACGGGTGGGCTTGCGACGCTGGACAGCGATGATTTCCTCGAGGTGATGCGCGTCAACGCGCTCGCACCTTTGCTCCTGGCACGTGCGCTGCATGCGAACCTTCTGGCCGGTGAACGCTGTGTTATCGCCAACATCAGCAGTCGTGCCGGCTCGCTTGCCGAAGGCACGCTGGACGATGATGACGGCGACTATGCCTATCGCTGCTCGAAGGCGGCGTTGAACATGGCGACGGTGAAGTTGGCACAGGATTTTCGCAAGGACGGCATCACCGTCCTGTCGCTGCATCCCGGCTGGGTCAGGACCGACATGGGTGGCGGCGAGGCAAATGTTCCGGTGGCAACAAGTGCCGCTGGGCTGAAAGCGATTATCGACGAAGCGGACATGGCCGACAGCGGCAGCTTCTGCAGCTACGACGGACGACGGATTTCATGGTGACGGGACAAGCAGCAGGCATGGCACAGGAAGACTTGAAGGGTGAGCAGGAACTGGCGGCAATCCGGGCGCTGCTCATCGAGACCTATGGCATCGAAGGGGATATCTCGCCGCTGCCGGGCGAGCACGACCTCAACTATCGCGTTCGCGCGCAAGACGGCGAGCAATATCTCCTGAAGCTGCACGCGCCAGGCGATGCCGATGAACTCGACATGCAAGTCGCGGTGCTCGACCACCTCGCAAAAACGGCAGTCGATCTGCCGGTCTCGCGGCCAGTGCCCGGTCGCGCCGGCGCGTCAACCGTGAAAGCGATGGTGCGCGGCGAGCGCACCGCGCGGCTCCTGACCTGGCTACCCGGCGATATCTGGGTGAAATCCGCGTCCCGCGGTCTGACGAGCGCGGAAACGCTCGGGCACCTGCTCGGCCAGCTCGACCAAAGCCTCAAGGGCTTTGCCCATGCCGGCACGAAACGCGTCTATGCCTGGGATATCGGCCGTGCCGATATGCATCTGAACCACGTGGGTCTGATCGACGGCGACGACAAGCGGGAAGCGGTTCGCGCCATCCTCGAACGGTTCGCGTCGTCCGTCCGGCCAAGCCTCGAAAGCTGCCTGCGACAGGTCATCCATAACGACGCCAACGACTACAATGTGCTTTTGGACCACGAGGGACGCGTCAGCGGATTGCTGGATTTCGGCGATATGGTCGAAACGTGGCGCGTCGTCGAGATCGCTGTCGCTGCCGCCTATGCGCTGATCGGCACGGCGGATGCGGTCGGCACCATCGCAGCGCTCGCGGGCGCCTATCACCGAGCGAACCCGATCAGCGAGGCCGAGACGGCTTTGATCTTCGATCTCGTTCGCACCCGCTATGCCGTCAGCATGTGCATGGCGGCCAAGCAGATCCGCGACAACCCTGAAAACACCTACCTGCTTGTCAGCCAGGAAGACGTCTGGCGTGAGCTTCAACGGCTCGAACGCGAGAACCGCGCGATTGCGATCGCCCGCATCCGCGACGCCTGCGGCTTTGCGCCGATCGCGCATGCGGCGTCCGTCGTGCGCTGGCTGGAGCAGAACGCCCATGACTTTTCCGCCATCGTCAAGCCGTCCGTCGCCAAGCCCAAGGTCGCCGTCTTCGATTTCTCCGCCTCCAGTCCCGAAGCGGCACAGTGGGCGGCACTGGATGCCACGGCGGCAGAGGCGCTGATCGCCGCGCGTATTCGCGAGCAGAATGCCGACTATGGCATCGGCCTTTACGGCGAGGATCGCGCGATCTATCAGGGCGACGCCTACGAAACGGCAACCGCCGGTGAGCGCCGTTCAGTCCATCTTGGCGTCGATATCTTCGCGCCGGCATTGGAACCGGTGCATGCACCGTTCGCTGGCAAGGTCGCTTTCCTTCATGACGATGCCGTCGCCTTCGGCTTCGGCCCGACCGTCCTGCTGGAACATGTCACCGATGCCGGGGATATCTTCTGGACGCTTTATGGCCATCTGTCGCGCGAGACGATGGCGAAGTTGACGGTCGGCCAACCGATCGCCACGGGCGAAAGCTTTGCGAGCCTTGGTGCCACCCAAGAAAACGGCAACTGGGCGCCGCATCTGCATTTCCAGCTGGTGACCGACCATCTGGGGCTGGAGGGCCGCATGTTCGGCGTCGGCGTGCGTGATCAATGGCAGGTCTGGCGCGAGGTCAGCCCCGATCCGAGCGTTGTGCTTGGGCTGCCTGTGCCGGCTTCGGTGATCGTCGCCCGCGACAAGGATTTTCTGGTGCGTGAACGTCACCGGCGCATCGGGCGTTCGCTCAGTATCGCCTATAGCACAGCGCCGCTGAAGATCGTCGGCGGCGAGGGCGCTCATCTGATCGACGAGGACGGCACGCGCTGGCTCGATATGGTCAACAATGTCTGCCACGTCGGCCATTGCCATCCGCGCGTCGTCAAGGCGGCGCAGATGCAGATGGAGAAGCTCAACACCAATTCGCGCTATCTGCACGATTCGCTGGTCGAATATTCGCGGCGGCTGGCCGCGCAGTTCCCCGACCCACTCAACGTCTGCTTCTTCGTCAATTCCGGCAGCGAGGCCAACGACCTGGCGCTCAGGCTGGCGCGTGCCTACACCGGAAACCGCGACGTCATCACCGTCGATCATGCCTATCACGGCCATCTGTCGAGCATGATCGACGTCAGCCCCTACAAGTTTGCCGGCAAGGGCGGAGAGGGCCGCCCCGCCCATGTCCAGGTCGCGGAAATGCCCGATCTCTATCGCGGCCGCTATCGCTATGGCGACGTCGATGCCGGCCGCAAATATGCCGAGGATGTGCGCAACCAGGTGCTGGCGCTTGCCGCAAACGGCCGCCGCCCGGCGCTGTTCTTCAGCGAGGGTATTCTCGGAACGGGCGGGCAGCTGACATTGCCGGAAGGCTATCTGCATGAGGCCTATGCCCATGTGCGTGCCGCCGGCGGCCTGTGCCTGGCCGACGAAGTGCAGGTCGGCTTCGGCCGCGTTGGCAGCCATATGTGGGCGCACCAGACGCAAGGTGTGATCCCGGATATCGCCACGATGGGCAAGCCGATCGGCAACGGACACCCGATGGCCGCCGTCGTCACCACCGAGGCGATCGCCGCCTCCTTTGCCAACGGCATGGAGTACTTCAACACCTTCGGCGGCAATCCGGTTTCGGCCGAGATCGGCCTTGCGGTGCTGGACGTCATCCGCGACGAACGGTTGATGCACCACTGCCGTGTTGTCGGCGACCGGTTGATGGACGGCGCCCGTGCGCTGGCCAAGCGCCATGCCATCATCGGTGACGTGCGCGGCTACGGTCTCTTCAACGGCATCGAATTGGTGCGCAGCCGCGAGACCCAGGAACCGGCCGCAAGCGAGCTCGACTTCGTCATCGCTGAAATGAAACGCAAGCATCGGATATTGCTCAGCAGCGAGGGGCCGCACCACAACGTGCTGAAGGTGAAGCCGCCGGCGCCGTTCAGCGCCGAGGATTGCGACCATTTCCTCAATGCGCTCGACGAGACGCTCGGACGCCTAAACCATTGATCAAGAAACGATACGGCCGGTCATGAACCGGCCGTATCGGTTTTGTGCCCTTTATCGCCCACAGCAATTTCTTAAGCACCGATTTTTTCGCTTTACAACAAAGTTAAACGTTTTTATCGTGCATATAAACGTTTAACACGAACATGTGGTAAGGTAAGCGTTAAGCCGGCTGCCACAATGTTCGCCATCAGGGGAGGGCCCGTTGGCAGCTATCCGTATTGAAAATCTGCGCAAAGGCTTTGGTTCGCTCGAAGTCTTGAAGGGCATCAATCTCGATATCGCCGATGGCGAGTTCGTGTGCTTTCTCGGGCCGTCCGGTTGCGGTAAGAGCACGCTCCTGCGTTCGATCGCCGGTCTTGAGGAGCTCGATTCCGGTTCGATCCGCCTCGGCGATCGCGATATCACCGATCTGCGCTCGGCCAAGCGCGATATCGCCATGGTCTTCCAGAATTACGCGCTCTATCCACATATGAACGTGCGCAAGAACCTGTCCTTCGGCCTGGCGCTGAACGGCATGAAGCGCGACGAGATCGATCGCCGCGTCAACAACGCTGCCGACATCCTGCGCATCTCCGAACTGTTGCACCGCAAGCCCCGCCAACTCTCCGGCGGCCAGCGCCAGCGTGTTGCCATCGGCCGCGCGATTGTTCGCGAGCCGAAGCTGTTCCTGCTCGATGAGCCGCTGTCGAACCTTGATGCCGGCCTGCGTGTGACCATGCGCGTCGAGCTTGCAGCACTCCACGAGCGCCTTGGCGTCACGATGATCTATGTCACCCATGATCAGGTCGAGGCGATGACGCTTTCCGATCGCGTCGTCGTGCTCGACAAAGGCAAGGTCAGCCAGTTCGGCACGCCGCTCGAACTCTTCTATCAGCCGGCGAACCTCTTCGTTGCCGGCTTTATCGGCTCGCCGCGGATGAATTTCGTCACCGCGAACCTGGTCCGCCAGGACCGTTCCGAATTGACGCTTTCCGGCGGTGGTCTGGTTCGGGACCTGACGCTCGGAACGTTGTCATCCACCGTCGTCGCCAAGGACAAGCCGGTGACGATCGGCATCCGCCCGGACAAGCTTGAGCTGGTTTCGCCTGAGGAAGCGCACCTGATCGGCGACGTCCGCCTGGTCGAGCGGCTCGGCACCGAAAGCCATGTTCACATCGGCCTTGAGAATGGCTCCGACATGACCGCCGTCGTGCGCGGCACGCATCCGGTTGCCAACCGCGAGCGCATCCATCTGCGCATCCCCGCTGAGCATTGCCATCTGTTCGATGCCGACGGCAAGGCGATCGCGCGGGCGCTCGATCCCGAGACGCAGATGCTGATCAATCAGGAAAAAAGCAAAAGGGTCGCGTGACCCGAATGAGGAGGAGAAGCATGCAGAACAGGACGAAATCGCTCATCGGCTCGCTCATGGTCTTGGCCATGGCTGGAGTTGCCACGGCCCGCGCGGAAGAAACCTTGCGCTTTGCCACCTGGGACACGGATGAGAGCCTGGCGATCCAGCAGGCGATTGCCAAGAAGTTCGAGGAAAAGCACCCGGGCGTGAAGGTGCAAGTCGAGCCCTATGCCGATGGTTACGACCAGAAGCTGATCGCCGCCTTCGGCGCCGGCAGCCCACCCGACGTCATGTATATGTGGAATTTCCCGCAGTACTACACCTCGCTGATGCCGCTCGACGATCTGATCGCGCGCGACGCAGCCGAAGTGAAGCCGGACGATTTCCCTAAGGGCCTGATGAACACCACGCGCGTCGAAGGCAAGACCTACGGCATGCCGTCGGGCTTCACGACCCAGGTCGTCTTCTACAACAAGGACATGTTCGCCAAGGCCGGCGTCGAAGAGCCGAAGGATGGCTGGACCTGGGACGATCTGCGCGCCAAGGCCGCCAAGTTCCGTGACGAGAAGAACAAGGTCTACGGCTTTGCCGTCGACGCCAAGCCCGACCCTTACGACTTCGAGCAGTTCCTCTGGTCGAACGGCACCAAGTACATCTCCGACGATGGCAAGCAGATCGACGGCTACATGAACAGCGATGCGGCGGCCCAGGTGCTCGACATGTTCGGCGATATGGCCAAGACGCAGGAAGCGATCACGCTCAACCTCGGCGACGACACCTCGGGCAGCACGCTGTTCAAGGGCGGCAAGATCGCCATGTTCCAGAGCGCAATGTGGTCGAAGGCAGGCATCGACTCCTCGGGCATCAAGTATGGCGTGGCGCCGTTGCCGAAGTTCGGCGACAAGACCGCCCATTCGGCGCTCGGCGTCTCGGCGATCTCGATCGCCAAGGACGCAGCACACGCTGACCTCGCCTGGGAGTTCGTCAAGTTCTTCTCCTCGCCGGAAGCCGTTGCCATGCGGATCAACGACCTGCCGGTCCGCACCAGCGTTGCCGAAGAAAAGGGCATGACCACCGATCCGATCTACAAGCCGTTCTTCGACATTCTCGCGACCTCGAACACCGAAACCCACGCGTTCCTGAAGAACGCCAACTGGGGCAAGGTGCAGGACAATCTCGCGCGCGCCATCGAAGCAACCATGATCGACCAGGGCAACGCCAAGCAGCATCTGGACGATGCCGTCAGCCGTTCCAAGCGGTTGATCAAGTAAGCAAAGGGAGTACGGGGGATGGATATGACCTATGCCGGGGCAGAGCCCAAGGTGGCAAGGCGCAAGCGCTCAGCCATCGCGCGCTACGCAGCGCCCTATCTGTTCATCTCCCCGTGGATCCTCGGGTTCCTGTTCTTCACGCTCGGGCCGCTCGTCTTCTCCCTGACGATGAGCTTCTATGACTGGCCGGTGGTCGGTGAGCGGGCCTTTGTCGGTCTCGACAACTATAAATCGATGCTGTTCGACGATCCGCAGTTCTGGGAGAGCCTCTGGATCACGGTGAAGTTCGCGGCGATCTACGTGCCGTTCAACATCGTCATGTCGTTCCTCTTGGCGATGATGCTGCACAACATCACCTTTGCCAGCGGCTTCTTCCGCACCGCCTTCTATCTGCCGAGCGTCATTTCCGGCGTCGCGCTGGTGACGATCTGGAGCTGGATCTACAGCAAGGAATACGGCCTTTTGAACTTCATGCTGTCGCTCGTCGGCATCCACGGGCCGAACTGGCTCGGCGATCCGAATCTCGCGATCGTCGCGATTATCATCGCCAGCCTCTGGGGTCTCGGCGGCACCATGCTGATCCTTCTGACCGGCCTCAAAGCCATTCCGAAGGAGCTTTACGAGGCGGCCACCGTCTCGGGCGTTCCCGGCTGGGCACAGATGCTGTTCATCACCCTGCCGATGCTCGGGCCGATGCTGCTTTTTACCTTCATCACCTCGATCATCTCGGCCTTCCAACAGTTGACCATCGCGCTCCTCCTGACCAAGGGCGGCCCGCTCGGCTCCACCTATTTCTTTGCTATGTATATCTACGACAACGCCTTCAAATATTTCGACATGGGTTATGCCGCCGCCGGCTCCTGGGTGATGTTCATCATCGTTCTGGCGCTCAGCCTCGGCGTGATGCGCTGGTCGGCCGCCTGGGTCTACTACGAAGGCGAAGTCCGCCAGAACGATGGAGAAGGCCATGCGTAAGACGCTGCTCTATTCCGCGCTGATCCTGCTCTCGGCCCTGTTTATCGCGCCGTTCTACTGGACCTTCATGACGGCGATCAAAAGCACCGCCGATCTCTACCAGTTCCCGCCGGTCTTCTGGCCGTCGGAATGGCACTGGGAGAATTTTGCCGCCGCCTGGAACAAGCAGCCCTTCGGCACCTACCTGACCAACTCGGTCATCGTCGTCGTGTTTTCGACCATCGGGCAGCTGATCTCGAGCTCGCTGGTTGCCTATGGCTTTGCCCGCTTCCGCTTCCCTGGCCGCGACCCGCTGTTCATCGTGCTGCTCGCCACCATGATGATCCCGTGGGACGTGAAGATGATTCCGCTCTACATGGAATTCAACATGCTGGGCTGGATCAACACGCTGAAGCCGCTGATCGTGCCGGCCTATTTCGCCGACGCCTTCTTCGTCTTCCTGCTTCGCCAGTACATCATGACCGTGCCGATGGAGATCGACGAAGCGGCGCGCATGGATGGCGCCAACGCCTTCGACATCTATTGGCGCATCCATCTGCCGCTGATGATGCCGGCCCTGGTGCTGGTCGGTACCTTCCACTTCATGAACGCGTGGAACGACTATCTTGGTCCGCTGATTTTCTTGAACGACCAGTCGAAATACACGCTGACGCTCGGCCTTTCGATGTTCAAGGGCCTGCATGAAGTCGACGTGACCTCGATTGCCGCGATCACGGTGATCCTCTGCCTGCCGCCGCTGGCACTGTTCTTCGTCGCCCAGCGCTACATCATGGATGGTGCGGTCGGCTCGTCGGTGAAGGGGTAAACGATGCTGTTCGATATCGATCATATCCCCTTCAGCCGAAAAGGACGGTTTCTGACGCTGTCGATGATGAAGGTGCCGGGTGGCGACGGCGCGCGTGCTCTCTATCTGCGCTTTGTTGCCGGCGGTGACGAACGGCCCTCGCTCGGTCGCCTTTGCCGCGTCGAGTTCCTCGATGCAATGGGCAAGCCGGCGCAGGCAACCTTTGAGTTGACGCCGGAGCGGCTGGTTGCCCGCATCAATGCCGGATCGCTGACTTTTGTTATCGGCGAGGGCGAGCGGCTACATGTCCGCGGCCAGAATGCCGGCGTGCGCTTTCACCTGGAAGGATCGCGCTACGATTACGTCTATCGCACGCCCACCGGCGTCGATTGCCTCGTGGCAGCCGTCGAGAACGTGAAATTCATCCCGCGGGCTGTGTCTGGCACCCTTGACGTGTCGGGCGCCTGGCAGCGCGACCACTCGGCCGACGTTTCCTTCGCATTCACGGGCACAGGCATTTTCGAGGGCAATGTCGACTTCTTCCGCACCGTGCCGCCGACAGCGCCGCTTGAGAGCTTCGCGGACGCCCTTTCCGACGTCACTGTCGAGTTCGAAAAGTGGTACGGCAAGGTGCCGAGGGGCGCGCACGGTCAGGACGCGGCGCATCGGCTGGCAAGCTATCTGCTGTGGGCAAACGGCGTGCCGGTTGGCGGCCAGCTGACACGGCCGGCGATCTACATGTCCAAGAACCACATGATCAACATCTGGAGTTGGGACAACGCCTTTTCGGCACTGGGTGTGGCGGCCGTCGATGCGGACCTCGCCTTTGACCAGCTCGCAGCGATCTTCGACCATCAGGACGGCTCCGGTCTCCTGCCCGATTACATCAATGATCGTGACGTGCTCTTCGCCTTCACCAAGCCGCCGGTCCATGGCTGGGCGGTGTCGCTTATCGCGGCTAGGCACCCGGATTTCCTGACGGCGGAGCGCAAGAACTATCTGCGCGACGCAATCGGCCGGCAGGTCGACTACTGGCTGACCTATGCGCGCACGGACGCAACGTCGCTGCCGAGCTATTTCCATGGCAACGATAGTGGCTGGGACAATGCGACCTTCTTTGCCGAAGGTGGCCCGGTCATCTCGCCTGATCTGCCGGTATTCCTCATTCTCGCTTGCGAGACGCTTGCGACTTTGCTCGAGAGCGATCCTGCGCGTGCTGCGGAATGGAACGCCAAGGCGGATGTCTTGCAGGCGTTGCTGTTCGCGCGCCTCTGGACCGGCGCAACGTTTGGCGCCCGGCTTGCGGGCGCACCGGACCGCATCTTGCCGGGCGAAAACCTGATCCAGTTCATGCCGCTGTTGCTCGGCACGCGTCTGCCCGCGGAAATGCGCGAAAAGCTTGTTGCCCGTCTCGTCGCTGGCGGCTTCATCACCGCCTGGGGGCCGGCAACCGAAAGCCCCAAAAGTTCGTTCTATGAGGATGACGGCTACTGGCGCGGCCCGATCTGGGCACCGACGACGTTGCTCCTCTGGGATGGCCTTCGTCGGCAAGGGGAGATTGAGCTAACGCGCGAAATCGCGGAAAAGTTCTGTTCACTTGCCAGCAAAAGCGGTATGGCCGAAAACTTCGATGCGCGGTCGGGGAGGGGCCTTCGCGATCGGGCATTCGCCTGGACATCCGCAGTCTATCTCCTGCTGGCGGCATCGCTCAGCGACGACAATCCATGACGAGCCGAGACGCCATGCAAAGACCAACGATCAAGACCATTGCGCAGGAAACGGGGCTGTCGATTGCCACCGTTTCGAAGGCCCTGAAGCATTCGCCTCAGGTTCGCCCGGAGACGCGCGCGATCGTGATCGAAGCGGCCGAGCGCGTCGGCTACGAACTGAACATGCACGGCGTGCAGTTGCGCACTGGCAAGACCTATCAGGTCGCGGCGATCATGACGGCGCCCGGCCCGAAGCAGAACGAGTGGGAAGGCGTGGAATACGCCCAGCTCTTGAGCGGCATTTCCTGGGCGCTGGAAGACAGCCCGTACCGGGTCTCGCTCTATGCGGTCAGGAATTTCGAGGAAAGCCAGGCCGTCATCCAGCAGATCGTGTCGCTGAAGAAGGCCGACGGCATCATCATCTCGGGCACGCGCGCCGACGATCCGCGCATCCGCACGATGCAGGCGGCCGACTTTCCCTTCGTCACCTATGGCACCAGCGTGCACAACGCGCCGCATGCCTATGTCGATGCCGACAACGAGCAGATGATCCGGGTTTCGATGGCGAGACTGGTCGACCGCGGCCATCGCCGCATCGCGCTGCTCAACCCACTGTCGGATCTGAGCTACGGCATAACCCGGTTTGAAAGCTACAGGCGCGCGCTCGAGGTTGCCGGCTTGCCCTTCGACCCGGCTCTGGTCGCACATGGGCGGTTGACGCCGGCCTTCGGGCGGGAAAACGTGCTGACGATGGCGGATCTCTCCAATCCGCCGACCGCCTATATCTGCGCCAACGAGGCCTCGGCGCTCGGCGCCTTCTCCGGTTTCCATGAGCGCGGCCTCGTGCATGGCCGCGACGCCGTCATCAATGCCACTGACGACCTGAACGTCAGTCAGTATTTCGCGCCACCGATCACCACCTATTACCTGCCGATCAGCGAGCCGAGCAGCCTGCTCGGCGCCTACATCCTTCGCCGGATGGAGGGCGAGCCGCCGGAGGCGCTGCAGACGCTTTTGATGCCGAAGCTGATCGAGCGCTGCGACGACCGTTTGACCCCAAACCGCTGAAGACGAACAACGACCCGACGACCACACGACTGCGCCTGATGATATAAACGTTTATATCCCGGAGAGCGCTCGCATCGAAGACGAAGTGCCGGGTGAAGCCGGCCGAGAGCATGACGAAGGACCCGATCTTGCATATGCCCCTGACGAGACCGAACCGTTTCAACGCCGACCAGCAGGAGACCGACATGCTCGAACTCGGCGTCTGCTACTATCCGGAGCAATGGCCGCGCGAGAAATGGGAAGAGGACGCCCGCCGCATGGTCGAACTCGGGCTTGCCTGGGTGCGCATCGGCGAATTCGCCTGGGCCAAGATCGAACCCAGATCGGGTGAATTTCATTGGGAGTGGCTTGATGACGCGATCGACGTGCTCGGCCGCGCCGGTCTCAAGGTCATCTTGGGCACGCCGACCGCCGCACCGCCGAAGTGGCTGATCGATCGTCACCCGGACATCCTGCCAGTCGACGTCAAGGGTGTCGTGCGCAAGTTCGGTGCCCGGCGCCATTATTGCTTCTCCAGTCGCAGCTACCGCATCGAGGCCGCACGCATCTCGGAGGCCATGGCCGAACGTTACGGCAAGAACGCCTTCGTCCATGCCTGGCAGACGGACAACGAATATGGCGACCATGACACGATCTACAGCTATTCCGGCGAGGCCGAGCGGGCGTTTCGGCTTTGGCTCGCCGAGCGCTACGGCACGACCGACGAACTGAACCGCGCCTGGGGCACGGCGTTCTGGGCGATGAACTACAACAGCTTCGACGAAGTCGAACTGCCGAACAACCTCGTCGAAGAGCCGAGCCCGACCCATATCGTCGACTTCATCCGCTTCTCGTCCGACCAGGTGAAGAGCTTCAACAAGGCGCAGGTCGACATTATCCGCAAGCACTCGCCGGGTCGTCCGGTGACGCACAATTTCATGTCGCAGAACACCGACTTCGACCACTACAAGGTCGGCGAAGACATCGATATCGCGTCCTGGGACGTTTACCCGATGGGTGGGCTGTTGAACGGTCGTCTTTCACCGGAGGACAAGGGACGCTACCTGCGTGTCGGCGACCCGGACCAGCCGGCCTTCAACCACGACCTCTATCGCGCTGTCGGCCGTGGACGCGTTTGGGTGATGGAACAGCAGCCCGGTCCGGTCAATTGGGCAGCGCACAACCAGTCGCCGGCCGATGGCATGGTGCGGCTCTGGACCTGGCTTGCCTATGCGCATGGCGTCGACATGGTCTCCTATTTCCGCTGGCGGCAGGTGCCGTTTGCACAAGAGCAGTTCCATGCCGGCCTCTTGCTTCCCAACAGCGAGCCCGACCAGGGTTATCTCGAGGTGGCTCAGGTCGCAGAAGAGATGAAGCGGCTGCCGAAAGGCGAGGCACGTGGCAAGGCCAAGGTCGCGATCCTGCTCGACTACAATTCGCGCTGGGCGACGCGCGCCCTGCCGCAGGGCCGGACCTACTCAGCCTCGGCGACGGCGCTCGACTGGTATTCGACCGTCTCTCGCCTTGGCGTCGACGTCGATTTCATCGGCCAGCATTCCGATCTCGACGGCTACCAGCTGGTGCTGGCGCCGGATCTTGTCATCGCCAACCAGGCCTTTGTCGAGAAGCTGGTCGCGTCGCAAGCCAAAGTCTTGTTCGGACCGCGCAGCGGCAGCAAGACCGAGGACATGCACATTCCTGAAGGGCTGCCGCCAGGCCCGCTTGCGGCACTTGTCGACGTCAGTGTCGCTCGCGTTGAATCCCTGCCGGAATTTCATGGCGAGACGGTGCTTTACGGCAACGAGACCTATCCGGCCGGCATCTGGCGCGAGACCGTACGCACAAGCGAGACGGTACTGGCGACCTTCGAAGGGGAATACCGCAATGGCGCGCCGGCACTCGTCGGCAACGACAAGGCGCGTTACATGGCGGCGGCCGCCCGTGGCGACCTGCTGAAAAAGGCGATCAATGACGCCCTTGGCTGGGCTTCCGTCGAAGCGCTCGCCGATCTCGGCGATCTGCGCATCACCCGCCGCGGCAAGCTCAACTTCGCCTTCAACTACGGCAAGGAGCCGGTGGACGTGCCGGCTGGCGCTGGCGCTACCTTCCATGTCGGTGCCCGCAAGCTCGGTCCCGTCGACGTCGCCATCTGGACGGAATGAGAATTGGACCGTGGGCGGATCGCTCCGCCCACGGTCATTCCATGACTATTTGGCCGGTTCGGAGGCCAGGATTCCTTCGAGGCGGTCATAGCCGATGGCAATGCCGCTCTCCATCGGCGACTTGAGGACGGCATCGCGGGTCGCCGTCGAGGAGTAGATAACAGCCGTCGTCACCGTGGTGCGCCCACCCTCCTCGACGAAGTGGGTCGTCACTTGGGTTTGGCCGCCGGTCCAGTCCTCGTCAAAGAGTTCCTCGTGCACGATCCGGTCCGGTGCATCGATCTCGCGATAGGTTCCGCCCATGCCCATCTCGACACCTTCGGCGCTTTTCCAGACGTAACGGAAGGTCCCGCCAGGTCTCAAATCAATCTCGCAAACGGGCAGCGACCAGCCGTCCGGGCCGGTCAGCCAGCGCTTGACGAGCGCCGGTTTGGTGAAGGCGTCGAAGACCAGCCGGCGCGGCGCGTCAAAGCTGCGGACGATGCGAATTTCCCGGTCGCCATGGGCCGTGACGGCGAGTTTGTTGGATGCAGTCTTCATGTCATTCCTCCTTCGTGAAATTGGTGGGGTTTGCGGTGGGTGCCTGTGACGTGGCCTCGGCTTTCAGCTCCTCAAGCAGGGTATCGAGGCGGGCAAAATTCGCTTCCCAAAGCTTGCGATATTCCTCCAGCCAGTCGGTTGCCTCGGTGAGCGGATCGATCTCGATGCGGCAGGGGCGGCGCTGCGCATCGCGGCTGCGCGAAACCAATCCGGCGCGCTCCAGCACCTTCAGGTGCTTCGACACGGCCGGCTGGCTCATGGCGAAGGGCTCTGCAAGTTCGAGAACAGATGCTTCGCCCAGGGCCAGACGAGCAAGGATCGCCCGCCGTGTCGGGTCAGCAAGGGCGGCAAAGGTGGCGTCGAGGCGTTCGGATGGGGTCATTTATATAACCAAGTAGTTTTAGAACTATTCGGTTATGTTGCAGCTTGCGGCGAGAGTCAAGACTGCCCATGGGCAGGGAGAGCGCGACGCGTTTGCAGGCACCTTTTGCGAAGTGCATATTCGTCACTGTGCAAGTTGTGGAAGAGACGCCTCGCGGCTGCGCTCAACTTTGCCGGTGGGCTATGGCTGGCCTGATGCCGGTAGGATTCGACCCGGATTTGGGTGTGCCGGCAGCCGACAGGAGTACCAGACCATGAAAATCATTCGGATTGCCAAAACTGCAGCCGTTGCTGCAATCGCCTTGTTTTCAACGCTCGTCGCCTTCGGCAACATCACCGACTACGCAACGAACTTCGCCTTCGTTCAGCATGTGATGATGATGGATACGATCTTTCCCGACGCGGCGATCAAATATCGCGCCATCACCAGTCCGGTGCTTCACAACCTGTTCTATGTCGTGATCATCGCGGCGGAAACGTTGACGGCGCTGCTTTGCTGGCTCGGTGCCTACAGGCTCGCCACTAACCTCAACGGTGGCGCCCGCGAATTCAACCGGGCGAAGACGGTGGCGATCGCCGGCCTGACGCTCGGCTTCCTCGTCTGGCAGGTCGGCTTCATGTCGGTCGGCGGTGAATGGTTCGGCATGTGGATGTCGAAACAATGGAACGGCGTTCCCGACGCCTTCCGCTTCTTCATCACCATCCTGCTGGTGCTGATCTTCGTGGCGCAGCGCGACGAAGAAACCGTGTGAATAAAAAAGGGGAGCCGTCAATGAACGGCTCCCTATCTGGCTTTCAGATGCGCTTACCGAGCATGCGTTACCGCAAAACCGCGGAGTGCTTTAGACGCGCTCGAGCGCCACGGCGATGCCCTGGCCGACGCCGATGCACATGGTCGACAGTGCATAACGTCCGCCGGTTTCCGCGAGCTCAAGCGCGGCCGTCCCTGTAATGCGGGCGCCGGACATGCCGAGCGGATGGCCAAGGGCAATGGCGCCGCCATTGCGGTTGACGCGGCCGTCGTCGTCGGCAATGCCGAGATCGCGCAGCGTCGCTAGTCCCTGCGAGGCAAAGGCTTCGTTGAGCTCGATGACATCGAACTGTTCCTGCGCCAGGCGAAGACGCGCCATCAATTTCTTCGAGGCCGGGGCCGGGCCGAAACCCATGATGCGCGGTTCAACGCCGGCGGTGGCCCCGCCCAGGATACGGGCGATAGGTCTGAGGCCGTATCTCCTGACCGCCGCCTCGGAGGCAATAATCAACGCCGCCGCGCCATCATTGACGCCCGACGCATTGCCGGCGGTGACCGTGCCTCCTTCTCGTCTGAAGGGTGTGCCGAGCTTGGCAAGCGCCTCCATCGTCGTGGCGCGGGGATGTTCGTCTCTTTCGACGACAGTCGGGTCGCCCTTGCGCTGCGGGATGGTGACGGCGACGATTTCCTTCGCCAGGCGACCGTTGGCTTGCGCGGCTGCCGCCTTCGCCTGGCTGCGCAGCGCAAAGGCGTCCTGGTCTTCTCGACTTACCTTGAAATCTTCGGCGACGTTTTCGCCGGTCTCCGGCATGGAATCGACGCCATATTGCTTCTTCATCAGCGGGTTGACGAACCGCCAGCCGATGGTGGTGTCATAGATCTCGGCATTGCGCGAGAATGCGCTCTCCGCTTTCGGCATCACGAAGGGCGCCCGCGACATGCTCTCGACGCCGCCGGCAATCATCAATTCGGCTTCGCCCGCTTTGATGGCACGTGCGGCAGCGATGACGGCATCCATGCCCGAACCGCAGAGGCGGTTGATCGTGGTGCCGGTCACGCTCGCCGGCAACCCGGCCAGAAGCAGCGACATGCGCGCGACGTTGCGGTTGTCTTCGCCTGCCTGATTGGCGCAGCCGAAGATGACGTCATCGACCGCTTCCCAATCGAGCGAAGGGTTGCGTTCGATCAGCGCCTTCAGCGGTATGGCGCCGAGGTCGTCTGTCCTGACTGACGAGAGCGCGCCGCCGAAGCGGCCGATCGGCGTGCGGATATAATCGCAGATATAAGCATCGGCCATTTACGCGACCTCCTTGTTGCCCTGGTGGGCCTTCTTCGTGCGCGCGTTGATGTCGCGAAGCGTCGCCAGTTCGATTTCAGTCGGCACCGGCGTCTCGATGACCTCTCCGGCGAATTTGATCGGCCAGCCGCAATTGTCGACGATCTGGTCACGCGTGACGCCGTGATGGATCGAAACGACAGTCAGTTCCTTGGTCACCGGATCGGGCTCCAGAATGCAGAGATCGGTGATGATGCGAGTGGGTCCCTTGGTCTTCATGCCGAGCCGTTCGCGATGATCGCCGCCTTCGCCATGACCCATCGAGGTGATGAAGGGCAGCTTTTCGACGAATCCACGCTTGGAGAGCGCCATGGTGATGAAGATGCGGCCGCAATTCGACGCAATCTCCGGAGCGCCGCCGCCGCCCGGCAGCCGGACCTTCGGATGGTCATAGGGACCGACGACCGTGGTGTTAAGGTTGGCGAACTTGTCGATCTGCGCGCCGCCGAGAAACCCGGTGGTAATGCGGCCGCCCTGCAGCCAGTAGCGAAACATCTCCGGCACCGAGACGGTGAAGAGGGCGGTATCGCAAAGCTCGCCGTCGCCGATCGACAAGGGGAGAACATCCGGCTTGGTGCCGACGGTTCCGCTTTCGTAGATGAGCGTAATGTCGGGGGCGTGGGTCATCCGCGCCACGTTGCAGGCCGCCGATGGCGCACCGATGCCGACGAAGCAGACGTCGTCGTTGGAAAGTTCGCGCGAGGCTGCGATGGTCATCATCTCGTTGGGGGTGAAATCCGTCATCGTCGCCTCCTCAAGCGGCCTTCGCCGGCTTCCTGCCGGCGTGTCGTGCAAAATCTTCAGGCCCTGCGTCGAGCACGTTCTCCTTGATCCATGCGGTAAAACTCACGCGGTCGCGGGCGATCTCGTCCCAGCCGATGTAGAAGGCGTTCGAGCGCGGATAGTAGCCGTGGGCGTAGGAGGGGAAGGCGCCGCCCGGCACATGGCTGACCGCCGTTACTGCCCAGGTGGGCAACACGACCGAGTTGGGCGACGGTGGCGCAAGCTCGTCGACGATTTCCTCGACCGTGATGATCGAGCGCTTGGCTGCAAGCACCGCCTCTTTCTGCACGCCGACGATGCCTTCGATGAGCACGTTGCCCTTCCTATCGGCGCGTTGGGCGTGGATGATCGTCACGTCCGGCCGGATCGCCGGAACGGCGGCCAGGACTTCGGACGTGAAGGGGCAGGTGATCTGCTTGATACTCGCGTTCACCTTCGGAAGGTCGGCGCCGATGTAGCCACGCAGCATCGCAAACGGCAGGTTCGCCGCACCCGCCTCATAAGCGTTGGCCATGGCCGCATGGGAATGTTCTTCGATTTCGAGCGGCCGCGGCCACTGGTTTTCGACCGCATCGCGGAAGCGGTGCAGCGAGCCGACGCCCGGATTGCCACCCCAGGAGAATTTCATGCCGCGGGCGGCACCCACGCCGATCAGCTGATCATAGAGGATATCCGGCGTCATGCGCACGAGAAACAGGTCCTTGCGACCCTGGCGGATCACTTCATGTCCGGCAGCATAGGGGATCAGATGGGTGAAACCCTCCATGGCAACGGTGTCGCCATCCCTGACATTGTCGCCGATGGCCTCGGCGAGCGAAACGATCTTCGCCATGTTTCCTCTCTTCTGATTTGAGCGTTGCCGCCAATCGGCGGGCGCATGGTTGTCTGCAGGCGGTGGGAAGAGCTGACGCGTCGTCTTTCGCGGTCCATGGAGTGCGGGCCGACAAGCTCCCGTTGCCTGTATTGGCCCGAAATAGGCTCTCAAAAACAGTGAGCGTCAAACATTTTGTGCGATATTTGACATTTGTTCGTATATCGCACAGATTAATTGCCGGTAGAACGAGGATGAGCCATGAGAGAAACCGATTTCGTCAGCGGTTTTGCCCGCGGGCTGACCGTCATCGAGGCTTTTGGTGAGACACAGCAGAAGCTGACGATCACCGAGGCGGCGAAGATTACCGGTCTGGACCGGGCGACCGTGCGCCGCTCGCTGCTGACGCTCTCGGAGCTCGGCTACGCCGACTATGACGGGAAGTTCTTTTCTCTGACCCCGAAAATCCTGCGGCTCGGCCACGCCTACCTCTCGGCGACACCTCTGCCGACGATCGTCCAGCCCTATCTCGACCAGCTCTCGGAGCGGGCAGGTCAAAGCGCTTCCGCCTCGGTTCTCGACGGCACTGAGATTGTCTATATCGCGCGCGCCTCGCAAAGGCGGGTGATGTCGATCAGCCTGATGCCGGGCTCCAGGCTTCCTGCCTATTGCGCATCAATGGGGCGCGTGTGGCTCGCCGCCTTGCCGGAACAGCAGGCGAGGGACGTGCTCGCCCGCTCGGATCTCAAGGCAAACACACCTCATACGAGAACCGACATGGAAGAGCTGATGGCCGAAATCGGCCGCGTGCGTCACCAAGGCTATGCGATCATCGACCAGGAGCTGGAAATCGGCCTTTGCTCCATCGCCGTTCCACTTCAAAACGATCGCAACCAGATCGTGGCGGCACTCAACATCGGCGCGCCGGCCGCACATGTGCCGGCTGCTGAAATGGTCGAACGTTATCTGCCGCTCCTGAGGGAGACGCAGGCTGCCTTGCGGATCGTGCTGCGCTAGAGACAGCTCCCGTCTCTGATGCTTGACGGAAACCGCGACGGGTCTTCTAATCCGCGCGGACCGGAGGAGCACCCGATGACCGACGAAGAACCCCCAACGGAAACCAAGCTGACGACGACGAAGCGGCGTTGGGCGGCGGCCGGCAAGTTCCTCACCGGGCGCGCAGCCCGGCCTGAGGACGAACGATTGCCGCCGGGCCAGCACCTTGTTCGGGATTGGCCGGTGCTGGACCTCGGGCAGCAGCCCGCGATCGGCGTGGAGCGCTGGCGGCTGGATGTGACCGGCCTCGTCGAACAGCGCCTGTCGCTGGATTGGATAGCGTTCAAGGCATTGCCGCAGAGCGACAGCCTCTCCGACATCCATTGCGTCACCACCTGGTCGCGCTACGACAATCGCTGGCAAGGGGTCTTGACGCACGACCTGCTCGACCTGGTCATGCCGAAGCCTGAAGCGTCTCATGTGATGCTGACGAGCTACGATGGTTATACGACCAATCTGCCGCTCGCCGATTTTGCCTCGGAACACGCGATCCTTGCGACCGATTGGGAGGGCAAGCCGATCAGCCGCACCCATGGCGGGCCGATGCGGCTTGTCGTGCCGCATCTCTATTTCTGGAAGAGCGCAAAGTGGCTGACGCGCATCGATTTTCGAGCCGGCGACGAGGCCGGTTTCTGGGAGCGCAATGGCTACCACATGCGTGGCGACCCTTGGCTTGAGCAGCGTTATTCCGCTGACTGACGGCCGGGCGTGGCTTTGGATATTGCCGGGAAAATGTACTCTGCGTTGCCCGCCGCGATCTGCCGGCGGGCAACGCAGCTGATGCTATTTCATCAGGTCCATATGCTGTTCGGCCCGCGCCTTGATCAAAGGGTCGAGGTCCGACTTGTAAGGCCCGTATTTCGTAAACATTTCGTGGGCTTCGAGCGGCGGAATGCCGGATGCGCGGATGAAATCCTCCAGATCGTACCGGACCTCGCCGTTGGCGACGCCCTCTGTAAACTGAAGTCCCGTCTCGGATGTGGACATTTGAATCTCCGTTATCCCGAGCCCGCAACGACGGTGTTGGTTCCCGTGGCAGCAGGCGTTGATAGGTGGCTTCGGTTGTTCACGAAATGGCGCCAGATGCAGAACGCGGCGCGGTGGTTTTGAACGCGTCATTGTGGCTTTTCAGAACGCGGGGGCATGCTCACAGCACATTTGCGCGGGATTCACGCCGCAGAGGCGCCGAATGCATGTATGGGCTTCAACAGGCTTAAGGGCCAACAACGCCGCCCTCCATGCGCCGGGCAGGTGGCGGACCGCTCCCCTTGGCCATTTAGCTCCGGCCGGTGAAAGATACACTATCAAGCCGCCGGGCCAAACACAGGAATGGTCCTTGCGAGGCCTTGTTGCAAAAAGTGACCTTGGCTCCGGCGCCGGGCGAAGCCGCCATGCGAGCAAACGGATTGCGGCGATCAGGCTTCGGTGGGCGAGCCAGCAGCTTGAAAGCGGGCCTCGAACTCCCGCCGCAGGTTTTTCCGCACCTCCGCCGCGCGCTGGCGTCGCTTTCGGATGCTGGTCACGGGATTGTAAGTCGGAACCGCGGTCGGACGCCCCTCGGCATCGACGGCCACCATAGTGAAATAGCAGGAGTTCGTGTGCCTGCGCTCGCCGGTGCGGATGTTTTCGGCTTCGACGCGGATCCCGACTTCCATCGAGGTCCGCCCGGCCTGATTGATCGAGGCGCGAAAGGTCACGAGTTCGCCGACATGGATCGGCTGCCGGAAGACGACCTGGTCCACTGACAAGGTCACCGCATATTCCTGCGAATAGCGCGAGGCGCAGGAAAACGCGACGCGGTCGAGAAGATTGAGCAGGGCGCCGCCATGGACCTTGCCGCTGAAGTTGGCCATGTCGGGCGTCATCAAGACGACCATTTCAAGCTCGCTGGTGTCATGCCCGGCTTCCACGGCCACTCCTTCTAAGATGATCGCAGCCCTTCTGGACCGACACGCGGCCGACGATGCCAGTATTCCAAGCCATGGTCCAGCGGTCTGAGACCTCCGGCTCGGTGGGCGACCGTGGGACTGGCCAGGGTGCGGGAACGTCGTCGCAGATCGATTGGCACCTCATGACATGATCGACCGTGTGCATACTCGGTAGCGTCCCGTTGAACCGAATCGTCTCGACATATGGCGCATTATTTCTTGAGTAGATCGGAGCGTTACTCTGCTTTGTAATCGATGCCCAGTTCACGGAACAAGGCGGCCGTAGCAGCTCTATCTCCTCGGGACATGTACTCCATTCCGGCCCGGATCGCATAGCGCCAGGCCTCTCCCCTTTCCCAGGCTTCCTTGAGAGCATCCGACAGGTCACCGAGACGGTTGGAAGCATCGAGCGCGTCGAAGAGCAATACCGCTTGCCTCAAGTCCTTGTCGCGCTTTGCAGCCCCAATCGTATCGACTACGCGGCGGGAGGCCACGATCAGCTTGTGAACAGCATAGCGCTCCGGAGCCGGGACAATCACGGAGATTCCGCTTTTGTGTAGCAGGACGGCTCGCACGGGCTCATAGATGAGGAAATCCAAAAACCACAGCGGATCGGCGCTTGCCCCACCCAGGGCGGGCATGTCGGCCGGTTGATCTTGATAGTCATCACTACCCCTATTTCCGATCAAGAATTCCACATTGTAGCCCGCCCGGTTCTTGAATGCCGTTGATCGGGTTGACCCTGAGCGATGCGGGATCGGCCGGAAGGTCGGATCGACGCCTTGTAGGATTTCAAGAATAGGTGGAAGCGAGTGCCCTACTTCGGAGCTGATCGCGTAGTCCTGGGCGAAATCAGCATCACCCGTCGTCATCGAGGCGGCAGGAAGACGGACGCCAAGATGGCCCGCATAGGTCGAGAACGCTACCGTTCCTACCAAGCAGGCCCGCAAGCGGAAAATGCCAGCCTGGGCCAGCGCCTCGACGACATCGCCGGAAAACGGTTCGGGAGCTGGTAATCCAGCCTCGCGAACAAGGGTGGTGACCAGCTTACGGCGGGCCTTGGCGTCATCCTTGATCGCGCGGAAGTCCTTTACCCGCCTGTTGATTTCGGGATCATCGGCCGGTCCAACATACCGGCGTTTCTGTCGGTGGCCCTCGCCTTCGTCGGGCTGGTCGAAATACCAGTATTTGCGGGCTTTGACCGTGACCGGCACGAAGCGGCCTTCGACCGGGAAATCGGCCGAGAAGCTGGCGTCGAGCAGACGTTGACCGAGTTCGGCGGTCATCGTGCGATACATCAGGTCGATCTGCCGCATATCTGCTCCCGTTATACTGAATTGCGAAAATTAGTATAACGGTCGGAAACTCCGATGGGTTGGCGTTATACTGAATTTGTAAATTTAGTATAACGGCACTAACCTTCTTTTCAAGAACAATCGACGACGGCGGCCCAAGGGGTGGGTAAGGTCGGAAGCGTTGACATCAAGATCGGGCTTCGGGTCGCCTGGAGCAAGAGGATCCAGCGGCCTGATCACTGATGTTGAAAATTGCCTGGAAGCGTTGATCCGTGCTTCCGGTTTGCCGATGTCCATTTGTGCCCACAGGCGAGGGCAGAAGTCGCGACACCGAAATTAGCCACGAGTGCACGCGCATTGAGGTATTGAAGCTTGTTCTCGTCCAGTCCGTTCAACGTGGCTGCGGTGGCACGACGTGGCGGCGGTTGATGGTCGCCGGACGGCCCTTGATGGACAGGGCCGTATCGCGCTTCTCGCGTTCAGCCACGACCTTGCCCTTCGCCACGACACAGAGCCGCTCGGCGCGCAGGCGCACCGCCTCGGTGGGGTTGCCCGCATCGAGCACAACGAGGATTGCCGATTTGCCGACGGCTAGGCCGAGATGATCGAGATCCCATGATCTCGGCATTGACCTTGGTGACCATGTCGAAACAGGTGCACATGTCCGCGGGCGAGGACATCTGGGCGACGTGCAATCGCATGAAGGCGACGTCGAGCATGTCGGCTGTGCCGAGGCGCGCCACCCCTGCAGCATGATGTTGATCAGCGGATTGGGGATCGCCGAGACACCGGCTTCCGCAATCAGCGGCAGCAGTTTCGAGACGTAGTAGCTGTCCATCGAATGCATCGAGGTAAGGTGCGAGCCAGCCGCCCGGCCTTGCAGGGCAGCTTTGCTTCTTTCAGAGCGTCCTCAGCACGTCGCCGAGTGCGTCAACCAGCATGTCGGCGTTCTCGCGGGAGAAGACGAGGGGAGGACGGATCTTCAGAACGTTAGCATTGGGACCTGAGGCGCTGATCAGGATGCGCCGCTCGCGCAGGCCGTTGACGATGCGTGTCGACAGGGCCGCGTCAGGACGCTTTGTGGCCGAGTCCACGATGATCTCGACGCCGATGAAGAGCCCAGACCCGCGCACGTCGCCGATCGCCGGATGGGTAGCTGAGAGGCTCTTCACCCTGTCCATAAGGTGGCGACCAACCACCAGCGCATTCTGTTGGAGGCCTTCAATGCGGATCGTGTCCAGCACGGCCTTGCCGGCGGCGGCAGCGACTGGATTACCGCCGAACGTGTTGAAATAGCGCGCCCGAGGACCGAACTCGGCAATGACCTCCGGGCGCAGAACGATGCCGGCCATCGGGTAGCCGTTGCCCATCGGCTTGCCGATCGTCACCATATCGGGCGCGACGCCGTGGCGTTCGAAGCCCCACATGGCCTCGCCGGTGCGGCCGAAGCCGGGCTGTACTTCATCCGCCACGAAGAGACCGCCGGCCTCATGGATGGCGTCGACCGCCGGCTTCAGAAAACCTTTCGGTCCCTCGAAAATACCGTCGCTGGAAAAGATCGTGTCGGTGATCAGCATGGCCGGCTTGATGCCGTGGCGCTTCAAGTCAGCAATCGCCGCACGCACGTCGCGGCCGAACTTTTGCACCATTTCTTCGGCGGAATGACGGTAGCTGTCCGGAGCAGGCACGGTGCGTACATGCGGCCCCAGCGTCACGGCTTCGCCGAGGGATGGCGAGAATTCCGCGACGGCGCTCGTGAGACCGTGATAGGCAAGCTCCGTTGCGATGATGCCTGTGCCGCCGGTGACGAAGCGGGCGATGCGCACCGCAAGGTCATTCGCCTCGCTGCCGGTACAGGTGAACATGACCTGGCTGAGCGCCTCGGGGAAGGTGGCCGTCAGCGCCTCTGCATAGTCGACGATGCCTTCGTGCAGGTAGCGCGTGTGGGTGTTCAGCACGGCGGTTTGCCTGGTGATCGCCTCCACCACGCGCGGGTGGCAATGGCCGAGCGAGGCGACGTTGTTGTAGGCATCGAGATATCGTTCGCCGGCCGCGTCATAGAGAAAGACGCCTTCGCCGCGCACGAGATGCAGCGGTTTTTCATAGAAGAGGCGGTAGGCGGGACCGAGCACCTTTTCCCGGCGCGCGATCAGCGCCCGTTCGGCTTCGTTGAGCCGTTCGAAATCTTCGCGCGAGAAGGCATTTACCATCGACATGATCAGGCCTCGGAAAGGTTGGGCACGAGCCTTTTCAGCCCGGCCGGCGTCAGATCGGATATGTTTTGAAGCCCCCGCCAGGCGGTGGCGTGGTTGCGCAAAATGTAGTCGCGGTTTTCCGGGAAGCGTGCGGAGCGCCATTCGGCGATGATGAGAGACATCGCCAGCCGCGACCGGGTCAACACTGGTAGAAGTTCAATTTCGGCAGGCTCCAACGCACGTGCCGAAAGGAACCCCTCCAGGAAGGAACTGGTGCGCGCCGCCCAGTTTTCCGTCGCCAGATGATAGGAAAGCGCGACGGCAAGATCGTTGATGAGTGGCGCATGGACCATGTCGCCGAAATCGATGATGCCGACGACTGCGGTGGGTGCGGCCGGATCGAGCAAAACATTGTGCGGGTTGAAGTCGTTGTGGATGATCTGCCGCCGCTTGAGACTGGTGATGGCGGGAAGCGCCCGCTCGAACTCCGCCAGCACGGCCTCCGCCTGCGCCCGGCGTTCGGGCGCGACATGGTCGACGACGGCAGTGAGATCGAGAGTGTGCGAAATGTCCCACATCAGCTTTCCCACCGGCGGGCGTCCGTCATAGTCCTCAAGGCCAAGCCCGAGTTCCGCAAGCGCCCGGCCGACGTTGCGGCTCTGCGCCTCGGAGGCGGGTGTGCGGTACTGCAATTCGCCGCGCAGGAAAGTGAGCAGGCGCATGATGCGCGGGCCATCGGCGGTGGAAAGCGTGTGGCTAGGCTCTCCGCTTTTCGTGAGTATGAGCCGCGGCACCGGCACGGCGGGGGCGGCAGCCTCCAGATGCAGGAGCGCACCGTCCTGGAATTCCAGCGCGGCCGGATCCTCGGCGGGATTGGCAATCTTGAGGATGAAGTCCGTTCCGTCCGAGCGGGTGAAAAGAAAGGTCTCGTCCCTTTCGCTGGAAAACCGCCTGATCGTGCCGCCCATGCCATAGACCTGCGTCACCGCGGCCTCGGCATCGGCAAGCGATGTCGCACTCCACGTCGCCGACATGGAATCGGCCTTCTTGGCGGTGGGCGATGGCTCCGTCATGCTTGCTCCGTTGGTGCAGTTGCCCGCATTTCCTTCGATTGTCCCTGCCGTCTGCTGACCACGGTGCCGACTAAATTGCCGCCGCAAGCCGTTTGGCGGAAGATGTCCGCGACATGTCATACTTGAAACACGCCGAAAAAGATGCATCAAGTATCTTGTTATTCGATTTTGCGGACCAGTTCCATGCCTCAATTTACGTCACTGGATCATGAGAACCTCAACAGCGCCGTTTATGGTGCGTTGTGCGATGCCCTGATCCAGGGACGGTTCCAGCCCGGCGACCGGCTGAAGATCCGTGATCTGGCGGAACAATTCGGCACGAGCGTCACACCGATCCGCGACGCCATCCTTCGGCTTGCCAATGACGAGGCGATCACCTTCCGCTCGCCACGCGACATCCGCATCCCGGGTTTGAGCGAAAACCGCTACCGCGAGATCCGCGCAATCCGTGTCCGGCTGGAGGGATTGGCGGCGGAAACCGCCGCCCAGGTGGCGACGAGCACGGATATCGAGGCATTGGAACGCATCTTGCGCGAAAATGAACAGGCAATCGAGGCCGGCGACCGGCTGAAGGGCACGCAACTCAACCAAGCCTTCCACTTCCTGTTGCCGCAGATCGCTGGGCTGCCGGTGCTGAACGGCATCCTGCGGCGGCTCTGGCTGCAGATGGGGCCGCACATTTCCGATGCCTATATAGAGGGTGGACGTGCGATGATCGACCATCACTACCCGGTCGTCGAAGCCCTGAAACGGCACGATTCCGCCGCCGCCTCGATGGCGATCGTCGACGATATCCTGCTCGGCGGCAAGCCGATCCTCGAGCGCATCGAACGGGGAACGGAGCGGGAGGCGCGCCGGGCCTGACATCACTTGGAAGAGGAGGCTTGCAATTCATGGGCGGCCCATTACGATGTATCAAGCATCAACAGAGAACGCTCCCATGACCGAAGAATGCCGCTACATGTTGCTGACGGGTGCGAGCCGCGGGATCGGTCATGCGACGGTCAAGCTCTTCCAGTCGAAGGGCTGGCGCATTCTCACCGTTTCGCGTCAATCCTTTTCCGAGGAATGCGCCTGGCCCTCCGCCCGCGAAAGCCATATCCAGGCCGACCTCGCGGATCTCACGCAGATCGACCGCCTGGCAGCGACGGTGCGCGAGCGCCTGCCGAACGGCCGGCTGCACGCGCTCGTCAATAATGCCGGCATTTCGCCGAAGGGGCCGGGCAAGAGCCGCCTCGGTGTGCTGGATACGGATGCCGATGTCTGGACGCAGGTGCTCAACGTCAATCTTATCTCGACCGCTTTGATCGCCCGCGCACTCATGCCGGAACTGGAAGCAGCGAAGGGCTCGATCGTCAATGTTACGTCGATCGCCGGCTCGCGCGTCCACCCCTTCGCAGGCGTTGCCTATGCGGCGTCCAAGGCGGCGCTTGCCTCGCTGACCCGTGAAATGGCGCACGAATTCGGCCAACGCGGGGTCAGGGCGAATGCCATCGCCCCGGGCGAGATCGAAACGTCGATCCTGTCGCCCGGAACGGATGAACTGGTGGCGGCGGAAGTGCCGATGCGAAGACTGGGCGAACCGCGCGAGGTCGCGGAGACCATCTATTTCCTCTGCACCGAGCCATCGTCCTACATCAACGGCGCGGAAATTCACATCAACGGAGGTCAACACGTCTGACGATGGTCGACTGGGGGAAATCCCCGCTGACCGACAAGGACCGGAGTGCATCATACGGTCGGACAAACGCCCGGGGAGAAAGGGCGCGACGACCGGAAAGGCTGTAATCATCGCAATACGCCAAAGGGACGGGTCAGCAGTCCGCATGAGATCGTCAACGGGGGCCGGAGGCTGACGGCGGTTCCTTCACAAACGAAGAAAAGGGGAGTGCAATGAAGACTATCTTTCAAGCGGGTGTTCTGGCGTCCGCCGTCGTCGTGCTGTCCGCAAGCCTTGCCGCACCGGCATTCGCACGGGACCTGACCGTCGTCTCCTGGGGCGGCAACTATCAGGACGCGCAGCGCAACATCTATTTCAAGCCCTTCGCCGAAAAGACCGGCAAGCCGGTGCTCGACGAAGCCTGGGACGGCGGCATCGGCGTCATCCAGTCGAAGGTCAAGGCCGGCGCGCCGAACTGGGATGCCGTGCAGGTGGAAGCCGAAGAGTTGGCGCTCGGCTGTGCCGACGGGCTCTATGAAAAGATCGACTGGGACAAGATGGGCGGCAAGGACAAGTTCCTCGATTCTGCGGTCGATGACTGTGGTGTCGGCGCCATCGTCTGGTCGACGGCGATCGCCTATGACGGTGATAAGCTGAAGGAAGGCCCGGCCTCATGGGCGGACTTCTGGAATGTCGAAAAATTCCCCGGCAAGCGCTCGCTGCGAAAAGGCCCGAAATATACGCTCGAATTCGCGCTGCTCGCCGATGGCGTCTCTAAGGACGAGCTGTACGACGTGCTTGGGACCGACGAAGGGGTCGAGCGCGCATTTAAGAAGCTCGACGAGTTGAAACCGCACATCGTTTGGTGGGAATCGGGCGCCCAGCCGCTGCAGTTCCTCGCCTCTGGCGAAGTGGCGATGACGTCGGCCTATAACGGTCGCATCACCGGCATCAACCGCACGGAAGGCAAGAACTTCAAGGTCGTCTGGCCGGGCAGCATCTACGCCGTCGATAGCTGGGTGGTGCTGAAGGATGCGGAAAACAAGGACGCCGCGCAGGACTTCATCGCCTTCGCAAGCCTGCCCGAACATCAGGCGAAGCTGCCGGAATTCGTCGCCTACGGCCTGCCGAACAAGGAAGCTGCAGCCAAGGTTCCGGCAGAATTCGCCAAAGACCTGCCGACCGATCCGGCGAACATGACGGAGTCGATCTCGCTGAATGTGGACTTCTGGATCGACAATGCCGAAACGCTGACGCAGCGCTTTAACGCCTGGCTGGCTCAGTAAGAACATCCGCCGCGAAGGGCGCTCCGACGGGCGCCCTTCCTGCCTGGCCGGGTGCGTTCTCACGGGTTTTCCGGATGGCGCATCCTTCGCCTCTAGCGATGGAGCCTTCCGTGGCCGAGTTCATTCGATTTGACCGCATCACCAAATTCTACGGCCCGCTCTGCGTGGTTGAAAACCTGGCTCTCGGCATTGGCAAGGGCGAGTTCGTAAGCCTGCTCGGCCCCTCCGGCTCCGGCAAGACGACGATACTGATGATGTTGGCGGGTTTCGAGCAGCCGACCTCCGGCAATATCCTGTTGGACGGGACCGCGATCAACGACGTGCCGACCCACAAGCGGGACATGGGGGTCGTCTTCCAGAGTTATGCCTTGTTCCCGCATATGTCGGTCGGCGAGAACGTGGCCTTCCCGTTACAGATGCGTGGGCTGGGCAAGGCGGAGATCGCCGAGCGCGTGGCGCGAGCGCTGGACATGGTGCAGCTGTCGGCCTTCACCGACCGCCGGCCTTCGCAACTCTCCGGTGGGCAGCAACAGCGTGTGGCGCTTTCCCGCGCGCTGGTCTTCGAGCCGCGCGTCGTGCTGATGGACGAGCCGCTAGGCGCGCTCGACAAGCAGTTGCGCGAGCAGATGCAGCTCGACATTCGCGACCTGCACCGCCGCCTTGGCGTGACGATTGTCTTCGTCACACATGACCAGTCGGAGGCGCTGACCATGTCGGACCGCGTCGCCGTCTTCAACAAGGGTAAGATTGAGCAGATCGGCACGCCGCGGCAGGTCTATGACGAACCGGCGACGCGCTTCGTCGCGGAATTTATCGGCGAGACCAATCTGGTCGAGGGTGTCGTCGAGGCGGTGCAGGGGCAGGAGGCGACTGTGCGCCTGCGGTCCGGCGCGCATATCGTTTCGGCCGTTTCCGGCAGCGTCGCCTCCGGCCAGCCCGTCTTTCTCTCTATCCGGCCGGAGCGGGTCGATCTCAGCGAAACGCGCGGCGAAGCGCGCAATTGCCTGGAAACGGAGGTGACCGATTCCGTCTATCAGGGCGATCATCTGCGTGTGCAGTTGCAGAACGCAGCACAACCGCTGATCGCCAAGCTCGGTCGCCGGTCACGCGAATTCCCGCCGGGCACCAAGGTCTATGCGGCCTTTTCAGCCGGCGATTGCCGGGTCATCGCGCCATGAGTGCAGTCTCGTCCCGGACCGGGCGGTCGCTCGTTCTTCTTGCGCCGCTGCTTCTCTTCCTCATCGGCTTCTTCGTCTGGCCGCTGTTCAGCATGATGTCGCAGGCGGTGTCGGATCCAGCCGTGCTGCGCCTGCTTCCGCGAAGCGCCGAAGTACTGACGGATTGGGATCGAAAGTCGCCGCCGACCATGCCCATGCAGATGGCGCTGATGGAGGACCTGAAGGCCGTCGATGACGACCAGGCGCTCGGCGATATGGTCCGCCGCCTCAACAGCGCCCGTTCCGGCTTCCGCACGCTCATGTCCAAGACGATCAGCGCGCTCGACGACACGGCGAACCCGCCCGCCGACCTCGTGTCCATCGACAAGCGTTGGGAGAAACCGGAATTCTGGCTGGCCATCGCCGATGCGCTCTCGCCGCTCACCGATCGCAACCTGCTCGCCGCAGTCGATCTCGGCCGCAATGCCGCCGGCGATATCGAGCACCTGCCAGCCGACCGGTCCGTCAACCGCGTTATCCTCGTGCGCACCTTCTGGATCGCCGCACTTGTCACCTTCGCCTGCGCCGGTATCGGCTTCCCCTATGCGATGATCGCGGCTTCGCTGACTGGCTGGAAGCGCGACCTGATGCTGGCTGCCGTGCTGCTGCCGCTCTGGACTTCGCTTCTGGTACGCACCGCCGCCTGGTTCATCCTGTTGCAGGAAAAAGGGTTGATCAACGACCTCCTGCAAACGCTCGGTCTGATCGATGCGCCGCTGCCGTTGATCTTCAATCGCACCGGCGTCATCATCGCCATGACCCATGTGCTGCTGCCTTTCATGGTGCTGCCAATCTATTCGGTGCTTATTACCATCCCGAAGAATCTGATGCCGGCGGCCGCCTCGCTCGGAGCGCCGCCTTGGCGCGCGTTCCTGCGCGTGCTGCTGCCGCTGAGCCTGCGCGGCGTCGCCTCCGGCAGTCTGCTCGTCTTCATTTCTGCAATCGGCTACTACATCACCCCGGCTCTGATTGGCGGGCCGGGCGACCAGATGATCAGCTCGATCATCGCCTTCTACGCCACAGGTTCTGCGAACTGGGGCATGGCCGGGGCGCTTGGCGTCGTGCTGCTTGTCGCGACGCTGCTCCTCTATAGTGTCTATGCGCGGCTCTCCACTGACGAGCCGGGGAGGCGCTAGGTCATGCCGATGAAGCTCACCAAGTTCGCTTTCGCCTCGCTGACGATCCTCTTCCTCGTCGCGCCGCTCATCGCCATCCTGCCGCTCGCCTTCACCTCGAGCGTCATCCTCACCTACCCGATCCCGTCCTGGTCGCTGCGCTGGTTCGAGGAATTGTTCACGGCAGATGCCTGGCGGCGGGCGATCTTTAACAGCCTGATCATCGGGACGGGCACGACGCTGCTCGCCACCGTGCTTGGCACCGCCGCCTCGCTCGGCCTGCGCAACCGCCTCCTCTTCTTCCGCGGGTCAATACGCACGCTCTTTCTACTGCCCATGGTGGTGCCCGCTGTCGTGCTCGGTGTCGGCATGCAGGTGCTGCTCGCGGGTTTCGGCCTGACGAACAGCTATGCCGGCGTGATCATCGCCCACACTGTCGTCGCCGTGCCCTTCGTCGTGGTCAGCGTCATCGGCGCGCTTGCCGGCATCGACGAACGCGTGGAACTCGCCGCACAAAGCCTCGGCGCTTCGCCCGCAACGGTCTTCCGCCGCGTGACCCTGCCGCTCGCCATGCCCGGCGTGCTCTCCGGCGCGGTGCTGGCCTTCGCCACCTCGCTGGACGAGGTTGTGCTGACGCTCTTTGTCGCCGGTCCCAACCAGCGTACGCTGGCCCGGCAGATGTTTTCGAGTATCCGTGAGAACATCAGCCCGGCGATTGCGGCAGCGGCCTTCCTCTTCATCGTCGCGACAATTCTGATCGGCCTCGCGGTTGTGCTGTCTCGATCTGTGCTGGCGAAGCGGCGTTAGACAAATTTGCGCGTCCGGGATGAAAAGATCGTTGAAGGCTTTGGATACGTAAAGGGATAGATAAGCGCGCTGATGCCGGCCCGAGCAGCCAATCGATCGGGTTTTTGAGGCTGCAGGGAATGCTGCGGACATATTCAGGGCTCGAAATGATCAGCCCGTCACTCGCGGAAATTTTCTCGATGAACCGGATGACGCTCTGGGGTATTCGGGCCCTCCCGTTCTGTTCTCGTCCAGTCCGTTCAGCGTGGCTGCGGTGGCACGATGTGGCGGCGGTTGATGGTCGGCGGACGGCCCTTGATGGACAGCGCCGTATCGCGCTTCTCGCGTTCAGCCACGACCTTGCCCTTCGCCACGACACAGAGCCGCTCGGCGCGCAGGCGCACCGCCTCGATGGGGTTACCCGCGTCGAGCACAACGAGGCTTGCCGATTTGCCGACGGCTAGACCGAGATGATCGAGTCCCATGATCTCGGCATTGACCTTGGTGACCATGTCGAAACAGGTGCGCATGTCCGCGGGCGAGGACATCTGGGCGACGTGCAATCCCATGAAGGCGACATCGAGCATGTCGGCTGTGCCGAGGGAGTACCAGGGATCGAGCACGCAATCCTGACCCCAGCCGGTGCGGATGCCGGCCTTCAGCATTTCGGGCACTCGCGTCAGGCCACGCCGCTTGGGATAGGTGTCGTGCCGTCCCTGCAGCATGATGTTGATGAGTGGATTGGGGATCGCCGAGACCCCGGCTTCCGCAATCAGCGGCAGCAGTTTCGAGACGTAGTAGTTGTCCATCGAATGCATCGAGGTAAGGTGCGAGCCGGCCACCCGGCCTTGCAGGCCGAGCCTCTGGGTCTCATAGGCAAGCTGCTCGATATGGCGCGACAGAGGATCGTCGGTCTCGTCGCAATGCAGGTCGACCATCAGGCCGCGCTCGGCCGCGATCTCGCAAAGTTCGGTAACGGAACGCGTGCCGTCGGACATGGTCCGCTCGAAATGCGGGATGCCGCCGACGATATCGACGCCCATGTCGAGGGCGCGGATGGTGTTCTCGCGCGCATTCGCCAAGCGGTAGAGCCCGTCCTGCGGGAAGGCGACGAGCTGGAGATCGATATAGGGCGCGATCTCCTTCTTGACCTCGAGCAGCGCTTCGACCGCAAGAAGGCGGTCGTCGCAGGTATCGACATGGGTGCGGATGGCGAGGAGGCCCATCGAGACCGCCCAGTCGCAATAGGCCAGCGCGCGTTCCTTGACGGCCTCGTGGGTCAGGAGCGGCTTGAGTTCGCCCCACAGCGCGATGCCTTCGAGCAGCGTGCCTGAGGCATTGATACGCGGCAGGCCGTAGGACAGCGTTGCGTCCATATGGAAATGCGGATCCACAAAGGGCTGGCTGACGAGGTTGCCCGAGGCATCGACGACACGACCGGCCCCGGCATCGATACGGGGCTCGATCGCGGCGATCCTGTCGCCCTTGATGCCGATATCGGCGACGGTTCCATCGGGCAGCGTGCCGCCCTTTACGATCAGGTCGAAACTCATCTTTCGCCTTTCTGGTACGGGATCATCAAAGCTTTGGGATAGGTGGCGCGGCGTGCGACCAGGATCAGCGCCAGGATCGACAGCGCATAGGGCATCATCAGGAAAACCTGATAGGGCACGATACCGCCCGATATCTGCTGCAGGCGAACCTGATAGGCATCGAATGCGGCAAACAGGATGGCGCCGATCAGCGCCTTTCCTGGCCGCCAGGAACCGAAGACGACCAGCGCGATGCAAATCCAGCCGCGCCCATTGATCATCTGGAAGAAGAAGGAATTGAAGGCCGAGATGGTGAGAAAGGCGCCGCCGACCGCCATCAGCGCGCTACCGACGGCGACGGCGCCCATGCGTATGCCAGTGACCGAAATGCCTTGCGCCTCGACCGCCGACGGGTTTTCACCCGCAGCGCGAACGGCAAGGCCAATGGGGGTGCGATAGAGGATCCAGGCGACGGCTGCGACCGACACGAATGCGAGATAGGTCAGCGGCGTCTGGGTAAACAGCGCCTCACCAACGACAGGAATGCCGGACAGGCCCGGGATCGGCAAGGGCTGGAACGGCTCGATCTTGGGCGGCGACGTCACCTCGGGCAGCGCAAGACGATAGGTGAAATAGGTAAGGCTTGTAGCAAGCAGCGTAACGCCGATGCCGACGACGTGTTGCGACAGGCCGAGCGGTACCGTGAGCGTGGCGTGCAGCAAGCCGAACATGGCACCGACCAGGGCAGCGACCAGCACGCCGGCCCAAAGATCGCCGCCAGAATAGACGGTGAACCAGCCGGCGAAGGCGCCTGCCGTCATGATCCCCTCGATCCCGAGGTTGAGGACGCCCGCGCGCTCGCAGATCAACTCGCCCATGGTTGCGAAGATCAGCGGCGATGCTATGCGGATGGCGGCGACCCAGAAGGAGGCGGTGAAGAGGATCTCAATCGCGTCCATGTCACCTCCACCTTATCCGGAATCGCGTCAGAAGGATCGCGACAACCATCGTCAGCAGCGAGGTGGCGACCATGACGTCGGCTATGTAACTCGGCACTTTGGCCGCACGGCTCATGGCATCGGCGCCGACGAAAATGCCGGCGACGAAGATGGCCGATGCGATGACGCCGAGCGGGTTGAGCATGGCCAGCATCGCGACGACGATGCCGGAGTAGCCGTAGCCCGGCGACAGGTCGAGCGTCAGGTTGCCCTTGAGCCCCGAGACTTCTGAAAAGCCGGCAAGTGCGGCCAACCCGCCCGAAAGCAGCGCCGTCTTCATGAGCGTGCGGTTGACCAGAATGCCGACAAAGCGTGCGCCCTCGGCATTGAGGCCGACGGCGCGCATTTCGTAGCCGAGAACCGTCTTTTTCATGACGACCCAGACGAGAACGGCCGAAGCAAGGGCAATGACGAAACCATAGTGCAGGCGCTTGCCCTGGATGAGGCGTGGCAATTGCGCTTCGGCGATCACCTTCTGCGATTGCGGCCAGCCGAGCCCCATCGGATCCTTGAGCACACCTTCAAGCAGCATCGACACGAACAACAGGACGATGAAGTTGAGCAGCAGCGTGGTGACCACCTCATCGACGCCGAAGCGGGTCTTCAGCACGGCCGGGCCAAGCAGAAGCATTGCGCCTGCGGCCATGACGGCGGCCATGATCACCGGGATCAGAATGACCGAAGGTAGCGGCAGCGCGCCGGTTCCCAGCACCACGGTGACGACGCCCCCGATGTAGAGTTGCGCTTCTGCGCCGATGTTCCAGAGCTTGGCCCGGAAGGCGACGGCGATCGCCAAGCCCGTGAAGATCAGCGGCGTCGCGCGGGTCAAGGTTTCCATGAGCGCGAACTGCGAGCCGGCCGCACCCTTGGCCACAAGATAGAAGACGGACAGTGGCGAAGCGCCAGCGGCAAGAACCAGCATCGACGTCAGCAGCAGCGTGGTGGCGATGGCTGCCAGCGGAAACAGCAAGGTGACCGTCAATGACGGTGCGGGCTTCGGCTCAAGCCGCATGATCGCTGGGCTCCCCGCTGTGGCCTGCCATCAGCTCCCCCAGTTCCCGAATGCTGCGTTCACCGCGCGAAGACGGCGTCGATAAGCGCCCCTTGGACATGACGATGATGCGGTCGGACAATGCCAGGATTTCCTCAAGGTCCTCCGAAATCAGCAATATCGCCGCGCCCCTTTCCCGCGCTTCAAGCAACATGCGGTGAACATAGGCGACGGCGCCGACATCGAGGCCGCGGGTCGGCTGGCTTGCAAGGATGACCGCCGGGTCGGGATCAAGGGCCCGGCCGAGGATGAGCTTCTGCATATTGCCGCCCGAGAGCAGGCGTATGCGGGCCTCGGGCGAGGGGCATTTGACGTCGTAGTCGGCAATGAGTTTCTCGGCGAAGCGGCCGGCGGCTTTCCAGTTCAGGAAGCCCATGCGGTTGAACCGCGGGCTCCGGTAGCGTTCGGCGATGACGTTCTCCGCCACACTCATGTCGCCGATGCTGCCGATAGCGTGGCGGTCTTCCGGAATGCGGGCCACGCCATGGGCGAGCGCAGCGCGCGGCGACCAGTCAGCGACTTCCTGCCCGGCGATGGAAATGCTGCCGCCGGTTGGACGCCGGATGCCGGCGATGAGGCCGGCAAGGACAGCCTGACCATTGCCGGCAACGCCGGCAAGGCCGGTGATTTCACCAGCTGTCAGCGTGAGCGACACCTTATCGAGGCCGGCTCCGTTATACGGCGCTGTTGAGACGCCCTCGAGCGCCAGCAGCGGTGCGCCCAGTTTCACCGGGCTGACCTCCGCCGGCTTGACCTCCTGGCCAACCATGAGGGAGGCCAGTTCTTTGCGATCGGTCGAGCCTGTCTCGCGCTCGCCGACGAGCTGGCCGGAGCGCAGAACCAGTACACGATCGCTGACAGCCATCACTTCGTGCAACTTGTGGGAGATGAAGATGATCGACAGGCCCTTGGCGACGAGCAGTTTCAGCGTTCGGAACAATGCGTCGGTCTCGGCGGGGGTCAGAACAGCCGTCGGCTCGTCCAGGATGAGAATGCGGGCTTCGCGATAAAGGGCCTTCAGGATCTCGACGCGCTGGCGTTCGCCGACCGAAAGGGTGGAGACGGTGGCCGCGGGATCGACGGCGAGGCCGAAATCGGTAGACAGTTGCGCGATGCGCCGCCGCGCTGCGGCCCGGTCGAGCCGCATGCGCCAGAGGCCTTGCGTGCCAAGCGCGATGTTTTCCTGCACCGTCATGTTGTCGGCGAGAGTGAAGTGCTGGTGGACCATGCCGATGCCGGCATCGAGGGCTGCGCGCGGATCTCCCGGCGGAAGCGGCTTGCCAAAGGCCTCTACGGTTCCTTCGTCTGCGATGTAGTGGCCGAAGAGAATGTTCATCAGCGTCGTCTTGCCGGCGCCGTTCTCCCCGAGAAGCGCGATGACTTCGCCCCGCTTCAGGTCGAAGGAAATGGCCTCGTTGGCTCGGAGCGGGCCGAAACGCTTGCTGATGCGTGAAAGACGAAGGGCGGGATTGCTTGACACATCGGTGACCGGAAGTGGCGTTGCGGGGGAGGCTTCCTTTCCCGTCCAGGGAGGGAATGGTCGCTGCCGGCGAAGGGTAATCCCTCGTCCGGCATTGCCAACCACCTCTCCCATGAACGGAAGGAGAAGAGGGCTAGCTCGATTTTGGCTCGGCGTCGTTGATCTCGACGGCGAACGAGCCATCCTTGATCATCTTTTCCTTCTCCGCGACCTTGGCCTTGATGTCGTCCGGAACCTTGCTGTCGAAGGTGCCGAGAGGCGCGAGCGAACAGCCGCCATTCTTCATGAAGGAATAGACGCCGTAGTCGTCGGCCTTGAAAGTGCCGGCCTTCACTTCGGCGATAGCCTTGTCGAGTGTCGGTTCGAAATGCCACAGCGCGGAGGCGACAACGGTGTCCGGATAGTCCGCCTGGGTATCGATGACATTGCCAATGGCCAGGACTTTCTTCTCCTTGGCGGCGTCGGACACGCCGAAACGCTCGGCATATAGAAGGTCCGCACCGCCATCGATCTGGGCGAATGCGGTCTCCTTGGCCTTGGGCGGATCGAACCACGAGCCGATGAAGGCGACCTGGAACTTGGTGTCCGGGGCCACTTCATTCACGCCAGCCATGAACGCGTTCATCAGCCGGTTGACCTCCGGGATCGGATAGCCTCCCACCATGCCGATGTTCTTGGACTTGGTCATTGCGCCGGCGACCAGGCCGGACAGATAGGATGCGTCCTGGATATAGTTGTCGAAAACCGAAAAGTTCGGCACGGCGGCATCGGGCTTGAAGCTCGAGCCCATCAGGAAGGCGACGTCAGGATAGTCTTTGGCGACGGCGCGGGCGGCATCCTCGACGCCGAAGACCTCGCCCAGGATCAGCTTGTGGCCGGCCTCGCAATATTCGCGCATGACGCGCTCGTAATCGTTGTTCGCGGTGTTTTCAGAATAGACATATTCGATGTCGCCGCGCTCCTTGGCGGCATTCGCTGCCTTGTGGATACGGCTGACCCATTGCTGCTCGACCGGGACGGTATAGATGGCCGCCACTTTTATCGGGTCCGCAGCGAACGGACGGCTCGGCAGACCCGCCGCGGCCACCACGGCGGATGCGCCAGCAACTTTCATCAGGGTTCTTCTGGAAATGGCGGAATTGAAGGAATTGCTATGCATTAAATTCCCCTCTGGTTGATTGCGCGTTTTGGAACGCGTCTTTTTTACCACTTGGTCAATGTAGGTGAAGTTGGAGGTTGCAGCAATTGGGTGCCGCGGAAAGTTCGCCGCAGGCAAGGGAAGCAAAACGCGGGATCACGAAGGCCGCTCGATCGTGAATTCCGCGCGTGAGCCCATCGCGGCGCTGAGCAAGGGCCTGCCGCTGTTCTCCGAAATCGCCGCGCCGACGCCTTTCATGCTGATGAGCTCCAAGGCCCTTCCAGGGGGACGGTGGCGCAGATCTATCGGGCGGCGTGAACCGGTCGCCGAAGGTCCGGTTGCCGGCAATAAGCTAAGGGCGACGTATGTGGCCGACAGTGACCCCACTCTCTTGGTGCCGATCCCATGCTCGGGAGAGAACGACCTGCCGATCGTGACTATGTCCCTGTACAGCACCTCCTCAATGGCTTTCGCCTTTTCGCACGGAATGTCACGGCTGGCGGCGTTGAGCACGATATGGAGATTTCCGTCAGCAAGATGTCCGAACACGTAGGGATCGAACGTGGCATCCAGTCCCTTGAGATCTGCAAGGCAGCGATTAGGACATCGCGCCGCCTACGAGGCCGGTTCGTCCCCCATAGGTGACGAGCGCAACCCCGTTGGCGAGGCAACATTTGACGACGGCGGCAACCTCCTCGGTGGATCTCGGGAGGACGGCGGCGCCTGCTCCGAGATCTTTAGGTGCGACTCCGTGGTCGATCGTGGAAACGGCCTCTCCGTCCTTGAGGTTTCCTTCACCGACAGTTTTACGGACTTCGCCTTTGAATTCGGGATGCAGGCTAGGCATTCGGGTGGATATCGAGAACGATAATGTACTTTCGGCAAAGTCGTTCAGGCCGTGTCCGCTTTAAACGCGCCACTCTTCTTTGCCGTCCAGGTGGCGATGAAGTCCATCAGGCCAGGGTTGAGGCAGTCATAGGGCTCGATACCAAGGTCTCGCAGGCGGGCACGCACGCCATCCATCTTTGCCGGATCGTATCCGCTTTCGATGATCGAAGACACGAAGGCCGCAAACCCCGGCTTCGCCCAGCCCGTTTCCTGGAACCGCTCAGGATGCAAAAAGGAAAGCCCCTTGAACGGATGGTCGCGTTCGACCGGGCCGTACATGTGCACGCCGCAGTCCTTGCAGGCGTGGCGCAGAATAAGAGCGGCCGGGTCCACGACAGCAAGCTTGTCGCCGTTTTCGAGTATCTCGACATTGTCCGTCGGCGCGACGGCGACGACCGAGAAGACAGCACCATCGGGCTTCCAGCACTTGGTGCAGCCGCAGGCATGGTTATGGGCAATGTCGCCCCTGATTCGAATCTTTACAGGGTTGTTCGCGCAGTTGCACACAAGTGTGCCGCCCGAGAAGGCCGCGTCGGTCGCCTTGAAACCGGAATCGAGGGATGGATGTATTGCAACGCTTGGCATGGGCTTCTTCTCCTTCATGGCCGGCGCGGTATGCCCGGCAGATCACTGGCATCGCCGGCGGACGCTTGGCGATGTGATGAACGGATTGCATTCGTGATGCGGTCTTGAACCCACGCTCAGTATACCACGACGCTGCGGGTGCTTTCGCCGGAATGCATTGCCGGTGCAATCGAACGTATAGTTGGCGTCGCCGATCTGGTCGGCCCCGCGCTTCGTCATGTTGACGAGGTAACGCACGATGTCGTTGCCAACCTGCTTGGGGTTGACGAAGTGGGGTCATACCGAAGCGTTCGCTCTGCCATAATCCACGTTCCATCGAACCCGCGCAGGGCGCGCCAGGAAATCCTGAAGGGCGGAGGCATCGGCTTAGGCGGCCTCAACGCGGTCGCTGGCGAGATCGACCTGCATCTGGTCGAGCGTGTCGTAGGTTTTCAGGACCGCGGACGAGGCGCGCTTTTCCACGAAATGGGCATGGGTCGTGCCGACTCTTAGCCGGCTTGAAAAGCGGTTGACAAAGCGCAACTATGTATACTTTATAAATACAAGAAGTATGCAGCAAGAGGAGGCGCGTGCCATGTCATCGACCGGGGAGCCACGAAACCACCCGCTCTGGGCGGAGAAAATAACAGGATTGTCCCAGGCGCTCCTGCGCGGTGAGAAGTTCCTGGCCGGGATTTTCATAACGGTGCTGCTGGCGCTGATTTTGGTGAATGTCGTCACCCGATTCGCCAAGGTGCCAATCTACTGGATCGACGAGGCCTCGATCTTCTCCATGATCTGGCTTGGCTTTATCGGGGCTTCGGTCATGACGCGGCTGCGGATCGATTTCGCCGTCACGCTTCTGTCGGATCAACTGTCACCCAAATGGGTCGCGCGGCTGCGCGCCTTTTCCACCGCAATATCGCTGACTTTTGCGACCGGCTTCGCGGTGGTGTGCTGGATCTGGCTGGATCCGCTGGGCATCGTTTCCCACGGTTTCGACGCTCAGGCTTTTGCCGCCGAAACGTTCAACTTCCTCTACACCGAGCGAACCCAGACGCTGGAATGGCCGACCTGGATCGTCTACCTGATTCTGCCGATCTTCGCTCTCACGCTCATCGTCCACAATGCTGCAAACCTGCTTGAAGACCTCGGCATCGCGCGCAAGCGCGTACAGGTCTCGCTGACGACTGCAGAAGGAGCCGCCTGATGTTTACCTTCGGCGCATTCGTCGCCCTTATGCTAGTCGGCCTGCCGATCTCCATTGTGCTTTGCCTCACGGCCGCCGCGTATATCTGGCAAAGCGACAATACGGTCCTATTCGTCTCCTTTCCCACCCAAATGTTCATGGGTCTTGACAGCTACGGCTTGATCGCCATTCCGCTGTTCATTCTCATCGGCGAGATCATGAACGGCGGCGGCATCACGCGCCGTATCATCGACATGGCAATGGCATTCGTCGGCGCGCTCAAGGGCGGCCTTGCCTATGTGAACCTGCTCGCCAACATGTTCGTGGCGTCCATTCTCGGCTCGGCCGCGGCCCAGGTTGCGCTGATGTCGCAGATGATCGTCCCGGAAATGGAGAAGAAGGGCTATGACAAGACCTTCGCTGCCGGTCTGACCGCCTATGCCGGCATGCTGGGGCCGATCATTCCCCCTTCCATCATGTTCGTCGTCTACAGCGTCATCGCGCAGGTTCCCGTCGGAACCATGCTGGCCGCCGGTATCATTCCCGGCGTCATTCTTACCATCGCCTTTTGTGTGGTGATCGCGCTTATGGGATACGTCTACAACTACCCGCGCGGCACCAGCCTGCCGATGAGCGAGCGTGTGACCATCACGCTGAAGGCCGCGCCGACACTGATCATCCCGCTGATCATCGTGGGATCGATCGTGACCGGGCTTGCTAATCCGACCGAAGCCGCGGCCATGGGCGTGGTTGCCGCAATCCTCGTCGGGCGTTTCGTGACCGGCGATCTCCGCCTGAAGCAGCTTCCCGAGATGTTCGTCAAGGCAGGGGTCCTGTCGGCCGGCATTCTGTTCCTGATCGCTGCGGCTGCCGTCTTTTCCTGGGTTCTCGTCTACGGAATGGTTCCCCAGCACGTGGCGGAATGGATCCAGACGATCGCGAAAGACCCGGTGACGTTTATGCTGCTGGTCAATGTGATCCTGCTCGTCATCGGCACGGTCATCGATGGCGCGCCGGGGCTAATCATGACCGTTCCGATCCTGCTGCCGATCGCGACGGAAGTCTACGGCATCGATCCGGTGCATTTCGGCGTCGTCGCCGTGATCAACCTGGTCCTCGGCTTTCTGTCCCCGCCGGTCGGCTTGAATTTCTTCATTGCCGCCGCAGTAACGGGGGCGAAGCCCGGCAAGATGTTCATCGTAACGCTGCCGTTTTTCCTGATCTGCTGCGTCATCCTCGTGCTGCTTTCGATCTTCCCGGCACTGTCGACCTACTTCTCCTAACCGATAAACTCACAACAGAGGGAACCTGCCATGAACATTACGCGTCGAACTTTGATGAAGAGCGTCTCGCTGGGAGCCGCGGCGGCTGTCTCCGCACCGTCGATCCTGCGTGCACAGACTGCAAAGATCTATCGTCTCGGCATCACCACGCCACCGGGCCACCCCTGGAACCTTGCGGCTGAAGCCGTCGGCAAGCGTCTTTCCGAAGAAACAAACGGGCGCCTCGCGATCCAGGTCTTCCCGTCGAACCAGCTCGGCAACGAAGGCGCCATGCTGCAGCAGATGCAGTCCGGTGCGTTGGATCTCGGCTGGATCATGACCGCGGAACTCGGCTCGCGCATTCCCCAGATCGCGGCCATCAATGCGCCGTGGCTCGTCAAGAGCACGGAGAAGGTCGCTGCACTCGTTCGTCACCCGGCCGCAATCAAGCTGCTGGACGTACTGCCTGCCCAAACCGGCACGATTGGACTTGGTTACGGCATCACCACCCTGCGCGTCGTCTTCACGGGTCAGGAAACCGGCGGCATTGAAGATATCAAGGGTATGAAGCTGCGTATCAACACGACGCCGGCCTACCGTGACTTCTATCAACTGCTCGGCGCAGCGCCGACGCCAATCCCGACGCCGCAGGTGTTTGACGCTATGTCCAACGGGCAGGTGGACGGACTTGAAGCCGATCTGGATCTCTCCTGGAACCAGCGATATGACAAGGTCGCCAAGACCATGCTGCGCATGAACGCCATCTTCATGCCCTGTGTCGCGCTGGCTTCCGGCCGCATATGGAAGGGCGTTCCCGAAGCGGATCGCGAACTTATCGCCCGCCTGACCCGCGAGGAGCTCGACAAACAGATCGACGCAACCGTCGCAAAGGAAGCCACCCTCCTGCAGAACTTCAAGAATACCGGTATCAAGATCGTCGATATAGACCTGCAGAACACCGCCGAGATCATCGCCGCCTATGACGAGATCTGGCTGCCGAAGGCGCCGGTTCTGAAGGAGCTTCGGGAAGTCGGCGCAAGCCTCTGACGGAAGCAGTTTCACGTAACAATACGGCTTTCCCTCGGGGGAAAGCCGTATTGGCAAAGTCTGACATACCGCCGCCCTTGAGCACGGAACGCCGGAGGCTGAAGGCGGGGATCACACCATTTGCCTGAGACCGTCGGCAACTTGCCGCACCGAACTCATCCATCGAGCATCGCGCTATATTCCGGATGCTTTACCGCGAAGGCGGCCATGAACGGGCATTTGGCGATAATGCGAGCTTGTCTTTGGCGGAGCGTCTCGAAGACCCCACGCGCCAGCCGTGTGCCGATGCCTTGCCCGGAAAGTGCCTGTGGAACCTCCGTGTGGGTGAGAACGACCCGGCCGTCTTCGTTGCGGTAATAGGCAACGGCAAGCTCATCGCCGACAGCAAGCTCGAAGCGTGATGCCGCGACATTGTCGGTGATCGTGCCGTTCATTGTCTCACTCCAATCGTTCTCTTCGGCGGACGGTCGCCTGGGGCGGGTCTCGCTCAATTCAGCGTGCGGCCAAGATGGATCGTCAAACACGACAGGGGAAGGGAATTTTTGCCTTTGCGATCGGCAAAAACTGGCTCCTCGTCGGTCAAATCCTCCACACGCAGGCCGGCGATTTCCGATTGTCTACGTCCACCTGCCTGATCGCGCAGATCAATCAGGCGGTTACTGGCGCAGGTCGCCAGCAACAGGACGAGAGTATCACCCGTAACGGCCTTTTTGCTCTTTCGCTGACGTGGGCGATTGCTGGCTCTCACGGCCAATCTGAGTGCACTTTTAAGCGATGGTGCGTCGAAGTACCCGGTGAGGCCATGCCAGTCCTTCCTTGCCGAGCTCGGCATGCAGTGCTGCGACTGTTTCAGCCAAGAAAGCATTCTGCGCGGGCGGCCCGACGACGCTGACGCGAGGCAAGGCTGTTGCGGAACCGGCCGAGGTATCCGCACTTACGCAAAGGACTGTCGGCATCGACTTGATTAGCGTAAGCTAACGTTAGGGGTACAGTGATGCACCGCGTGGTCACCATAGCTGTTGCCGCGCTTGCGGCTATCTACATCTGCCCCGCGCAGGCGGAGGTAGTGATCGGGGTTTCGGCCGCGATGACCGGACGGCTCGCGTGGATCGGCGAGCAGGGTCAGCGTGGGGCAGAGATGGCCGTAGCCGACATCAATGCGGCGGGCGGCGTCCTTGGCCAGCAGGTGCGCGTCATCAACGTCGACGATTTCTGCGATCCCGAGCAGGCCGTGGCGGCAGCCAAGAAACTGGTGGCTGACGGAGTGGTGTTCGTCGTCGGACATTACTGCTCCGGCGCCTCGATCCCGGCATCAAAGGTCTATGAGGAGGCGGCGGTTCTGCAGATTTCACCAGGATCGACCAATCCGCTGTTGACTGAACAGGGCCGTGACAACGTTTTTCGAGTCATAGGTCGCGACGATAAGCAGGGGATCGTGGCCGGCAACTACCTGGCCGATGAATGGGGCGAAAAGAAAATCGCGATCCTTCACGACGGCACGACCTATGGTATGGGTCTCGCCGGTGAGACAAGAAAGCAGTTGAACAAGCGGGGCGTAACCGAAGCTGTCTACGACGCATACACGCCTGCTAAGAACGACTATTCGGCGGAGATCGCTGCGTTACAGGCCGCTGGTATCGCCGTTTTGTATGTCGGCGGGTATCATGCCGAGGTTGCGTTGATTGTACGCGCTGCACGCGACCGCGCCTACGCGCTTCAGGTCATCTCCGGCGACGCCCTGGCTACCGAAGAGTTTGCGCTGATCGCCGGCCCGGGAGCCGAGGGGACCCTCTTTACGTTCTCCGCGGACCCGCGGCGAAACCCCGAAGCTGCCCCGGTGGTGGAGCGGTTCCGTGCCGAAAACTTCGAGCCTGCAGGTTACACACTGCTGAGCTACGCTGCCGTCCAACTCTGGGCGCAAGCGGTCGATAAGGCAGCCTCGCTCGAACTGCCGGCGGTCATCGCGACACTGCGCGGACAGGAGTTCGACACTGTGCTCGGCCCGGTCGATTTCGACGACAAGGGCGACCTCACGAACCAAAGCTGGGTGTGGTACGTCTGGCGGGGTGGAGAGTATGTGCCGGTTGAATAGCAGCCCGCCACACGCCGCCGCGTCACTTCAGATTAAGTGTCGCCGCGATGCTTGAACGCCTAGGCATACGCGGCCGCCTGTTGCTGGCTTTCTTCGGCATCAGCACCTTCGCGGTGCTCGCGACGGCAGCTGCTCTTTATGCTTTCCTCCAGGTAGGCGAGGTTGTCGACAGCATAACCAAGGATCGGGTGCCGTCGGCGCTGGCGTCCCTCCAACTGTCGCGTCAAGCCGAGCGGGTCGCGGCAACTGCTCCGTCTGTACTGAATTCAACGAGCAAGGTACGGCACAACGAGGTCTCGGCTGCGATCGGGGTCGAGATGGCGCGCCTAGAGGAACTGCTTGCCGCGCTCAAGGGGGGCACGCTTGGCACGGCGGCGGTGGCCGAGATCGAGGCGGCGGTGCTTGGTCTGCGGCGAAACCTCGACGCACTCGACGGCCTTGTCGCCGCCAAGCTCACCATAGTCGCGCGCAAGGAGGAGTTGTTACGTCGCCTATCGGCTACGACAATTGCAGGCCAACGCCTTCTGGCGGCTGGCATCCTGGTGATGAATTCCAAGCTTGCGCAATGGAGAACTGTCGCGGCCGACGCGTCGCTCGCCTCAGACCGACGCGCGGCGGCGACTTCCGACCTGGTCGAGGCGATTAAGGGCTACATCCCCCAGCAGAGGGCACACCAGGAGATATCCGCCGTCAACGACGCGCTGGTTAAGTTGGCGAACGCGCCGACGCCAGGCGATCTTGCATTGATGCTCTTTCCGCTGCGCCGGTCGCTCGCCGTCCTCGAAACGGTTTCAGCCGAGATCGACGAGAAGCTACGGTCCCGCTTCCAACAGCGGGTGGGCGAGTTCAAGGCGCTGATCGATGGTGGCAACAGCATACCGAAGGCTAGACAGGACGAGTTTGCCGTCCTGGCTGAGGGCGAAAAACTTCTGGCCGAAAACAATCGGCTGTCCCGCAGTCTCACCGCTGCTGTCGATCGCCTTGTCGCTGCGGCAAACCGTGAGATCTCCTCGTCCGGTCTCGAGGCCGCGGTCGTCCAGCGCTACGGCACCGGCGTTGTCCTTGGCTCGGCCGTTCTCAGCCTGTTGAGTTCGATTCTGATTGTCTGGCTCTATGTCGACCGCAGTCTTCTCGCCCGTCTGGGAAGCGTGAGCCAGGGCATGCTCGCGATCGCCGACGGCAATCTTTGTGCGCCATTGCCTGCCGCGGGCCACGACGAAATCGGCCGCATGGCTGAGGCGCTCAGGCTGTTCCGGGACACGGCTGTCGAGGTCGAGGAAAAGAATCTGCGCGAGGTTGCTGAAGCACGCCAACGGCTCGTAGATGCCATCGAGAGCATCTCGGAGGGGTTCGCTCTCTATGACGTGGAGGACCGGCTCGTTCTCAGCAACAGCCGCTACCGCGAACTGCTCTACAGCGATGTTGCGATCGAATTGACGCCCGGCACCACATTCGAGCACATCATCCGCCGGTCCGCCGAGCGCGGCTACATCAAGGATGCCGAGGGGCGCCTCGAGGAATGGGTCGCCGAGCGGCTCTCCCGGCACCGCAATCCTGGTGAACCGTGGGTGCAGCGGCGAAGTGACGAGCGATGGATAATGATAGGCGAGCGCCGCATCACAGGCGGCGGCACGGTGGCCGTTTACTCGGACATCTCGGAGTTGAAAAAGCGGGAGGAGAACCTCGCGGAGAAATCCGCAGCCCTCGAGGCGCTATCGAGCAAGCTGGCGAAGTATCTGGCACCACAAGTATACAACTCGATATTCACCGGCCGTCAGGACGTCAGGATCGCCAGCCAGCGGAAGAAGCTGACGATATGCTTCTCGGACATTGCCGGCTTTACCGAGACCACCGACAAGATGGAGTCCGAGGATCTCACCCAGCTCCTCAATCACTACCTGACGGAAATGTCGAAAATTGCTTTGGAACACGGCGCCACCATCGACAAGTATGTCGGCGACGCGATCCTGATGTTTTTCGGGGACCCGGAGACCCGCGGCGTCAAGGAGGACGCGCTCGCCTGTGTTGAGATGGCTCTCGCCATGCAGAAACGGATGAGCGAACTTGCAGAAATCTGGCGCGACATCGGCATTGAAACGCCGCTACGATGCCGCATCGGCATTCATACCGACTACTGCACGGTCGGCAACTTCGGCAGTGAAGATCGGATGGACTACACGATAATCGGCGGCGCCGTGAATCTCGCCTCGCGCCTCGAGCAGGAGGCGCCGGCGGGGGCAGTGCTCATTTCCTATGAGACCTTTGCGCAAGTGAAGGACACAATCGCTTGTGTCGAGCTGGGGCATGTCCAGATCAGGGGTATCGCCTATCCCGTCGCCACATATCGTGTCCTCGATCTGAAGACCAATCTGGTCGCCGCACGCAGCGCCGTTCGAACCGCGCTGCCGCATCTCAGACTAGAAGCGGAACCCGAGTTGATGTCTGCTGGCGAGCGAGATGAAGCCGCGACTGCGCTTCGCGACGTGCTCGATCGACTTTGCCACAAGCCTGGGTAGCGTGGTTCGCGCTCGCACCCGGATCGACGACTACTACTGCGGTCACTTCGTCGACCAGCAGTGATGTATCGTCCCCATCGGGAGCTGAACTGCCCGGGTCTGCTACAGCCTGAGGCCCCCAGCATCGGCGGCTCCAATTCGGGCAGGATCTGCCATGGCCTCAGACGAGGCCTCGGGGATGCGCACAATCTGTGCTGTTCTAGCGATCTAATGATCTATTTTCATTCCCGGCCCATCTGAAACCGTGATGGTGGAACTCCCGTCCAGCGTTTGAACGTGAGCGTGAAGTGCGCGGAATCACCTTTGATGTGGGCAGAGATAACGAATCCGACCACCGCCTCACCGGAGACGAAGCCAATCTATCGCGTTTTTGAGGCCGCCGGGAATGCTGCGGACATATTATGATCCGGATCTCGGCCGGCACAGTCCCTACATTCCTATCAATTGAGATCACATTCCGACGTGGGCGAACATACGACGGTGTTCGGGAATTGAGAATTGTGATCACGCAATATGCAATAGTAGCGAATGCTAATACAGACTCTCAAAATAATGCTCCTGATGTGGTAAAATCGGCTTTGGGAGCAGCGCCGGCTCGAGGAGATGCCGGACGGCGTTTCAAGTTGTCGCGTGTCTGTTCGCATGGGCGTCGAGCTCGCATCTCCGCCGTACCGGATAGGGTAGGGCCCCCTACGAAAAAGCGGCCTTTGGATATCAACTCGGAATGGGAGGTGTACGATGGTTCGCAAACTGTTTCTCGTCTTAGCTGCCGCGGCGTCCGCGCTGGCGATCAACGGGGTCGCATGGGCCGATTTCACAGTCCTCGTGCCATCGAGCAGCGAGGGTGACGGCCTTAGGGCTGCTGCCGACGACTACTCGAAGATGAAGGGCACGAAGGTGGAGATCGTGCAGGCGCCTTATGCCAATGTGTTCGAGCAGGGCGCCAATGCGGGGGCAACCAAATCCGGCGTGTTCGACATCATCTTGATGGATGACCCGTGGATTCCGTTTTTCGCCGAGAACGGACATCTCGAGGATTTGACGCCATACTTCAAGAATGCGGGCATGGAAGGTCCGGACAACGACTTCCTGTCGAAGTCGCTGGCGATCTGTCGCAACCCTTACAATACGGGACCTTATGTGTGCCTGCCCTATGTGGGAAACGCCCAGATGTTCTTCTATGACGCCGCCAAGTACAAGGAAGCTGGCGTAGACGCTCCCAAGACCTGGGATGACGTATTGAAGGCGAGCCAGACCCTAACCAAGAACGGCGGAGGTCGCTATTTCGGTTATGTCTTCCGGGGCGGCCAGGGTAACCCGGTCGTGGCCGACTTCATGCCGATCTTCTGGTCCTACGGCGCCAATATGTTTAACGAGGATCGCACGAAGGTGACGATCGATACGCCGGAGGGCGCGGCCGCGATGAAGATGTTCATGGCGCTCCGCGACGTTTCTCCAAAGGGGATCGAGAGCTACAATGCCAACGAAGTGGGTACGGCGCTTGCTGCTGGTGCCGCCGCCTCGTCTATCAACTGGCCGAACTGGGTTGCGACCTTTGAGGATCCGAGCCAGTCGAAGATGGTTGGCAAGATTTCCTACGCCCCAATTCCGGCGGGGACGAAACCGGGCAGCTCCGAAATTGGCCATTGGACCATGGGCATCATGTCGGCCTCCAAGAATAAACAGGAGGCCTTCGACTTCATGGTCTGGGCGACCTCGGCTGAGCAGATCAAGATTTCCGCCACGCGCGGCAATCCGCCTGTCCGAGCCTCGGTCTTTGGCGATCCGGAACTGACCTCGCAGGAACAGTTCCGACACTATCCGGTGTTGATGGAGGCGATCCAGGCCTCGACGCCTCGTCCACGCCACCCGAAGTGGCCGGAGATCGAGAATGCCTTCGGTATAGAGCTTTCCAAGGCCGTCGCAGGCACGATTACGCCAGAGGAGGCGCTGAAGAGCTCACAGGCAGCAGTCGAAGAGATTACGGGCCTTAAATAGGCGGCGATGCGATCTGCGCGGAGCGGGGTTTTTGGGCCCCGCTCCCATGGTGGTGACGGCAATTACCCGTAGCGCTCGCGGGGTTTGAGGTGCGTATGGACAAGCTGTTCACGGGAGGGAGATGTTGACGCCCGATCAAGGCACATTGACCACGCCGCTTCGCATGGGCGGCGGTCTGGAGCGTTGGGCAGAGCGCCATTTGCGGATCCTCATGCTTGCGCCAACGGTCCTCATATTGCTCGGGCTGACGATCTTTCCCAGCCTCTATATGTTCTATGCCGCGGTTCACAAAATCAGCCCGAACCCCGATCTGCCCTGGGAGTTCGTCGGCCCCGACAATTTTGCTCGACTGCTTTCCGACACGCAATTTCACGTCGCACTCTGGAACACGACTGTCTTTACAGTCGTGGCAGTGACGACCGAATTCCTCCTCGGTCTCGGCCTGGCGCTGCTCCTCGATAAATTCATCCGCCGACTAGCCTTTCTCAAAACCGTCCTGATGATCCCCATGATGCTGCCGCCGGTCGCCGTCGCGATCACCTGGAAGATCATCTACGAGCCACAGTTTGGCGTCCTCAACGAAATCATGTTCCGTCTCGGTCTTCCACTGCAAGCCTGGGCGGGCGACGTGAACCTCGCGATGTTTTCGATCATCGTTGCCGATGTTTGGCAGTGGACGCCCTTCATTTTTCTTCTGATGTTGGCGGGGCTGGCAAGCCTGCCGGTCGAACCCTACGAGGCCGCAGCGCTCGACGGCGCCTCGTCATGGCGGCAGTTCTGGGATCTGACGCTGCCCTTCCTGAAGCCGGTCATCGCCATTGCCTTGCTCCTGCGCGTCATGGATGCGCTGCGCCTTTTCGACCTGGTCTTCATCCTGACGGGGGGAGGTCCGGCAGACCGAACGAAGGTCTTGAGTCTATACATCTATCAGGTCGCCTACCGCTTCGCCGATCCCGGCTACGCTGCGGCGATCTCGCTCTTCGTGCTGTTCGTGACGATCGTGCTGAGCACCTGGTTCATGAAGCGCATGCGGCTGGCGGAGTGAGGCGACGATGGCGACGATAAGAACACGCAGCCGGGTCCGGGAGATGCTTCTCAGACTATCCGCCTATCTGGCGATCCTCATCGCGCTGATCTTGACGCTGTTTCCCGTTTATTGGATCGCGGCGAATTCGTTCAAGTTCGACATCGACATCTTCGCAGTGCCGCCCGAATGGCTGCCGCGCAACCCGACATTGAAGCACTACGACGAAGCGTTCATCCAGCGGCCGTTCCTGCGCTACGCATTGAACAGCTTGCTCGTTGCGGCCGGAACCACGATCATTTCCGTAGGCTTTGGCACGATGGCTGGCTATGCCTTGGCGCGCTTCAGCTATCCGTGGCAGTGGCGAAAGCAGATTTCGTTCTGGATCCTCTCGACGCGCATGATGCCTCCTATCGTCAGCATCATTCCGCTGTACCTGTTTTTCAACTACTTCAACATGCTCAACACGAAGTCGGCGCTCATCGTCGCCTATACCGCCTTCAACCTGCCGTTCGCAACGTGGATGATGAAGAGTTATTTCCAGGACCTGCCGGTCGAACTGGAAGAGGCCGCGATCGTCGACGGGGACACGCGCTGGGGCGCATTCCTGCATGTCGCTTTGCCGCTCGCGCGTCCAGGGCTCGCGGCGACGGCCATCTTCTGCCTGATCATCTCGTGGAACGAGTTCCTGCTTTCCCTGATCATCACGCTCACCGAGCAGTCGCAGACGCTTCCGATCGGCATCGCCGGGCGGGTGACGCAGTACAAGACCTATTGGGGGGAAATCAGCGCCGCCGGGTTCATGGCCTGCGTGCCGATCGTCATCTTCGCTTTCATCGTTCAGAAGCATCTTGTCCGGGGGCTGTCTCTCGGGGCCGTCAAGGGGTGAGACCATGGCGTCCGTCACGTTCACCAATGTCTCCAAGAAGTTCGGCGAATTCATCGCGGTCGCCGACTTCAATCTAGAGGTCCGGGACAAGGAGTTTCTCGTCCTGCTCGGCCCCTCCGGTTGCGGCAAGACGACGACGATGCGCATGGTTGCCGGTCTCGAGGAGGCGACATCGGGCGATATCTACATCGATGCGGAACGCATCAATGGCGTCCTGCCAAAATATCGCGACGTCGCGATGGTCTTCCAGTCATATGCCTTGTATCCGCACCTCAGTGTCGAGGACAATATCGGCTATCCACTGAAGATCCGCAAAGTGCCCCCAGCCGAATACAAGCGACGAATAGCCGAGGTCGCGCGGCGCGTTGAACTCGACACGATGTTGTCGCGTCTGCCGAAGGAACTCTCCGGCGGTCAGCGCCAGCGCGTGGCACTCGCCCGCGCCATCGTTCGCACGCCACGTGTTTTTCTGATGGACGAGCCGCTTTCCAATCTCGACGCCAAGCTTCGCACGCAAATGCGCGCCGAGCTGAAGCATCTCCAGCATGAACTGCAGGTCACGACGATCTATGTCACCCACGATCAGATAGAGGCGATGACACTCGCCCACCGCGTGGCCGTGATGAACAAGGGCGTCATCGAGCAGCTCGGAACGCCGAGGGAAATCTACAACGATCCGCGCACCCTCTTCGTTGCCGGATTTATCGGCTCGCCGCCGATGAATCTGATCCCCGGGGAGGTGACAAACGGCGTGTTCGTTAGGGCCGGCCTAAGGGTGGCGGGTCTTGGGCGGGCAAACATCTCTTCCGCCGTTCTCGGTGTGCGTCCAGAGGACGTCCATGCGGCCGGAGCCGAGGATGCCGACGTCAATCTGGTTGCGCCGATCTATTCGGTGGAGCTCACGGGCGAGAACACGCTTGTAAGCCTGCAGTTAGGCGGCCAACTGATGACTTTGCGCGCCGACAAGAACTTCGCTGGCCAGATTGATCAGCGGATCGGCGTGAAGGTTGCGACCGATCGCGTCTTTCTGTTCGATGGAGGGACACAACACCGTGTCGACTTCTGACATCTGGACAGCGGCGATTGCAATCACAGTGGCATTCGCTGCAGCCGCCGCCGATGCCGGACCCATCGACGGCAATCCGCTGATCGAGATCCCTGCCGGCGCGTTCGTCTTCGGTCGTGACGACGGCCCCGAAAATGAACACCCGCGCCGCGTTCTGTGGGAGCGGGCCTTCGCCATCAACCGTACCGAGATCACGAACCGACAATACGGACGCTTCATCGATCAGACCGGTCACCGCCCCGCCTTCTACGCAAATCACCCGGCTCTGGGATTGGACGACCGGCCGGTCGTCGGGGTGAGTTGGGGAGACGCCGATGCTTTTTGTCGTCACTACGGGTTGGCGCTGCCGTCGGAGCAACAATACGAGAGAGCGGCACGCGGAACGACGGGCAGCGCATTTCCGTGGGGCTCGGCCCCTGGGGACTTGGTGCGGGCAAATTCCGGCGCGGATATCTGCTGCTCCGGCGACGCGCGCGACGGTTATCCGATGACCGCGCCAGCAGAGTCCTTCGCCGATGGCGCAAGCAGCGAGGGCGTCCTCAATCTTGTCGGCAACGTCTGGGAGTGGACCAGTGATGTTTACGCGCCCTATGACGGTGGGGCTGCGGCAAACGTTACGGGGCTATACCGCGTGCTTCGCGGTGGCTCCTGGAACAGCGATGCACGCCACCTTACGACGACCTATCGCCTCGCCTATAATCCGGAATTTCGTTTCTCAGCCAATGGTGGCTTCCGATGCATTCGCTCCGCGGCTTGACAATCATTGCTGGTCTTCTGTTCCTGGCAGTCGGCGCCGGTGCAGAGCCGGCAGTCGCACCCGGTTACCGGCTAGAGACCGTTAACGTGCCGGGTGCCGCGTTCGCCGGTATGTCCCGCGACGGCGAGGCTCTGCTCGTCACCGATCTGGCTAGTGGCCGGCTTTATCGCGGCGACTTGGATGGTAAGCTCGTCACATTCGGTCCGGTCTTTTCGCATGGCCTCGATGTGATCGGCGACCCGACCGGTCCCTACCGTGTCGTGCGTGCCGGTGACGTCCTTGTCGTCGCCCAAGGGTGGACGCCGGCCAACTCCGACGCAGGCCCGTATGATCACGCCCTCGTTGCGATCGATGGGGCTGGCGCGGTCCGCGTCATCAGCAGCGATTTCTGGAATCCGTTCGACTTCATCTTGGCGAACGGCGTTTACTACGTGATCGATGCCGCGCGAAACAGCGTCGAACGGGTGCAAACGGACGGGCAGAAGAACACGATCATGACGTTCCGCCGTATGGCCGAGGCGGCGACGGCACTGCAGGATCTTTCGCCGACAGAGTTCGCGACCGGGAACAGCTATGAAGTCGATGCTGTGCCGACCGGCATCGGGCTGCGCGACCGGCGCCTTTATGTCGCGCTGTTCGGCGGATTTCCTTTCCCTGCCGGTGCTGGAAAGATCGTGTCGATCCCCGAAACCGGTGGCGCGTCAAATCCGCGACTTGACGTCGAAGGCCTGAATGCGCCTGTTGCTATCGCCTTCGACAGTGATGGAGAGATGCTTGTTCTCGAACACGGTATCTACGATCAGCCGGAAGGTTTCCGGAAGGGCAGCGGTCGTTTGCTCAGACTCGACACAATGACGGGCAGCCGAAAGATCATTCTCGACGCTTTGACACGACCGGTGTCCGTCCTCGTCTGGGACGAGCGGCGGCTCGTCGTTTCCGATCTGGGCGGCAACCTCCATTTTCTGACACGTGAATAGGCGCACTGACTACCAGTGTGACGACCTATCGAGGCGAAGACGGTGTCGGGTCGCACTTCAAATGGGCAACGAGTGCTTCACCGCTGACAACTGCGCGAATGCCGCCGCAACCGTAGTAACCGCATATGATGATGTGTTTAACGCCAAGCTGATTGACAGCATATTCCACGACGGACAGCATGGGTCAGTCGGATCGATCAAGTTGGGAGGTTGCGGTGCAAGAACACCTCGCCAGACTCGAGGCCGGCGATGACGTTGGCCGGCACGCTGCTATCGGAACACCCGATCCATAGATACTCTGGCCGCGACACCGACGGTAGCGGAGCGTCAGGATATCGGCATCAAAGCGGCGGTTGTGGAACACGCCGAGAATCAACCCTCTCCGTTCGCTGTGCTTCGAGTTGCCGACGGGGCGCGCAGGAGCGGGGGCAACTCTGCGAAGCATGCCATCCTCTCGTCGTCCTGGTGCTAGTCCTACTGGGCACGTGAATTGATCGATGCACCCTGATCGTTTACAAAGATTGTCAATCCTTGTAGGCTTGGGCGGTGAAAGGATGCCCACATGCATGTCTCTTTGACCGAAAAGCTCGATGAATATGTCCGCGATAAGGTGGCGTCGGGCCTCTACAACAATGCCTCGGAGGTGATCCGCGAGGCGCTGCGTCTCAAGATTGCGGGTGAAGAATCGGATGCGTCGAAGCTGCAGCAACTGCGCGAGGCGCTGGATCCTGCCTGGCGTCAGGCCGACGCGGGCGCTTGTGTCCCCTTTGATCTGACCGCGATTCTCGATGAACTCGACCAGGAAACGGCGCGTGCCTGATTTGGCGATCACGCCGCTTGCTCGTGAGGATGTGAAGGAAATCGGCCGCTACACCCAGCGAACTTGGGGAGTGGCGCAGCGCGATGTGTATCTGCGTGGGTTCGCCGCTCTGTTTGAGCGTCTGCGCACCGGCGCGATCGTCGGCCGGCTGCGCTCCGAGGTTCGCGATGGCTTGCTGTGCTACCCTTACAATAGGCACTTGGTGTTCTTTCGAAGGGACAGGCATGGTGACGTGGTAATCCTACGCGTCCTGCATGAGCGCATGGATTTTGAGCGGCATCTATAGCCCTCTCCAAGGCGACAGCAGGTCGTGTCGTTGCCAGTTAAAAGCGAGAATGCGGCTGAACCTCGGTCTGATTGGGGCTGTCGGCGGAATGGGTCATTTCCTGCCTGCGATATTGATCCGTGTAAGAAATTAGTGCGGGAAAGGGCAGACGAAAGGCGTTGATGCCAACCGGCAGCGATCGCGTGAAACGTCCAATGGTTGCCGCCTTCACGATTGTCATACGAAGGACGAGCGCGGCAACCGCCGTTGATGCCGGGGAACCTTACCTGGCCTTTGTCGTTCAGTTCTCAATAGGCTCAACTGAACTCTATTGAGGAGGCGGACATGCAAAAGTCCATTCATAACCTTTTAGCGGCAGGCCTGCTCGCGGTCGGCGCTCTCACAGCCGTTTCATCCACGTCGTCGGCGCAGTCCCTCGACCTCTACATCGGCCCGGACGGACGTCCTGAGCTGCGCGATAGAGATCTAGACCGTCGATACTACGAGGACGAGTACGAGCGGCCTGGCTGTAGCGAGCGGCAAGCGCTTCGTCGTGCATCGAGACTTGGACTACGTGATCCGGAAATTCAGGCCGTGACACGCAGACAAATCGTCATCGATGGCGAACGGCGCGGGCGGTTCGTGACAGTCGCATTTGCCAATCGGCCCGGCTGTCCGCGCCTCGGCTAAGCGCGCTGCGTCATTGAACAGGCTGGACCGCCGCAAGTGCCTATCATCGGCCAGTCAGCCAGTTCGTCGCAGGCTACATCGCCTGGACTGATGGCATCATGCCCCCGAGCGCAGTCATGTCGTTCAAGCAAAAGGCTTGGTTGGGCCGGTGGCGGGTTGCGTGAACCAGCGCGGTCCAGTGTCAGACATGAATATGTGGTCTTCGAGCCGGATACCGAACTGACCTGGTACGACGATCATCGGTTCGTTGGAGAAGCACATGCCGGCACGAAGGCGCGCGCCGTTACCGCGCACGATGTATGGTTCCTCGTGGATCTCGAGGCCCAGACCATGACCGGCCCGATGGGGTAGGCCCGGTAATCTATAATCCGGACCAAGGCCCTCGCGCACGAGCACTGCTCGGGCCGCGTCATCCAGCAAGCGAGCTTCCACGCCGATCTGCGCAGCTTCGAAGACCGCCTGTTGTGCCTCGCGCTCGATCGACCAGACACGCGCAAACTCTGCATCCGCCTCGTCCAGCATGTAGGTGCGGGTGAGGTCCGAGTGATAGCCGTCGATGCGTGTGCCCGTATCGACGAGGATCGCCTGTCCCTTCTCAAGCACCTGGTCGCCATCTGCCCCGTGAGGCAGGGATGTGGCGGTTCCGAATGATACGATACAAAAGGTCGAGCCACCGGAGGCGCCGAGCGCGCGATGCTGTTCATCGATATAGCGCACGACATCGGAGGCCCGTATACCCGGCTCCATCATGACGTGTGTGCGTTTGTGAACCTCGAGGGTGAGGTCCATCGCGTACTGGATCAACTCGATTTCGGCTGCTGACTTGCACAGTCTGAGATCACGGATCAAACGAGCACCATCGCCGATGCGATCAACGCCGAGTTTCCTGACGAGCTCATGATAGGCAAACAGCGGCAACGCATCGTCGAGTGCGAGCTTGCCAGTGGCCGCAAGCAGTGAAGCAATGAGCCGAGCTGGGCTTTCCTCTTCCTCCCAAGTGGCGATTTCGCCAGGCAAGTGCGGCAGTGTTTCCACGCGACTGCGCTCGAAACCCGGAACGATGTACGTAAGTGTCGTGGGTGTCACCAGCGCGCCGAGGAGACGTTCGCTTTGATGCCAGACAAGGCCAGTGAAATAGCGAAGGCTTTCTGTCGCTCCGATCAGAACGGCTGAGAAACCGGCAGCCTCCATGTTTTCGCGCAATCTTCCCAGTCGCGCATGTCTTTCCGTAGCGGAGATCGAGGCAGGGCGGGATGGCAAAGGCATGTCGGCTCCTGTGTCAGAATCTTTGAGGCGTTGCCAATGTACGAGGCTAAAACCCATCTGTCGATTTTATATATTTTATATGTAGGCAATTTGTCGACAAAGATATTTGCGCGACACCCACCAAACTAAACGAAGGGAGCAGTGCAGCCGATGTTCTAATGTATCGATCGGATCCATTCCTGGCCGCAGCTCTCGATTTCATCGACCGGCAGAACAGTACCCAGAAACCGTGGTTCTGCTATTTCAACTCCATCCGCATGCACGGCAACACCCACCTGAAACCCCTGGCAAACTTCGTGCAGGCAATGATGCTGGCTTTCGGGTCAAATCCGCTCACATCAGGATTTTTGTCAATCAGCCGAGCGTCTGCATGGGCGTGGTAAACGATCCTCGGAATAGAATGTGAGGGTCTATTGCGCCAGATGGCCACACGGGCATCAGACCGTCTCGAGCCGGCCGAACCGAACCGGGATGAATTGCCGCGTCTCGAGTCGTCCCGCCGAATCCTTGTCAATGACAGTCAAAAACTGTTGTTCAGAGCCCATAGGAAGAACCAAACGGCCCATTGGCTTGAGCTGCTCGAGCAAAGCCGGCGGCGCCTCCTCGGCCGCCGCCGTAACCAGGATCTTGTCGAATGGCGCGCGGTCGGGCCAACCGCCAGACCCATCGCCGACACGAATGCCGACATTTGATATGCCGAGGCTCCGGAGGAGAGCCTCGGCATGGCTTGCAAATTCCTCGATGATTTCGACGCTCCAAACTTGCCCGGCGAGCTCCGCGAGGATTGCGGCTTGGTAGCCCAAGCCCGTGCCGATCTCGAGCACTGCCTCATGCGGTTGGGGATCAAGGAGATCGATCATGAGAGCGACCATGAAGGGCTGCGACACGGTTTTATCGAAGCCGATCGGCAGCGGCATGTCCTGATAGGCAAAGGGCGCAGCCGGGGCGGGCACGAAGAGATGCCGGGGCACCCGCAGCATCGCTGCCATCACCCGTTCATCGAACGCCGCCTTGCCCAGTTCTTCGCTTTCAAGGTCGGCATAGATCGCAATCACCTCGACCATGTGCCTGCGCAGAACCGCAAGGTGCTTTTCGTTCATTGGCCTCATGAGCGCGGGCCCTCCTCAGCCAAGTGGGTGCCAGCTAGGTTTCTCACATTAAACGGCCATGGGTATGCGATCGCAAGATCAAAAGGCCAACAATGGCCCCAGCGATCCGGCGCCTCACAGGCAAAGGCTTCAGAAGAGTGGAACTGCGGACCCAGCAGTGATGTCGTCCATTGTCTCACGCGGTCCCTTCTCTTGCGTGGACTGTCGCGCGTGGCGCAGTCTCGCTCAATTCAATGGAATTCCCATCCACCATAAAGGGCTCACCGAAGCCAGGTACAGGATGGCATCTGCAAGCAGCCTCTGACCGGGCTTCAAAGTGGCAGCGACCGTTTCATTCCGGCAAGGCCATTGCCGCACGTCTTCCTGCATCATCATTTCACACCTTCCCGTGGGTTCGCGCTCCAGCCCGCTGGCGGCGGCGGCGCGCATCTGACTGGCGGGATATGCGAAGCCCGGCTACATTAATCAAATGAATCAGGACCATGTCGGATATGCGTGACGTTCATAATCTCGATCTCAATCTCGTGCGGATCTTCAATGCGGTGCTGGACGAGCGCGGCGTCACCCGGGCAGCCGAACGCCTGCATCTGACGCAATCGGCTGTCAGCCATGCCTTGGCGCGACTGCGCGAGATCATCGGCGACGAACTGTTCATCCGCGGCTCCGACGGCATGCATCCGACGCCTCGGGCGGCCGAATTGGCGCAATCGTTCAAGCCGGCTCTCGTCCAGATCGAGGCTGCGGTGTCCGAGCCGGTTTTCAATCCGGCAACGTCCGAGATCGAGTTTTCGATCTCGACCTCGGACTACATCACCGCAACGATTGTCCCGGATTTGATGTCGCGCATGCGCAAGGCGGCGCCGAACGCCCGCTGCCGCGTGCGCGCACTCAGTGAAATGAACATCACCGAGGAACTCGATCGCGGGACAATCCATGTCGCCATCGGCGTTTTCGGCAAGACGCCCTCGCGCTTCGTCAGCGAACCGCTGTTTTCGGACCAAAGCGTCTGGCTGATGTGCCGGGATCATCCCGCCGCCTCGGGCGCCTTCGGCCTGCGCGAACTTTCGCTCTATCCGCAGATCGACATTCTGATCTCTGATCAGATCCAGGCGGGTGCCGGCGCGACAATCGATCAGGGCGGGCTGGAGCGCGCCTATATCACCAGCAATCCGCGGCATATCGAGGCCTTGCTCGGTGCCGAAGGCCTGGTGCGCAAGGTCGGAGCCACCGTTTCTCACATTTTGGCCGTGCCCTCGCTGGTCGCCGCGACCGACATGATCGCCTTCATGCCGCTGCAATTTGCCAGGCGCGCGGCCAAGGTATTGGGTCTGACCTGGAGGGAGCCGCCCTACCAGGCGCCGGCGTTTCAAATCTCCATGCTGTCACATCGCACCATGGGCGCACATCCGTCGGTGCAATGGCTGCGCAACGAGCTGATCGAAAGCGCCAGCGCTATGGCGTGGAAGAATGACGCCGGCTATCTTTGATCTGCATGAATGACATTCATTTTTCAAATGCCAATTGATCATTTCATTCATTGCCGCTCAGGGCTCATATTGTCGAAATCTTGATCTGGTCCAATGGACCCAAAGGATTTACGGCAATGAACGCAGTCGTCACGGAACTTCCCATTCAGGACAAGCGAACGGCTCCGACGCAGACCCCAGCAACCGGCCGGTCGCAGAGCGACGAGCCGAGGCAGACGAAAAAGCCGCGCCGCAAGCGGAGCTATATTGCCCTTACGCGCTCCGCGGTCATCGTCATGGGCATAGGCCTTGCCACGGTCATACCGCTCGGCTGGGGGCAGTGGGTGGCCGGCTTCACCGACCAATCGACCGACAACGCCTATCTGCGCGCCGACACGACGCCGGTGAGCACACAGATCGGCGGACATGTCCGCGCCGTTCTCGTCAAGGATTTCGAGCGCGTGCACGCCGGCGATATTCTGGCCGAGATCGATCCTTCCGAATATCAGGCCAAGGTCAGCCGTGCGCGGGCTGCTGTATCGGCGGCCGAAGCGGCGATCCGCAACGTCGATAGCCGCGTGCAGTTGCAGCACCGCATCATCGCGCAGGCGCAAGCGAGTATTCAGGCGACGGCCGCAGACCGCGATCGCGCGGCCGCCGAGCATGGTCGGCAGAAGACACTCGCCCGCGACGGCTGGTCGACCGGCCAGAGGCTGGAAGAGGCGCTTGCCGCCATCCGCCGCTTCGAAGCCCAGATGATCGAAAAGCAGGCTGAAGTCGATGCCGAACGGCAACAGTTGGATGTGCTTGGCACGCAGCGTGACCAGGCATCGGCCGAGCTTGCAAGCCGGCGCGCCGAGCTTGAGCTCGCCGAAATCGAACTTGGCTACACCAAGGTCATCGCGCCGACGGACGGCGTCGTCAATGTGAGCAGTGTGCGTGCCGGCCAGTATGTGTCGGCGGGGACACGCGTGATCTCCGTCGTTCCGCTGCCGAACGTCTACGTCGTGGCGAACTACAAGGAAACGCAACTCGGCAAAGTCCGGGTCGGCCAGGCCGTCACGATCGCCGTCGACATGTTTCCGGGTGAACGCCTTGCCGGCCGCATAGAACAGATCTCGCCGGCAAGCGGTTCGGAATTTGCCCTGTTGCCGGCCGACAACGCCACCGGCAACTTTACCAAGGTCGCCCAGCGCATCGCGGTGAAGATAGCGTTGACCGATGTGCCCGAGGGGCTGCGCCAGCAGTTGCGGCCCGGCATGTCGGTCGTGTCGACCATTCACACCGATACGCCCGCGAAGCTCTGAGGACGGGGAGGGCTGACGATGACATCCGTTGCGATCGCAAAGCCTGGCGTACCGTTGCCGGGCCTGAAAACCATCGTGGCGATCGGAGCCGTGCTTCTGGGCACCTTTACCTCGATCCTCAATTCGCGCCTGACAGAAATCGGGCTGGCGGATATCAGAGGCGCACTCGGTCTCGGCTTCGACGAAGCGTCTTGGATCACGACGGCCTATATCGTCGCCGAGGTCACCGCGATCCCGGCCGCAGTCTGGCTGCGCGGCATTCTCTCGCCGACGCGCGGGGTCATCATCGGCGCGGGGTTGTTTTCGATCTTTTCGCTCGCCGTTCCGCTCAGCCCGAACCTGCAGGTGCTTTTGACATTGCAGGCGCTGAGGGGACTGAGCGCCGGCATCCTCATTCCGATGGCTTATGCCGTCATCATGCGCCACTTGCCGCAGCAGCAGCGCCTGTATGGTCTGTCGCTCTATGCGTTGATTTCGACTGTCACACCCAGCCTTTCGGTCTCGCTCGAGGCCTGGGTGATCGATCGCCTGTCCTGGCAGTTCCTCTTCTGGCTCAATGCCGTCCCCGGCGCGCTGACAGTCTTTGCCGCCGGTTATGGCCTGGCGCACGAGCCGATCAAATATATGCGTTTCCGCAAGGTGGACGGTTTTGGGCTCCTGGCACTTTCGCTTGGCCTGGCGGCAGCGGTAACGGCGCTCGACCAGGGTAACAGGCTGGATTGGCTACACTCGGGCCTGATCGTCGGGTTGCTTCTGGCCGGCGTGTTCCTGATCGGCGCCTACTTCATCCACGCCGTGCTGCATCCGAAGCCTGTCGTCAGTCCGAAGCTGCTTTGGCGGCGCAATGTCGGGCTCGGATTGCTGATGATGTTTGCCGTCAGGCTCGCCATCATGTCATCCGCCTTCCTGATCCCGCAATATCTGATCCGCGTTCAGGGCTACCGGGCGCTCGAAAGCGGCGGGCTGTTTCTCAATGCGGTTATCCCGCAATTGCTGCTGACGCCCGTCGTCGCCTGGCTCTGCTACAGGGTCGACCCGCGCAATCTCTTGGCCGTAGGCGGGATCCTGACCGGCGGCGGCATCCTGATGGCGGTCAATCTCTCCAGTGTCTGGGCGGCCGGCGATTTCCTGTTGCCGGTGATGCTGCAGGCGCTCGGGGCGCCGCTGTTGGCGGTGCCGACCATGGTGCTGATCACCGAAGACATCCAGTTTCAGGAAATACCCTGGATCGCTTCGCTCGTGCATATCGTCAGGACCGTCGGGTCGGCCGTCGGCATGGCGCTTGTTGCGACGGTCGTACGCGTGCAGGAGCAGATTCATTCCAACCTGATCGGCCTTCATGTGCACAGCGGCAACCCCGAAGCGCTCATTCGTATAGAGACGCTCGCGAGCACGCTCCGGCCACGGGCGTCGGGCGAACAGGATGCGATAGGGCAGGCGACTGCAATGGTGGCCAGGGTGGTTCAACGGGAAGCCTATACAATGAGCTACGCCAACGCGTTCTTCCTGCTCGGCATCATCATGCTGCTGGCGACGGTGACGTCGCTCGCCATGCGTCGGCCATCGCTGCCGGGGCGGTTCCTGTAGCGGAAAAGCCACGTCTCCTTCGGCGTGTGGGGCGCGTCTGCTCTCTACCCGCGAAGCTTTCGCTCTGGCCCTGCGGCACAACCGCCAATATCGCTTCGTTTTGCCAACCATCGACCCAAAAAGGGGGGCTTGGGCGAAGCAGATGGCTCTTGCATTTTTCTCACGTTCAACCTCAACTGGCGGCCGTGGGCGGATGCTGCGTTGCGAAACGCTGCTGCATGACGATGGAGGGGGCCATCGGAACGCGCGCGCTTGAGTAATTATCGATTTCAGAGCTCCGCTTGTCGCCGCCCCTCGGCGATCATCGGACGTGTCCGTCGTTGTCACGCCATGGTTTCCTGGGGCGGCAACGACACATTGCGAAGCCTACCCCATTCCTTATTCACATATTGGTCGCCATGAACGAACAGTTTCAACCGTCCGACCTTTCCGACACAGCGCCGCCCTACGAGTTGATAGAAATTGCCGAGTGTTTCCAGCCAATCGTGGGACAGCCTTCGTATGACTGGGCCTATCTGGCGGCCACTCACCTCATCGGCTCGCCTGCCAACGTCGCGATTTCGGCAATCCTGGAGGAAACCGGCAGGCTCGCCGGCGCCGATCGCGCCTGGATGTTCGAATACGACGACGATCTACTGCGGTTCCGCAATACCCAGGAATGGGCCCGCGAGGGCGTGTCGTCGCACGTAGAAGATCTGCAGCAGACGCCGGTGACGATGATCGGCTGGCTGCATCAGTGGCTGGTCGCCGGCAAGGCGGTCATGATCAATGACGTCGCCAACCTTCCGCGTCCCGCGCGCGTCCTTCAGGCGGAAATGCTGCGTCAGAACGACAAGAGCGTCCTGTGCGTGCCGGTCTTTCATGACGGCACCTTGCGCGCCTGTATCGGCTTTGATGCGACGCGCGCGAAACGCCGGTGGCCGGTGCCCGAGATCCACCAACTTGCCCGCTGTGCAAAACTGATCGGCATCGCTCGCTATGGGCGAGCCCCGACGGACGGTCAACGCGACGGAAGCACCGTCAGCGCACTCAACGGCACCGAGCCCCTCGTGCATCTGCATATGCCGGGGCGCACGCGCGGCGTTCCGCTGGCAGCGATCGTCGGATTGCGTTCCGCCAAAGACTACACGCAGATCTGGTTGAGAGACGAAGCGGCGGTGCTCGATCTACGGCCGCTTTCGTTCTGGATCGGCCTGCTTCCGAAGTCGAAATTCCTGCGTATCCACCGTACGACGGTGATAAACATAGCGCATGTGACCGAGCTGGATCGTCATGCGGGCCCGACCAGGCAGGCTTGGGCAGTGCGCCTGCGCAGGTTCGATGCGCCATGGGCCGTATCACGGCCTTACAGGCAGGAATTGCGCAGCCGGCTGGGGATCTGAGATTGTCCACAGTCGCAGACCTCCCGCTTTGTCGTTTCGTCGAACCCGTAGGTTGTTTCGTCGATTGGCCGTTGCCGCTTTAGGGTTGCCGTGCAAGCCAGCATCCTGGGATATTTGGGATGATGGCGAGGGGCAAGCCTTTGAAGAAGATCAATTGTACGAACAAGGGCTTGGCTGGCTGGCTTGAGGGTGAGGAGAGCCGGGGTAATCGGCCGTTGGCGAGACGTCGCCCGGTGGGCGGCAGGCAACGCCTCTTGCTGAGCAGCACAGCGCTATGGCTGTTTGCCGCTTCTGGTCTCGCCCTTGGCATGGTCGCGATCACGCCTTCGTCTGCTGAGGCGGCAGGAAAGGGCGGCGCCGGCGGCAGCACAGGCGGTGCCGGTGGTGGCGTGGACGGAAACCTGCAGGGCACACCTGGCGCCGATGCGACCTATTCCGGAAATGGCGGCGGCGGTGGCGGGCCGGGTGCCGCCGGCGGCGCGGGAAGTCAGCTCGGTACCGGGGTTGCCGGAATTGGTGGCGCAGGCGGTACCGTTGGCAGCCCGAATGGAACGTCAGGCGGTAATGGCAGCGGCAGCAGCGGCAATTATGGTGGCGGCGGCGGCGGCGGTGGTGGCGCGCACGGCAGCGTTGGAGTTGCCGCTGGCCGCGGTGGCGATGGTGGTTCTTCGCCAAGTGGCGACGGCGGTGGCGGCGGTGCTGGTGGTTATGGCCGGATTGTCGCCTCTGGCAGCACCGATAGCATTACCGGAGCGACAGTCTCAGGCGGGCAGGGCGGACATGGCGGTGCCGGCGGGGGAGCGTCGGGAGGCGTTGGGATTGGTGGCAGCGGTGGTGACGGCGGTGATGGCGCCGCGCTGATCGGTGGCGGCACATTGACGGTGAACACGCAGCTTACCGGCGGCAACGGCGGCAACGGCGGCGCCGGCGGCGACGTTACCGAAAAGCGCAATGGTGATGGCGGCATCGGCATTAGCGCGTTGAACGGCGGCACGCTGATCATCAATGGCAGCGTGACGGGCGGCGTGGCAGGAAGCGGCGGGACGGGCGGCGCGCATGGAGCCAGCATTTTTGGCCGAAACCTGGATGTAACCCTGGGCGCCTCCGGGTCGATCATCGGCGGCAATGGCGGCAGCGCCAATGCCATGACCTTCGATGGTGGTGCGAACACGTTCCGGTTTCTCGCGGCGACGCCGGGTCTTGCGGGCAACATCGCGATCAACAATTCCGCCAGCCTGACGATCGACCAGACCGGTAGTGGCAGGATCAGCAATACGATTACCGGCAATGGCTCCCTCATCAAATCCGGCAACGGCACGCTGACGCTGACGGGGATGAACACCTATACGGGTGCGACGAGCATTGCGGCTGGCGGCACGCTTGCGCTGTCCGGCCAGGGTCGGATCAGCGCCTCGAGCGGCTTGACCGCCAATGGCATCTTCGACGTCTCGGCGGCTTCATCGGCACAAATCAACTCGCTTGCCGGCAGCGGGCAGGTGGTGCTCGGTGGCAAGACATTGATGATCAACAACGCCGCGGGCACTTTCTCCGGCGCGATCAACGGCACCGGAGGCATCTCGGTCAATGGTGGCACGCAGGTGCTGACCGGCACCAACGGCTTCACCGGCGGTGCCGGTATCGCTCAGGGCGCGACGCTGCAGATCGGCAATGGCAGCACCGGTGGTTCGCTCGCATCTGATGTGACCAACTACGGTGCACTGACCTTCAATCGCTCCGACAATGTCACCTATGCCGGCTCGATCAGCGGCCCCGGCTCGTTCTCGCAGATCGGCAGCGGCACGCTGACCTTGACGGCGACCAGCAGCAGCCGCGGTCCGGTAACGATCGGTACGGGCAGCACGCTGCAGCTTGGCAATGGCGGCACGACCGGCTGGATCGGCGGAACCAACAACTTCGTCGGCTCGATCACCAACAATGGTGCTCTGGTCTACAACCACTCCAACAATGTCAGCTATGCCGGCAAGATCAGCGGTACCGGCACACTCTCGCAGGCCGGAACAGGCAGGCTCACACTGACGGGCGACAGCTCGTTGTTCGGCGGCGCAATGTCGGTTACGTCGGGTACGACTTATGTCAACGGCCAGCTTGGCGGCAACGTCAATGTCGGCACCGGCGGTACGCTCGGCGGATCGGGCAGGATCGCAGGCGACGTGACGGTCGATGGCACGCTTGCGGCCGGAAACAGCCCGGGCACACTGACGATCGGTGGTGACCTGATACTGAACGGTGGCTCCACATCGGTATTCGAGCTGAACACGCCCGGTATCGCCGGCGGCGTGGGTGCTGGCGGAAACGACCTGGTGAAGATCGGTGGCAACTTGACGCTCGGTGGCGCGCTGAACGCCCAGGTGGCATCCGCCGGATATTACCGGCTGTTCGAATATGACGGTTCGCTGGCGGGTAGTTTTGCCGCGACCGCGGCGACATCGACGGCGCCGGGCTTCAGCGTTGCCAGCCATCAGGTCCAGACGGGCATCGCCAAGCAGGTCAACCTGTCGGTGCTCGGCAGCGGCCAGACCCTGCATTTCTGGGATGGAGCAGATACGGCCGGCAATGGCGCGGTCAATGGCGGCACCGGCACTTGGACGTCGGCCGGCACCAACTGGACGGGCGATCCGTTGCACGCCGGCATCAATGGCAGCTTTGGCGGATCCGTCGGCGTCTTTGCCGGCGCGACCGGTGGTGTGGTCAATGTCGTTGGCACGCAGAGCTTCGACACGCTGCAGTTCTCCACGACGACCGATGGCAGCGGCTACACCATCAATGGCGGCGTGCTCGCCTTCAATCCGGCAAGCGGCATGGCGGCAACGATCAATGTCGGCAGCGGCGTCGCAACGACGATTGGCACGGTGCTGCAGAACGGTGCAACCGGCAGCGGGCTCAACAAGGTCGGCAACGGTACGCTGACGCTGACGGGAATGAACACCTATACGGGCGCGACGAGCATTGCGACCGGCGGCACGCTTGCGCTGTCCGGCCAGGGTCGGATCAACACCTCGAGCGGCTTGACCGCCAACGGCGTCTTCGACGTCTCGGCGGCTTCATCGGCACAAATCAAGTCGCTTGCCGGCAGCGGGCAGGTGGTGCTCGGTGGCAAGACATTGATGATCAACGCCGCCGCGGGCACGTTCTCGGGCGCGATCAACGGCACCGGCGGCATCTCGGTCAATGGTGGCACGCAGGTACTGACCGGCACCAACGGCTTTACCGGCGGTGCCGGTATCGCTCAGGGTGCGACGCTGCAGATCGGCGACGGCGGCACCGGCGGATCCCTTGCATCTGATGTGACCAACTACGGTGCGCTGACCTTCAATCGCTCCGACAATGTCACCTATGCCGGCTCGATCAGCGGCCCCGGCTCGTTCTCGCAGATCGGCAGCGGCACGCTGACCTTGACGGCGACCAGCAGCAGCCGCGGTCCGGTAACGATCGGTACGGGCAGCACGCTGCAGCTTGGCAATGGCGGCACGACCGGCTGGATCGGCGGCACCGGCAACTTCGCCGGCTCGATCACCAACAATGGTACCATGATCTTCAACCGCTCGAACGACGTCAGCTTTGCCGGCACTTTTTCCGGCAGCGGTGCGCTGAGCCAGATTGGTACCGGCAAACTTACGCTGACGGGCGTCAACACATTTACCGGTGACACGGCCATCACGTCGGGTTCGCTGGTCGTCAACGGCTCGCTTGCAACCTCCCGCCTGACGACCATCTACCGCGGCTCTCGCCTCGGCGGCACCGGCACGCTTGGAAACACGACCATCCAGAGCGGCGGCGTGCATGCGCCCGGCAATTCGATCGGCACACAAACCATTGCCGGCAACTATACCAACAACGGCGTCCTACAGATCGAAGGCACGCCTGCGAGCACCGACAAGCTTATCGTTTCGGGCGCAGTTGATATTTCCGGTGCGACGCTTGATCTTCTGCTCTCTCCCAACACGGCGGCGAGCTGGAGCCCGGTCAACGGCCCGTTCATCCTGATCGACAAGCAGAGTTCAGGTGCCATCACCGGCACCTTTGCCTCGATCGTCGACAATCTGGTCTTCCTCGATCCGACCGTCGACTATAGCGGCGGCGACGGTAACGACCTGTCGCTTAAGCTGACCCGCAACGACATCAGCTTTGCCAGCGTCGCCCGCACGCGCAACCAGATTGCCGCTAGCACCGGTGTTGATGGACTGGGGGTTGCGAGCCCCATCGTCAATGCACTCTCGCTTGCAGCAACGCCTGAGGCCGCGCGCACGGCCTTCGACCTGCTTTCCGGCGAAGTGCATGCCTCCTTCCAGTCGATCCTGATCGAGGACAGCCGGTTCCTGCGCGACGCGGCAAACGATCGTTTGCGCTCGGTGCTTGGCGCCGTGGGTGCCAAGCAGACTTCCGGCAACAGCACGGCGGCTGAGACGGGCGAGCTCGCCATCTGGTCGCAGGGTTTCGGCTCCTGGGGCCGTTGGGATGGCGACGGCAATGCGGCAAAGGCGGATCGCTCCATCGGCGGCTTCTTCGTCGGTGCCGATACGCAGGTGGACGAATGGACCGTCGGCGCGCTTGCGGGCTATTCGCGCTCTTCGATGGACATCGACGCACGGTTTTCTTCGGCGACATCCGACAACTATCATCTCGGGCTCTATGCCGGTGGACAATGGGGCGACGCTTCGCTGCGAACAGGCGCCGCCTATAGCTGGCATGACATTGAGACGAGCCGCTCGGTTTCGTTCCCAGGGTTCTCCGATCGTCTTGACGCCGACTATGATGCCGGCACCGGCCAGGTCTTTGGCGAGTTCGCCTATGCCGTCAGGACCAGCACGGTCGAGTTTGAGCCGTTTGCCAATCTCGCCTATGTGCAGCTCAACCGCGATGGTTTTGCGGAACACGGCGGCGCAGCTGCGCTCGTGGGCAGCGACGCGTCGCAGGACACGACATTCACGACCCTCGGTCTGCGCGCAGCATCCAGTTTCGACCTCGGCGGTGTACTGGCGACGGCGCGCGGCACGATCGGTTGGAAACACGCCTTCGGCGATACGCTGCCGCTGTCGTCGAACGGGTTCTCGTCTGCGAGCACCTTTACCATCGCCGGTGTTCCGATCGCCGAGGATGCGGCGGTGCTCGAAGCCGGTCTCGACTTTGCTCTTACGCCGGATGCTAATCTCGGGCTGATTTACGCCGGACAGTTCGCCAGCGGCGTCAGCGATCAGACGTTCAAGGCAAATCTGAGCCTCAAGTTCTGAGGGATCCGATTCGACGCAGACAGCCGCTTGCCTAGGTCCTGTGTGATTTTGGCCGGCGGCTGTTTCGTTTCGGAAACGGAGGCGAAAAGCAGGTGGCGCAATAGGCAGCGCCATCACCAGCGGCGCGCGGCCGGCTCGGCAATTGATTGCCATCAGAGTGCCTATGCTCCGAGCTTCGAGCGCTCGGCAAGCCGCCAGGCCCTCGGTGTCATGCCGGTCTGGCGCAGGAAGAAGCGAGAGAAATAGGCGGGATCGGCGAAGCCGAGCCGGAAGCTGATCTCCTGCACGCTGCCGCGGGTGAAGACCAGCTCGCGCCGTGCTTCATCCGTCAGCTTGCGCGCGATGATCTCGTGGGCGCTTTGGCCGGTGATGCTGCGGGCGATACGGTTGAGATGCGTCGGCGATAGGCCGATCTCGCGTGCGTAGAACGCTGCAGGCTTGTGCGCGCGATGATGTTGCTGGACGAGGCTGAGGAAAAGTTCGACGCGTTGCTCGTTTTCCGTGTCGGCGGCGTCGTCCTCGACGGGTTGCGCTTCATCGAGGCGGGCGCCCAGTGTCAACGCCGACGTCAGATAGGCGTCGAGCAGATCGGTGCGGTGGCTCCGGCTGGCTTCCCATTCCGCACCCAGCCGCGCAAGGGTCAATGCCACATAGCGGCCGTCGTCGCTGCCGTCGAGGCGGGTGAGACGTGGCGTCGCCATCCAGGCGCCGAGCCGGCTGCGCTCGCCGGGCGATACCCTGAGATGCGTGGCGAGGACCGTGAACACGAACCCGTCGACATCTCGGGAAAAGCGGAAGCCATGGCTGATCGCCGGCGGCACGGTGATCATCACCGGCGGGCGAATGGGGTGCGCCGTGTCGCCGAACACTGCGTCTCCCGATCCGCCGGCAATGTACAAGATCTGAAAGAAACTCTCATGACGATGCAGCCCGATCTCCCAATGATGCAGGCTGCTGCGCGACGGGATCGTCTCACAATGCAGCCAGAAATCCGGTCGTTCCAGCGATGGTTCGCCGTAAAGCTGGTAGGTTGGAACCGTTCTTTTCATCGCCCGCAGCCGTTGGTGATGTTCGATTAGTGCAATTTCCTGACCGAAATGTCCATTGAGCCTGATGGCTCTCCCGAGCAGAGTCTTGTCAAAAGCCAATTTCGGGAGGAAAGCATGCGCACACAGGTCGTCATCATCGGGTCAGGTCCATCGGGCCTTCTCCTCGGGCAATTGCTGACCGGTGCCGGCATCGACAATGTCATCCTCGATCGCGTGAGCAAGGACTACATTCTTGGCCGGGTGCGGGCCGGCGTGCTGGAGGAGGGAACGGTCAACCTGATGGACCGTGCGAAGGCCGGCAAGCGCATGCATGCCGAAGGCCTGCCGCATGACGGCTTTTCGCTCGCCTTCGATGGCCGGGATCATCGCATCGACCTCTACGACCTGACCGGCGGCAAGCGCGTGATGGTCTATGGCCAGACGGAACTGACGCGCGACCTGATGGAAGAGCGCGCGCTCACCGGCGCACCGTCGATCTACGCTGCGGCAAATGTCGAACCGCATGATTTCGATGGCCACAATCCATACGTCACCTATGAACTGGACGGCATAAGTCATCGTATCGATTGCGATTTCATCGCCGGTTGCGACGGCTTTCACGGGATCAGCCGCAAGTCGGTTCCTGAAAAGGCGATCCGCACCTTCGAAAAAGTCTACCCCTTCGGCTGGCTCGGCATTCTTGCCGATGTCCCGCCGGTCAGCCATGAACTGATCTACGCCAACCATCCGCGTGGGTTTGCCCTTTGCTCGATGCGCTCGCAGACCCGCAGCCGCTACTACCTGCAGTGCGCGCTCGACGAGAAGATCGAGGCTTGGACGGATCAGCGCTTCTGGGACGAACTCAGGCGGCGATTGCCGGCGCACCATGCCGAAGCGTTGGTCACCGGCGCGTCGTTTGAAAAATCGATCGCGCCGCTCCGCTCCTTCGTCGCCGAGCCGATGCGTTTCGGGCGGCTGTTCCTGGTTGGCGACGCCGCGCATATTGTGCCGCCGACCGGTGCCAAAGGTTTGAACCTTGCGGCAAGCGACGTGCACTACCTCTTCGAAGGGCTGCTGGAACATTACCAGGACCGCTCGAATGCCGGGGTCGAGGCCTATTCGACGCATGCCCTAGCGAGAGTGTGGAAGGCGGTGCGCTTTTCCTGGTGGATGACCACGATGCTTCACCGTTTTCCGGATACCGGCGATTTCGACCAGAAGATCCAGGAGGCGGAGCTCGATTATCTCACCCATTCGCGCGCCGCCTCGACAGCGCTTGCCGAAAATTATGTCGGGCTGCCGTTCTAAGCCAGGTTGTTCGCCGCGAGATCGCTGCGCAGCATGCCGTAAATGGCGGTGTCCCACCTGATATCGCCAACCCTGGCCGACGACCGCCGAACGCCTTCCTCGATAAAACCGAGCTTCAGATAGGTGCGGATTGCGGCCGTGTTGAACGTATAGACGTTGAGTTCCAGCCGCTCGAAGCGGGCGTCTGCGAAGAAACGCGCGATGACCCGCTGGAGGAAGGGGTGGGCGAGACCTTGCCCGCGAAACCGCGGATTGATCGCTACGCGGCTGAGCCGACCGACGCCATTTTCCCAGTCGAGCGCGACCTGGGCGTGACCGGCGAGATTGCCGTCGACAATGCCGGCAAACATCCAGCGCGTCGGTGCATCCCCGGATGCAGAAGCCTGCATCTCCTCGAGTTGCGTCTCATCAAGCGGAAAGCGGAGCCCAGGCCCGCCCCATTGAATGAGCGCTTCGGCAGTCGGGAACCAGTCCAGCATGTCGGCAATGTGGTGTCCGGCGAAGATTTCGAGCTGCATTGGATCGATCGCATGGTGGTTTCGGTGAACGGATGAGGGCCGCAATCTCGGCTGACGAGGAGGTTTTGTAAAGGTGGCTCGGTGTCCGTTACCGGACGACCGTCAGGCTTTCGGCGCGATAGCCGCTGCCGCCTCGCGGATGGTCTGCATCAGGATGGAAAGCGGCAGCGACGGAATGGAGTCCGCGCGCATCGTCAGGCCAACCGGGCCCTTGGTCTCGCTGGTGTCGATCGGCAGGACCGCAAGTGTGCCATCCTCGATGTCGCTGGCAACGACACCCGCCGAAATGATCCAGATCGCGTCGCTGGCGCGCACGAAGGCGCGGCCGAAGGCGTCGGAGACCGTTTCGATCTGGTTCGGCAGGCCAGGTATGCCGTTGGCAATCAGGAAGTGTTCGACGAAGGGGCGGATGATGGAGGCACGCGTCGGCATCAGCACCGGGTAGTCGCCGAGATGGGCGAAGGCCGATTGCGCGCCGGAAAGTAAGGGATGACCGGCTCGAGCGGCAAAAACCACCTGTTCGGAATAGAGGTGCTCGAAGGAAAAGCCGGTCATCTTTTCCGGCGCCGCCAGCCGGCCGACGACGAGGTCGAGATCGCCGACCCGCAACTGTTCGAGAAGCACGGCATTCTCGCCGGTGACGATCTTGATCCGTGCGCCGGTATCCTCCTTCAGGAACAGCGACATTGCCCGCGGCATGATCCGCGTCGAGACCGTCGGCAATGCTCCGATGCGCACCGGCAAGCCATCACCGGAGCGCTCCTGCGAGACCGAATCGAGCCCCTGGCGCAGTGCCGTTAGCGCCGCACCGGCATGGCGAAGAAAGACCTCGCCATAGCGGGTGATCTTGATGCCGCGTCCCTCGCGCTCGAAAACGGCAACGCCCAGAACCTCCTCCAGCTCGCGGATCGTCTTGGTAACAGCCGGCTGGCTGACATGCAGGAGTTCGGCCGCCTTCATGACGCTCTTCTGCCGTGCGACCTCGACAAAAGTCTGCAGATGACGAAACTTGACCCGAGCGTTGACCATGGAATTCATAACTCGTGAGTTAATGGAATGCCGTGAAATATCATTTTACCTAACCAGATTAAACAGACAATTTGGTTGCAGAGGAGAAGCGCCGTGCAGTTTGCCCGCATCAACGACATCACAATCCACTATCAGGTCATCGGCGCCACGGCCGAGCGGCCGGTGCTGGTCTTTGCCAATTCGTTGGGCACCGACTTTCGCATCTGGCGTGACGTCATCGTCCGCCTTGCCGGCGACTTTGCGATCGTTCTCTACGACAAGCGCGGCCACGGTCTCTCCGATATCGGTCCGCTCCCTTACGCGATCGAAGACCACGCCAATGACCTTGCCGGCCTACTCGACATGCTCGCGGTCAAACAGGCAATCGTCTGCGGCCTCTCGGTCGGCGGATTGATCGCCCAGTCGCTCTATCAACGGCGGCCGGATCTCGTGCGGGCCCTCGTTCTCTGCGATACCGCGCACAAGATCGGCACGCCGGAACTGTGGGCGCAGCGCATCGCGGCCATCGAAGCCCATGGCATTGAGGCGATCGCCGACGGCATCCTTGAACGCTGGTTCACGCCTGAGTTCCGACGCCCTGAAAATGCAGCGTTGATAGGCTACCGCAACATGCTGATCCGCCAGTCGGTAACGGGCTATGCCGCCACCTGCGGTGCGATCCGCGATGCCGATTATACCGAAGCGGCTGGGCGCATCGCCGTGCCCGTCCTTTGCGTCGTCGGCGACCAGGACGGATCGACGCCGCCGGATGTGGTGCTTGGCACCGCTCGCCTTATTCCCGGCGCCCGCTACGAGGTCATCCGCGATGCCGGGCATATCCCTTGCGTTGAAAAGCCGGAGGCACTGACTGCGGTATTGCGCGCCTTTTTTGAGATTGTAACGCATGGAGACAACAGCCATGAGTGATGCCTTCGCGCCCTCCGACCGCTATCGCCAGGGCATGGCGACGCGGCGGGCCGTCCTTGGCGACAACCACGTGGACCGTGCGCAATCGGCCTCGACCGATTTCGACCGGCCGTTCCAGGAACTGATCACCGAGGCGGCCTGGGGACACGTCTGGTCGCGACCGACCTGGACGAAACGCGAGCGTTCGATCGTAACCATCGCGCTTCTGGCGGCACTTGGCCAGGACGAAGAGGTTGCCATGCACGTGCGTGCGACCGCCAATACCGGCGCCAGCCGTGACGATGTCTGCGAGGCGCTGTTGCATGTGGCGATCTATGCCGGCGTTCCGGCGGCCAACCACGCAATCAAGATCGTCAAACAGGTCTTTGCGGAAATGGACGCCGGCAAGGCGGCCTGACGGGAGCAACGAGATGTCCGATGGAGCCAACCGGAAGCCGGAGACCGGCGCCTTTTTTCCCCGCGACAGGAACTGGCATGCGCCGGCGCTGACGCCAGGCTACAAGACCTCGGTGCTGCGCTCGCCGCAGAAGGCGCTTTTGTCGCTCGACGGCACCATTTCCGAAATCACCGGCCCGGTCTTCGGTCATTCGATTCTGGGCGAACTCGACAACGATCTCATCCACAACTTCGCCAAGCCGGGCGAAAGCGCGATCGGCGAGCGCATCATCGTTCATGGGCGCGTACTTGACGAACGCGGCCGGCCTGTTCCCGGCACTCTTCTTGAATTCTGGCAGGCCAATGCCGGCGGGCGCTATCGTCACAAGAAAGAAAGCTATCTCGCAGCGCTCGATCCGAATTTTGGCGGCTGCGGTCGCACGATCACCGACGAAGACGGCTTTTACTCCTTCCGTACGATCAAGCCCGGACCCTATCCCTGGCCGAATGGTGTCAACGACTGGCGCCCTGCCCATATCCATTTCTCGGTTTTCGGCCACGGCTTTGCGCAGCGATTGATCACCCAGATGTATTTCGAGGGCGATCCGATGATCTGGAAGTGTCCGATCGTCAACACGATCGCCGATCGCCGTGCGATCGAGCAACTGATCGCGCCGCTCGATTGGGCAAACACCATTCCGATGGATGCGCGGGCATACAAGTTCGATATCGTCTTGCGCGGTCGCCGCTCGACACTGTTTGAAAACCGCATGGAGGGCAATTGATGGTCCAGGCGCTCGGCTATCTCAAGGAAACCGCGTCGCAGACCGCCGGTCCCTACGTGCATATCGGCCTCACGCCGAATTTCTGTGGCATTGGCGGCGTCTATGACGCCGACCTCGGCACGACAATGGTGAGCGAACACACGCTCGGCGAACGCATCACCGTCAGCGGCCGGGTGCTTGATGGTACGGGGACGCTGCTTCGGGATGCGCTGGTGGAAATCTGGCAGGCGGATGCGGCGGGGCTCCACAATTCGCCCTCGGAAATGCGCGGCGCCGCCGATCCGAGCTTCTCCGGCTGGGGGCGGTGTCCGACCGGTGCAGAAGACGGCGTCTTCCGTTTCGAAACGATCAAGCCGGGGCGCGTGCCGTTCAAGGACGGCCGGCCGATGGCGCCGCACATCACATTCTGGATCGTCGCGCGCGGTATCAATATCGGCCTGCACACACGGATGTATTTCCCCGATGAAGCCGAGGCGAACGCCGCCGATCCCTTGCTTTTGCGCGTCGAGCATCGCCATCGTGTCGCGACGCTTGTCGCGACCGGCAGCGCCCCTAGTTATGTCTTCGACATTCACCTGCAGGGTGAGAAGGAAACGGTCTTCCTCGACATCTGAAACCGGAATGTCACGCGCGAGGCCGATCCGTTGCATCTTGCTGCATGGACGGCGCAAGGCAGACCGTGGCATTCCGTTCAAGCGCGAGCGGGCATCGCGACATCAATCGGGGGGACCATGACCTATTCCGCTTTCGATCATCCCTATCTCTCCGGCCTTCTGGGCGACGAGGCGGTGGCTGCCGAGTTTTCGACCGCCGCCGACATTCATGCGATGCTCTCCTTCGAGGCGGCACTGGCGCGCGCGGAAGCGATCCACGGGGTCATCCCGGAAAGTGCTGCCGACCGCATCACCGAGGCCTGTCGCGGGTTTTCTCCCGATGTCGCAGCGCTCAGGCGGGCCATGGCTGTCGACGGCGTCGTCGTTCCTGAACTTGTTCGACAGTTGCGTGCGGCCGTCGGCGGTGAGGCTGCAGCGCATGTGCATTTTGGTGCGACCAGCCAGGATGTCATCGATACGAGCTTGATGCTGCGCATGAAGGCTGTTGCCGAACTCTTCGGCACTCGTCTTGGTGATGTCGTTTCGGTGCTTGAGGAATGCGACGATCGATGGGGCGAGCGGATGCTGATGGGCCGCACGCGCATGCAGGCGGCTATACCAATCACGGTATCCGATCGCTTGCGCACCTGGATCGAACCGTTGCTCGATCACAAGGATCGGCTGCAGGCGATGGATCGCGACCTCTTTGCGGTCCAGTTCGGCGGTGCGGCAGGCACGCTCGACAAGCTGAAAGACAGGGCCGGCGATGTTCGCGCCACGCTGGCCGAGGAACTGGCGCTTGCCGACTTTCCGCAGTGGCACAGCCAGCGTTCCGAAGTTGCCGACTTTGCCAACGCACTGTCGCTCGTCACCGGCAGCCTCGGCAAATTCGGGCAGGACGTCGCGCTGATGGCGCAGCAGGGCGATGAAATCGAACTTGCCGGTGGCGGTGGATCTTCGGCGATGCCGCACAAGCAGAACCCGGTTGCCGCCGAGGTTCTGGTGGCGCTTGCTCGGTTCAATGCGACGCAGCTTTCCGGCATCCATCATGCGCTGGTGCACGAGCAGGAGCGCTCCGGTGCTGCCTGGACGCTCGAATGGCTGATCATGCCGCAGATGGCGGGGGCAACCGCAGCGGCGTTGCGTCTAGCAGCCGAGCTTGCCGGCAATATCAGGCGGCTTGGCTCCGCCTGACGCTTAAGCGCATCGCAATCCCTAGAAGTCGCGACTGCGCTTCAGGTTCTTGTTTTGCGCATGTCGGTATCGCCACTTTTGCGCGACATGCTTTCAGCCGTTAGGGCGAGCCTTTGTTCGCGGCCGCACACTGCTTGTCCAGCCGCTTGAGGAAGACGTTGATCTCGCGCGCCACCTGCAGGTCGCCCTTTTTCTCGGCCACGGATCGCCCCTCAGTCCAGATGCGCCGCGCCTCTTCGATGCGGTTCAGTTTCAGCATCGCCGCGCCGATGAGCTTCCAGGCGGCCGAATAGCTGGGATCGAATTCAATTGCACGCCTGAGGTGGACAAGGGCGGTCTCGGCATCCGTCTCCTGCAGACAGATGCTGCCGAGGGTGAAGCGCAAGAGCGCGTCATCACGCCCGTCGTCCAGAAGTTTTTCAAGCACCTGTCGCATGGTCGCTCCCAAATGGGTGTCCGTTCGCGCCGTTCAGATTGTTGGGCACGAGGTGGCCGATGGCAATGGGCGTCCGCCGGACGTGGCGGCAAAGGGCGCAGGTCTCTCCAGTGCCTGGTATTGCCGCTCGCTCCAGAGCAGCGGGTCGGCGTAGGCGGCGGTTTCCGTGGCGATGATCGTTCCGACAAAGAGCCGGTGGTCGCCGACGAGGATGGAAGCGCTGAGCACGCAGTCGAGCCCGGCGGCGGCACCGAGAAGACGCGGACGGCCGGAGGGCCAATCCGCCCAGATGCCGACGAGATAGCGACTGGCTGCCGCGACCCGGCCGGCGAAGGCATCGGCAACCAGCTCCTGCCCCTGTGCGAGCATCGCCAGCGCAAACCCATCCTGCTTCGAGATGGTGTCCGCAAGCGCGCTACCCGCCTTGATCGAGACGACGATGGACGGAGGGCTCGCGGAAAGCGAGAAGACGGCGGTCGCTGTCCGGCCCAGGCACTCGGAGCCGCTGCCGGAACTGACGACGCAGACTGTGGACGCCAGCCGCGCCATCGTGTCGGCAAACTGAGGTCTGGTGACGGCACGTTCGGCGTGAGCGTCGATATCGACAGAGACGGTCTGGGTCATGGGCGCAATCCGGCTGAGGCATGGGCGTGGCGCCGCCGGCGCGGCGCCACGGTAGGCGTGATCAGGCGGACTTAAGCTCAGCCTCGGCAAACTCGTAGTTCGCCAGCCGGTCGAGGAAATTGCTGACATAGTCGGGGCGGCGATTGCGGTAATCGATGTAGTAGCTGTGTTCCCACACATCGAGACCGAGCAGGGCCTTGCCCTCATTTGTGGCGATCGGGTTTGAGCCGTTGGCGGTCTTCGTCACCTTGAGCTTGCCGCTGGCGTCGAGCACGAGCCAGGCCCAACCGGAACCGAACTGGCTGGTGGCCGCAGTCTTGAACGCGTCCTTGAAGGCGGCGACGCTGCCGAAGTCCTCCACGATCTTCTTCTCAAGACTGTCCGGAATGCGCCCGCCCTTGGGGGAGAGATTGTTCCAGAACAGAATGTGGTTCCAATGCTGTCCGGCATTGTTGAAGACCGGCGCCAGTTCGGCCCCACCGTTGGCATGGCGAATGATGTCTTCCAGCGAAAGGCCGGCGAGAGCCTGATCTTTTTCAACGAAGCCGTTGAGAGCGGTGACATAGGCCTGGTGGTGCTTGCCGTGGTGGAATTCCAGCGTCTCGGCGCTCATGCCGGCTTCGGCCAAAGCGCCGATGGAAAAGGGGAGGGAGGGGAGTTCGAAAGCCATGGTTGAAATCCTCTTCGGCCGGATGGAACGCAGCGAATGTCTTGTGCGAGATCCATCCGGCGTGTATTTAACAAGACAATTCTTTGTAAATCTCCGGGCAATAATATGTCAAGCGATCACTTGTTAAATCCGGATCAAAGCCAGGGACGTTCGCCGGCCGAACGCATCCTGCTGGCGCTGAAGCTGCATGGGCCGCAGACGGCGGCGGCACTCGGCAAGCGCCTGTCGATATCAGGTGAGGCGGCGCGCCAGCAACTCGTGCGCCTGGCCGAGGAGGGGCTGGTAAATTCCTGGTCGGAGGCGCGGGGCGTCGGCCGACCCTCGCAGTTCTGGGGGCTGACCGCCTCGGGCCATGCGGAATTTCCCGATACCCATGCGGAGTTGACTGTCCAGCTGCTGCGCACAATCCGTCAGACGCTCGGCGACGCGGCGGTCGATCGGGTCATCGCGGCGCGCGAGGAGGAGACGCGAACCGGCTATCGCGCAGCGCTCGACGGCGCCATTAGCCTGCGTGATCGGGTGGAGAAGCTCGTGCGCCTGCGAACCGCCGAAGGCTACATGGCCGGCTACGAGGAGACGGGCGACGGCACTTTTCTCTTCGTCGAGAACCATTGTCCGATCTGCGCCGCCGCTGCCAGTTGCCAGGGCTTTTGCCGTGCAGAGATCAATATCTTCCGCGACATTCTCGGTCGCGACGTCGCGGTCGAGCGCACCGAACATATTCTCGCCGGCGCACGCCGTTGCGCCTATGTCATTGCCCCGGCTCAATCGCGGGCGGTGCACGGTGAGCGTTCCGGCGCCTGATTTTCAGATGCTGTACGGAAATGCTTGTGGCGCCGCGCGACAAACACGGCGTCCAAGGGATGCCGTACCGCTCGAAACACGCTGCCGGTTCAGACAGTAGCGCATTTGGCCGGACGCAACGCGCATCCGGCCTGGCGGACGCGAGGTCTCAGCGTGAGCCCATGCGAAGCGCACCGTCGAGGCGGATGACTTCGCCGTTCAGCATCCGGTTTTCACAGATATGCTGGACAAGGGCCGCAAATTCCTCCGGCTTGCCGAGGCGCTGGGGGAAGGGAACGCTCTTGCCGAGCGAGTCCTGTACTTCCTGCGGCATACCGGCCATCATCGGTGTTTCGAAGATGCCCGGCGCGATCGCCACGACACGGATGCCGTGCCGTGCCAGTTCGCGGGCAATCGGCAGCGTCATGGCGACGACACCGCCCTTCGAGGCGGAATACGCAGCTTGGCCGACCTGCCCGTCGAAGGCAGCGACAGAGGCGGTGTTGATAATGACGCCACGCTCGCCGTCTTCGCCGGGTGTTTCCTTTTCCATCGCCGCCGCCGCGAGGCGGACCATGTTGAATGTGCCGATCAGATTGATGCCGACCGCACGCGCAAAGCTGTCGAGCCGATGAGGGCCGTCGCGCCCAAGTACCTTTTCGCCCGGCGCGATGCCGGCGCAATTCACCAGCCCATTGAGATGGCCGAAGGTATCGACGGCGGTGGCGACTGCAGTTGCGCCATCGGTCTCGCTGGTGACATCCGTCTTGACGAAAAGAGCATTGCTCCCAAGCGCCTCGGTCATCGCCCGCCCGGCGTCTTCGTTGATATCCGCAAGGACGACACGAGCGCCCTTGCCGTGCAGCAGGCGGGCAACGCCGGCGCCAAGACCCGATCCGCCACCGGTCACAATGAAGACTTTTCCGTCGATCAGCATTCCAGAACTCCTCCAATACCGAACTCCGCCACCCTTTGGCACTTGTCGCCAACGACGGGGGCCGGAGCTCACCGCCATCAGGCGGTGATGGCGAGACGTTAGCCTCTTTGAAACGCGGCGGAAATCGGCCGAAGTGATTTTTCATTTTGCGCAGAGGATAAAATTGCTCGTCTTTCGTTCCGACCGATTGGAATGGCGCCGCCGCCGCCGCAAGCAAGGCTCACCGCTAAGGGCTGGTCAAAACCGCAGCAATGGCTTAGAAGCGGCCCGCATCCGGTCGCAGCCCACCCGGTCAAAACAAGGGACCCATTATTATGAGAACTATCGTCATCTGCTCCGGCGGATTGGACTCCGTTTCGCTCGCGCACAGGATCGCGGCCGAGCACGAACTCGTCGGCATTCTTTCCTTCGATTACGGCCAGCGCCATCGCAAGGAACTCGACTTCGCCGCGGCCTGTGCCCACCGGCTTGGCGTTCCACACCAGATCATCGACATCACCGGCGTTGGCCGGCATTTGACCGGATCGGCGCTGACCGATGACGTCGACGTGCCCGATGGCCATTATGCCGAAGAGACGATGAAGGCTACGGTGGTGCCGAACCGCAACGCCATCATGCTGGCGATCGCCTTCGGCCTCGCCTCGGCGCAAAAGGCCGACGCCGTCGCCGTTGCCGTCCATGGCGGGGACCATTTCATCTACCCAGATTGCCGGCCGGGCTTCATCGATGCGTTCCAGAAAATGCAGGACGAGGCGTTGGAGGGCTATGGCACCGTTCAGCTCCTTGCACCCTATGTCAATGTCCCGAAGGCCGCCATCGTTACGGACGGCGCCAAGCACGGCACGCCTTTTGGCGAGACGTGGTCCTGCTATAAGGGCGGCGCACGCCATTGCGGTCGCTGCGGTACCTGCGTCGAGCGCCGCGAGGCCTTCCATCTCGCCGGCGTCGAGGACCCGACCGAGTATGCCGATCCGGATTTCTGGCGCGCTGCCACCAGCCGCTTCTCGGCAGAGGAGGTTCGCTGATGTACCGTATCACCAAGGAATTCCACTTCTCCGCCTCGCATCAGTTGAGCCATCTGCCCGCCGATCACCAGTGCGCGCGGCTGCATGGTCATAACTACATCGTTGAGGTTGAGCTTGCCGCCGCGGATCTCGACGACAACGGCTTCGTGCGGGATTATCACGACCTCGCCCCGCTCAAGCACTACATCGACGGCAGCTTCGACCATCGCCATCTCAATGACGTGCTTGGTCATGAACGGGTGACGTCGGAGTGCCTGGCGAGGCATTTCTACGACTGGTGCAAGGAGCGACTGCCGGAAACGTCGGCAGTTCGCGTCAGCGAGACGCCGAAGACCTGGGCGGAATATCGGCCATGACGGGCGCTGCGATCCGCGTCAGCGAGATCTTCGGGCCGACCATCCAGGGTGAAGGCGTGTTGATCGGCCAGCCGACGGTGTTCGTGCGCACAGGCGGCTGCGACTACCGCTGTTCCTGGTGCGATACGCTGCACGCCGTTGACAGCGAGCATCGCGAACAGTGGCAACCGATGTCGGTCGAGGAGATCTGGATGGAGGTGAGACGGCTATCGGGCGGCGTGCCGCTGACAGTCTCGCTTTCCGGTGGAAACCCCGCCATCCAGCCGCTCGGGCCCCTGATCGATCGCGGCCATGGCGAGGGCTATCGCTTTGCGCTTGAGACGCAAGGCAGCGTCGCCAGGGACTGGTTCGCCGACCTGGACGTCCTCGTCGTCAGCCCGAAGCCGCCGTCGAGCGGCATGGAAACTGATTTCGCAAAGCTCGACGAGTGTCTTGCGATGGCGGCCGGGATGACGGTGCTCAAGATCGTCGTTTTCGATGATCGCGACTACGCCTATGCCAAGGATATGGCCGGGAGATACCCGGCTCTGCCGGTCTATCTGCAGCCGGGAAACCACACCCCACCACCGCCGGACGACGAAAGCGCGACGGTGGACATCGATGGCGTCATGAACCGCATGCTCTGGCTGGTCGACAAAGTGACCGGCGACAAATGGTTCGATGCGCGGGTACTGCCGCAGTTGCACGTCTTGCTATGGGGCAATCGACGGGGCGTTTAAGACAGGGAAAGCGCTGTCCAAAGTGTGGGTTGGGAGGACGCGACGTCTTGGCGCAATGCCGCGATCCAGGAGCATCCGTCGGTGTCACGGTCGCATCAGTAACATCGAGATGCCTTGTCCAACGCCAATACACATGGTGGCGACAGCCCGCCTTGCTCCTCGAAGTTCAAGTTCCAGTGCTGCGGTCAGCGCAAGGCGCGCACCGGACATGCCGAGAGGATGTCCCAAGGCAATGGCGCCGCCGTTGGGATTTACGTGGGCGGCATCATCCGCAAGGCCTAGCTGCCGCATGCAGGCGAGAGCCTGGGCTGCGAAGGCTTCATTGAGCTCGAGGATATCGATATCGCCGATGCTAACACCGAGACGGTCCAGGAGCTTTCTGGTGGAAAAGACGGGGCCCATACCCATGACGCGTGGAGGAACCCCCGCCGTTGCCATCCCCTCGACGCGAGCAAGTGGCGTGAGGCCGTAGCGTTCGACCGCGCAGCCTGAGGCAAGCAGAAGTGCGGCCGCGCCGTCGTTGACACCGGATGCATTGCCGGCTGTCACGGTGCCATTGGTGCGGAACGGCGTCGGCAGGCTGGCGAGCTTCTCGAACGTTGTCTCGCGCGGATGCTCATCCTCTAAGACGTGCGTCGTCTCGCCCTTGCGCCCTTTGATCGGATAGGGGGCGATTTCGCGCGCGAAGCGGCCATTCTTTTGCGCAGCCGCAGCGCGGGCCTGGCTGCGGAGTGCAAAGCCGTCCTGGTCCGCGCGCGAGATATCAAACTCGGCTGCAACGTTTTCGGCGGTCTCCGGCATCGACTCGATGCCGTACCGTTCTTGCATGACCGGATTGACGAACCGCCAGCCGATCGTTGTGTCGTGTACTTCGGTGCTGCGTTGGAAGGCGTTTTGGGCCTTCGGCATGACGAAAGGCGCGCGCGACATGCTTTCGACGCCACCGGCAATCACGACTTCCGCCTCGCCGAGCCGGATCGCGCGTGCGGCGTAACCGACGGCATCCAGCCCCGAGCCGCAAAGCCGGTTGATCGTCGTGCCAGGAACCGCGTCCGGCAATCCGGCAAGCAAGGCGGCCATGCGGGCCACGTTGCGGTTGTCTTCGCCCGCCTGGTTGGCACAACCGAAGACGACCTCATCGATCGCTTCGGCCGGTACGGACGCGAGGCGCGCCAGCGCCTCGCGGATTACGTGCGCGGCGAGGTCGTCGGCACGGGCGACCGACAAAGCGCCGCCGTATCGGCCGATGGGCGTGCGGACGCCATCAATGATATAGGCCTCGCTCATGATTTCAGGTCCTTGCCTTGCTGCGCGGTAAACATCGGCCCGCCCTTGTGGGCCGGAAAGCCGTAACCGTTGATCATCACCAGATCGATGTCGCCGGGGCGCGCGGCGATGCCTTCGGCCAGCAGCGCCGTTCCTTCATCGACCATCGCCTTCAAAAGCCGGCCCATGATCTCTTCGGCAGTGATGGCTCGCGGCGTGATGTTCTTGGCGGCGCGCGCCGCCTTGATCATCGCCGTCACTTCCGGATCGACGGTGCGCTCGCCGTTGGGGTAGGCGTACCAGCCGCGGCCACTCTTGCGGCCAAGACGGCCCGCCTCGCAAAGCCTATCGGCGATCTCGACATAACGTGCGGCAGGATCCCGCGTCGCGGCCTGCCGCTTCCGGCGCGCCCAGGCGATCTCCAATCCGGCCATGTCATTGACGGCGAAGATGCCCATCGGAAAACCGTAAGCTTCCAAGGCGGCGTCGATCTCGTCGGGCACGGCGCCATCCTCGAGCATGAACTCTGCCTCGCGACGATAGGCGGAAAAGATACGGTTGCCGATGAAGCCCTCGGTAACGCCGCAGACGACGGGTAACTTGCCCAGGCGTTTGACGAAGGCGAGTGCACTCGCCAGCACATCGGGCGCGGTCTTGGCGCAATCGACGACTTCGACAAGCCGCATGACATTGGCGGGCGAGAAGAAGTGCAATCCGACCACCCGCGACGGATCGGTCGTCGCCGCGGCGATTGCGTCGGGATCGAGGTAGCTGGTGTTGGTCGCCAAAATGGTGCCTGGCGCAAGGATGCCGTCGAGCCGGCGAAACAAGTCCATCTTGACCTGGAGGTCGTCGAACACCGCTTCGATGACGAGATCAGCGGTGACGAGGTCTGCCGCTTCAGCGGTGGTCTGTAATCGGGCGATGCAGTCGTCGCGTCCATCCGCGTCCATCCGTCCGGAGCGGACGGTTTTGTCGAGTGTCTCGGCAATGCGGGTGCGCGCGTCGGCTGCTGCTTCCTTTGTCTGCTCCAAAGCGATGACGCGACAGCCGCTGGTCAGGGCCGAGACCGCAATGCCTGCCCCCATCAGCCCCGCGCCGACCACCGCAATTGTCTCGATTCTGCGTGGCGAGACTGTCTCTAAGCCTTCGACCTTGCCGGCGGCGCGTTCGGCAAAGAATACGTGCCGCAGGGCAGCGGACTCGACGGAGTCGCGTAAACGCAGGAATGTGCCGCGTTCTTCCGCCAATCCCTGTTTCAGATCGACTTGACCGGCCGCCTTGACGAGACGTACCGCCTCGACCGGAGCGGATTGGCCGCGGGCTCGCGCCAGGACCTTCGCCTCCGCCGCGCTGACGGCTGCTGCGTCCACCGTCGGGACCGCCATCAAGCCGGTGCGACGGAGCGGCTTTGCACCCAGTTCGCGCAGGAGCGTAAGGGCGGCGGCTACAGGGTCCGCGGCGGTGCCATCGGCAAGGCCGAGTGCGACAGCTTCGCTCACGTTGACGGTGCGCCCCGTTCCGATGAGATCGATGGCCGCGATCGTGCCGATCAGCCGTGGCAGGCGTTGTGTCCCGCCAGCACCCGGAACGATGCCGAGCTTCACTTCGGGCAGTCCGAACGCGGCCTTTTCGCCGGCTATGCGGCCGTGGCAGGCGAGCGCCACCTCGCAGCCTCCGCCAAGGGCGGAGCCATTCACCGAGCAGACGACCGGCTTTTCGAAAGTCTCGATGCGATCGATCACCTCGGGAAGCATCGGCTCCATGGGAGGTTTGCCAAACTCCTTGATATCAGCACCGCCGATAAACGTGCTGCCCGCACCGGTGATCACGAGACCGGTAATCGTCGGAAGGTCAGTAGCATGATCCAAAGCAGCCATCAGGCCGGACCTGACATGCGCCGACAGCGCGTTGACGGGCGGGTTGTCGATGGTGACGACGAGAGCACCGTCTTCCCGACGGGCGGAAACGCTCTGCGAAAATCTGATCTCTGGCATGTCGGCAATCCTCAATCGGGGATGACGGCTGTGGCCTGGATTTCGATCTTGGCCCGGTCTTCGACCAGCGCGACCACCTGCATTGCCGCCATTGCAGGGAAGTTCCTGCCGATGATGTCGCGGTAGGCTTGGCCGATACCGCGGAGGTTACCGATATATTCCTGCTTGTCGGTGAAGTACCAGGTCATCGTCGTGATGTGGTGCGGCTCCGCCCCCCCGGCGGCGAGCACCGCGACCACATTTTTCAGAGTCTGGCGGACCTGCTCGACGAAATCATCGGTTTCGAACTCGGAGCGCTCGTTCCAGCCGATCTGACCGCCGACGAAGAGAGTGCGGCCCTTCGCAGCGACGCCGTTGGCATAGCCGATGGGCTTTGCCCAACCTTCAGGTTGCAGGATGGTGTGCATTGGTTGTCTCCAGATGTTGCGTCAGTGCGGCTCGGATATCGTCCGGCCATGCCAGGGAAGCGTGGTTGGCGAGCGAGGTGGTGACGCCACCGTTATCGTGCCGTGCCCTTCATCAGCTCGCGGCCGATGATGAGCTTTTGAACTTCGGTCGCGCCTTCGTAGATGCGCAGTGCACGGATCTCACGATAGAGCCGCTCTGTGATCTCGCCGACGCGTACCCCCCGACCGCCGAAGAGCTGCAGCGCCTGGTCGATGACCCACTGCGCATTCTCCGTCGCCGTCATCTTGGCCATTGCCGCCTCGCGAGTCGTCGGCCGCTTTTGCACGTCGCGTTGCCACGCCGTGCGGCAAGTCAGAAGGGCTGCGGAGTCGATCGCCGTTGCCATGTCACCGAGTGTGCTTTGCGCGGTCGGCAGGTCGGCAAGCGTTGCGCCAAACATCTTGCGGTTCTTCGCATGTGCCACCGCCTCGTCGAGCGCGCGACGGGCAAAGCCGATCGCGGCGGCAGCGACGGATGGGCGGAAGATGTCGAGCGTGCGCATGGCGATCTTGAAGCCTTCGCCCGGGCTGCCGAGAAGCTGTGACGACGGAATACGGCAATTGTCGAAACGAAGCCGGGCGAGCGGATGCGGCGCAATCGTCTCGATGCGCTCGGCGATCGTGAAGCCCGGCGTGTCGGCAAAGACCACGAAGGCGGATATGCCACGCGTGCCGGGCGCCTCGCCGGTGCGGGCAAAGACAGTGTAGACGTCGGCAATGCCTCCGTTCGAGATCCAGGTCTTCTCGCCGTCGAGCACGAAATGGTCGCCGTCGCGGCGCGCCGCACAGGCCATCGCCGCAACATCCGAGCCCGCATCGGGTTCGGAAAGCGCAAAGGCGGAGATGCACTCGCCGCGGGCGACCTTGGGTAGGATGGCCTGCTTCAGCGCCTCGGAGCCGGAAAGGCTGATCGCGCCAGTCCCCAGCCCCTGCATGGCGAAGGCGAAGTCGGCAAGCCCGTCGGTATAGGCGAGCGTTTCGCGGATGAGGCAAAGCGATCGGCTGTCGATGTCTTCGCTCGTACCGCCGAACGCCTTCGGCACGCAATGGCGAAGTACGCCTGCAGCGCCGAGCGCTGCGACCAGATGTTTGCAGGCGGCATCCACATCCCGGTGATCGACTTCGCCAAGACCGCCGACGGCAACGAAGCCGTCCAATTCGGCGGCAAGCGCGCGATGCCTATCCTCGTAGAATGGCCAGTCGAGATGGTCGCGGGTTGGTGGGCGCAAAGCCGTCTCATGGGAACTCATGCTCAATTCCCTTTGAATTCCGGCTTCGCCTTGGCGGCAAAGGCCTCGAAGGCGCGGCGGAAGTCGCCGGTCGCCATACAGATCGCTTGGGCCTGCGCTTCCGCTTCGATCAGCTGATCGATGCCCATCGCCCATTCCTGGTCGAGCATCTTCTTCGTCATAGCATGGGCGAACCACGGGCCGTCGGCGATGCTGCGTGCGAATTTCTGCGCCTCGGCAAGCAGCGACGGACGCTCGTGGAGGGCGTTGTAGAAGCCCCAGGCGTGGCCCTCGGTCGCGGTCATGACCCGGCCGGTGAAGAGCAGTTCGGCGGCACGGCCCTGGCCGATAATGCGGGGAAGGATGCCGCAGGCGCCCATGTCGGCGCCGGCCAGCCCGACGCGGGTGAAGAGAAACGCCGTCTTCGCCTCCGGCGTTGCCACGCGGAAGTCGGAAGCCATCGCCAGGATCGCGCCGGCACCGGCGCAGATGCCGTCGACGGCTGATATGACGGGCTGCGGGCAGGCGCGGATCTGGCGCACCAGTTCGCCGGTCATGCGGGTGAAATCAAGCAGATCCGGCATCGACATGCGCGTCAGCGGCTCGATGATCTCGAAGACGTCGCCGCCGGAGGAGAAGTTGTCGCTGGCGCCGGTCAGCACCACGGCGCGCACATCGCTGGCGCGACCAAGCGCCCGGAAGAGATCGCAAAGCTCCTCGTAACTTTCGAAGGTCAGTGGGTTCTTCTTTTCCGGACGGTCGAGCGTGATCGTGGCGACCCGGCCGTCGGCGTCCGTTTCGAACAGGAAGTGCTTGGCCTTATGGTCTTTGAAGGCGCGCTTCTTGGCCTGCATCGGGTTTGTCATGTCTATCCTCCGAGAACTTCGCCGCCCGCCACTGGGATGGCCTGGCCGGTGATCGCGGTTGCCTTCTCCGACACGAGCCAGGAGACCGTGTGTGCGACCTCGTCGGGCGTCACCAGGCGCCCTTGCGGATTGGAACGGGCAAGGCTGGCGCGCGCTTCCTCGCGCGAACGGCCAGTCTTCTCGCTGATCGTGTCGAGCGCACCGTCGATGAGTGGCGTGTCGGTGAACCCCGGGCAGACGGCATTGACGGTCACGTCGGTGCGGGCAAGTTCGAGCGCCAGCGCCCGCGTCAGGCCGATGACGCCGTGTTTCGAGGCGCAATAGGCTGAAACATAGGCGTAACCGGTGAGGCCCGCGGTGCTTGCGACATTGACGATCCGGCCGTTGCCGGCCCGGTGCACGGAGGCAAGGGCTGCCTGCGTCACAAGAAACACCCCGGTCAGGTTGACCGTGAGCACTCGTTGCCAGAGTGAAAGATCGGTTTTCTCGAACGGCGCCGAAGGAGCCTCGCCGGCGCAGTTGACGAGAACCGCAATCTCTCCGCTCTTCGCAATCGCAGCCGAAATGCCTTGCTCGACCGCTGTCGGGTCAGTCACATCGAACTCATGGTGGACGTGGGCTTCGCCGCCTGATGAGTGGATTTCCTCTTTCACGGCTTCGAGCGGCGCGGCGCGGCGCCCCACAAGGCTGACGATATGGCCATCGGCTGCGAGTGCAAGCGCGATCGCCTTGCCGATGCCGCTTCCGGCGCCCGTGACGAGGGCGTGTCTGCGGTTCATGGCTTGCCTACCGTCGTTGCGGCGCGCGCCAGATTGTTCACATATTGCGCGCGGGCGGAGTGGTATTGCTTTGGCCAGGGCTGCCCGTCATAGCCGATCTTCGCCGCCTCGTGCATGACGAAGGACGGGTCGGCCAGATGCGGACGCGCAATTGCGCAGAGGTCGGCACGGCCGGCCGCAATGATGGAATTGGCGTGGTCGGCTTCGGAAATCGCTCCGACGGCGATGGTCGGAACCTGGATCTCGTTGCGGATCTTGTCGGAAAATGGTGTCTGGAACAGCCGGCCGTAAACCGGTTTTTCTTCCTTCACCACCTGACCGGAGGAGCAGTCGATCATATCGGCGCCGGCTTCCTTGAACAGGCGGGCGAAAATCGCCGCATCGTCAGGAGTGTTGCCGCCTTCGTGCCAGTCGTGCGTCGAAAGGCGCACCGACATCGGTCGGTCCTCGGGCCACGCCTTGCGGATCGCGTGGAACACTTCGAGCGGAAAGCGGGCGCGGGACGCATGGTCGCCGCCATAGTCGTCCGTGCGGAGGTTGGTGAGCGGCGACAGGAAGCTCGACAGCAGGTAGCCGTGCGCCACGTGCAGTTCGAGGATGTCGAAACCGAGGTCACGGGCGCGTCCGGTCGCCTGCACGAAGTCGGCGACGACGAGGTCCATGTCGGCTCGGGTCATTTCGCGCGGCGTATCCGAATGCGCGAGGTAAGGCAGGGCCGACGCGGAAATGAGCGGCCAGGCGCCCTCGTTCAAGGGCTGGTCGATCCCCTCCCAGGCCAATTTGGTCGCACCTTTTCTTCCGGCATGCCCAAGCTGGATGCCGATCTTGGCAGGCGTCTGCTGGTGCACGAAATCGACGATGCGCTTGAAGGCCAACGTCTGTTCGGCGTTCCAGAGTCCCAAGCATCCGGGCGTGATGCGGGCGTCAGGCGACACGCACGTCATTTCAGGAAAAACGAGGGCTGCGCCGCCCATGGCGCGCGCACCGAGATGCACCAGGTGAAAGTCGTTGGGCACGCCGTCGGTCGCCGAATACATCGCCATTGGCGAAACGACGATGCGATTCCTGAGCGTCAGGCCGCGAAGCTTGAAAGGCGTGAACATCGGCGGCGGAACCGTGCCATTCGACGCCGGCTCGGCGCCGGCACGTTCGGCGAACCAGCGTTCGAAACCTTCGAGCCAGTCCTTGTCGCGAAGGCGAAGATTCTCGTGGCTGATACGCTGTGAGCGGGTCAGCATCGAATACATGAATTGCTCCGGCTCCAGCGTATCGGCATAGCGCGTGCCGGCGACTTCGAACCACTCCATCGCATTGCGCGCCGCATTTTGGATGCGGGCGACGTCAACCCGGCGCACCTCCTCGTAAGCCGCGAGCACGTCCGGGATGGTGGCTTCGTTGTGGCCGAGGATATCGAATTGTCGGGTAAGTTCGATGGCGTCGTCGATCGCAAGCTTGGTGCCCGAGCCGATGGCGAAATGCGCCGTGTGGGCGCTGTCCCCCATCAGGACGACGTGGCTATTGCCGTTGAAGTGGCTCCACTTCTCGCAAATCAGCCGGCCGAAGTTCAGCCAGGCAGAGCCGCGCAAGTGCCGCGCATTGGTCATCAGCCTATGGCCGTCGAGCGTCTCGGCAAAGAGTTTTTCGCAGAACTCAATCGACTGCTGCTGGTCCATATGGTCGAGACCATGGGCCTGAAAGACGTCATCCGTGGTTTCGACGATGAAGGTCGAGGTGTTCTCATCGAAGCGGTAGATATGCGCCTGGAACCAGCCGTGTTCGGTGCGTTGGAAGTCGAAGGTGAAGGCGTCGAAGCGCTTGTCCGTGCCGAGCCAGACATAACGGTTTGGCCGAACGACCATGTCGGGTTGGAATACGTCGGCGTATCTATTCCGGATCCTCGAGTTGACGCCGTCGGAGGCGATGATGAGGTCCGCATCGGCGAATTCCTCGTCGCTTTCGACGTCGTGCTCGAACGCGAGTTCGACACCGAGTTCGAGGCAGCGATCCTGGAGGATATTGAGCATCTTCTTGCGGCCGATGCCGACGAAGCCGTGGCCCGTCGTCCTGATCTTACGGCCCTTGAAAACCAGTTCGATGTCGTCCCAGTGGTTGAAAGCGACCTCGATCGCCTCGGCAGTCTCCGGATCCCATTGGCGCATCGACTGCATCGTCGCATCCGAGAAGACCACCCCCCACCCGAAGGTGTCGAAGGCGCGGTTCCGCTCGACGACCGTTATGCGGTGTTCCGGGTGCTGGCGCTTCATCAGCAGCGCAAAATAGAGGCCGGCTGGCCCGCCACCGATACAGACGATCCGCATGTCGTTCTCCTCCCGAGCTCCGGCTGCGTGTGTCACCGTCCAGATGGCGTCGACCGTCATCCCGGACTGCGAGGAGCAGGGTGGACTCGTTCCAGAGAAATTTCAAGCTTAAAATTGTTTCGACAAATGTGACGACGCTACATGCGTCCGGAGTGCGGTGCGCGAGTGGCGAACCGTTTCGGAGCATCTCGGGAGACGGCGGAAAGAAAGGCGCAGTGCCTTAAGTGTTCCGGGCCAACGCAGCAACGATGGATCGCTTGAGCTTGGCAAGCTCGTCCATCAACACACCGCCCTCCTTCGCTGAAAGTCCAGCGAACAGGTCGGAGATCCAGTCGGAATGCCTTGCCGCCATCTTCTCGAATTCGGCGCGGCCGAAGGGCGTCAGCGCGATGATCTGTACACGTCGATCCGTCGGCAGTGTCGTACGGCTGATGTGACCGCTCTCGGTCAGCCGTTCCACAAGAACCGTTATGTTGCCGGGTGAGACCATCATGCGCTTAGAGACTTCCCCCAGCACCATGCCATCAGGCGCTCGCTCGAGCTGGGCCATCAGGTCGAAACGTGGCAGGGTGGAGTCGAATTCTTCCCGGAGCCGCCGGCGGACTTCGCTCTCGACCAGTGTCGAGCACGTCAGCAGACGCAGCCAGAGCCTGAGCTCGACACGGTGATCGCCGGGAGCCTCGAGGGCCTTGGTCTCGCCATCCACCCATTCCGGCGAGATGTCGAACTTGTCTTCACCCATCATACCAAACGTCCACTTTCGCAAAGCTGCAGGCGTATACTGCCGCCTTGCCCTTATTAGAGATGTTTCCGGCTCTTGGACAGGCTGCGTTGGGCCGTCATTTGGACGCAACCCCCGGCAACGACGGGTGCCCGGAAGATTGAGAACGGCCACCGTCCTCGGATTGGACATAGACATTGACGGTAAAGCCGATGTGGTCGGCCATCAGCGTCCTGGCGCGCTCGAAATCTCGATCAAGTGCCGCCTCCATCAGCTCAGTGTGATGCTCGATCGCCATCGCGTCTTGCAAGGCGGCGACCGCTTCCTCGTATCCCTTGCTCATCCCTGCGGCAGCCCTCAATGTCGGGGCCAGGCTGAGGAAACGGTGGTGGCGACGAAGCTGATCGGAAATCGTTGACTGGAAGCGGGTCAACCAGTTCGATCGTGCCGCACCGATCAGTGCTGCGTGGAAGGCGGCGTGCTTTTCGTCCCACTCGTCGATCTCGCTTTCGGAGAAATGCTCGACCGAGACTTTGCAGCGGGACAGCCGGTAATGCGCGGTGACGACGGCCGATTCCCATGCGCTGTCGCCGTTCTCGATCGACTCGAGAAGCAACGGCATTTCGACGGCCAGGCGCGCGCGTGTGAGATCGTCCAGTTCCTCGCGTGAAACCGGAGCAACGGCAAAGCCGCGGTTGCTGATCGCCGTGACCAGGCCTTCCGCCTCCAGACGCGACAGTGCTTCGCGCAGAGGTGTCCAGCCGATTCCGTAGCTTTCGCGCAGCACACTCAGCTTCATCGGCGCGCCAGGCTTGAGACGCGTCGCCAGGATATCGCGTCGCAGCAGCCGGTAGGCCAATTCGGTTTTGGTCGACTGTTCGTGGTCTTGCATCAAGTTCCCTTAACGCCCGCATCGGATCGATACAAATATATATAGTTCTGCGACTCTGATGAAAATATATATATTTATTTGACAAGAAGTCTGACCGTCTCCATCATCCACCCACGCCGCCGAGGAGGGCGGTAACGCTCGTCAAATTCTGGGAGGGATGTATGAGCAAGAGGACTTGGCTTTCGGGATTGGTTGTCGCCGGCGCGCTGGCGTGGGGAGCGGGAACGGCCGCTGCTGATCCGATCCGTATTGGCATCGCCAATTTCGGCGAACATCCGCAATTGAGTGCGTCGATCGCCGGCTTCAAGAAGGCACTGGCTGAAAACGGCTTCGTCGAGGGCACCGATGTCGTTTACACTGAAAGCCACACCAACTTCGACGCCTCGCTTGTTCCGCAGATGATTGCCAAACTGCAGGCCGAGCAGCCGAAACTGATCTACACGATCACAACGCCGGTCTCGCAGATCGCCAAAAAGGCGCTCGCCGGATCCGGTATTCCGGTTGTCTTTTCCGCCGTCACCGATCCGGTGGCCGCGAAGCTGGTTCCGTCCTGGGGGGCGGGTGACGACGGCATGACTGGCGCGACGGACCTTCAGGACGTGGCTGCCGTGATGGCCTTTACCCGCAAGCTCCTTCCGGAGGCCAAGCGCTTCGGCGTGCCGTACAACCCTGGCGAGGCGAACGACACGGCTCTGCTCGACAAGATCAAGGCGGCTGCACCGGCCGCCGGCTTTGAGGTCGTGGCCGTTGGCGTCGACAACGTCAACGACATCCAGCAGCGCATTGCCTCCTTCGCCGGCAAGGCCGACGTGATCTATACGCCCGCATCCAACCTGCTCCAGCCGGCAATCGGCGCCGTCTCGGCGGCTGCACGCCAGGCGCAGATCCCGATCGTCAACTCCGACGATGGTGCTGTGCGCGACGGCGTCGTGCCGGCAAGCTTTGCCGTCAACTACGAGCAGGTCGGCATGAATGCCGGCAAGATTGCCGCGGAGATCCTTGGGGGCAAGGACCCGAAGACGATCGCGCCGTCGCGTCCGAGCTATGAGGACCATGCACCGCTGATCTCGAAGAAAGCGGCGGCGGCCTTCGGCATCGCAATACCGGCATCGCTCGCCGATTGCGGCTGCCTGGTCGACTGATTTTGGGCGAATTAAGTGACGGCGTCGGGAGCGCCGTCACTTCATGGGTTATGAGGGGGAGCCAATGCTGGAAATCAGATCGGCCCGCAAGGTCTTCTACAAGGGGCAGGCAGACGAAAAGGTCGCACTCGACGGCCTCAGCCTCAGCCTTGCAACAGGCGAGTTCGGCGTCGTCATCGGCTCGAACGGCGCCGGCAAGAGCAGCATGCTCAACGCCATCTCCGGGGCGCTCGCGCTCGATAGCGGCCAGATCGTCATCAATGGGGACGACGTGACGGCGACGCCCGTGCACAAACGCGCCATGCGGCTTGCGCGCGTGTTCCAGGACCCGATGCGCGGTACCGCCGCCAGCATGACGGTGGCCGAAAACATGCTGCTCGCCGAGCTTCGAAGCAACAAGCGCACCCTGCGCCGCGGGCTGAACGCGGCAAGGCTCACCGCCTACAAGGAGCGCCTGTCGCTTCTGGGCCTCGGCCTCGAAAAGCGTCTCGACACGCGCGTGGAGCTACTGTCGGGTGGCCAACGGCAATCCTTGTCGTTGATCATGGCGGTCGGCGGTTCGCCGGAGCTGCTGCTGCTCGACGAACACACCGCGGCGCTCGACCCGCGCACTGCCGACATCGTCATGCAAGCAACGATCCGCGCCGTCGAAGCCTTGAAGCTGACGACGCTGATGGTGACGCACAACATGCAGCATGCCGTGGATTTCGGCCACAAGGTCGTCATGCTCGATGCCGGGCGCGTCCGCCTCGAAATCGATGGCAAGGACAAGGCCCAGACGACGGTGCCGGACCTGATCGGCCATTTCTCCGTCAAAACCGACCGCATGTTCCTGGCGAGCTGACGATCATGGATATTATTCAAAACACAATCGCGAGTTTCGTCTCGCTCGTTCCCGTCACGCTGGCCCAGAGCCTGATCCTTGCCTTCGTCGTGCTGGGGATCATGATCCCGTTTCGCATGCTGAGCTTCCCGGATCTGACCAGCGAGGGCGCGTTCCCGCTTGGCGGTTGCGTCTGCGGTGTACTGATGGCGGCCGGCATGTCGCCGCTCGCCGCGATCGCCATCGCACTCCTCGCCGGTTTTGTCGCCGGCTGCTGCACGGCGTTCATCCATCTGAGATTCCGCATTCACACGTTGCTTGCCGGCATCCTAATGATGACGATGCTCTATTCGATCAATCTGCGCATCATGGGCCGGTCGAACCTATCGGTTTTCGGGGCGCCGACGATGTTCGACTGGGTGCCAGGGCTGCAGCCGGGTTTCCCGGCAAGCAAGATCGTTGTCGCCGGCCTCATCGCACTCATCGTCTTCTTCCTGCTCTATCATTTCTTCAGGACCGAGAAGGGAACGGCGATCCGGGCCGTCGGTGCCAATCCCGACATGGCGGAAGCGCAGGGCATCAACGTCTGGCTGGCGACGATCGGCGGCGTCGGGCTTGCCGGCGCGTTTTCGGCGGCAGGCGGAGCGCTGATGGTGCAGTCGCAGGGCTTTGCCGACGTCAACATGGGCCTCGGCATCCTTATCAATGGGCTCGCGGCGCTGATGATCGGCGAGGCGATCGTCGGAAAGCAAAGCGTGTTGCGCCAACTCGCCGCCCCGTTTGTCGGCGCGGTCGTCTACTATCAGCTCGTCTCCTTCTGCCTGGCCGCCGGCATGCCGCCACCGGATCTGAAACTTGCGACTGGCCTCTTCGTTCTCGCCATGCTGGCTCTTCCGAGCCTCAAGCGAAGCCGCGGGCCGGCACCAGCCCGCGAAACCGTTCGTGAATAACCAAGGACCATCTTCATGAGTGCAGTTCCTGATTTTGCAGCGATCGAGGCGATGGATGCGGCCGACGTGCTACGTCCGATGCGCGATCGTTTCATCCTGCCACCGGGCCTCATCTATCTCGACGGCAACTCGCTCGGCGTTGCTTCGACCGCTGCCTTCGACGAGCTTCGCATGGCGGCGACGGAGGAATGGGGCCAGGATCTCATCCGAAGCTGGAACACGGCCGGATGGTTCGAGATGCCGCTTGCGCTCGGGGACCGGGTTGGCCGACTGATTGGCGCGGCGGCCGGCCAGACGGTCGTTTGCGACACCACATCGATCAACATCTACAAGGCCCTGCATGCGGCGATGGCGCTGCGGCCGGAGCGCTCGGTGATCGTCAGCGAAGGCAGCAGTTTCCCGACCGACCTCTACATGGCCGAGGGCGTGGTCTCGACGCGTCCGGGTGCGGCGCTGCGTCTCGAAGGGGTCGACGCGCCCGAGATCGAAGACCTGATCAACAGTGACGTTGCCGTGGTTCTGGTCAACCACGTGAACTACAAGTCCGGCGAACTGCGCGACATGGCGGCGCTGACGCGCAAGGCGCATGAGCATGGCGCGCTGATCATCTGGGATCTCTGCCATACGGCAGGCGCGCTGCCGATCGATCTTGACGGCGCTGATGTCGATTTTGCCGTCGGCTGCACCTACAAGTACCTGAACGGCGGTCCCGGAGCACCAGCATTCATCTATGCCGCGACGCGTCACCATGGCGATATCCGCCAGCCGCTCAGTGGCTGGTGGGGGCATGCGCGCCCCTTTGCCTTCGAGAAGCACTACGCGGCCGGCGAGGGGATCCGCCGCTTCCTTTGCGGAACGCAACCGATCCTGTCGCTTCGGGCGCTCAAGGGCGCACTCGACGTCTGGGATGAGGTCGACATGACCAAGTTGCGTGAGAAGAGCATCCGGCTCACCGACCTCTTCATCACGCTGGTTGAGGCGAAATGCGGCGCCTACGGCCTCGAGCTCGAGAGCCCACGTGACGGCGCGAGGCGCGGAAGCCAGGTTTCGTTCAGCCATCCCAACAGCTACGAGATTATGCAGGCGCTTATCGCCCGCGACGTCATCGGCGACTTCCGCGCGCCGTCGACGATTCGTTTCGGTTTCACCCCGCTCTATGTAAGCTACGCCGACGTTTGGCAGGCGGTCGAAATTCTGGAAGAGATCCTGCGCACCGGTACATGGCAGGATGCGCGCTTTGCCGTTCGTGCGGCCGTGACCTGATCTGATAGCATCGACAAGCTGCGGGCGGCATACCGCCCGCAGCGTCACACTGAGACGCCGATAAAGATCGCGCCGCCCAGGGGGACTTTCGCAATGACCGCTGCACCACACCGGCCGACATTGGACGAAATCGCCGAGGCGCGTGGCCGCATCGCTCCCCACGTCGCGCGCACGCCGCTGGTCAGGCTCGACCTCGGACTTTCGGACCGGCAAATCTTCCTGAAACTGGAGACGCTTTCTCCGATTGGCGCCTTCAAGCTCCGCCCAGCGCTGAATGCAGTGCTGTCGCGCGACCCTGCTGCTCTGCGGGGCGGCGTCGCGGTCACGAGTTCCGGCAATATGGCCTACGGCATGGCCTGGGCCGCGCGCCTCATCGGTGTTCCGATGGTCGCCTATATGTACCGCGGAGCGCCACAGACCAAGATCGAGGGCGTGCGCGACCTTGGCGGGGAGGTGCGCTTCGTGAGCGCGGAGACCTGGTGGGACTACATTGTCAGCGCGGACAGGCCGGATGCGCCGGAACTGCTGATCAATCCGGTGACCGATCAGGCGGTGCTTTCCGGCAACGGCTCGATCGGCATGGAAATCGTCGAGGACCTGCCCGATGTCGACGTGGTGCTGACCCCCTATGGCGGCGGCAGCATGACCACCGGGGTCGCCAGTGCCATCAAGACCGGTTCCCGGCCGGCACGCGTCTTTGCGGTCGAAGACGACAGCGCCGCCCCGGTTTGCGCCGCACTTGAGGCGGGGCGGATTGTGATGATCGAAACCCGCCCGTCCTTCATCAAGAGCATCGGCGCTCCGTCGCTGGTCCCGCAGCTTTGGCCGGTCGCACGCGAACTGATCGACGGGGCCATTGCCGTCAGTCCCGCTGAGGTGACAGACGCGATGCGGCTTTTGTTCAGGAAGGCCAAGATCGTGGCAGAAGGTGCGGGCGCCGCCTCACTTGCCGCCGCGATCGCCCGACCGGACCTTAAGGGAAACATCGTCTGCGTGATTTCCGGCGGCAATATCGACGCTGTGGCCTATTCCGTCGTGCTTGGTGGCGGCATTCCCGCCGCCTGACTGAAAGCTTAGACGCCGAGATAGCGATCCTGAAGCGCCGGCGTCAGCGCTGCCGGCGATCCCGTGAACACCGTCGCGCCCTTCTCCAGCACGAAGCAGCGGTCGGCGAGGGGTAGCAATTCCGAAAGCGTCTTGTCGACGACGAGGATCGATTGGCCGGCCGTCTTCAGCGTACGGATCGCCGACCAGATGTCCTGCCGGATCACTGGCGCCAGGCCCTCGGTCGCCTCGTCCAGAATGAGCAGGCTGGGATTGGTCATCAGCGCCCGGCCGATGGCAAGCATCTGCTGCTCGCCACCGGAAAGCGTATTGGCATATTGGTCGCGCCGTTCGCCGAGGCGGGGAAAGAGCGCGACCACCTTCTCCAAGGTCCACTCGCTGCCGCGAGCGGTGGCAACGAGGTTTTCCATGACGGTGAGGTTCGGGAAGCAGCGCCGTCCTTCGGGCACGAGGCCAAGGCCGAGTCTGGCGATCCGGTGCGGCCGCATGCCGAAGATCGCCTTGCCCGCGAAGCTGATCACACCTGAGCGCGGGCGCACAAGGCCGAGGATGGAGTTGATCGTCGTCGTCTTGCCCATGCCGTTGCGGCCCATGAGCGCAACCACTTCGCCCTCCCGCACATCGAGATTGACGCCGAAGAGCGCCTGGGAAGCGCCATAGAAGGTTTCGAGACCTTTCAGTTCCAGCAGGCTCACGCGGCTTCTCCCAGGTAGGCGCGGCGCACTTCCGGGTCGCTGCGTATTTCCTCGACCGTGCCCGTCGCGATGATGCGGCCATAGACAAGCACGGATATCCGATCCGCCAGTGCAAAGACCGCGTCCATGTCGTGCTCCACAAGCAGCATCGGTGCCTGCTGGCGCAACCCATCGAGGAAAGACGTCAGCCGTTTGGAGCCCTCCGGCCCCATGCCGGCCATCGGCTCGTCGAAGAGGAAGGCCTTCGGCGAAAGCGCCAGCGCAATGGCGATTTCAAGCTGCCGGCGTTCTCCGTGCGAGAGTTCGGCTGCGGGTACATGGGCGCGCGCGGCGAGGTCGACGCGCTCCAGCATCGCCATTGCCGGTTCGGTCAGGTCCTTGTCATCGACCACCTGGCGAAAGAAACGAAAGCTGCTGCCACGGCTTGCCTGCACCGCTAGCATGACGTTGCGAAGGGCCGAGAACTCCTGCGCCAGCGAGGAGATCTGGAAGCTGCGCGCAAGTCCAAGCCTCGCACGGGCGGCCATGTCGTGCCCGCTGATGTCCTGACCGAGAAAGCGGATCGTCCCGCTGTCGGCCTTGAGCGAGCCGGCGATCTGGTGGATCAGCGTGCTTTTTCCGGCGCCGTTCGGACCGATCAGCGCATGGATTTGTCCCGGGTGAAGCTTAAGGCTCACCCCGTCGGTGGCCTTGAGCGCGCCGAAGGATTTTCTGAGGTCGCGGATTTCAAGAATTGGCTCAGACATGGCGCGGCTTTCCCGAGAGCAGGCCCAGCAGCCCGCCGCGTGCAAAAAGCACGATGCCGAGCAGGATGAGGCCGAGGAAGAACTGCCAGCGCTCGGTGATGCCGCCGAGCACATATTCGAAGAACACGAAGATCATGGCGCCGGCGACGGGCCCGAACAGCCGGCCCTTGCCGCCGAGAATGATGAGAACGATCAGTTCGCCCGACATGTGCCACGACAGCATCGAAGGGCCGACGAAGCGATTGAGATCGGCATAGAGCGCACCGGCAAATCCGGTGATCATCGCGGAGACCGCGAAGGCGACGAGCCGGATGTTGAAGGGCGCGATGCCGACGGCGGCAAGGCGGGTGCCGTTCTGTCGCGCTGCCTGCAGGGCGCTGCCGAAGCGTGAACCCTCGACGATGCGGAACAGGAGAAGCGTTGCCATCAGCGCGGCGTAGCAGACCAGGAAATAGGGCAGGGGCTTGGCGGTATTGACGCCGGGAAAGGCGTTGCGCACCGACATCGACAGGCCGTCTTCGCCGCCATAGGCCGGCCAGGAGATTGCGAAATAGTAGATCATCTGCGCGAAGGCGAGGGTGATCATGATGAAATAGACGCCTGTCGTGCGCAGGCTGATCGCACCGATGGGCAACGCAACGAGCCCTGCGACCACCACCGCCGTTATCCAGATGAGTGGCATCGACGTGGTTGCCGGAATGTCGGCGAACAGCGGTTCGCCATTGAAGGCGTGCGTCGCAAGGATACCGGCGACATAGCCGCCGAGGCCGAAGAAGGCTGCATGGCCGAAGGAAAGCAGCCCGCCGAGCCCGAGCGCCAGGTTGAGGCCGACGGCGGCAAGTGCCAGCACGGCGACGCGGGTTGCAAGCGTCACATAGAAGGGCTCGCCCATGCCGACGGCGACAAGCGGTGCGCCGAGTAGGAGGAGCGCCAGAAGCAGATTGACTGTCGTTTCGCGGTTCATCGGGACCTCACGACCGCGCGGCAAACAGGCCGCTCGGCCTGAAGGCGAGGATGAGGGCCATGACGACATAGATCAGCATCGAGGCCAGCGCCGCCCCGATCGTGGTTGCCTGCGATGCGGGCATGGTCAATGCCAGCAGCGAGGGCAGCAGGAAGCGGCCCATGGTATCGACGACCCCGACGATCACAGCGCCAACGAGCGCACCCTTGATGGAGCCGATGCCGCCGATGACGATGACGACGAAGGCGAGGATAAGCACCGGTTCGCCCATTCCGACCTGCACCGACTGCAGCGCCCCGACCAAGGCGCCGGCAAGGCCTGCAAGGGCTGCGCCGAGCGCAAAGACGACTGTGTAAAGCGTGCCTATATCGACGCCGAGCGCTGCGATCATCTCGCGGTCCGACTCGCCCGCCCGGATGCGCATGCCGAGCCGGGTCCTGGAGATCAGCAGATAAAGGCTGACGGCAACCGCGATGCCGACGCCGATGATCGCCAGGCGATAGAGCTGATACTGACCGCCGCCAGGGAGCGGCACAGCGCCCTGAAGCAGGGGCGGTATATCGAGATAGAGCGGGAACGAGCCGAAAATCCAGCGCGCACCTTCGGACAGGATCAGGATCAGCGCGAAGGTGGCAAGCACCTGATCGAGATGATCACGGTCGTAGAGCCTGCGGATGACGGCGACCTCGATGATCGCACCGACGCCGGCGGCGGCCGTGAGGCTGGCGATCAGCCCCAGCCAGAAGGAGCCGGTCGCGGCTGCGACGGTGGCGCAGGCGAAGGCGCCGATCATGTAGAGCGAGCCATGGGCGAGATTGATCAGACCCATGACGCCGAAAATCAGCGTCAGGCCGGCGGCCATCAGAAACAGCATCACGCCGAGCTGGAGCCCGTTGAGCAGTTGTTCGATCAGGAGTGCGGTGAACAAGAGACCGGTCCAAGCTTGGTGTGAGGGGCGCATGGATCATCGACCGGATGTCAGCACGAAAGCCGAGCACCCGGGCGACGACGGGTGCAAGTCTTACATCCCGCACTTCTCGGCGTAGGCATCCTTGTGATGCTCGAAGGCAGTCGCGATGATCTTGTTGGTCAGGACGCCGTCATCTTCCTTCACCACCTCGCGAACGTAGATGTTCTGGATCGGGTGGTTGTTGTTGTTGAAGGCGAACTCGCCGCGCACGGACTTGAAATCCGCTGCCTTGAGCGCCGCACGGAAGGCGTCCTTGTCCTTGACGCTCGCCTTTGAAAGCGCTGCGAGGATCAGGTTCGCCGTATCCCAGCTCTGCGCCGCGTAGATCGAGGGCAGGCGCTTGTACTCGGCCTTGAAGGCTTCGACGAATTTCTTGTTGGCTTCGTTGTCGAGATCCTTGGACCAGGTCGCCGAGTTCTTGACGCCAAGGGCCGCGTCGCCGATCGCCGGCAGAACGTCCTGGCTAAAGGAGAACCCGGGCCCCATAACCGGGATGCCGACGCCCGACTGGGCATATTGCTTCATGAAAGCGATGCCCATGCCGCCGGGCAGGAAGAAATAGACGCTATCGGCACCGGAGGCGCGGATCTGGGCGATCTCTGCGGCATAGTCCGTCTGGCCGACCTGGGTATAGATCTCGCCGGCAAGGTCGCCCTTGTAGTAGCGCTTGAAGCCGGTCAGCGCGTCCTTCCCGGCCGGATAGTTGGGCGCCAGGACAAAGGCGTTCTTGTAGTCTTTGTTGGCGTATTGTCCCATCGCCTCATGGAAGTTGTCGTTCTGATAGGCGACGTTGAAATAGTTCGGGTTGCAGTTCGCACCGGCAAGCGCCGAAGGGCCGGCATTGGGCGAGAGATAGATCACGTCCTGTGCTACCGCGTTCGGAACGACGGCCATGGCGAGGTTCGACCAGATGATCCCTGTCATCAGGTCGACCTTGTCGCCCTGGATCATCTTTTCGGCGATCTGCACCGCAAGTTCCGGCTTCTGGGCATCGTCTTCGATCACCAGCTCGACGTCCTTGTTGCCCGATTGCTTGATCGCAAGCGTGAATGCGTCGCGCATGTCGATGCCGAGACCGGCGCCGCCGCCCGAAAGCGTGGTGATGACGCCGATTTTCACCGGCTCGGCGTAGGCAAGGCTCGACGTCGCAAGCACGAGGCCAAAAACGCTCGCTGCCAGAATGCGGTTCATGCTGTTCTCCTCCTAGTAGGTTCCCTTTTGAGTTGTGTTCTATCAGAGACCTGTGCGCACATGCCAGAGCTCTGGGAAGAGTTCCACCTCGAGCATCTTCTTGAGGTAGGACGCGCCGGATGTTCCCCCGGTTCCGCGTTTCATGCCGATGATGCGCTCCACCGTCGTGACGTGGTTGAAGCGCCATCGACGGAAGTAATCCTCGAAATCGACCAGCTTCTCGGCGAGCTCATAGAGCATCCAGTAGCGCTCGGGATCGCGGTAGACCGTCTGCCAGGCCGCAAAGACCTTGTCGCTTTCCGTGCGCGTTTCGCGCCAATCCGTCCTGTCTGCTTCCTCGCCGACATCGAACCCTTTGCGAGACAGGAGCCGGATCGCCTCGTCATAGAGCGACGGTGCGGCTAAGATCGCTTCCAGCTTTTTAAGGATCTCGGGACGATGCGTGTGTGGTCCGAGCATGGCGACGTTGCGATTGCCGGCGAGGAACTCGATCGCCCGGTATTGCCACGACTGGAAGCCGGATGACTGCCCCAGAGACTCGCGGAACTGCGTGTATTCGCTGGGCGTCATCGTGCGAAGCACGTCCCAGGCGCTGTTCAACTGTTCGAAGATGCGCGCCACGCGCGTCAGCATCTTGAAGGCGGGTTCCAGCCGGTCTTCACGGATCGACCGGACAGCCGCGTTGATCTCGTGCAGCGCGAGTTTCATCCAGAGTTCAGACGTCTGATGCTGAATGATGAACAGCATCTCGTCATGAGCCTTTGAGAGCGGCTCCTGTGCGTCCAGCACTTTCTCCAGCATGAGGTAGTCGCTGTAGGACATGCGCCCCTTAAACGACATCTGGGCGCCTTCCTTGGAAGGATCGTATGGTTCGCTCATTTCAGTTCTCCAACCGCAATCGGAACCGCTGGATCTTGCCCGTGGCTGTCTTCGGCAGGCTGTCCAGGAATTTTACCGACCGTGGATATTTGTAGGGCGCGATCGTCGCCTTCACGTGATCCTGCAAGCGCTTGATCGTCGCCTCGTCTGCCGACACGCCGGCCGACAGCACGACATAGGCCTCGACGATCTCGCCGCGCTCGGCGTCGGGTGCACCGACGACGGCACACTCAACGACTTCCGGATGCGAGATCAAGGCCGCTTCGACTTCTGGGCCGGCGATGTTGTAGCCCGCGGTTATGATCATGTCGTCGGATCGGGCGGCGAAATGGAAGAAGTCGTCCTCATCCTGATAGAAGGCGTCACCCGTGAGATTCCAGCCATCGCGGACATAGTCACGCTGGCGCGGATCGGCCATGTAGCGGCAGCCGGTCGGGCCGCGCACTGCAAGCTTGCCGATCGTGCCGCGAGGAACTTCCTGCATCTCGTCGTTGACGATCCGTGCTTCGTAGCCACCGACGGGCTTCCCGGTCGAGGCGGCCTTGCGGTCCTCGAACCGGTTGGAAATGAAGATGTGCAGCATCTCTGTCGCGCCGATCCCATCGAGGATCGGCTTGCCAGTCTTGTTCGTCCATTCCTCGAAGACGGGGCCCGGCAGTGTCTCGCCGGCCGAAATTGCAACCCGCAGGGACGAAAGGTCCGCGCCGTTGTCCATCGCCTTCATCATCGCCCGATAGGCGGTAGGGGCGGTGAACGAGATCGTTGCTTTGTATTTCTCGATAATCTCCACCATGTTCGCGGGCGTCGCGTGCTCAAGAAGCGTTGCTGCCGCCCCGAAGCGTAAGGGAAAGATCGCAAGGCCACCGAGGCCGAAGGTGAATGCAAGTGGAGGCGAGCCGACAAAGATATCGTCGGGTGTGACCCCTAGGACTTCACTGGCGTAGCCGTCTGCGATCATCATCAGATCGCGATGGAAGTGCATGGTTGCCTTCGGGATCCCGGTCGTGCCCGAGGTGAAACCGAGAAGCGCCACGTCGTCCCGACCGGTGTGCACCGCCTCGAAGAGGACGGATTTGTCGAGTGCAATCCGGTCAAGTTCAGCGTCGTGGTTTGCGGTCCCGTCGAAGCTGACGACCTGTTTCAGGTAGCGGCTATCCTTGGCGCAGGCGACCATCTCGTCCATCAGACGTGTGTCACAGAGCGCCAGGCTGATCTCGGCCTTGTCGATGATCTTAGTCAGCTCTCCGGCTCTGAGCATCGGCATCGTATTGACGACGACGGCGCCGGCCTTGGTGGCTGCCAACCAACAGGCGACCATGGCGGGGTTGTTGGCCGAGCGTATGAGCACGCGATTGCCGGGCCTGACGCCGTAATTCTCGACAAGCGCATGGGCCAGCCTGTTCGTCCAGTCGGAAAGTTCCTTGTACGTTCGCCGACGACCGTTGCCGATCAGGGCGGTGTGGTCGCCAAAGCCCTTGGCGACCATGGCGTCGGTCAGTTCGACAGCGGCGTTAAGGTGGTCCGGATAGTTGAAGCCTTCGAGAAGGAAGTCTGGCCATTCTTCCGGCGGAGGCAGATGGTCACGGGTAAACGTATCGACGTGTGAAGTCGGTCCAAGCATGTGGCGGCTAATCCCCTGTTCCGTTCCTGCCTGTTGCTCAGGCATTTTTAAAGCCGGCTATAATTCTTGCGTTCGTGCGGAGCCCGGCCGTGCAAACCGGTTGCGGGCGTCGCCGGATCGTTGCCGATGAAGCGCGTCGTCGCTGAGACGACTCCAATGATCGTGATAGGCACAGCGAGACCTCCACTTCTCGGCTGAACATGGGGCAGCATCGCACCGCTCAAAAACTATTTCAAGCCTAAAGTTTTTTGGGATGATGGCATTGTGTTTACCGGTCTGGCAGGCGATTGCTACGCCTGAGGAGAAAACTAGGAGGATTAAATCGATGCTGGAACGCCGCATTACCGATTGGGACGACGCCTATGCGAATGGCTCGAATATCGCTCGTGGCAACCTATGGCCGGAAGCGTGGGTCAAGCCAGCCGAAGCCTTTCGCAGTGCCCTTCGGGCAGCGGGGCGTGCAAAACTCGACCTCCGCTATGGCGAGCGGACGAGAAACCGCATGGACCTGTTTTTCCCTGATGGCTCAGCCAAGGGCCTTGTCGTCTTCGTGCATGGTGGATACTGGCTGCAACTCGATAAAAGCTTTTGGTCGCATTTGGCCGCCGGCGCTGTTGCCAGCGGCTACGCCGTCGCCATCCCCTCGTACACGCTTTGCCCCGAAATTCGCATCGCTGGGATCGTCGAAGAGGTAGCTGCGGCCATCGGCGAGGCCTCGAAGCTGGTCGATGGGCCGCTGAATTTGACCGGGCATTCGGCCGGAGGGCATCTCGTCAGCCGGATGATCACGACGACCGCGCCGCTGGCGCCGCATGTACAGCAGCGGATTCGAAACGTCGTCTCGATCTCGGGCGTTCATGACCTGCGTCCGATCATGGCAACCACGATGAACGAGAGGCTTGCGATCGACGAGAGCGAGGCGCTTTCGGAAAGCCCGGCTCTGCTGCGCCCCATGGCAAATGCCCGCATCACCTGCTGGGTCGGGGGCGGCGAACGGGCCGAGTTCTTGCGCCAGAGCGCTCTGCTGGCCAATATCTGGACCGGACTGGGTGCAACAACGGCCGCGACCGCGGAACCGGACAAACATCATTTCAACGTTATCGACGGCCTCGCCGACGTCGGACACGCCCTCACGCGGGTGCTGCTTTCGGAGTGAGCGGAGCAGTATCGCTTTCTGATCACTGCCAAGTCAGAAACTGCGCCCCGGAAAGCGCCGGCGTGCCGGAATGAGTTCCGCCGTGCGTCGGTCTGTATCGGTTCGTAATAGCGATCAAACGGGCCGTCTGACGAACGCGCTTCTAGGGATGGTGCAGTTGTCCCGCCGCACATGTGCGGCCGGACAACCAATCAACATGGATGGTAACGCGCTATCCGGAACTTCGTCAGGCAGCTGATCGAAGGCCCACCACGGTAGCCAAACGCCTTGCCCGTTCCAGGCTCGCAGGTTGCTGATCAGCAAAACGCTCGGCGTTTATTTCCATGATTAATGCCGTGTCTGGAAGGAAGATCAGTTCGGCGAAGATGTCATCCCAAGGAATATCGCCCCAACCAATTGGCAGATGCAAATCTCCGATGCCTAGTGCCGTCGCCTCAGCTGGATGATAGAAGCGGTTCATGGAGTAGGGCAGCCCAAAACTGTCGTGAACATGCAGGTGGCCTGCCACCGGTGCCATTGCCCGCAATTGCTCGCGAAAATCCAGCCCGCGATGCGTGGCCTCGATGTAGGCATGCGAGAAGTCGATAAGCGCAACGACGTTGTCGGAGCCGATCGAACGGACTGTTTCGGCGACCTGGCTCGGTGTTTGCCGATACTGTCCCGTTTCCGTCGTGAAAATGTTTTCAAGCGCGATGCGCACCCCATATCCTTTTGCGATATCCGACATCTCTGCGAGTGCGTCGCGTTCCATCTTGTCGAGATCAGCGGCGCTCTCTCCGGCGGCAAGCTGCGCCGCGCCGGAGTGATGGACAAGGATTCCCGCGCCGAGCCGATCGCACAGCTCGAGCATCGCTCTCACGACCTTCTTCTGCAAATCGTGATGCTGGCGATCCATGAAGTTGGATACGATCTGACCGTGCAGCGAAAGCTTCTTGAAACGGTACTTGCGCGTGATGTCGGCGACGCGCTGGAGCCGATCCTCGATGAGGCGACCTCGGCTGATGATCTCCTCGCCATAGATCCCGATCTCGCAGGCATCCGCGCCCGTATCGGCGATTTCGCGCAAAGAAGCGTCAAGGCTCGACAGATCTCCCTTGCCCGTCCGGTTGCAAAAGCCAATAGCGGATATGAACTCGTTCATTTCCATCTCCTTCGATGTTGCGATGATCAGACTGCTTCGAGCACCTGCCGCGCATTGCGGCCACTGCGAGGCTCGACTTCAAGCTCGATACGCCGACCAGTCTCTCGGTCGAACACATGCAAATGTGCAAGCGGCAGTTCCAGCGCGATCCGGTCGCCAGGCCTTACGTACGTCTCTTCATCGACACAGGCTGCAAAGGGCTGGCCACCCAATTCCGAGTGGATGACGCGGCCAGCTCCGAGCTCTTCTACAAAGTCCACTTTCATCGAGATGCCTCTTGCCCCAGTGGCAACAACACACTGTTCCGGACGAATGCCCACGGTCACACGTCTTTCACCCAAGCGTGTGGCAAGAGCCCTGTCGATCGGCATCTTCGTGCCGCTGAACGCAAGGCAGGCGTCATCGACGTTGATGTGAGCGTCAAACAGGTTCATCGCCGGCGAACCGATGAAGGAGGCGACGAAAATGCTTGCTGGGCGGTGGTAGATGTCAAGCGGCTGGCCCACCTGTTCGACGACGCCCTTGTTCATGACGACCAGCTTGTCTGCGAGAGTCATCGCTTCTACCTGATCATGCGTGACGAAAACGGACGTTGCCGACAGGCGCTGATGGAGCTTGCGGATCTCGGCGCGCATGGTGACACGAAGCTTGGCATCGAGATTCGACAACGGTTCGTCGAAAAGGAATACGTTCGGTTCGCGGATGATCGCGCGCGCCATGGCAACCCGTTGCCGCTGGCCACCGGAGAGGGCCGCCGGTTTGCGATCGAGATAGTCGGCGAGCCCGACGATCTTGGCTGTCTCCTCGATGCGGCGAAGGCGCTCTGCCTTTGGTACGCCAGCGACTTTCAGGGCATAGCCGATGTTTCCCGCGACCGTCATGTGCGGATAGAGGGCGTAATTCTGAAACACCATGGCGCAACCGCGTTCGCGCGGTTCAAGCCTGTTAACGACCCGTCCGTTGATGGCGATCTCACCCGCGGTGATTTCCTCCAGTCCCGCGATCATCCTGAGAAGTGTGGATTTGCCACAGCCTGATGGGCCGAGGATCACCACGAATTCTCCCGACGCAAAAACAAGGTCGATGCCATGCAAGGTGGGGGTCTTGCCGTAAGATTTACGCACGGCGCGAATTGCGATGTCAGCCATGAACGAGGACCTCTTTTATTCTGCAGATGGGGGAAGCGGTTTCATTTTTCGGTGGCCACCAGGCCCCGTACGAACCAGCGCTGCAAGACGGCAACGACGACCAATGGGGGCAGCATGATGATCAGCGATCCGGCGAGCGTCACGTTCCAATCCGGCGTGCCGTTGTCGGCCGGTAGGAGTGCGACCAGCGACATCATCGTGGTCTTATAGGCAGGGTCCGTCACCATCAGGAGCGGCCAGAGATACTGGTTCCAGCCGTAGACGAACATGATCGTGGTCAGAGCGAGCATGTTGGTGCGCGAGAGCGGCAAGAGCATATCGATAAAAAAACGGACCGGGCCCGACCCGTCCATTCGCGCGGCCTCGGCCAGTTCATCGGGCAGAGTTAGGTAGAATTGGCGGTAAAGGAATGTTCCGGTGGCCGTTGCGATTAGCGGCAGCGTGAGACCGGCGTAGGAGTTGAGAAGGTTCCAGTCGAGGGACACCTCGAAACCAGTCGCAGCGGAGATGAGAAGCCGTACGGGCTGAAACAAATCGGCAGCGACTGCGTAGGTGGGCACGACACGCACCTCAAGCGGCAGCATCAACGTGATGAACACCATCCAGAAAAAGAAGCCCTTCAGCGGGGTTCGGAAGAATACGATGGCAAAGGCAGTCAACGCTGACAGTGCGACCTTCCCGACAGTCACGAGGCTGGCCATCACGAAGCTGTTCAACATCGCCGTCCCGAGGTTCGCCCGCGTCCAGGCGGCGCTCATATTCTCAAACAGGCGATCCTGCGGCAGGAAACTGAAGGGTATGGTGTTGACCTGCTGAAACGTTTGGCTCGCGCCCGACACGATGACGATGAAGGGACCTATCAGCAGGAGGAAGCCGAAGATCATCACGCCATAGGTGAGGGCGTTTGCGAAAGGGGTCCGCTGAATCATGACTGCCTCACTTATAATGGACCTGGCGCTCGATGAAGCGGAACTGGATAAAGGTGAAGATCATGATGAGGCCGATGAGCACGAGGCTCTGGGCCGACGCGCCGGAGTAGTTCAGTCCACGGAACGCCTCCTCGACGATGCGGTAGACCATCACATCCGTGCCGTGGTTCGGGCCGCCATCCGTCGTACGCGCGACGATGCCGTAAGTGTCCGCACCGACGAAACCTTCGGTCATCATGATCACGAGCAGGAAGAAAAGCGTGGGCGCAAGCATCGGTATCTGGATGTCGACCGCGCGGCGTATCGGGCCGCAGCCGTCCATCGCTGCAGCCTCGATGAGCGACCGCGGGACAGACTGCAGACCTGCGAGAAGGAAGATGAAAGTGTAGCCCGCCCATTTCCAGGCAAACACGACGATGACGAGGATAAGGGCATGGCTGCCATACTTGGCTGGGTTCCAGAAGTCCGGAAAGGCGGCGTTGACCGATGCCATCAGCCCGCGCTCTGGCGACAGGATGAAACGGAAGGCCATGCCGGCAGCAGGTCCCGCAATCGCGTAAGGCAGGATGTAGAGGAACCTGAAGGGCGCGGAACCCGGTAGCTGGCGGTCAACCGCCAGGGCAAGAACAAGGCCGATAAAGATCGTAGCCAAGGTGCCGCAAAGGGCGAACGCCAGGCTGACTCCAACGGAATTCCAGTAGAGCGGGTCGGCGAACACTTCCTTGAAATTGGCAAGTCCGACGAATTCCGCAGTTCCACCGAAGGGCGGTTCGAGCGTGAATGCCCAGCGCAACACCGCGACCGCCGGCCAGTAGAAAAAGAACAGGATCAGGATGATCTGCGGCAGGGCGAATAGGCTGGGCAGCCACCAGCTACGAAAGGCCGCGCGCTTGTCCATGTGTGCAAATTCCGTGCGTAAGAACAGGTATGGGAGCCTGCCATCGCTGGCTCCCGACGGATCAGATTTTAGTTCAGCGTCTGACCGGCGTAGGTTTTCTCGAAGCGACGCAGCACTGCGTTGCCACGTTCGACCGTCTTGTCGAGCTCGGCCTGCACGTCTGCATTCTGCATGAAGATCGCCTCGAGGGCCGTTGCGAATTCCTTGCGGATCTGAGTGAAACCGCCCAGGCGAATGCCACGGGTATTTTCCGACGTCGGCGTGAACGAGAGGCTCTGGATGGCAAATTCACGCCCCTTGTAGGGCGCCTTGTCGTAGAAGCCGTTGGACTTCATCGCGTCGAAACCGGTCTTCGTTACCGGAATGTATCCCGTCACCGTCGACCACCACTCGGCCATTTCCGGTGTCGCGATGTAGTTGAGGAATGCTGCTGCACCCTTGTATTCCGCTTCCGGACGGCCAGCCAGCACCCAAAGGGATGCGCCGCCGACCAGCGAATTCTGACGCTCTGTGCCTTTCCATACCGGCAACATGGCGACATCCCACTTCACGCCCTCGGGAAGGGACTTGCCGATGGTGCCATGGTCGGCGATCGAGGTCTGTATCATCTGGCAGGTCTGGGACGTGAAGGCAGGGACGGTATCCATGCCAAGCTGCTTGGTCTTGACGACGAAGAGCTTCTCGTCTGCCATTTTCTTGAAGAACTTCACGTGATCGACGAACTTGGTCTTGTTGACGACGAGTTCGGCATCCAGCCCCTGGTAACCATTCGCCTTGGTGGCGATCGGCTGGTTATGAATGGCCGAAAACTGCTCCATGAGCGGCCATGTGTCGAAGTTGAAAGCGAGCGGGCATTCGAAGCCGGCGGCCTTCAGCTTGCGGGCCGCTTCCTCGACCTGTTCCCAGGTGTCGGGCTTGAAGTCCACGCCGGCCTTCTGGAACGCATCGACGTTGTAATAGAACATTGCAGTCGAGGAATTGAAGGGGAAGGAATTCAGTTCGCCCCCAGCGGTCGCATAATAGTTGGCGATGCCGCCGAAATAATTGTTCCAATCGATCGTATAGCCGTTGTCGGCCATCAGCTTCTTGGCCGGCACGAACGCGCCGGACAGCATCATGTCCAGGGTGCCGGCATCGTAGATCTGCGTGATCGCGGGCTGTTTTTTGGCGCGGTATGCCGCAATAGTGTTTTGCAGGGTCGTGTCGTATCCGTTTTGCGAGGTGCAGACGATTTCGAATTCGGGCTGGCTATCGTTGAACTTCTTGCACGCTTCCTGAACCCGCTCTCCAAGATCACCCGAAAGACCGTACCAGAATTCGAATTTCGTCGTTTCAGCTGCTGCTGGTGAAGGGCCAAACGCGGCGGTTGCCATCAGGCTGATAAGTGCGAACGTGGTGGCGGAGTCTCTCATTGCAAAACGCTCCTTGCAGAATGGCGGTCACCAAAATCGGCGACACGAATGAGCCGGGGCGCTTGCTAACAGTTGAGTGTGACATTCCGTGCCAAATCGAATGATGAAACGATGAAAGTTCGATTACGGTATTATGAACGGCCGAGCGCTCATTGGCGTTAGGCTTCTTCCCAGGTGGTCGGAACGACTGCCGCCAAACCAAAGTTTGTGCGAACGAATGAAGTGTTCAATTTTTTTTATTGAACCGATCTGCGAACGCGAACAAGTTGATCGCTGCGCCAGATGGTGCGCTATCGACCATCGCTCTCCTCGTGGAGCTGGAAGTCACTGCTGCTATTGCCGAATCGCGTAGAAGCTGCTGTCGCTTCGCCGCAGCACGAATTTCCTGCGTGAATTCATGCGTGGAAGTGCGCTCCCTGAGAAGTATTCCGCACCGAAGATCGCGAATTCAAAGGTCGGTCACGCGGCGAGATTCTGCCGGTGCCGGGAGGAATCGGTAGGCACCTTGGGTTAAACGCTAAATCGCTGTCTTCGCCGGGCAGCGCTTTGTTCAACACGCTTTGGACCCAGGTCTCCGGTGCTAGTGCCTAGTTAATAAACGCTCACCGAAAACCAAGACAAAACATAACTGTTGAATTATGATTTCCACCCCATATTTCATTTTTGCATCACCGTTTCGCATGGCAAACTGACAGACATCAAAATCGGATTGCTTTGTGATGACGGTGCCGCAGCGGGAGTGGACGGTGCCACAGGGAGGAAATATGAAACGGACAATTCTGGCCGCGCTTGCGGCCTTGGCCTTGAGTGGTGCTGCCTATGCGGACACGATCAAGATCGGCGTCGTTGGACCCTTTTCCGGTCCCTTCGCGCTGCAGGGCAAGAACTTCAAGGCTGGCATCGACGCCTATATGGCATTGAACGGCAGCAAGGTCGGCGACGATGATATCGAGATCATCTATCGCGACGTGCCGCAGGCCGATCCGGCGCAGTCCAAGGCGCTTGCCCAGGAACTGGTTGTCAAGGAAGGCGTGCAGTATCTGGCCGGCTTCTATTTCACCCCCGATGCAATGGCCGTCACGCCGCTTCTGGAGCAGGCCAACGTGCCGCTGGTGATCATGAACGCGGCGACGTCGGCGATCGTGACCAAAAGCCCGCTGGTGGTGCGTACCTCGTTTACCACCTGGCAGACCTCGACGCCGATCGCCAAGGTGGCGAAGGATGCGGGCGTTTCCAAGGTCATCTCGGTGGTCAGCGACTACGGCCCGGGCGTCGATGCTGAACATGCCTTCAAGGCCGGTTTTGAGGCGGCCGGTGGACAGGTCGTCGAAGCCATTCGCATGCCGCTTGCCACCAACGACTTCTCGCCGATCATGCAGCGCATCAAGGACTCTGGTGCCGAAGGCGTCTTCGCCTTCCTGCCGTCGGGCCCGACCACGCTTGGTTTCGTCAAAGCCTATAACGAAAACGGCCTGAAGAGCGGCGGCATCAAGTTCTTTGCTCCAGGCGATCTGACGCAGGAATCCGATCTGCCGGCGCTTGGCGAAGCAGCGCTCGGCATCCAGACGACGTTCCACTACGCCGTCTCGCACGACAGTCCGGAAAACAAGACTTTTGTCGAAGCGGCCGCAAAGGCCATCGGCAATCCGGCCGAACTCTCCTTCCCCTCGGTCGGCGCCTATGATGGCATGCATGTGATCTACAAGATGATCGAGGCGACCGGCGGCGAGCAGGACGCGCAGAAGGCCGTCGATGCAGTCAAGGGTCTTTCCTGGACGAGCCCGAGGGGCCCGGTTTCCATCGATCCGGAATCGCGCCACATCACGCAGAACATCTACCTGCGCGAAGTAACCAAGGCTGATGACGGCACCTACTACAACAAGGAAGTTCAGACCTTCGAGAAGCAGGGCGATCCCGGTCTGGCGGCGCTGAAATAGGCTTTTGGGCAATTTGGGTTCCCGTTGAGCCCCGCCCACATTGGCCGCAAAACACCGGCGTCACGGCAAATAGAGCGATCCGGGCGCCCCAAAGCATTTCCAGGAAAAGTGCGAAGCGGTTTTCCGTGAAGGGAATGCAAAAGATAGGGATGCATTTCCAGGAAAAGTGCGAAGCGGTTTTCCGTCAGGGAATGCCGAAGATAGGGACGCATTTCCTGGAAAGGCGCGATGCGTTTTTCCATCCGGGAATACCTGAAATGGAAAGTTGGAGCGTTTCGGTGCCTCCGTTGAAGGCGGAAACGAACCATGCGTGTGCAGCTGTTTGACGGGGATGGGTTCGTCTCGTCCCGCCGCTCAGCCGTCAGTGATAACGAAAGGCATCGGATAGCCCCATGCAAACAGTCCTCAGCATCGCGATCGATGCCCTTGCCTATGGCATGGTGCTCTTCGTCATCTCCATCGGGCTTTCCGTCACCATGGGGCTGATGCGCGTCGTCAACCTTGCGCATGGCGCATTTGCCATGATCGGCGGTTACATCGCCTCCTATGCGGCGCGCGACCTCGGCCTTGCCTATGGATTTGCCATCGTGCTTGCCGTGTTCGGCACGATCGTGATCGCCATCCCGATCGAGCGTCTGCTCTATCGTCGCATCTATGGGGCGCCGGAACTGACCCAGGTGCTGATGACGATCGGCATCACCTTCTGCATCATCGGCATCGCCAACTATGTCTTCGGGCCGACGCTGAAGACCGTGCCGCTGCCGGGGCAACTGCAGGGCTCTGTCGATCTCGGTTTCCGCGCGATCGCCACGCATCGGCTCTTTGCGATCCTTTGCGGCCTCGCCGTAGCCATCGCCCTCTGGTACGCGATTGAAAGGACGGCGTTCGGCGTCAAGTTGCGGGCCTCGGTCGACAATGCCGCCATGGCCGCTGCACTCGGCGTGCGCACCGAGATCGTCTATGCCGTGAGTTTCGCGGTTGCCGTTGGCCTTGCCGCCTTCGGTGGAGTGGTCGGTGCCGAACTTCTGCCGGTCGAACCCTATTATGCGCTGCGCTACATGGTGACGTTCCTGGTCGTCGTGTCGGTCGGCGGTGCGGGCTCGATCCCCGGCGCACTTGTCGCCTGCCTGCTGCTCGGCGGCATCGACACGACCGGCCGCTACCTGATGCCCGAGTTCGGCGAATTCTTCTTCTATCTGGCCGTCATCGCAATCATCTGCGTCTTCCCGCGCGGACTTGCCGGGAGAGCCAAGGGATGACCATGACCACCACCAACGACCTGATTGCACAGACGGCGGGCAAGCGCCGCTTCGGCGGCGGCGACCTGATCGGTCTCGGCGTCATTCTGGCGCTCGCTATCGTCGGCTACTTCCTGTTTCCCAACAACCTGGCGCTGTTGACGCGCATCATCGCAATTGCGCTTTTGGTGCTCTCGCTTGACCTCGTCACCGGCTATTGCGGGGTGGCGACGCTCGGGCACGCGGCGCTGTTCGGCGCCGGTGCCTATGCCGCGGGGATTGTCTCAGCGCATTACGGCATCAACGATCCCTTCGCGATGCTCGCCTTCGGCATCGCCGCCGGCGCCGTTGCCGGCCTCCTTTGCGGCGTGGTGATCCTGCGCGCGCACGGCCTGCCGCAATTGGTGCTGTCGATCGCCCTCATCCACCTCTTCCATGAGTTCGCCAACAAGGCGTCGTCCTGGACCGGCGGCAGTGATGGCCTGTCCGGCATCGCGCCGAGCGCTTTGCTCGGTCTTTACGAGTTTGACCTGTGGGGACGCACGGCTTACGTCTTCGGCGTCGTGCTGCTGGTGCTTGTCTTCGCCGTCCTGCGGCTGATCGTGCGCTCGCCGTTCGGCATGCTGTGCCGGGCGATCAAGGAGGATCCCATCCGCATCCGCTCGATGGGGGCGTCGCCCAAGGGCGCGTTGATGAAGATGTATGTCATTTCCGGGGCCGTCGCCGGTGTCGGCGGTGCGCTCAACGCCATCTCGACGCAGGTGGTCGGTCTCGACAGCCTCTCCTTCACCATGTCGGCCGAAAGCCTGGTGATGCTTGTTCTCGGAGGCACCGGTTCGCTGTTCGGCGCGCTCACGGGCACCATTGTCTTCATGTTCTTCGAAGACGTCGTTTCCGCCGCCAATCCGTTCCACTGGCTGACGATGGTCGGCGCTCTGCTGATTGCTGTCGTCCTCTTCGCGCCGAAGGGGCTTTACGGGACGGCAGCCGCCTTCGTTGGCCGCCGCCGGGAGGCAAGATGATGCAGCCCATCTTTGAAGTTCGCAACCTCAAGCGCGCCTTCGGCGGCCTGGCAGTCACCAATGACGTAAGCCTCAGTATGGCACCGGGCGACCGTGTGGCGCTGATCGGCCCGAACGGCGCCGGCAAGACGACATTCGTCAATCTGGTGACAGGCAATCTCGCCCCTGATTCCGGCGAGGTTCGCCTTGGCGGCGAGACGGTCACCCGTATCGATGCCATCGGACGGGTGCAGAGAGGGCTGGTGCGCTCCTTCCAGGTCACCCGCCTGTTTCTCGATATGACGCCGGCCGAGCACGTTGCGCTCGCCGTTTTGCAGCGTGACGGCCGCTCCGGTCGTCTGTTCGGCAATTTTCTCTCGATGCCTGATGTGATGGATGAAGTCGGGCAACTGCTTGGCAAGCTCGGGCTTCGCGAACTGATGCATCGCAAGGTCAGTGAGATCGCCTATGGCCAGCAGCGCCTGCTTGAAATCGCCGTGGCGCTTGCCTTGAAGCCGAAGGTGCTGCTGCTCGACGAGCCGGCCGCCGGCGTGCCGCAGAGCGATACCGGTCGCATCGAGCAGGCGCTCGCCGATCTACCGGCGGATCTCGCCGTGCTGATGATCGAGCATGACATGGATCTGGTCTTCCGCTTTGCCAAGCGCGTCGTTGTCCTCGCGGCTGGCGCCATTATCTTTGACGGTTTGCCGTCTGATGTCACCCAGGATCCGCGGGTGCGAGAAGCCTATCTGGGGAGCTATGCCAATGCCAGCCACGCCGCTTGAGGTGGAAAACCTGTCCGCCGGTTATGGGCCGACGCGGGTGCTCGAAGGTATTTCGTTCTCGGTTCCAGCGGGCGCGCGCCTGGCCGTTCTCGGCCGCAACGGCATGGGCAAGACCACGCTGCTGGCGACGCTTACCGGCCAGACGAAACGCTATGACGGTCGTATTCGCATAGGCGATGCTGATGTGACATCCCTGCCAAGCGCTTCACGCGCTCGCAAGGGCCTGGGCTTCGTGCCACAGGCGCGCTGCGTGTTTCCGACCCTGACCGTCGAGGAAAACCTGTTCGTCGGTCTCAAGGACCGGCCGAAGACCGCACTGCAGGAGGCTTACGACATGTTTCCGCGGCTTCACGAGCGGCGGCGCAACCTCGGCAGCCAGCTTTCCGGCGGCGAGCAGCAGATGCTTTCGACGGCGCGCTCGATCCTCGGTCGTCCGTCGGTCCTGCTGCTGGATGAGCCGCTCGAGGGGCTTGCCCCGGTGATCTGCGAGGAACTGATGAAGGCCTTTGCCGAGCTCGCCAAGACCGGCGACATGACCATCGTGCTGGTCGAACAGCGCATCCAGAGCGCGCTCGATTTTGCCGATCAGGTCATCGTGCTGGAGCGCGGACGCGTTGCCTGGGCCGGCACGCCGCAGGCGCTTTCAAGCGACCACGACGCGGTCGAGCGGCTGCTCGGCGTTGGCGGGCTTCATTGAACCGGTAGTCCCCACGCCGCCGATCGTGTGTTGGCTTCACGTTTTCCTCGACCGTGACAGATCGAGTTTGCTTCTTTTTATCGAAGGTCACGGCGCGCGCCATCAGCTTGCCGTCATACTTGGCTTCAAGGAATGCGCGATGCCGTGTTAGCGCCGCGAACGGATGTCCGAGTCGCTATTATCAATGTCATCCGACACACGCGGGCCGGTACATGTTGAGAACTACACCGCCCGCCAGTTAGCTGCTCTCGGAGCGGTTCTGGCGATGGACACCATGATGTTGCGTTGAAGCTCGGTCAAAGCCGTCAGTGACCACCATCAAGTATGGACAACATCTCCCTTCCCATCGCAAAGGCTCTGGCATCGCCTCTTTCGATGAGCGCATTCGCTACGACCCGTGACCGACTTGGGACATCATCGAGCTTCTTGACGTCGATATTGTCGAATATTCGCAAGCCATAACGCTCGGCCGCCAGCGTGAGATATTCCGCTAAACGATCCTTACGTTTTCTGCGATCTTCGCGCATGCCTGCGGCGGCGCTGACAATATCATTGCGTCGATCGCGCGGAACCAGCACTTCCGCTCGAACGAGGTCAGCTGCGCCACTACGCTCAGGGTGCCTTTTCATCCTGTCTCGAGACGCCATCGCCGATCCCCTTCCTCGCCAAAATATGCGTATCCCGGATACGCATCAAGTTGGATCACGGACATGTCATCTCGGCGCCGCCATACATGGGGCGACGGACAGGGCGGGGCCGCTCAATATATATGGGGTCGATCCTGAGAATAGGACCCAGGGCAAGAAAGAGCCCGTTAGCTTAGAACGCGACTGCGACGCTTCTTCAAACCGAAGCGCGAACGCGCTCCCAGGCGTTCATCAGGTGACGGCCGAGCACTTCGGACAGCTTGGCCTTGTCGCGGGCTTCGAGCGCAACGATCATCTCGTCATGCTCGGCAACCGCGGCCGCCCATTTTTCCGGGCCTTCGTGGCCGATGAAGCGGATGCGCTTCAGCCGTGTCTGCAAGACGCTGTGCATGTCGGCGAGCGCCGCATTTTCGGCGAGCTGGACGATTGCCGAGTGAATCTGCTGGTTGAGCTTGTAGTATTGCAGCCGGTCGCCGACCTTGTAGCGGCGGACCATCTCGTCGTGTAGGGCGCGAACTTCGGCAATGCCGGCGTCGCTTGCCGCTTCACAGGCGAGCTTGCCGGCAAGTTCCTCCAGCGTCTGCAACACCGTCAGCATGTCGTGCACGTCCTTGGCGCTGAAGCGCTTCACGACGGCGCCGCGACTGGGCACGAGCTCCACGAGCCCTTCACTCGCCAGATACTTGATGGCTTCGCGCAAGGGCGTGCGGGACACGCCGAGCTGCTCGCCGAGTTGGCCTTCATGCAGCCGTGTGCCGGGCGACAGGTCGCCTTCGATGATCATGTCGCGCAGGTGGCTGACAAGAGTGTCATGCAGAGCGGTTCGCCTGATCGGGCCGGGGCCGCCGTCGGCGCGTCTCTCCAGTGGTGTGATTTCGTTCATCATTTTGCTTCTGCGTTTGGTGGCCGCGTGTCGGCCATCCGTTCCCCGTGCGTGCCGATTGAATCAGCACTGTCTGATTGAAGCATGGAGACAGGGCTCGTCATCGTCAACAGAAAATGCTGCATACAGAATACAAAAGACTTGATGCAGAATTTTGAATAACGTATGACAGCCTGCGAGAAGCATGAAGTGGAGGACATCTCACATGACGACCAATGGTGCTGCCGGTAACGGCGCGCGTCCTGTCATCGCGCTTGCCATGGGCGATCCCGCCGGCATCAGCCCCGAGCTGACCGCGCGGCTGCTGGCCCTTCCCGATATTCGCGAGGCCGCGCACATCATCACGATCGGCGATCGCCGCATTCTCGACGAAGGCGCCAAGGCTGCCGGTCTGACGCTCGATCTCGAGCCCTCTTCGCTTGAGGATCTCGACAAGGCCGGGACCGCCCGTCACGTATTCGTCGACCTCGGTCATCTCGATCCGGCAGACGTCGATCGCGGCGAGGCGACGCTCGCCGGCGGCACGTTTGCAACGCGCAATTTCCGCACCGCGCTGGAGCTTGCTCATGCCGGCAAGGCCGAGGCCGTGTGCTTCACGCCCTTCAACAAGAAGGCCATGCGCTTTGCCTATCCCGGCTATGACGACGAGATTCGTTTCGTTGCCGACGTGCTCGGCTTCACCGGCAAGGTTCGCGAATTCAACGTCCTCGAGAAGGTCTGGAATGCGCGTGTCACCTCGCACATTCCGTTGAAGGATGTGGCTGACAATCTCTCGGTCGAAGGCATTCTGGCCGAGGTCGAACTGACACAGGCCTGCCTCAAGGAAGCCGGCTACGAAGAGGCGAAGATCGCGATTGCAGGCCTCAACCCGCATGCCGGCGACGGCGGCAGCTTCGGCATGGAAGAGATCGACATCATCGAGCCGGCGGTCGAGAAGGCCAAGGTGCTCGGCTACAACGTCGACGGCCCGTTCCCGGCCGACACCGTTTTCGTGCGCGCACTCAAGGAAGGCTTCAATGCCGTCCTGACCATGTACCACGATCAGGGTCAGATCGCGATGAAGCTCATGGGCTTCGACAAGGGCGTGACGATGATGGGCGGCCTGCCGTTCCCGCTCTGCACCCCCGCACACGGCACGGCCTATGACATTGCCGGCAAGGGTATTGCCGATGTCGGCGCAAGCCGCGAGGCGCTTCTGCTCGCCGTTCGCATGGCGAAAAAAAAGGCTGCCCTTTCGGCCGCCGCCTGATTTCGCGCGCTTTCAAGCACTACCGGCGCAGGAGGAGGTCTTGCGCCGCATCTCACTCAACGGGAGGATTAGACATGAAAAAATCCGTTTCTATCGCATGCATCATGGCAGCCGCATTCGGCGTTGCCGCTCCGGCGTCGGCCTTCGAGCCCGACCGTCCGGTTGAATTCGTCGTCACGGCTGGCCCGGGCGGCGGCACGGACATCTTCGCGCGCACGATCCAGGCGATCATCGGCAAGTACGAACTGATGAAGGCGCCTGTTGTCGTCACCAACAAGGGCAGCGCCGGCGGCGCCGAAGGTTTCGTCTACACCGCGACCAACAAGGGCGACGCCTACAAGCTGGCATTCGGCACCAACAATGCCTACCTGCTGCCGGTCCGCGCCAAGGTGCCTTACAAGGCCGAGGACCTGACGCCGGTTGCAGCGCTTGCTTCCGACGAATTCATCCTCTGGGTCAACGGCAAGGCGTCTTACGCGACGGCTGCCGACTTCGCCGCCAAGGCCAAGGAAGGTGGACTGAAGATCGGCGGAAGCCAGTCGAAGGACGTCGACCAGATCCTCACCTCGATGATCAACGAGGCGACCGGCGCGACCATCAACTACATCCCATTCAAGAGCGGTGGCGAAGCGGCCGTTCAGCTCGCTGGCGAACACCTCGACGCCAACGTCAACAACCCGAGTGAAAACCTCGGCCAGTGGCAGGCCGGCATGGTCAAGCCGCTTTGCGTCTTCAAGAGCGTCAAGCTGACGAACGACGCCAAGGTTGCCGGCGACAAGGGCTGGAGCGACATCCCGACCTGCAAGGAGACGGGCATCGCCATCGACAACTACTCCATGCCGCGCACCGTCTGGCTGCCGGCTGGCGTTGAGCCGGATGCCGTCAAGTTCTATGCGGACCTGATGCGCAAGGTTTCCGAAACGCCGGAGTGGGCGAAGTATCTTGCCGATACCTCGCAGTCTCCCGCTTACATCGCTGGCGACGACTTCAAGGTCGCCATCGAGATGGACGGCGCCGCAGTCGGCGAAGTTCTGAAGCGCGAAGGCTGGCTCGCCAACTAAAACAGGCGATATATCGGGACGGGCGCCTCGACAGCGCCGCGCGTCAAGTATGACGCGCTAAGGGGAGCGCCCGTCAACCGGTTTGAAAGGTCACGATCATGAGTGAGAACAGTGCGAATGGGCTTTCCCGCTTCGCGGTGGAGCTTGGCGTTGCCGCGTTGACTGGTATCTTTGGCGCAGCCGTCTGCTATGGCGCCTCCGATGTCGGCGCCGGATGGAGCGATTTCGGCCCAGAGGCTGGTTATTTTCCCTTCTACATCGGCGTTCTGATCATTCTGGGAAGCATTGCGAATGCGATCGGTGCATTCGTGAAGCATCGTGGCACGGGTGATATCTTCATCGACGGCGCCCGCGCCCGCGTCGTTGCCTCATTCCTCTTGCCTCTTGTCGCCTTTGCCGGCGTCTCCGCTTGGCTCGGGCTCTATGTCGGGACGGCGCTTTATATCGCCGGCGCGATGCTCTTCCAGGGGCGTTACAAGTGGTGGATCGCACTGCCGGCGGGCGTGGCCGTTTCGCTCTTCTTCTTCATCGTATTCGAGATCGGCTTCAAGGTTCCGCTTTTGAAGGGGCCGGTTGAGGCATGGTTCGGGATCTACTGATCCTGACCGCTTAAAGTTTCCCCGGGAGGAATGACATGGAAAATATCGGTCTTCTGATCGATGGCTTCGGCCACATCCTCAGCTGGAATCACATCCTGCTGATGATGGTCGGCGTCACGCTCGGCATTCTCGTCGGTGTTCTGCCCGGCCTCGGCGCGCCAAACGGCGTATCGCTGCTGTTGCCGCTGACCTTCTCCATGGATCCGATCTCCGCCATCATCCTGCTCTCCTGCATGTATTGGGGAGCGCTGTTCGGCGGCTCGACGACATCCATCCTGTTCAATATTCCGGGCGAGCCCTCGTCGGTCGCAACCACCTTCGACGGCTATCCGATGGCCAAGGCAGGGCAGGCGAGCCGCGCCTTGACGCTGGCCTTCGTCTCGGCCGGCATCGGTGCGCTTGCCGGCGTCGTGATGATCACGCTCCTGTCGGGCTGGGTCGCGAACTTCGCGCTGCGCTTCTCGTCACCGGAATACTTCGCGGTCTACTTCCTTGCCTTTGCAAGCTTCATCTCGATGGGTGCGCAATCGCCGTTCAAGACGCTCGTCTCAATGATGATCGGTTTCGCGCTTGCATCGGTCGGCATGGACACAATCTCCGGCGATCTGCGCCTGACCTTCGACATCCCGACCCTGATCAAAGGCGTCAGCTTCCTGATCGCCGTCATGGGCCTCTTCGGCATCGGCGAACTGTTGCTGACAACGGAAGAAGGGCTGCGCTTCGAAGGCATCAAGGCGCGCGTCAGGCTCGCCGAAATCGGCCGCACCCTCGTCGAGATCCCGCGCTACTGGCTGACGATCGCGCGCTCGACCATCATCGGTATCTGGATGGGCATCACGCCTGCCGGCCCGACCGCAGCCTCCTTCATGAGCTATGGCGTCGCCCGTCGTTCGGCACGCGACAAGTCGAAGTTCGGCAAGGGCGACCCGCGCGGCATCGTAGCACCCGAGACTGCCGACCATTCGGCCGGCACTTCGGCACTGTTGCCGATGCTGGCGCTCGGCGTTCCCGGTTCGGCCACGGCTGCCGTCATGATGGGCGGCCTGATGATCTGGGGCCTGACGCCCGGTCCGATGCTGTTTACTGACCGGCCCGATTTCGTTTGGGGTCTGATTGCCTCGATGTATCTCGGCAACGTCGTCGCCGTCATCCTGGTGCTCGCCACCGTGCCGCTCTACGCCTCGATCCTGCGCGTACCGTTCTCGATCATTGGCCCGATCATCGTCGCGGTCATCTTCTCCGGCGCCTATCAGGTGGCCAATTCCGTCTCCGATATCTTCATGGTCATCGGCTTCGGCGTGCTGGGCTACGTCTTCAAGAAGCTCGATTATCCGCTGGCGCCCCTGGTTCTCGCCATGGTGCTCGGCGACAAGGCCGAGGATGCCTTCCGCCAGTCCATGCTTCTGTCGAGCGGATCGCTGAATATCTTCTGGTCAAATGCGCTGGTTTCGTCGTTGATGGGCCTTGGCCTGGCAATGCTGCTGTCGCCTGTCGTCTTCGGACTGATCGGCCTGGTTCGCAAGCGCAAGGGCGATGATGCAACATCGCCGGGCGACGGTAGCGCGGCGGCTTGACGGAGCCGCCGCACCAAACTTCAAAAAATTGGGGAAACGCCATGGCAAACGCGCCGCGCAAATGGATCCGTGACACCTGGCCTATCGCGGCCGCCATGATCCAGTATCCGAACATCCTGGCGGATGGCCGCTCGGTTCAGGACCAGTCGGTCGAGGAATGGGCACTGACACTCGATGACGTCGTCGATGCCGGCTTCACTGAGCTCGACCCGACCGACAGCTGGATCCGTCTTGCCGATTTGTCACCGGCACGGCTTGGGAGCTTCGTCGCATTGACGCGTGATCTCGGCTTGACCATGCCGGGGATCTCGACTGCGCGTCGCAGCGTCATCGATCCTGTTCATGGTGACGAGTATCTCGCCTATGGTCATCGGGTCATCGATACCGCAGCCGCGATCGGGGCAGGTTCGGTCTCCTTCGGATTCTTCGGTCCGTTGACCGATGCGCAGAAGAAGGCGCTGTGGTTCTGGACAGTCGATGGCGTCAAAAACCCTGATGACGCAGCCATCTGGCAGAAGGGTGTCTCGCGCATCCGCGAGCTCGGCCGCCATGCCGAAGAACTCGGCATCGAGCTGGCGCTCGAGATGTATGAAGACACGTACATAGGTTCCGCCGATAGCGCGGTGCGCTTCGTCACCGACGTCGGTCTTGCGAATGTCGGCATCAACGCCGACCTCGGCAACCTGATCCGCCTGCATCGTCCGGTCGAGCACTGGCAGGAAATGATGGCGAAGGTTGCACCCTTTGCCAAATACTGGCACGTCAAGAACTACAACCGCACCGAGGACGAAACTTCGGGGCTGATCGTCACCCATCCAGCCCCGCTGGAGTTCGGCGTGATCAACTACCGTTCCGCCATTCGCATGGCGCTTTCGCACGGGTTCCAGAGCCCGTTCCTCTGCGAGCATTACGGTGGCGATGGCCTTTCCGTCAGCGCAACCAATCGGGACTATCTGAGGCGCATTCTGCCTCGCGACTAAGGAACAAGTAGCGATGACCACGATCTTTGACGCACCGGAAGATTTCGCCGTAACCGCGCTCGCCGGCTTCAGCTCCATCTATGCCCGCAATGTCCGCCTGGTGAAGGGCGGCGTCGTGCGCTCGACCAAGGTGCCGAAGGGCAAGGTCGCCGTCGTTATCGGTGGTGGCTCCGGCCATTATCCGGCCTTTGCAGGTTATGTCGGCCCGGGCATGGCTGATGCTGCCGTCGCCGGCGACGTCTTTGCCTCGCCGTCGACCGCTGCCGTTGCGCGTGTCTGCCGTCATGCCGACCAGGGCGGCGGCGTTCTCCTCGGTTTCGGAAACTATGCCGGGGACGTCCTGAATTTCGGCGTTGCCGCCGAACGCCTTCGGGCCGAAGGCATCGACGTGCGCATCGTGCCGGTGACCGACGATGTCGCGAGTGCCACGGCTGATACGGCGCCTAAGCGCCGCGGCATCGCCGGCGATCTCGTGGTCTTCAAGATTGCAGGCGCTGCTGCCGAAGCCGGTCTGTCGCTGGACGAGGTCGAGCGCGTCAGCCGCCTTGCCAATGATCGCACCGTCTCCTTCGGGGTCGCTTTCGGCGGCTGCACCCTGCCGGGCGCGACCCATCCGCTCTTCACGGTTCCGAAGGGCGAAATGGCGCTCGGTCTTGGCATTCACGGCGAGCCGGGCATCAGCGAGGAAAAGGTCGTAACGGCAACCGAGCTTGCGAAATTGCTTGTCGGCAAACTGCTGGCCGAGCGTCCGGCCGGGACGGCAAAGGTTGCGCCGGTGCTGAACGGTCTGGGCTCAACCAAGTACGAAGAGCTTTTCGTTCTTTGGGTCGCTGTCGAACAGGAATTGAAGGCGGCGGGCCTCGAAATCGTCGATCCGGAATGCGGCGAGTTCGTCACCAGCCTGGACATGCAGGGCTGCTCGCTGTCACTGCTCTGGCTCGACGAAGAGCTTGAATCCTACTGGCGTGCGCCATGCGATGCACCGGTGCTGCGCAAGGGCGCGATCATCAACGCGGAGCCGGCGACCGATACGATTTCCGATGAGGATGGTCCCGCGACCTTCGCGCCTGCGTCGCAGGCCTCCAAGGAAAGCGGTAAGTGCATTGCCCGGTTGATCGGCAAGGTTGCCGATGCCCTGAAGCAAGCTGAAGACGAACTCGGCCGTATCGACGCCTTTGCCGGCGACGGCGACCATGGCCAGGGCATGCGCCGCGGCTCTGCGGCGGCCCAGGAGGCCGCGAACTCTGCGGTAGCGGCTGGGGCAGGCGCTGCCAGTGTGCTGGCAACGGCGGGCGATGCCTGGGCCGATCGCGCGGGCGGCACGTCGGGCGCAATCTGGGGCCTGCTTCTTCGCTCCTGGAGCAACGCATTTTCCGACGACGACAAGCCTGCGGATGCGGCCATCATAGAAGGTGCGCGGCTCGCGCTCGACGGCGTCACCCGTCTCGGACGCGCCCGCGTCGGCGACAAGACCTTGGTCGACGCCCTCGTGCCGTTCGTCGACACGTTGGAGCGGGAATTTGAAAACCTGAAGTCGTTGAACAAGGCTTGGGAGGCGGCGGCCAAGGCTGCTAGCGATGCGGCTGACGCCACGTCCAGCCTGACGCCGAAACTCGGCCGCGCGCGGCCGCTTGCGGAAAAGAGCATCGGCCATCCGGATGCAGGCGCGGTGTCGCTGGCGCTGACAGCTCGCGTTGCCGCCGACTTTCTGAAGGAAGACGTCGACGCCTGATAACGCCGTCCGGTCCACTCCTCGCAAAAAAGGGCGCGGGTCCTCCCAACCGCGCCCCGTTTGTTGTCTTGGTCTTGCGCCTGGCCCAAACCGGTCGTTCGCCGTCAGCGGACCTTAGAATACAGCAACGCGTCTCTTGCTTCATTCGAGACGTTTGGATGAAGAAGATAGCGGCGCAGAACAGCTTCACGGGCCATGCCAGCCTTCTCCATCACGCGCGACGACGCGATGTTGACGACGTCACAAGTCGCCTCTGTTCGAAATATAGTTGGGTGCGCGAGAGCATGTTCCAACAACCAGCTAACAACCTCTGTGGCAACCCCCTGTCCCCAGTGGTCCCGGCGAACGATCCAGCCGTATGATACCCGCCCGGAAGCTACGCGCGGCTCCACCGTTCCAATGATCTGCTCTGGCGCTGTACGCAGGGCAATCAGAGATGGAAAACTTGTCCCGGCATCCCACTCTCGCTCCGCTTGCTCCAGAAAAGCGGTAGTCTGCGAAATGTCGGAGTGGGGCCTCCAGACCAGGTAGCGAGTAATGTCCACGTCAGTGGCCCAGCCTTCGAAAACCGACGCCGCATCAGATGCCTGGGCCTTTCGGACGAAGAAGCGTTCGGTGTTGAACGTCTCGGGTAGTCGATATTTCTCAGTCATAAAAATATCCATAGATTCAGAATCGTAGTTCTAAGATGGCCACAGACGTGGGGCTTCTTGAGGCTAAAACCAGATCGAGACTTTGGCAATCAATGACCGGTGTTGTGATGGGTTTCGGATGCTGGCGCTCCACGCGTTGGCCTGGCTCGGGCCGGCGTCCGAAAGCCTCCAGTGAAAGAACCCGCGGGATGGAAAGCGCGGTTGCCGGTCTATGGGGATTTGTCGTTTTC
>NZ_PVZR01000070.1:0-887 GCF_003024455.1 Ensifer sp. NM-2
ACCAAATCCTGTTGGCAGAATATTGCCAGGCCATCGAGGATGCCGGCGTGCGTCTGGACAGGCTGACCCAGCTGGTGGTGGAGACCGCGGCATCCTGGTCGATGGCCCCGGTTGTGGCCGCCTACCAAGCAATGCGCGGCGTCGCGTTCATGACCGCGGTCACCTTTGTGGTCGAGATCGGCGATGTCAGGCGCTTTGATAATCCCCGTCAGTTGATGGCGTATCTTGGTCTTGTGCCGTCGGAAAGCTCGACGGGCGAACGGGTCAAGCGTGGGGGGATTACCAAGGCAGGCAACATGCGCGCGCGAAGGGTCCTCATAGAAGGCGCCTGGACATATCGCTTCCCGGCCCGTGTAAGCTCGACAATCCAAGCACGGCTGGAGGGACTGCCAAGGGCGGTTCGAGAGATTGCCTGGAAAGGCCAGGTGCGACTCTGCGCGCGCTATCGCAAGCTGATGGCGGCCGGCAAGCCGAAGGTCGTCGCTGTCACCGCCATTGCCCGAGAAATGGCAGCGTTCCTGTGGGCGATTGGACAGGAGGTCAATCCCAAGGCAAAGATCTAATGCCCATGGCAGGCTTGAAGAGAGACACATAACTCAAAAATTGAAATCATCTGCTGTTGGACAAGGCTGGAGACAGGGCTCCGGTGGGGGAACCCTCGTCGTCTGCTATGTGGCGGATAAAATCCATGCCCGATCCTAGACAGAGGCAGCCCCAGACGAAAACACGGAAATGCGGTACCCAACCCGCGCATAAGAGTATGCCAGCCGTCGTCTAAATGCCCTGTCTCCTGCCTTGTTCAACAGCTCCACGCATATGCTTTCGTCGTCAAAGCCGGAAAGGAAAGAGTTATGACTAAAAGCTTGCAAACGAACATAAGAGCAGAC
>NZ_PVZR01000071.1:0-861 GCF_003024455.1 Ensifer sp. NM-2
TGGCATGACTCCCTTCCCGGCCATTGCCTGGGTCATCCGTACGGAGTCTCCGGTGGTCTGGCACACGTGGGCGTGGTGCAGGAGCCGGTCCACGGTGGCGGTGGCCAGGGTCTTGGGCATCAGCTCGTCGAAGCCGGCCGGGTGCAGGTTCGAGCTGATCGCTACGGAGCGTTTCTCGTAGGCGGCGTCCACGATGCGGTAGAGGCCCTCGGCGGCATCGTCGGCGACCGGCAGCAGGCCGATGTCGTCGATGACGATCAGGTCGGCGCGCAGGATTCGGGCGACGGCTTTGGTGATGGTGTCATCGGGCCGGTGGGCCCGGATCATCGCCCCGAGGTCCTCCAGGGTGAACCAGGCCACCCGCTTGCCCTCCTCCACGGCCTGCTGGCCCAGGGCCTCGAGGAAGAAGGTCTTGCCGGTGCCGGAGGGCCCGCAGACCACGAGGTTCTCTCTGCGCGAGAGCCATTCCAGGGTGCGCAGGGACTGCTGGGTCGGGGCCGGGATCGAGGAGGCGCCCGGATCCCAGGTCGTGAAGGTCTTGCCGGTGGGGAACCCGGCGGCCTTGCGCCGGGCGGCGAGCATGGATCGGGCCCGACCGGTGGTCTCCTCGACCAGCAGGGCCTTGAGGACCTCGGCCGGCTCCCAGCGTTGGGCCCGGGCGGTGGCCAGTACCTCGGCGGCGATACCGCGGGCGTGGGGCATCTTCAGCTGCCGCAACAGCGCCTCCAAATCGGCCGGCAGCGCCGGTGCGGCGGTGTTCGGGGTGTGGATGCTCACCGGGCTGCCCCCTCGGTGTTGGAGGTACCGAGGCCGGCCCAGCCGGCGGTGCCCTGGGTCAGGGACCGTTCCTCGGTGGCGGTG
>NZ_PVZR01000072.1:0-839 GCF_003024455.1 Ensifer sp. NM-2
CTGGCGTGCGGATAGATCGTGGGTTTCCGCTGGCGTTTCGCCCACGACGATCCGCCGGATAGGGAAAGCCTTCAACCAGCGGCCCCATCTCACTGAGACGTTCAAGCTTTCCAGGAATCCTTGTTCGTCGGTAAGCTCCGCGACATCCTCGGTCTTTATCTGTTGCCCTCCCCCGCCGCTTGCTTAGCGCGAGAAATGTCACCGTGAAAGAACAGCGCATTCACCGCGGCTGGACGCGTTGTCTTTTGGCGCAGCGCCGTCCTTGGCAGGATACAGGCGAGTGTAATTACCGAGCTTTTTCGGCTTCGCCTTCCCGCGCGCGATCGCGGGCTGGTTCATGTGACAGGCCAGGTGCTCGTCTCCTCAAGTCACGCGGATTGTCGCGAGTGGTGTCACTTGCATGTGCAGTTGATCAAGTTCGAGGCAAAGAAATGAATTTGGTCAACTATCGAATGCGTGCGTTCTCTGAGGTCAAAGCAAAGTGATAACAAGCTATCTGGTTTAAAAACGAAGGGAGATCGATCCAGCGATCTAGCAAACTCAAACCGCAGTTGTGCGCGGCTTCGTGCTCAAGTGTCGGTGGAGAACCCTAAACAAGCGCGCATACATAGCGGTGTGCCTTTGCGTTTTCCCGCCGGCATTCATCGGCCCATACCCCTTACTCGTCCTTGTGAACGGCCCAATCAGGCAGCCAGCGCGGGCATGATGGACGACAACCTCCTCGACGAAGCGCTCACCCGTGGATCCTCTATCTGCCATCACTCGCCTTGAGTGAGATCAGCCGGTTTGCAGCCGGCGTAGTGGGTGATGATCGGCAACACGTCGCCTGGCTGTTCTTC
>NZ_PVZR01000073.1:0-822 GCF_003024455.1 Ensifer sp. NM-2
CCTCGCAATCTGGAGACGTTGCCAATGAACGAAGCGCTGGATCAACTCATCGACGGGATCAATGTCGCCTGGACCGAGCAGGACATAACCGACGCCCTTTGCGGCTTCACTGAGCGGTGCGGGCTTGCGTGGTTTGCCTATGTCGATACGACATTTCCCTTTGGCGCCGCCTATACCAACTATCCCGAAGCGTGGCAGCAGGAGTACATGACCGGCCAATACCTACGCTTTGATCCGGTCATGGCGCAGGCGCGCCGGTTGATGCGGCCCTTCACCTGGGAAAACGGCGAGGCGCTCGGTGGCGACCTCAACGTCCGGCAGTTCTGGCGGAGTGCTCGCAAGCACGGTATCGGCGCCGGTCTTACCATCCCCATCCGCAGCCCGTTTGGCAACATCGCCGTCTTGACGTTCGCGGGCTCCGTCTGGCCGGATGCCGCGACACCGATCGATGAGTTCAAGGCCATTGCTGCCGTCGCCTACGTTCACGCGCGGGTGGCCATGTGTCAGCCCGGCCTGCTCAGGGCCCCCGACGTCGCACTCTCGGCGCGCGAAACCGAATGCCTGGCCTGGGCGTCACTGGGCAAATCGATGGCCATGACCGCTGACCTCATTGGCATGCAACCGTGCACAGTCAAATTCTACCTCGACAGAGCGCGCACCAAGCTCGGCGCCTATAACCTCGTCAACGCCGTCTATCAGGCAGCGCGCCAGCAACTCATCTGACGGGAGGCCGCGCTTGACCTCGTTTGCTGCGCTCTGAGCAACAACTGGCCGAAGCACGCTGCTCAACAAGCAGCCGGCATCGTTCAATCCGGCTATTGC
>NZ_PVZR01000074.1:0-808 GCF_003024455.1 Ensifer sp. NM-2
GTTCGCGTGGTTCGCCGACGACCCCGACCTCCTGCGGCGCCTGATGATCACCGGCTGGTACGGGGGCGCGGACCAAGAGCCCCCGTGGTGGGCGTTCTGGTTCATCTCCGTCCTGTTCTTCACCACGGTGCTGCGCCGATTCCTCGAGCGCTTCCCGTCCGCCGTCGCCTGGGCGGTGGGCCTGGCCGGGCTGGCGTGGGCCCACCTCGTGCCGGACTCCGCGATCGCCCGCACGCCTCTGGGCGTCGGGCTGGCCCTGCCGTGCCTGCTGTTCGTCCTCAGCGGCGAGACGTTCCGCCGCCGCGTCCAGCCGCACGTGCGGCGCCACCGGACACTCATCGGCGTCGGCCTGGTGCTGCTCGGCCTGGTCGCGGTGCGGCTGGGCCTGGAGCCGCCCAACATCAAGTTCGGCGGCTTCGGCACGCCGGTGCTCACCCCCGCCGTGGGCGTCCTGATGTCCGCGGGGATGGTGCTCGTGTTCGGTTCCACGGTGGAGGGGCTGCTGCGCTCCTTCGCCCGACGCACCGGGACGGGGCAGGCCCTGCGCCGCGTCATCACCGCCCTGGTCCGGACGGGCACGGTGGTGGTGCTGCTGCACGGCTGGGTGCTGATGTGGGTCACGCGGCACGGCGTGGAGGACAACGCCGCCAAGTTCGCCCTCGCGCTCGCCCTCAGCTGGCTGGCAGGCCTCGCCCTGCTCGCCACCCCCCTGTCCAAGCCGTTCACGGGGGCGCGCCGCCGCTGGCACCCGGTGCACCGCCTGCGACACGTGGAGCCCCCGCACCCCGTCACGTCCGCGCTGCCGCGC
>NZ_PVZR01000075.1:0-805 GCF_003024455.1 Ensifer sp. NM-2
GTTCGTAGTGATCGTCGAGCCGGGCGGCGATGCGGTGCACCGCGCCGATGAAGGCGCCCGAACCGCCGCCGACCATGCCGAGCCTGATCCGCCGCTCGCGCTTCTCGCTCGTTCCCTCGATTGCCATCGTTTTGTCTCCCTGTTCTGAACCTGCTCTATCGTCTCGTTGTCATCGTCGTGCGGCTGCCCCTCATCCGCCTGCCGGCACCTTCTCCCCGCCGGGCGGGGAGAAGGAATATGCGGCACCCGCTCGCACCACCAGCCAAGACAGCAGCGCCAGCGTCAGCTCACATCCCCTCCTCCAGCAGCTGGCAGAAGGGCGATCGCGACGGCGTTTCCTCTCGCTCGGCAGCACCGTGTGGCACGTCCCCTCTCCCCGCTTGCGGGAGAGGGTTAGGGTGAGGGGCTACGGCCGGGGGCGCACTGCGGCCATCGCCCGGCAGGCGCCACCGTTGGCTCTATACCGTGCCTCAAATCCCCAGCAGGCGCCGGTTGGCGGCCTCGTCGGTACCGCCGTCGGCAAAATCGTCGAAGGCCTTTTCGGTCACCCGGATGATGTGGTGCCTGACGAACTCGGCGCCTTCGCCCGCGCCGTCTTCGGGATGCTTCAGGCAGCACTCCCATTCGACCACTGCCCAGCCGGTAAAATCATTGGCCGCCATCTTGGAAAACACCGCGCCGAAATCGACCTGGCCGTCGCCGAGCGAGCGGAAACGCCCGGCCCGGTTGACCCAGCCCTGGTAGCCGCCATAGACGCCCTGCCGCCCGGTCGGGTTGAACTCGGCATCCTTGACGTGGAACATCC
>NZ_PVZR01000076.1:0-803 GCF_003024455.1 Ensifer sp. NM-2
CGGGACCAGCTCCTGCAGGTGCACCTCGCCGACGGTCAGCTCGCCCTCCGGCTCGGCCTGCGTCGGCGTCGGCGGAGCGAGGCGCTCCGCGACGCGTTCCTGCACGGACTGGGCGGACACGTGGCCGTCGCCGAGGGCCACGAACAGCCCGTCGAGGTCCGCGTAGCCGAGATCCGTGGCCACCTGCACCAGCTCCTCGCCGCCGAGCACCTGCTGCACGGCCATGCCGGCCTTGCGCAGCTGACGGGTCAGCGACTCGCGTCCCCGGTCGGCCTGCTCGTCGCGGCGCTGCGTGGCGAAGTGGTGACGGATCTTGGACCGGGCCCGCGGCGAGACCACGAAGCCCAGCCAGTCCCGGCTCGGGCCCGCGTCCTCGGCGCGCGAGGTGAAGACCTCCACGGTGTCACCGTGGCTCAGCGGCGTGGACAGCGGGACGAGCTTGCCGTTGACCCGGGCACCGATGGTGCGGTGGCCGACGTCGGTGTGGATGGCGTAGGCGAAGTCCACGGGCGTGGAGCCGGCCGGCAGGGTGCGGATCTCCCCCTTCGGCGTGAAGACGTACACCTCGTCCGCCCCGATCTGGGTGCGCAGCGAGGCGAGGAACTCGTCCGGGTCCCGGGTGTCCGCCTGCCAGTCCATCACCGAGCGCAGCCAGGCCGGCGTGGCCTGCACCGGCGCCTGGCCGGCGGCCTGAGCCTTGTACCGCCAGTGCGCGGCGACGCCGTACTCGGCCTGGCGGTGCATCTCCTGCGTGCGGATCTGGATCTCCACCGGCTTGCCGCCCGGCACCATCACCGTGGTGT
>NZ_PVZR01000077.1:0-802 GCF_003024455.1 Ensifer sp. NM-2
CCAGAGTGCCAACAAAGGCCGTCACGGTCACTGCGATTAGAAAACCGGCAGGTCTCACGAGCAGGCCAAAGAGAAGGGGGCTGGCCAGAACGCAAAGCAATCTGACCGGGGCGACGAACGTCATCTGTCCACCCGGACCGATTATTCCCTTGATGGCGACGGCCAGGCCGAGACAGCCGAGTATGGCCGATAGGATAAGCGGGAAAAAGCCGGGCCCCATCTGTGAGGCGTTGCCAAATGAATAGTTCCAGGCGATTACGCCAAATCCGATTGCGAAAGCGGCAATGAAGCCGCCTGCCACAACATCTTTCTTGATGGTGATAGTGCCGCTTGCAAGGACGGTCATCGAAGCGTCTCCTGGCTGCATGGGAAATGGGCCGCAAACTTGCGGCCCTCTTGGTGCTGGAACCTTACTGGCCGACCTTGATGCCAAGGCGACCAATCAGCTCTCCGAAGACCTTGCCTTCTCTCTCGATGGCAACTCTCGCCTCTTCGGGAGAGCTTGCAACCACCACTGCGCCGAGCTTCGTGAGGCGTTCTGCGACTTCGGGCTTATTCAGAATCTTCAGGACTTCCGCATTCAGCATATCGATGATTTCCTGCGGGGTGCCGGCCGGCGCCAACATCGCGCTCCACGAGCCTGCATTGTAGTCGGCATAGCCCGACTCAGCCACAGTCGGTATGTCGGGAAACTCCGGCGACCGTTCGGTTCCGCCCACGGCGAGTAATTTCAGGCGTCCTTCGCGCACGAGTGCGCTAACTGAGGGGAGCGTATCGAACGCCATCGTCGCGACACCGCTAA
>NZ_PVZR01000078.1:0-791 GCF_003024455.1 Ensifer sp. NM-2
TGGCACACCGATGAGCCCTCTCAGCGCGGCATCGAAGGGATGGAGCGGATGCGCTTGGTCCGCGACGACATCGACACCCACGTCCGCAAGCTCCTGACCGACCTCACCGGCACCGCGAACTGACCGCCCCGCAGCAAGGAGACTCATCATCTTGACCACCGCAACGAACTCACATCCCATTGTCGTCATCGGCGCTGGCCCCATCGGCCTTGCCGCCGCTGCCCACCTCTCTGAGCGCGGCCTGCCGTTCCTGATCCTCGAGGCCGGGACCGCGGCAGGAGCCGCGATCGCCGAGTGGGGGCACACGCGGCTCTTCTCGCCGTGGCAGTACAACCTCGACGCCGCCGCACAGCGTCTCCTCGAAGCTGCCGGCTGGACCGCACCCGACGCCGACGTTCTCCCGACCGGTCACGAACTGCGCGAGCATTACCTCGAACCGCTCGCGCAGCTTCCCCAGCTCGCCGAGTCGATCCGCTGCGGGGCGCGGGTCACCGCCGTCTCCCGCGCCGGCATCGACAAGACCCGCACCGCACGCCGCGAGGAGACCCCCTTCCTCGTCCGGATCCAGACCACCGACGGGCACAGCGAAGACGTGCTCGCCTCCGCGGTCATCGACGCCTCCGGCACCTGGTCCACGCCCAACCCCCTCGGACAGGCCGGGCTCCTTGCTCCCGGCGAGCAGCAGGCCCGCGCCGCGGGCCACATCACCGCGCCGCTGCCTGACGTGCAGGGCCGCGACCGTGACCGCTTCGCCGGCAAGCGAGTCATGGTGACCGGTGCCGGCCACTCAG
>NZ_PVZR01000079.1:0-753 GCF_003024455.1 Ensifer sp. NM-2
GCCTTCATCGGCCGCTCCCCCGACATGGCGACGGCTGAGGATCTGCGCCGGTTCCAGTTGCACCAGACCCGGGTGGGCATGCAGGCAGCGAGCATCAACAGCTCAGTCTCGGCGCTGCGCTTCTTCTTCACTGTGACGATCGACCGGCCCGATCTCTCGCGCCGCCTGACCGTGATCCATCAACCACGCAGGCTGCCGCTGGTTCTGAGCGTCGCGGAGGTAGTACGGCTGCTCGACGCCGCACCGGGGCCGAAGTACAAGGCTGCCCTCGGCACGGCCTATGGCGCCGGATTGCGGGTGTCGGAGATCGTGGCGCTCAAGGTGACCGATATCGACTCGACACGCATGCTGATCCGCGTCGAACAGGGCAAGGGGCGCAAGGATCGCCACGCCATGCTGTCGCCGCAACTGCTCGAGTTGCTGCGGGCTTGGTGGCGCGAAGGCAAGCGCCGCGGCGTAATGCTGCCGCAGGGCTGGCTGTTTCCGGGCCGCAACCCGATCACGCCACTCTCCACGCGGCAGATGAACCGCGTCGTCCATACCGCCGCGCAAGCCGCCAAGATCAAGAAGCGGGTGACGCCGCACACGCTGCGCCACAGCTTCGCCACGCATCTGCTGGAGCAGGACGTCGACATCCGCGTCATCCAGGTCCTGCTCGGCCATGCCAAACTTGATACGACCGCGCTCTATGCCCGCGTCGCCACCAAGACCATCCGCGCCGTGATGAGCCCGCTCGACCGGATCAGACTTCTG
>NZ_PVZR01000007.1:0-332711 GCF_003024455.1 Ensifer sp. NM-2
GCGCCTTGGCCATGTCCCCTTCCGAAATCGCCTGGCCGTGGGCGTCATAGGCAGAACCGCCGACGAGGCCTTCGTCCGTCACGAAGCCGGCGCCAAGCTCGGCATTCATGTAGGCGATGATTTTGCGGACTTCCGCCATGGCTTCCGGGCCGATGCCGTCGCCGGGCAGAAGGAAGAGATTGCGCACTGTCATGGAAAGTCCTTCTCGCGGGGAAAACTCGCGCGCGTCTTAACGCAACTTCGTATCGAGGGAAATGATCGCGACGAAAGAATTGTGCGCCAACATCCCGGCCCCGCGCCGGTTACCGGAGAAACAGCGTGCACGCCGAAAGGGTGGAATTCTCACATCCGCGGCCCGAAGCCGCAACGCCCGCACACACACGGAAAAGGATCGAGATCATGCGCAATTTCACTCACGAGATCACGACGCTTCTCGGCGCCAGCGTCAATGCCCTTGTCTTCGGCAACCGTCGAGCCAGCGGTTCCCGTCGCTAGAACACAGTTCTTCGTGTCACTGCATGCCGCCACTCTTCGGTGGAGGTCTGTCTTGCCGTTCGCGCCTACCGATTTTCGCGAAGCGACCGTGCGCCTGGAAATCCTGGAGCGTTTTTGCAGTTCCCGTTTCGACATTCTCTCGGAGCAGCCTTTCCGCTTGACGGAATCGTTGGCTGGGGATCGAATGGTCGCTGACACAACCGGGGACCCGCCATGTCCGAGACGCTGCTGATCGGTGCCTTTCTCGCCGCCCTTTCCTATACGCTCATTCCCGGGCCGGCTTTTCTGGCCTTGCTCGGCATCGGTGCCGGCCAGGGCCGCAAGGCAGGCGCCCTGTTCATGGGCGGCCATCTCGCCGGCGATATCCTCTGGTCGGGCTTGGCGCTGGTTGCGATCGTCGGCGCGCGTTCGGTCGGCACGACGATCTTCGACATTCTCGGCCTCTTCTGTGGCCTCTATCTCGGCTGGATCGGCTGGACCGCGCTGCGCGCCCGGCCGACGGGCGAAAACAGGGCGCTGATCACGGTGGAGCGACCGCTCCGGCGCGGGCTTATCTTCGGCCTGACAAACCCGAAGGGGTATCCGGTGGCGCTCGCGACCTTCACCGCCCTGCTCGCCGGCTCCGCCAACGCGCTTGAATTCGACGCCCTGCCGATGCTGCTCGGCGTCTCGCTTATCGGCTTTCTCGTTGCCGACCTGATCCTGATCGTAATCATCGGCGCGTCGGTCGTTCGGCGTTTCTATCGCCACCATGAGCTGGCGATCGTTCGGCTCTCAGGGCTGCTGTTCATCGGCTTTGCCGTCCAGGCCGTGTGGCACGCCGCCCCCGGCCTTCTCGGTCTGCGCAAGCCCTGAAACCCAAGCCCAAGTCTTGACGCTGGGGCCGCCGGCAACCACCTCAAGCTCTTCCGCCCGACGTTGTCTCCAGCTGCGTGGGCGCTCCCCTCCCCGGCCATTAGCCGGCATCCGCATGCGAAAGGATCCTTCATGACCGCCAGCACCCCGCTCAATCCTGCCCTGACGACCTGGACCGGACATGAGGGCTTGCCCCGCTTCGACCTGGTGAAGGACACGGATTTCGCGCCCGCCTTCGAGGCGGCCTTCAAGGTGCATGAAGCGGAGATCGACGAAATCGCCGGAAGCACTGATGCGCCGACCTTCGACAACACCGTGATCGCGCTTGAGATTGCCGGCGATGAGCTGTCGCGCATCTCCTCGCTCTTCTGGAACAAGGCCGGCGCCGACACCAACGAAACCATCCAGGCGCTGGAACGCGACATCGCGCCGAAAATGTCCCGGCACTATTCCAGGATCGGCACGAATGCAGCGCTGTTCAAGCGGATCGACACGCTGTGGGAAAACCGCGAAACCCTCGGTCTCGACCTTGAGGCGACGCGGGTCCTGGAGCGGCACTGGAAGGGTTTCGTCAAATCCGGCGCGAAGCTGGCGAAGGATGAGCAGGAGCGGCTGGCGGCGATCAACGAGACGCTTGCCGGCCTCGGCGCCAAGTTCGGTCAGAACGTGCTTGCCGACGAAAAGAACTGGGCCCTCTTCCTTGAGAGCGACGAGGATCTGGCCGGGGTGCCGGACTTCCTGCGCGACGCCATGGCGGCTGCCGCCAGCGACCGCGGCGAAAAGAGCAAATATGCGGTGACGCTGTCGCGTTCGATCATCGAGCCGTTTCTGACCTTCTCCGACAATCGCGAGCTGAGGGAGCAGGCCTTCCGGGCCTGGATCGCCCGCGGTGAGAATGGCGGCGAGACCGACAATCGCGGCCTCATCGCCGAAACGCTGGCTCTGCGGGCCGAGAAGGCCAGGCTGCTCGGCTATGCCAATTACGCGGCGCTGAAGCTCGACAACACCATGGCCAAGACACCGGCAGCCGTGAACGGCCTGTTGATGCAGGTCTGGGAAAAGGCGGTCTCCCGTGCCCGCGAGGAAGAGGCCGATCTTGCCAAGCTGATCGCAGCCGAAGGCCGCAATCACGACGTCATGCCGTGGGACTGGCGCCACTATGCGGAAAAGCTGCGTGCCGAAAAGTTCAATTTCTCGGAAGGCGAGCTGAAGCCTTATCTGCAGCTCGAAAAGATCATCTACGCCTGCTTCGATGTCGCCCAGCGCCTGTTCGGCATCACCGCGACGGAAAAGAAGGGCATGGCCGGCTATCATCCGGATGTGCGCGTCTTCGAGATCCGCGACGCCGCCGGCAAGCTTGTGGCGCTGTTCCTCGGCGATTACTTCGCGCGTTCGTCGAAGCGCTCCGGCGCCTGGATGAGTTCGTTCCAGTCTCAGCACAAGCTGACGCTCAAGAACGGCACCGTCGGCGAACTGCCGATCATCTACAACGTCTGCAACTTTGCCAAACCCGCTGAAGGCAAGCCGGCGCTCCTGTCGCTCGACGACGCGCGCACCCTCTTCCACGAGTTCGGGCATGCGTTGCATGGCATGCTATCCAACGTCACCTACCCCTCCGTATCCGGTACGGGCGTGTCGCGAGATTTCGTCGAACTGCCTTCGCAGCTCTACGAACACTGGCTGACGGTGCCGGATATCCTCAAGCGCTATGCGGTGCACTACCAGACCGGCGAGCCGATGCCCGAGGCGCTGCTCGACAAGGTGCTGGCCGCACGCACCTTCAACTCCGGCTTCGCCACGGTCGAGTTCACCTCGTCCGCCTTGGTCGACATGGCCTATCACACGGCGGAAACGCAGGGTGAGCCGATGGCGCTCGAAACGGCGACACTGGAAAAGATCGGCATGCCGAAGTCGATCGTCATGCGGCATCGCAGCCCGCATTTCCTGCATGTCTTCTCCGGGGACGGCTACTCTGCGGGGTACTATTCCTACATGTGGTCGGAAGTGCTCGATGCGGATGCGTTTGCCGCCTTCGAAGAGACGGGCAATCCTTTCGATCCCGTCATGGCGCGCAAGCTCAGGGACAACGTCTATTCGGTCGGCGGCTCCATCGATCCGGAAGACGCCTACAAGGGGTTCCGCGGCAAGCTGCCGAGCCCCGATGCCATGTTGGCCAAGAAGGGCCTGGCGGCCTGAGGCATGATTGTCGGTCCTACCGCGCCATCTGGCGCGATCGGCCCGACCACAGTGCGCGCGCCGTGTTGCGCGCCGCCTCGAAGTCGGAGGCGTTGCCGAGACTGCTCGGCGAAGGCCTGACCCTCAGTGCCGCCGTCTACAATCTCCTGGACAAGAAGGTCGAGCAGACGGATTTCAACACGGTGATGGAGGGCCGCCGTTTCTGGATGAGCCTGACGACAACGTTCTGAGGCCATCCGCCGGGGTCGCTGCCCCGGTCATCGACGGCGCCCGTTGCGGGCGCCGTTTTTCGTTGTCAGCCGGCCTGTTCGACGCCGAGGGTCGTAACAAAGCTCTGCATCCGCTTTGCCGCCAACTCGGGTCGATCAAGCACGTTGGCCTTGTCGGCAAGCCGGAAGATGTCGGAGTAGTGCAGCAGGCCACGCGCCGACTGCATGCCTGCCGGCATGGTGAAATGGCCCTGGTGGCCGTTCAGCCAGGCGAGGAAAACGACGCCGGCCTTGTAGTACTGTGTCGGCGTCTCGAAGATCTTGCGCGACAGCGGCACGGTCGGCTCGATGACGCCACGGAAAGTGGCCACATCGCCCTTGGCCAATGCCGCAAGCGCCTTGGAGGCGGAAGGTGCCACCGCATCGAAAATGCCGAGAAGTGCGTGACTGTATTTCGCGCCGTCGCCCTCGATGAGCTCCGCATAGTTGAAGTCATCGCCGGTGAAGCAAAGTACGCCCTCCGGCAGTCGGTTGCGCAAGGCGACTTCTTTGGCGTTGTCGAGCAGGGAGATCTTGATGCCTTCAACCTTGTCGCGGTTGGCCTGGATGATCGACAGCACCGCGTCGAGTGCCTCATTGAAATCGTCAGAGCCCCAGTAACCCTTGAGCTGCGGATCGAACATGTCGCCGAGCCAATGCAGCACGACCTTGTTTTTTGTCTGGCGCAGAATGTGACCGTAGACGTGGCGATAATCGTCGGGCGAGCGGGCGACGCGGGCAAGCGCGCGGCTTGCCATCATGATGGCGCGGCCGCCCTCACCCTCGACGAATCCGATTTGTTCCTCGTAGGCGGCAATCACGTCGTCGAGCGAGCGTGCCTCAGTGGGCGCCAGGTGATCGGTGCCCGCACCGCAGGCAAGGTCAGCGCCCGGCACGCTTCGCGCCTCGGTGAGGGAGCGGCGGATCAGTTCCTGCGCGCCCGGCCAGGCGAGGCCCATGCCGCGCTGGGCGGTGTCCATCGCCTCGGCGATCTTGAAGCCCAGGCCCCAGAGATGATGGCGGAAGGCCATCGTCCGCTCCCAGTCGATGGCGGCATTGCCCCAGGGATCGGCATCGCGAAACGGATCCGACACAACATGAGCGGCGGCATAGGCAATGCGATTGAAGGTTGGGGCGGCGCTTGGCCGCTCGATCGGGATGCCCGCCAGACTGTATCGCTCAAGTGAACCGTCATGGCGTGGCAGCGTCAGGCTTGTCATCGGCTTTCTTCTCCTCCTCGGATCGTTGCATTCGAATAATTTAGATCGTTCCAAATTTCAAGTGGGAAATCTGGCATCCGATGCCAATCGAGGTGCCAAGGCTCCGGAATGAAAAGAAAAATATGGCATAAGCCATTGTAAACAAGGATATTTATAAACAATTACAACGGTGATGCCGTGGATCTATTACCTGTATCGCTGGGACTGAGATGGCCATAGAATAGTACGGAAACCAAAAAAGTGATCCTCCACCTCTTGACGAATTTGGAACGTTCCAATTATGAATGTGAAAAATAAGGCGGGTTTGGGAGGGTGCTTTGGTCAAGGAACGGGTAACGGTGGTGGATATCGCACACGCAGCCGGCGTGTCGAAGTCGACCGTGTCGCTCGTCCTTCAGGGCAGCTCGCTGGTCAACGAGGTGACGCGCGCCAAGGTCAACGCGACCATTCGCGAGCTTGGTTACGTCTACAATCGCAGCGCTGCCAACCTGCGCCAATCGAAGTCGAAGATCATCGGCATCGTCGTCAACGACCTGACCAACAGCTTCTTTGCCGAACTGGCGGTTGGCGTCGATACCGTGGTGCAGTCAGCCGGCTTCGTCCAGTTTCTCGCCAACACGAATGAAAAGATCGAGCGGCAACGCGAGGTCGTGGCGTCCATGCGCGAGCATGGGGTCTCCGGGCTGATCATCTCCCCGGCGCGCGGCACCGAGGCTGCCGATCTGGCGCCTCTGGTCGATAGCGGCATCCCCGTCGTGCTCGTCGTTCGCGATATCGCCGACGCGGGCGTTTCATCGCTGACGTCTGACAATCATGCCGGCGCCATGGCGGCGGTGCGCCACCTGATCGAGCGGGGTCATCGGCGCATCGCGTTCCTCGGTGGTTTCCACGACACCGCCGTATTCGAGGCGCGCATGCGCGGCTACCGCGAAGCTTTGCTCGAGGCGGGACTTGATGCGGCCGAGGCGCTTGTCATCGGCTCGGCGCCATCGCGCGCCGGCGGTGTCACGGCCATCGAGCAGGCGATGATGCTTTCCGACCGGCCAACGGCCGCGCTCTGCTTCAACGACGCGGTCGCATTCGGTGTCTGCGACGGCCTGCGGGCGCGGCGGCTGGAGCCGGGCGCCGACTTTGCTGTGATCGGCTTCGACGATGTGATCGAGGCGAAGACGGCGGTGCCGGCACTGACGACCGTGTCCGTCGATCCGCAAGGCATGGGGCAGAGGGCGGCGGAATTGCTGCTGAAGCAGATCAATGCGGGCAAGGCGGAGGCCGAAGCGATTATCGGTTCGGTGCGTCTCGTCGTTCGCCAGAGCTGCGGTGCTGCGATCGAGCGCAGAACGAGGGAGGCATTGTCATGAACAGATGGGGTCTGATCGGCGCGAGCACGATCGCGCGCGAATGGGTCATTGGCGCAATTCGCGCCACCGGTGGCGAAGTGGTTTCGGTGATGAGCACCAGCGCTGAGCGCGGTGCTGCCTATGCCACGGAAAATGGCATCGGCAAGTCGGTGACGTCGGTCGAGGAACTGGTCGGTGATCCCGATGTTGATGCCGTCTACGTCTCGACCACCAACGAGCTGCACCGCGAGCAGACGCTGGCGGCAATTCGGGCCGGCAAGCACGTGCTATGTGAAAAGCCCTTGGCGATGACGCTGGAGGATGCGCGCGAAATGGTTGTCGCCGCACGCGAAGCCGGCGTGGTGCTTGGCACCAACCATCACCTGCGCAACGCCGCTGCCCACCGGGCGATGCGGGATGCCATCGCCGAAGGGCGGATCGGCCGGCCGATCGCGGCACGGGTCTTCCATGCGGTCTATCTGCCGCCGCATCTGCAGGGCTGGCGGCTGGAGCGGCCGGAAGCCGGTGGCGGCGTCATTCTCGACATTACCGTGCACGATGCCGACACCTTGCGCTTCGTCCTTAACGACGATCCGGCCGAAGCCGTTGCCATCAGCCATAGCGCCGGCATGGGCAAGGAGGGGGTGGAGGACGGCGTCATGGGGGTGCTGCGCTTCCAGTCGGGCGTCATCGCCCAGTTCCACGATGCTTTCACCACCAAGTTTGCCGAGACCGGGTTCGAAGTCCACGGCACGGAGGGGTCGCTGATTGGCCGCAACGTCATGACGCAGAAGCCGGTCGGCACCGTCACCTTGCGTAATGCCGAGGGCGAAAGCCAACTGCCGCTCGATCCGGCCAATCTCTATGAAACCGCCCTTGCGGCGTTTCATTCAGCGATCGAAGGCCATGGCCAGCCCTCGGCAACCGGCGAGGACGGTGTCTGGTCGCTGGCAACCGGCCTTGCGGTCGTCAAGGCGGCAGCGACCGGTCAGGCGGCTGCGATCGAAACGGGACTTTGAGTTGATGTCGATGAACAAGCATATTTCACCCACTGAGGCCGCCGCGCTGATCCCGGATGGTGCCGTCGTTTCGGTCTCGTCGTCGAGTGGTCTTGGCTGCCCCGATCTGATGCTAAAGGCGATCGGCGAGCGTTTTGACGCAACCGGCCATCCTCGCGACCTGACGACGCTGCACCCGATCGCCGCCGGCGACATGAGCGGCATCAAGGGTGTCGATTACATCGCCAAGAAGGGACTTTTGAAGAGGATCATCGGCGGCTCCTATCCCTCGGGTCCGTCGAGTGCCGAACCGCCCCTGATCTGGCAGATGATCGGCGCCGACGAGGTTGCAGCCTACAATATCCCCTCCGGCGTTCTCTTCGACATGCACCGCGAGGCCGCCGCCAAGCGCCCTGGCGTTATGACCAAGGTCGGGCTCGACACCTTCGTCGATCCGTCGCGCGAAGGCTGCGCCATGAATGCCTCGGCGTCAGTCGAGCCGGTGGTCAAAAAGGTCGCCTTTGAGGGCGAGGACTGGCTCTATTTCAAGGCGATCGCACCGCAGGTGGCGATTATTCGCGCGACGACTGCGGACGAGCGCGGCAATCTTACCTATGAGCACGAGGGTGCCTATCTCGGTGGTCTCGATCAGGCGCTGGCCGCCCGCAACAATGGCGGCATCGTCATTGCCCAGGTCAAGCGCATCACCAAGGAAGGCTCGTTGAAGCCGCACGACGTGCGTGTGCCGGGCGTGCTCGTCGACTATGTCGTCGTCGATCCCGACCAGAAGCAGACGACGCAGACGCTCTACGATCCGGCCATCTCCGGCGAGATCTTCCGTCCGCTCGACAGTTTCCGCGTGCCGGAATTCAACATCCAGAAGGTGATTGCCCGCCGGGTGGCGCAGGAGTTGCAAACGGGCAGCGCCGTCAACCTCGGCTTCGGCATTTCGGCCAACGTGCCGCGCATCCTGCTCGAGGAGGGCCTGCATGGCGCCGTCACCTGGGTGATCGAACAGGGGGCTGTCGGCGGCGTACCGCTCCTGGATTTCGCCTTCGGCTGCGCGTCGAACGCTGACGCCTTCATGCCTTCGCCCTACCAGTTCACCTATTTCCAGGGCGCGGGCTTCGATGCCTCGCTGCTCTCCTTCCTCGAAATCGACCGCAACGGTTCGGTTAATGTCTCGAAGCTCTCCTTCCGGCCGCATGTGACGGCCGGCGCCGGCGGCTTCGTCGACATTACTGCTCGAGCCAAGAAGATCGTCTTTTCCGGCATGTTCAACGCCGGCGCGAAGCTTGCCGTCGCCGATGGCAAGCTGGTGATCGAGAAGGAAGGCAAGCTGAAGAAGCTCGTCAACGAGGTCGAACACGTCACCTTCTCGGGCCGCCGCGGCGTCGAGCAGGGGCAGGACATCACCTATGTCACCGAGCGCTGCGTGATGAAGCTGACGCCCGAAGGCGTGATGCTGACCGAGATCGCGCCGGGTGTCGACCTGCAGGCACATATTCTCGACCAGTCCGAATTTCCGCTCCTTGTATCCGATCGATTGAAGACCATGGATGCGGCACTTTTCCACGAGGCGCCGATCGGCCTGAAACTGCCGGTCAAGGCTGCCCGTACGCTTGCGGGAGGCGCCCGTGTCTGAGGAGCGCATCCAGATCGCAGTCGACGGCCCGATCGCGACGATGACTGTCGCGCGTCCGGACAAGCTCAATGCCTTCGACATCGACATGCTGAAGGCGCTCGCTGCCGCCTGCGATACGGTGGAAGTGATGCGCGACGTGCGCGTGCTGATCCTGACGGGTGAGGGCAAGGCCTTCTCCGCCGGTGGCGACATCAAGGCCTGGGGCGGCATGGATGCCGCAGCCTTCGGTCATGATTGGGTGCGCTTTGGCCATCGCGTCTTCGAGCGGCTGGCGACGTTGAGAATGCCCGTCATCGCAGCGCTCAACGGCCATGCCCTCGGCGGCGGCCTGGAACTAGCCGCGGCGGCTGACATCCGGATCGCCGAAAGCCAGATCAAGATCGGCCTGCCGGAAACGAGCCTCGGCATGGTTCCCGGCTGGTCGGGCACGCAACGTCTCGTCGTCCGTTTCGGCGCGCAGATCGTGCGGCGCATGGTACTCGGCGGTGAGATGTTTACGGCAGAGACGGCGAAGGCCGAAGGCCTTGTCGATGGGGTCGTCGAGACCGGAACAGTGATGCAGGCGGCGCGCGACTACGCAGCCCGCGTGGCAAAGCGCGGCCCGGCCGCGCTCGAGATTTCAAAACTGATGATCGCCTCGGCGAACGGCGAGGACAATGGTGCCGCGGTCGAAGCGCTGGGGTCCATCCTCGTCGCCAAGACAGGCGACCTCAGGGAAGGGGTCGCTGCCTTTTCCGAAAAGCGCGAAGCCCAGTTCAAGGGAGAATGGTAATGACGGTTCTGGTGAGGCCCAAGGCACTTAGCGATCACAAGGTGCGCACGTTCCAGATGCTGATCGACGGCAAATGGGTCGACAGCGCCGACGGACGCACGATCGAGCGCGTCGCCCCCGGCCACGGCGTCGTCGTCAGCCGCTATCAGGCAGCAGCGAGCGGCGATGCCGAGCGGGCGATCTCTGCTGCCCGTCGCGCCTTCGACGATGGCCCCTGGCCGCGCATGACGGCGTCCGAGCGGTCTCTGATCCTGCTCAAGGCGGCCGACATGATTGCCGCGCGCGCCGACGAGCTTGCTTTCCTCGACGCCATCGAATCGGGAAAGCCGATCAGCCAGGCCAAGGGCGAACTGGGTGGCGCTGCCGATATCTGGCGTTATGCTGCTGCTCTTGCCCGTGATCTTCACGGCGAAAGCTACAATACGCTGGGAGACGGCACGCTCGGTGTGGTTCTGCGCGAAGCGATCGGCGTCGTTTCGATCATCACGCCGTGGAACTTCCCGTTCCTGATCGTCAGCCAGAAGCTGCCTTTTGCGCTTGCCGCCGGCTGCACGACAGTGGTCAAGCCTTCCGAACTGACCTCAGCCTCGACGCTCGTGCTTGGCGAAATTCTCGAAGCGGCCGGCGTACCGGCCGGTGTCGTCAACATTCTCACCGGCACGGGTCCCGAGGTCGGCGCGCCGATGACGACGCACGCGGATGTCGACATGATCTCCTTCACCGGCTCCACCGGCGTCGGCCGTCTGACGATGGCCAATGCGGCGCAGACGTTGAAGAAGGTATCGCTCGAACTCGGCGGCAAGAACCCGCAGATTGTCTTCCCCGACGCCAACCTCGACGAGTTCATCGATGCGGCCGTGTTCGGCGCCTACTTCAACGCCGGCGAATGCTGCAATGCCGGCTCGCGGCTGATCCTTCACCGCGACATTGCCGAGGAGGTGACGGCGCGCATCGCCGCACTCGCGGCCAAGGTCAAGGTCGGCGATCCGCTCGATCCGGAAACCCAGGTCGGCGCGATCATCACGCCGCAGCATCTGGAAAAGATTGCCGGCTATGTTTCTGCCGCATCGAAGGATGGTGCCGCTGTCGCTCATGGCGGCGCTGCACTCGATCTCGGCATGGGACAGTTCATGGCGCCAACCATTCTTTCACAGGTGCGACCCGACATGGCTGTTGCCCGCGAGGAGGTTTTCGGGCCGGTGCTGTCGGTGCTGACCTTCGAGACCACCGACGAGGCAATCCGCATCGCCAACTCCATCGACTACGGTCTGTCGGCCGGTGTCTGGAGCCGCGATTTCGACACCTGCCTGACGATCGGCCGCCGCGTGCGCGCCGGCACGGTCTGGATGAACACCTTCATGGATGGGGCTTCCGAGCTGCCGTTCGGCGGTTATCGCCAGTCCGGCCTCGGCCGCGAACTCGGTCGGCATGCGGTCGAGGATTATACCGAAACCAAAACGCTCAACATGCATATCGGCGCCCGCACCGGCTGGTGGATGCCGCGCTAACTTAGAGCATTTCCAGGAAAAGTGCGAAGCGGTTTTCCGTCAGGAAATACGTAAAAACAAAGAGATAGAGCGTCGCCGTGACTCCGTTTAAACCGGAAACGCTCTAGGGGACAAGGGGAGACGGATGATGTCGGCAGGGATCGCAGCAACGAAACGGGCAGGGGCGTCATGGCACGCCGCCGGCCTGTCGTTGTCGCGCGGTTCAGTTCGATGCCGACCAGTTGGCGGGGATCTGCGGAGAGAGCAGAAGCTGCAGTTTGTTGACGTCGGTTTCGCCGCCGATGCGCTGGAGCAGCACGCGGCCCATGTCCTCGCCCGTAGCCGTCAGATCCTCATAGATCGTTTCCACCTGGGGCTGGATCGCGCCCAGGAGGTGCGACGTCTGCTTGGCGACAATGTCGTATTCGTTGCCGAGCGTCAGGCCGCAATCGCTCATGCCGGTAATGGTGGCGAGAGCACAGACTTCGCCACCGCACATGAAACTATCAGGCGGGTCGGGCTCGGCGTAACGCTGGCGAACACGGTCGCGGATGTCGCCGGCCGGGCTGTCGAGATCGATACCGGAGAGAATTTCGTAGGCGCAGCCCGCCTCGCGCACGGCGGTCATGAAGCCGTGCTGCAGGTGGCCGCCGAAGGTGAAGTCGGTTGGGCCGCTGATCAGTGCCGGCTTGCGGCGCCCCTTGGCGATCAGCCGGCGGGTGGCCTGGTAGGAGAAGGTGAAGTTGTCGTAGTCGACATAGGCGTGCGGGGTCGAAAGCTCGGTGCGTCCGTGGGTGACGAACGGAAAGCCGATCTCCGAAAGCAACATGACGCGCGGATCGAGCGGTTCGGTGCGCGAGAAGATCAGACCATCAGCCATGCTGTTGCGGGTGATGTAGTTCACCGCCTCGACATTGGTCGTGTTGAGGAAGTTCGGCATGACGATCAGGTGATAGGACGTGCCCTGCAGCGCCTTGGCGATGCCGCTCATGATCGAGGTGCCATAGCCGAGGATTTCCTCGTGTGGGTCGAGCAGGACGGCGATGACGTTGGTGCGGCCGGTCTTCAGGCGCTGGGCGGCGCGATCGGGCGAATAGCCGATTTCGATCGCCACCTCGCGAACCCGCTTGCGGGTGTCGGCGGAGATTTGCGGCGCTTCGGCGAGGGCGCGCGAAACGGTGGTGACCGCAAGCCCGGTGATCTCGGCGATCGTGCGAAGGGTCGGCTTGCCCCGTCTGGCGGGCGAACCAATGTCTTCGGAACGGGCGGGCTTGGGGGAATCGGCCAATGCTAGTCATCCTCAAGGCGGTCAAGAGCGGCTTTTGTAACGTGGCACGAACGCTTAGGCAATCGAATCATGAAAACGTTTTAAATCTCGCGACGCGGCATGAATTGCTGCACTGCGAAACGCAAACTGTTGTATATAATTCAGCAAATTCAATTGCTTCGTGAGGTGAGGAAGTGCACGCGTGCGGAATGCTTGACTTGCTGAATTTATAACGTTTTAAATTGGCCAGCCGCTGCCTTAGGCGGTGCGATATCCGAGGCGGGAGGAGGTTCCGCTTCGATAACTTGCAAACGGGAGGATAACGATGCGCAAGTTGATGACGACGACGGCTGTTGTGGCGCTGATGATGGCGGCCACCGCCGCGCGCGCAGCAGAAAACGTGGAAGTGCTGCACTGGTGGACTTCCGGCGGTGAGGCTGCTGCGCTCGACGTTCTGAAGAAGGACCTCGAAAGCAAGGGTATTTCCTGGACCGATATGCCGGTCGCCGGCGGCGGCGGCACGGAAGCCATGACCGTGCTTCGCGCCCGCGTCACCTCGGGCAACGCTCCGACCGCAGTGCAGATGCTCGGTTTCGATATTCTCGACTGGGCCAAGGAAGGCGCACTCGGCAACCTTGACGATACCGCTTCCAAGGAAGGCTGGGACAAGGTCATCCCGACGGCCCTGCAGCAGTTCTCGAAGTATGACGGCCACTGGATCGCCGCTCCGGTCAACGTCCACTCGACCAACTGGGTCTGGATCAACAAGGCTGCCCTCGACAAGGCCGGCGGCAAGGAGCCGGCGAACTGGGACGAGCTCATCGTCCTTCTCGACAACTTCAAGGCTCAGGGCATCACGCCGATCGCCCATGGCGGCCAGCCGTGGCAGGACGCGACGATCTTCGACGCCGTCGTGCTCTCGCTCGGCAATGATTTCTACAAGCAGGCCTTCATCGATCTCGATCCGGCAGCGCTCGGTGGCGACAAGATGAAGGAAGCCTTCGACCGCATGACGAAGCTGCGCTCCTATGTCGACGACAACTTCTCCGGCCGCGACTGGAACCTCGCTTCGGCAATGGTGATCGAGAACAAGGCCGGCCTGCAGTTCATGGGCGACTGGGCCAAGGGCGAGTTCCTGAAGGCGAAGAAGGTGCCAGGCACCGATTTCGTCTGCATGCGCTTCCCGGGTACGCAAGGGTCCGTCACCTTCAACTCCGACCAGTTCGCGATGTTCAAGGTTGCTGACGACAAGATCCCGGCACAGCTGCAGATGGCCTCGGCGATCGAAAGCCCGACCTTCCAGTCGGCCTTCAACGTCGTCAAGGGTTCGGTTCCTGCACGCACCGACGTTCCGGATACGGACTTCGACGCTTGCGGCAAGAAGGGCATCAAGGATCTCGCCGAAGCCAACACCAACGGCACGCTGTTCGGTTCCATGGCCCATGGCCATGCCAACCCAGCTGCCGTCAAGAACGCGATCTACGACGTCGTGACGCGCGAGTTCAACGGTGAATTGACCTCCGATGAGGCGGTCAAGGAACTCGTCGCCGCCGTCGCGGCTGCGAAGTAACGGGCGAGGCCCGGTCCGGGACGCGAGCAAGCGTCCCGGACACTCATTCTGACATGCAAGCGTCTTCGAAGCGTCGCGTCCATCGCGGACGCAGGGGAGCGGTTTGATACAAAGAACCTGCGCGGATGCCGATACCAGGGAGTTTCCCGACGGCAGAGCGCCAGAAGTGGTGAACGTTCATGGATAACCGCAGTCGACTGCAGGACCTGATACCGAAGCTGGTCCTTGCCCCGAGCTTCGTTATCGTCCTGATCTTTGTTTATGGCTTCATCGCCTATACCGGCTTCCTGTCGATGACGGACAGCAAGATGCTGCCGTCCTACAATTTCGTCGGTTTCAGCAATTATCAGAAGCTCTGGGCCCTGCCGCACTGGTGGCGGGCGGTGAGCAATCTGGCGATCTTCGCTTCGCTCTATATCGCCATCTGCTCGGTGCTGGGGCTTGGACTTGCGATCCTGCTCGACCAGAAGATCCGGGCGGAAGGCTTCCTACGGCCGATCTACCTCTATCCGATGGCGCTGTCGTTCATCGTGACCGGCACGGCCTGGAAGTGGTTCCTCGATCCCGGCATCGGGCTTGAAAACACCATGCACCTCTGGGGCTGGGAGAGCTTTTCGTTCAACTGGATCAAGGACCGCAACTACGCGATCTATTGCGTGGTGATCGCCGCCGTCTGGCAATCGACCGGCTTCATCATGGCGATGTTCCTTGCCGGTCTGCGCGGCGTCGACAACGAGATCATCAAGGCGGCGCAGATCGATGGCGCACCGACATCGACGATCTACCGGCGGATCATCATTCCCTTGATGCGGCCGGTCTTCCTCTCCGCCTTCGTCGTTCTCGCCCATCTGGCGATCAAGGCCTACGACCTGATCATCGCGCTCACCGGCGGCGGGCCGGGCCAGGCGACCGAATTGCCGGCGACTTTCATGTATTCCTACACCTTCACCCGCAACCAGATGGGCATCGGCGCCTCGTCGGCCATCATCATGCTGGTGATGATCTTCTCGATCATCGTTCCCTATCTCTACTCCGAAATCCGCGGAGGAAAACGCCCATGAGCGCCCCCAGCCCAGACAATGTCATCTCGCACAACCGCCTGACGCGTGCCCTGATCTACACGGTACTCATCGTCTTTGCGCTCTATTCGCTGCTGCCGCTCTATGTCATGCTGGTCAACTCGCTGAAACCGCTCGACGAGATCCGCCAGGGCGGCATGCTCAACCTACCGCAGACCCTGACACTGGAACCCTGGCTTTCGGCCTGGTCGACGGCGCAGATCGGAGTTCAGCCGACAGGCCTGAAGCCGTTCTTCATCAACTCGATCCTGATGGTGGTGCCGGCCGTCGCGATCTCGACGATGATCGGCGCGCTCAATGGCTACGTCCTGACCAAGTGGCGCTTTCCCGGTGCCAACATCTTCTTCGGCATGCTGCTCCTGTCGTGCTTCATCCCGTTCCAGATCGTGCTGATCCCGATGGCGCGCGTGCTTGGCATCATCGGCCTTGCCGGATCGATCTGGGGCCTGATCTTCGTCCACGTGATCTACGGCCTCGGCTTCACCACGCTCTATTTCCGCAACTACTACGAAGCCTTCCCGACGGAACTCGTGCGTGCGGCGCAGATCGATGGCGCCAGCTTCTTCCAGATCTTCTGGCGGATCCTGCTGCCGTCGTCCGGTCCGATCATCGTCGTCTCGGTCATCTGGCAGTTCACCAATATCTGGAACGACTTCCTGTTCGGGGCATCCTTCTCCGGCGCCTCTTCGACGCCGATGACGGTGGCGCTCAACAACCTCGTCAGCTCGTCGACCGGGGTCAAGGAATACAACGTTCATTTCGCGGGCGCGATCCTCGCCGCCCTGCCAACGCTCATCGTCTACATCGTGTCCGGCCGCTACTTCGTGCGCGGGCTGATGTCCGGCGCCGTGAAAGGATAAGCTCATGTCGTTCCTCAAAATCAGCAACCTGCGCAAATCCTACGGCTCGCTCGAGATCCTGAAGGACATCAATCTGGAGATCGACGAAGGCGGCTTCCTCGTGCTCGTCGGCCCGTCCGGCTGCGGCAAGTCCACCCTGCTCAACACCATTGCCGGGCTGGAGCCAATCACCTCGGGCGAGATCGCCATCAACGGCCGGTCGGTCGCCGATCTGCACCCGTCCAAGCGCGACATCGCCATGGTGTTCCAGTCCTACGCGCTCTATCCGAACATGACGGTTGCGGGCAACATCGCCTTCGGCATGGAAATCCGCGGCGTGCCGAAGGACGAACGCGAGAAGGCGATCAAGCAGGTCGCCGACATGCTGCAGATCGGCCATCTGCTCGATCGCAAGCCGAGCCAGCTTTCCGGCGGCCAGCGCCAGCGTGTCGCCATGGGCCGCGCCCTTGTGCGCAAGCCGCAGGTCTTTCTCTTCGACGAACCGCTGTCGAACCTGGACGCCAAGCTGCGCGTCGACATGCGCACCGAGATCAAGCGTCTCCACCACCGGATGAAGACAACCATCGTCTACGTCACCCACGACCAGATCGAGGCGATGACGCTGGCGACCAAGATCGCGGTATTGAAGGATGGCGTGCTGCAGCAATTCGGGACGCCGGCCGAAATCTACAACAATCCGGCCAACATGTTCGTCGCCGACTTCATGGGTTCGCCGGCCATGAACCTGCTGACGGCCCGGATCGAAAGGAACGGCGCCGATGTTGCCGTCACGCTCGCGCGCCCGAACGCCGAGCCGATGAAGCTCACCGTTCCGCATGCCAGCGGCGCACTCTCTACCTATGCCGGCAAGGACGTCGTCTTCGGCATCCGCCCGGAAGCACTGACCGACCCTGACGGTGCCGACCGCAATGCCAAGGCGATCGTCGAAGGCGAATGCCTGATCGAGGTGGTCGAGCCCGCCGGTTCGGACACCTTTGCGGTGACCCGCCTTGGCGGCAAGGAGGTCGTCGCCCGCCTGCGTGCCGATGCGCGCATCGCACCCGGCCAGACGTCGCAGCTCGCCTTCAATCTCGACAAGGCGGTGTTCTTCGATCCTCAGACGCAGCAACGGATCGCGTAACGGCCGATGGAGCAGCAGCCGGATATCGTCATCATCGGGTCGGGCATCGGCGGCTCCACCGTTGCGGCGGGGCTTGCCGGCTCCGGGGCGCGCATAGCCATACTCGAGCGCGGCGAGCGCCTGCCCGACACACCGGAAGCGCGCAGCTATAGTTCGATCTTCGTCAAGGGCCATTTCCGGCCCAAGGAGATGTGGCGCGAAGCCGACGGCACGGAGTTCAATCCGGGCAATTTCTATTTCGTTGGCGGCAATTCCAAACTCTTCGGTGCGGTGCTCTTGCGCTACCGTGCAGAGGATTTCACCGAGATGCAGCATCTTGGCGGCGTTTCGCCGGCATGGCCCTTTCTCTATGAAGAGCTGGAGCCGTGGTACGGCAAAGCCGAGCAACTGTTCGAGGTGCGTGGCGAATTGGGTCAGGACCCTACGGAGCCGTTCCACGCCTCGCCCTACCCTTATGGCCCGGTACCGGACGAGCCGGCAATTGCTCGCGCGCGCGCCGAGTTGAAGGCGCAGGGGCTCAATCCGGCGACGCTGCCGCTTGGCGTCGACATCGAGACGTGGCTGGCAGGCGGGCGCACGCCATGGGACGGGTTTCCCAACACCGGCAAGGGCAAGAAGGATGCCGAGACCGCATCGCTCGCCTCCGCGCTGAATGACCCCAACATCGAGCTGATCACCTCCGCGCATGTCGACACGCTGGAGAAAGGTCGGGGCGGCCGGATCGAGGCGGTCCATTACACCCATAGGGGCGAGAAGAAGCGCCTGTCGCCCAAGTTGGTGATCCTGTCGGCGGGCGCGATCAACTCGGCCGCCATCTTGCTGCGCTCCGGCGATGGCAAGGGGCTCGCCAACGCCTCCGGCCAGGTCGGCCGCAACTTCATGAACCACAATTGCAGCGCCATGCTGGCGATCAATCCGTTCAGGCGCAATGACAGCATCTACCAGAAGACGCTGATGCTGAACGATTATTACCTGACCGGCGGCAGGGACGGTTTGCCACTCGGCAATGTCCAGCTGCTCGGCAAGATCAACGGTGACATCCTCAAGGCCAATGCGCCGGTCTGGGCGCCGCGCTTCGCATTGGATTTCATGGCCGGTCATGCGGTCGACTGGTACATGATGACGGAGGACCTGCCGAACCCGGAAAGCCGCATCATGGTCGACGGCAAGGGCATCATCATGCAGTGGCGGCGCTCGAACATGGAGGCGCTTTCCGGGCTCGAAGCGAAGATGCGCGCCCACTTCAAAGCTGCAGGCTATCCGATCGTGCTCTCCCAGGCCTTCGACAAGCGCACGCCGTCGCACCAGTGCGGCACGATCCGGATGGGCACCGATCCCGGTCAGGCGCCGCTCGACGTTTATTGCCGCGCCTTCGATCATCCGAACCTCTTTGTCGTCGATGCCGGCTTCCTGCCAACGTCCGCTGCGGTCAACCCGGCGCTGACGGTGGCGGCACAGGCGCTGCGCGTTGCCGACCATATCGTTGCGAAGGAGCTGAGAGCATGACGACATCGACGCGTCCCGTGGCTGTTGTCACCGGTGGCCGGCGCGGAATCGGACTCGGCGTGGCCCGGGCACTGGCGCGCGACGGCTTCGACATAGCGCTGACGGGGCTCGGTGCGGCGGATCAAGCGACGCAAGCCACGCTCTCCGAGCTATCGGCGCAAGGCGGTCGCGCCATCTACCTCGAGGCCAATCTCGCCGATATCGGCGCGCATGCCGCCACCGTCGCCTGCATCCGCCAGGAACTGGGCCCGATCCGCTGCCTCGTCAACAACGCCGGCATCGCCTCCGTCGTGCGCGGCGACTTTCTCGACCTTCTGCCGGAGAATTTCGACACGATCGTCGCCACCAACTTGCGCGGCACAGTGTTCTTCACCCAGGCCGTGTTGCTCTCGATGCTCACCGAGCCGCCAGGTGCGGCACCACGTTCAATCATCAACATCACATCGGTTTCCGCGACCATGAGTTCGCCCGAGCGGCTCGACTATTGCATGACCAAGGCCGGCCTTGCCGCCTTCAGCCAGGGGCTCGCCTTGCGGCTGGCCGACACAGGCATCTCCGTCTTCGAAATCCGGCCCGGGGTCATCCGGTCTGACATGACCGCTGGCGTCTCGGCGAAATACGACGCCCTGATCGACGGCGGACTGGTGCCGATGAAACGCTGGGGCGAGCCAGAAGACATCGGCAACATCGCCGCAGGGCTTGCCAGCGGCAAATTCGGCTTTGCGACCGGCTCAGTCATCCAGGCCGATGGCGGCCTGTCGATCGGTCGACTCTAGAAAATAGTGCAGGGCAGTCCGGGGCTCGCAACGGCGAGCAGGTTTCGAGTTTAACACGTCGGAAATTTGGAACGTTCCAAATGCCGTGCCGTGGAGGAAGACAGGCAATGACATACGACTATATCATCACCGGTGCCGGCCCTGCCGGCTGCGTTCTCGCCAACCGTCTCTCTGAGGATCCGTCGGTCCGCGTCCTGTTGCTGGAGGCGGGTGGCGGCGACTGGAACCCGCTGTTTCACATGCCGGCCGGTTTTGCCAAGATGACCAAGGGAGTTGCAAGTTGGGGCTGGGAGACCGTGCCACAGAAACACATGAAGGGCAGGGTGCTGCGCTACACCCAGGCCAAGGTCATCGGCGGCGGTTCGTCGATCAATGCCCAGCTCTACACCCGCGGCAATGCGGCCGACTATGACCTCTGGGCGTCCGAGGACGGCTGTGCCGGCTGGGACTATCGCAGCGTTCTTCCCTATTTCAAGCGCGCCGAAGACAACCAGCGCTTCGCCGACGACTATCATGCCTATGGCGGTCCGCTCGGCGTCTCGATGCCGGTTTCTACCTTGCCGATCTGCGATGCCTACATCCGCGCCGGCCAGGAACTCGGCATTCCCTACAATCACGATTTCAACGGCCGTCAGCAGGCCGGCGTCGGCTTCTACCAACTGACGCAGCGCAATCGCCGGCGTTCGAGCGCGTCGCTTGCCTATCTCTCACCGATCAAGGACCGCCGGAACCTTACCGTTCGCACCGGAACGCGCGTCGCCCGGATCGTGCTCGAGGGTACGCGCGCCGTCGGCGTCGAGGTGGTGACGGCGAAGGGAAGCGAGACGATCCGGGCGGAGCGGGAAGTTCTGGTCACGTCGGGCGCCATCGGTTCGCCGAAGCTGCTCCTTCAATCCGGTATCGGCCCGGCGGATCACCTGAAGTCGGTGGGCGTGCCGGTAAAGCACGACCTACCCGGCGTCGGTGGCAATCTGCAGGACCACCTCGATCTGTTCGTCATTTCCGAATGCACCGGCGATCACACCTATGACAACGTCGCGAAGCTGCACCGGACGCTCTGGGCCGGCCTGCAATACGTGCTTTTCCGCTCCGGCCCGGTGGCATCGAGCCTGTTTGAGACCGGCGGCTTCTGGTACGCCGACCCGGATGCCCGCTCGCCGGATATCCAGTTCCACCTCGGCCTCGGCTCCGGCATCGAGGCTGGCGTCGCGCGACTGAAGAACGCCGGCGTGACGCTCAATTCCGCCTATCTGCATCCGCGCTCACGCGGCACCGTCAGGCTTTCCGACGCTGATCCGGCCGCAGCGCCGCTGATCGATCCGAATTACTGGGAAGATCCGCACGACCGCAAGATGTCGATCGAGGGGCTGAAGATAGCCCGCGAGATCATGCAGCAGGCCGCCCTCAAGCCTTTCGTGCTGGCGGAACGTTTGCCGGGCAACACTGTCGTCTCCGACGAGCAGTTCTTCGACTATGGCTGCGCCAATGCCAAGACCGACCACCACCCGGTCGGCACCTGCAAGATGGGCACCGACGCCATGGCCGTGGTCGGACTCGATCTGAAAGTGCGTGGGCTGGAGGGCCTTCGCGTCTGCGACAGTTCGGTCATGCCGCGCGTTCCCTCTTGCAACACCAACGGGCCGACGATCATGATGGGCGAAAAGGGCGCCGACATCATTCGCGAGCGCCAGCCCTTGCCGCCGGAGATCTTCGCCCATGAACGAAACGATGCCCGGCCACGTGCCCGCGCCGATATCCGTTGAGGAAAACCATGATCCGCCACTGTGTCTTCATTCGCTTTCGTCCAGACGTTTCGGCGGATGAGAAAGCGTCGATCTTCGCCGAGATCGCGGCGCTAAAAAGCCGGCTTCCCGGCCTTCTCGCGACCTATGCCGGCGCCAATGTCAGCCCGGAAGTGGGCATGGACAAAGGGTATGCCGAGGGTTTCATCGTCGATTTCTCCGACGCAGCCGCGCGTGACGCCTATCTCGACGATCCGGAGCATCGGCAGACCGGTGCAAAGATCGTCGCGGCGGCGCAAGGCGGCATCGACGGCATTTTCGTCTACGATCTCGAAATCGCGGGCTGAAGACGATGGCGGCCTTCGAAGCGCGTCCCTTTCTCACCGCCCTTTTCGACGCGGCCGTCCGCGCCGCCGATCCCTATGAGGCGATCCGCGCGCATCTGCCGGAAAAGCCGAAGGGACGAACGATCGTTGTCGGCGCGGGCAAGGCCGCAAGCCAGATGGCCGCAGCTTTCGAAAAGCTGTGGGATCACCCGCTGACCGGCGCCGTCGTTGCGCGCCACGGGCCGATTGAACGCTGCGAGCGCATTCGCGTGTTGCAATCCGCCCATCCGGTGCCGGATGAGGCTGGCCTTCGGGCGTCGGAAGAGCTGCTGAAGCTGGTGGAAGGCCTGACCGCTGACGATCTGGTTGTCGCTCTGATTTCGGGTGGTGGATCGTCCTTGCTGCCGGCGCCGCCGGAGGGTTTGATGCTTGCCGACGAGATCGCCGTCAACCGGGCGCTGCTTGCCTCCGGCGCACCGATTTCCGCGATGAACGTCGTGCGCAAACATGTGTCGCGCATCAAGGGAGGCCGTCTTGCGGCGGCCGCTGGGCCGGCGCGTGTCGTCAGCCTCGTCGTTTCCGACGTTCCCGGCGACAACCCCGCTTTCGTTGCCTCGGGCCCGACAGTGCCTGACGGGTCGACGGTGGAGGAGGCGCTGGAGATCGTCGGCCGCTATCGCATGGCTCTTCCCGATGGCGTGGTGGCCCACTTGCGATCCGGTGCCGCGCGGGCACCTGATCCGTCCGAACCGGTTTTCCGTCGGCACGAATGCCACGTGATTGCGTCGGCGCGTGTCTCGCTGGAGGCTGCAGCAAGGACGGCGCAGGAATTGGGTGTAGAGGCGCGCATTCTTTCTGATGCGATTGAAGGCGAGGCGCGCGATATCGGCCGCATGCATGCGGCGCTGGCGCGTGAAGTCGCCCAGCGCAATCAACCTTTCGAAAAGCCGGTCGTGCTGCTTTCCGGCGGCGAAACGACTGTGACGATATCGGGCAAGGATTACGGCAAAGGCGGCCGCAACAGCGAGCTGTTGCTGTCGCTGGCGCTCGACATCGAGGGGCTCGACGGGATCGATGCCCTGGCGGCGGATACGGACGGCATCGACGGGTCTGAGGACAATGCCGGCGCCTTTGCCGATGGCGGCAGCGTCAGTCGCATGCGTACTGCCGGTGCTGATCCGCGGGCGCATCTGGCGCGCCACGATGCCTGGTCGGCATTCTCAGTGAGTGGCGATCTTTTCGCGCCCGGTCCGACTGGAACCAATGTCAATGACTTCAGGGCGATGCTAATCCGTTAGCCGGATTCTCCGGCTCAAGGCAGAACAGAAAATCTGCGTGTCATGGTCGCCGCCAAACGTTTCGGCGGCGACCATGATCTCTTGTTTTTACTTGGCGCGCTTCAAGGCATCGCCGAGGATCGAGACGATTTCGCCGAAGTGATTTTCGTCGGCGATCAGCGGCGGCGAGAAGGCGATGATGTCGCCGGTCACGCGGATCAGCAGCCCCTTTTCGAAGCAATCGACGAAGACCTCATAGGCGCGGGCGCCGACAGCACCCTCGCGTGACTGCAGCTCGATGCCGGCGATGAGGCCGATGGTGCGGATGTCGATGACATGCGGCAGGCCGTTCAGCGAATGCATGGCATCATGCCAGGCGTCCTGCAGCTCGGTGGCGCGGGTCATCAGGCCCTCATCGCGATAGATGTCGAGCGTGGCGATACCCGCGGCGCAGGCGGCCGGGTGGCCGGAATAGGTGTAGCCGTGGAAGAGCTCGATCTGGTTTTCCGGGCCGTGCATCAATGCGTCGTGCACCTTGCGGCTGGCAAAGACCGCGCCCATTGGGATGGCGCCGTTGGTGAGCCCCTTCGCCGCCGTCACCAGGTCCGGGGTGACGCCGAAGAAGTCGGTGGCGAACGCAGCGCCAAGGCGACCGAAGCCGGTGATGACTTCGTCGAAGATCAACAGGATGCCGTGTTTGTCGCAGATCGCGCGCAGCCGCTCGAGATAGCCCTTCGGCGGGATGAGCACGCCCGTCGAACCGGCAACCGGCTCGACGATGCAGGCGGCGATGGTTTCGGCGCCGTGTAGCGCCACCAGCCGTTCGAGATCGTCGGCAAGTTCGGCGCCGTGCTCGGGCTGGCCCTTGACGAAGGCATTCTTGGCAAGGTCGTGGGTGTGGCGCAGATGGTCGGAACCGGGAAGCTGCGGGAAGACGCGGCGGTTGTTGAGGATGCCGCCCACCGAAATGCCGCCGAAGCCGACGCCGTGGTAGCCGCGCTCGCGCCCGATCAGCCGCGTGCGAGTGCCCTGGCCGATCGCGCGCTGATAGGCGATGGCCATCTTCAGCGCCGTGTCAACCGATTCCGAGCCCGAGCCGGTGAAGAACACGCGGTCGAGCTTCTGGCCTTCCGGCCCCGGCGCGATTTCGGCAAGGCGTTCGGCAAAATCGAAGGCGATCGGGTGGCCCATCTGGAAGGAGGGGGCGAAATCCATCGTCGACAGCTGGCGTTCGACGGCTGACGCGATCTGGCGGCGGCCGTGGCCGGCGTTGACGCACCAGAGACCGGCGGTGCCGTCGAGGATCGTGCGGCCATCGGTGCTGGTGTAGTGCATGCCCTCGGCGGAGGCGAGCAAGCGCGGTGCCGCCTTGAACTGCCGGTTGGCGGTAAAGGGCATCCAGTAGCTGTCGAGTACGGGGGCGTTGGGTTTGGTGTGCTGGTTCATGGCATCCTCCTGAAGATCAGGGGATTGACGCCATGATTTGAATTGCCAAACAAGTCCTTTTCTGTTGTCGTTCAAGCCATTGAATTTTATACAACGAGGTTTGCGAAATTGCGATATTTCGAACAACCTGAACACCGAGATGGACACCCATGAGCGTCGACATTGGAAACCGGCTTCGCCACCTCCGGCTGATGCACAATCTTTCGCAGCGCGAACTTGCCAAGCGAGCGGGCGTGACCAACTCGACGATCTCGCTGATCGAGTCGAATGCGTCCAATCCGTCGGTCGGCGCACTGAAGCGCATCCTCGACGGCATACCGATCGGACTTGCGGAGTTCTTTTCGTTCGAGCCTGAACGGCCGCGCAAGGCATTCTACGCCGCAGAGGAACTGGTCGAGATCGGCAAAGGGCCGATCTCCTATCGCCAGATCGGCGACAATCTCTTTGGCCGCAGCCTGCAGATCCTGAAGGAATGTTATCAGCCGGGCGCGGACACTGGAAAAGTGCCGCTGGTGCATGAAGGCGAGGAGGGCGGCATCGTGCTGTCGGGGCGCATTGAGGTCACCGTCGACGACGAGCGGCGGATTCTCGGGCCTGGGGATGCGTACTATTTCGAAAGCCGGCGACCGCACCGATTTCGTTGCGTCGGGCCGGTACCTTGCGAGGTGATCAGCGCCTGCACGCCGCCGACGTTTTGAAGGAAGGGAGCGGGCGCCCCTCATCCCGCTGCCGCGACCTTCTCCCCGCCTGCGGGGAGAAGGGATATGCCGCCAGCGCCTCATACTCTCTTTGCGAACAGGAGTAGAGAGGCAGCTGTTTGCGCGACCGTCCCCTCTCCCCGCAAGCGGGGAGAGGGCTAGGGTGAGGGGCTACTTCCGAGTTACGAAAGCCGAGCGCAGGCGTCGGCGATGCGCATGAGCGCTTCCTTCAGTTCCGCTTCCGACGTCGCATAGGAGATGCGGAAGAACGGCGACAGGCCGAAGGCCGAGCCGGGGACAACGGCGACATGGGCGTCGTCGAGCAGGTAGGCGCAGAAGTCCGTGTCCGTCTCGATCGTCTTGCCCGAAGGCGTCACCTTGCCGAGCATGCCGGCGCAGCCGGAGAAGGTGTAGAAGGCGCCTTCCGGAACGCGGCAGTCGAGACCGTCGATGGCGTTGAGGCCGTTGACGACGAGATTGCGGCGGTGCTGGAAGCTGGCCGTGCGTTCCTTCAGGAAATCCTGCGGGCCGGTCAGGGCTGCCACCGAAGCGGCCTGGCTGACCGAAGACGGGCAGGAGGTCGCCTGGCTCTGGACGACAGCCATCGCCTTGATCAGCTCGCGCGGACCACCGGCATAGCCGATGCGCCAGCCGGTCATGGCATAGGCCTTGGAGACACCGTTGACCGTCAGGGTGCGGTCCTTGAGCCGAGGCTCCAGTTGGGCCGGGGTGACGAAGCGGAAGCCGTCATAGACGATGTGCTCGTACATGTCGTCGACCAGCAGCCACACATGCGGATGCCTCAAGAGCACGTCGAGCAGCGGCCGGTAGTCGTCAGCGCTGTAGGCGGCACCCGAAGGGTTGGAGGGTGAGTTGAGAAGCACCCAGCGCGTCTTCGGCGTGATCGCCGCTTCGAGCTTGTCGGCGGTGAGCCGGAAACCGGAGGCCGCGTCGCAGGGGATCAGCACCGGCTTGCCTTCGCAGATCTGGACGATATCCGAATAGGAGGTCCAGTACGGCGTCGGAATGACAACTTCGTCGCCGGCGTCGATCGTCGCCATCATGGCGTTGAACAGGATCTGCTTGGCGCCGGTGGCAATGGTGATCTCGTCCTGTTCGTAGGCGAGGCCGTTCTCGCGCTGGAACTTTTCACGGATCGCCTTCTTCAGTTCCGGCGTGCCGTCGAGTGCGGTGTATTTGGTTTCGCCGCGCTGGATCGCCTCGCAGGCGGCCTGCTTGACGTAGTCAGGCGTGTCGAAATCCGGCTCGCCTGCGCCGAGAATAATGACCGGCTTGCCCTCGCGCTTCATCGCTTGCGCGCGCGCGCCGATCTTGAGGATTTCGGATACTCCGATCGAAGAGATCCGCGAGGCGGGCTTGAAGCCCGCCTCCTTGACCGTTGCGTTGATGGTCATCGCTTGGTCCTACTCGATATCGAAGGAGACGCCCTGTGCCAGTGGCAGGGCCTTCGAGTAGTTCACCGTGTTGGTGGCGCGACGCATGTAGGCCTTCCACGAATCGGAGCCCGATTCGCGGCCGCCGCCGGTTTCCTTTTCACCGCCGAAGGCGCCGCCGATTTCCGCACCTGAGGTGCCGATGTTGACGTTGGCGATGCCGCAATCCGAGCCGTCGACGGCCAGGAACCGTTCGGATTCCTGCATGTCGCGGGTGAAGATCGACGAGGACAGGCCGGCTGCAACCGCATTGTGGTCGGCAACGACTGCGTCGAAGTCGCTGTACTTCATGACGTAGAGGATCGGCGCGAAGGTTTCTTCGAGGACCGGGCCTGCCTGCTCAGGCATTTCGACCAGGGCGGGCTTGGCGTAGTAGCCGTTGGCATAACCGAGCTCGACGCGTTCGCCGCCGGTGACGGCGCCGCCATGGGCCTTGGCTTCGTCGATTGCCTTCTGCATGCCGTCGAAAGCGGCCTTGTCGACCAGCGGGCCGACGAGTGCGGTGGTTTCCAGCGGATTGCCGACCGAGACCGAGCCATAGGCCTTCTTCAGGCGGGGAACGAGCTGGTCGTAGACGCTTTCATGCACGAACAGGCGGCGCATGGTCGTGCAGCGCTGGCCGGCGGTGCCCATGGCGCCGAAGGCGATGGCGCGCAGCGCCATGTCGAGATCGGCCGATGGGCAGACGATACCGGCATTGTTGCCGCCGAGTTCGAGGATGGCGCGGGCGAAGCGCTTGGCAAGACGCGGGCCGACGTCGCGGCCCATGCGGGTCGAGCCGGTGGCCGAGACCAACGGAACCTTCGGGTTGTCGACGAGGACTTCACCGACGGCGCGGTCGCCGATCAGAACCTGCGACAGGCCTTCCGGGGCGTCGCCGAAGCGGGCAAGCGCGCGTTCGAAGATAGCCTGCGATGCAAGCGCCGTGAGCGGGGTCTTTTCCGACGGCTTCCAGACGACGGAGTTGCCGCAGACGAGCGCCAGCGCCGTGTTCCACGACCAGACGGCGACCGGGAAGTTGAAGGCGGAGATGACGCCGACGACGCCGAGCGGATGCCAGGTTTCCATCATGCGGTGGCCGGGACGCTCCGTGGCGATCGTCAGACCGTAGAGCTGGCGGGAAAGGCCGACTGCGAAATCGCAGATGTCGATCATTTCCTGAACTTCGCCGAGGCCCTCGGAGGTGATCTTGCCGGCTTCGATCGAAACGAGGCGGCCGAGGTCGGCCTTGAAGGCGCGTAGCTCTTCGCCGAGCAGGCGGATCAATTCGCCGCGCTTCGGTGCCGGAACGAGGCGCCAGGCCTTGAAGGCTTCATGCGCCTTGTCGATCTTGGCGGCAGCCTCCGTGGCCGAAACCGTCTTCAGGCTGGCGATCTGTTCGCCCGTGACCGGGCTGAACGACGGCATGTCGCCGCCGGTGTAGAGTTCCTTGGCGACGCCCATCTTCTCGAGGAGGGCTGCTGCCTCCTTGGTGACGTCGATCTTCTTCGTTGCAATGTTCATCTGGTCTGACTCCCGTTTTCCTGCCCTGGCCTATCCGAAGCGCACGCTGCCGAGTTTCCCCGGCGAGGTGAGCGTCTTCAGGCCCGCGGCCATGTCCTTGAGTTTGTCGGTTGTATAAACGTCGTAGTAGGCCTGGTTGCGGCGGCCTATCGCATGTTCCGCGCTGAAACTGCCGTGATACTCCTCGACCGCCACGGCGAAAACCCATTCTCTCAAACGCTGCTCGAATGTCGGATCGCTGAGCAGCGCGCTGTCCTTCGGCACCACGAGATTGAAGTGTACACCACCATCGCCGATATGGCCGAAGTCGCAGACGGTGACATCAGGAAACCTCGTCGGCATTTCGGCCTTCATATGGTCGCAGAAGGCCATGATGTCACCCCTGCGGAAGGAGACGTCGAAGGCGATCAGCTTGCCCAGGTGTTTCACACCTTCCGAAAGTGCGTGGCGCAGCGCCCAGACCTCATGCGGCGGGCCGACGAACGCGTCGGCGAGCGGTGCCGTCTCCATCTCCCAGATCTCGGCCAGCACCGTTTCAAGCACGGCGTCGAGCGATTGCTCGCCTTCGCGTGGGGCCCAGGTGCGGCTGATTTCCGCGAGAATGACGTATTCAGGGACGTGTCCGCCCTGGAACGGGTTCTTCAGCGAAGGCACATGCGCGAACGCCGCCTTGACGGCGTTGCTCGACATGCCCTCGAAGGCCGAGAGGTAGGCGCCGAGCCGCTCTTCCATGGCGCGCAGCAGCGGCAGCACATGGGCGCCGCTTGCCGGCACCAGCAATGCGGTCGCCGTCTGCTGCGGCAGGCGCTCCAGATTGAGCACGCATTCCGTGATGATGCCGAAGGCGCCCGACGTGCCGACGAAGACCTGCTTCCAGTCGACGCCGGTGTTGTTCTTGCGCAGGTCGCATTGAAGATCGAGCACGGTGCCGTCTTCATCGGCGAGAACCACGGTGAGGCCCAGCGTGTTGCGGCGCACGTCGCCGTATTTCAGGAAACGCGAGCCGCCGGTGTTGGTGGCGATCATGCCGCCGATGCGCGGATCGGCGCCGAGATCGATCGGGAAAAACAGGCCATGTTCTTCCAGCCGGCGGTTGAGATCGGAAAGCCTGAACCCGGCATCGACGCGCACCGAACGATTGTCGAGATCGAGTTCGAACGCTTTGGTGAGGCGGTCGAGGCTGAGGATCGCTTCGTTGCCGGAACTATCAGGGGTCGAGCCCGAGACCAGTCCGGTATTGCCCGATTGCGGGATCAGGGCGATGCCATGACGCACGCAATAGGCAACGGTTGCCGAGGTTTCCACTGTTGTCGCCGGCCGCAGAACGACCGAAGCCCGGCCACGATCGTAGCGCGCGCCGGTCTCGTAGGCTTCCATGTCTTCAGCACGCGTGACCACACCCTTGTCGCCAAGGATGCCGGTCAGCGCGTCTATGTGTACCTGTTCAATCATCGTGAACGCATCATTCCGCAGCCATGGCTGCGGTCAAGGCCCGCAGGCAGCTTTCGATCGATGCCTCTTCGATGCCGGCATAGTGATCGAACTCGTTGAGCACTGTGGCGCCGAGGTCAATCTCGAAGCGCTTCTGGTTCGGGCTTGCGACAAAAGCCTGCTGCGCGCCGTCGCCGAGATTGGACTGGAAGATGCCTGCGGCGCTGACCGGCAGGAAGTCTTCGTAGACGATGGCGTCGAACTGCACGAGGCCGTCGGCGATCAGCGTGTTGATATCGCGGCGGTCGGAAATCCGGGTCTTCAAGCCCTTCTCGGTCAGTGAATAGCTGAAATAGCCAAGGCCGGCTTCGCGAATGCCTGCCCAGGTGTCGGGGAAGCTTTCGAAGGCTTTGGCAAGCGCGGCTTCATAGTCGCGGGCGTTGGAGCCGTCGGCTGCCGGGCGCACGATCTTGCGCGAGGCTTCCAGAAGCTCGTCGTAGAGCGCACGGCCCTTGGGAGTGAGCGCAATGCCGCGCTGCTCGATCTCGCCGAAGCGGGCGGTGTGCGAGCCGGCTTTCCAGTCGCCGCCGCCATCACGGAAGGAAACGGCCTCTTCCAGCGCCTTGAACGAGGTCTGGCGAAGCAGGATTGGGCATTTGCGGGTCGGCGGACCTTCGACGACGGCCTTCGGCGCGATGCCGAATTCGGGCATCAGCGCCTGGACCTGGTCGATATCCAGCGTGCGCGGCGTCAGGTGGTTGATATGCGGGCCCTTGAACGACACGACGTCGGCGATCAGCCGGTGGGCGTCATGCAGGCGCTTGTACATGTCGGCGCTGACATTGGCCCTGTCGTGCCAGCGGAAGGTCTCCAGCACTTCGGAGACGAAACGCTCGGCGTCGGCCTTGTCGAGGCCGCCATCACGCTCGGCCTTTTCGGCGAGTTCGATGGCAACAGGCGTAAAGATCCGACGCTCGGCCAGGATCGCCTCGGATGCGGCGCGCAGACTCTCGTCCGCAATCAGGTCAAGGCGAAGAAGCGAGGTGAAGACACGGAAGGGATTGCGCTTCAGAGCGGTTTCGCCAACCGGGCGGAAGGCGGTCGAGTGCACCGGTACGCCGGCGGTCGAAAGATCGTAGTAGCCGACCGGGTACATGCCCATGACAGCAAAGACGCGACGCATCATCGAGAGTTCAGCAGGCGTGCCGAGACGGATTGCGCCGTGGCGCTCCTCGGAAATGCGATCAAGCGAATCCGTCGCATCGAGGCGCTCTTTCAGCGCCGGGTCGGCATTGAGCGTATCGTCGTTGACCTTGGCAACCAGTTCCATCAGCGTGCCGTAAGCAGGCACTTCCTCGCGGTACATGACCGACATGGCTGCGGAAAAGGCCGAACGGATATCATCGGCGGATACGAAACTATTCTCTTTCACTGGGGCTCGCCTCGCGCTATGGGTGAAGGACAAGGTCATTCTCATTTCGGATCATATCCAAAGGAAGCGGCCATTGATCGCGCTGCTTGTGACTATGTTGATGCGAGGCTGGAATGAAGTTAAGCCGCAGACTGGTTCCTGATGTTACGACGCTGCAGGCTTTCGAATGCGCGGCACGGCACGGCAGCTTCACGCAGGCAGCCGCCGAACTCAATCTGACCCAGAGTGCCGTCAGCCGTCAGATCAAGGATCTGGAGAACCAGCTCGGCGTTCTCCTGTTTGAGCGGGTGCGCCAGCGCGTCATTCTCTCCGAGGCCGGGCAGAAGTTCCTGCCCGAGGTTCGCCGCCTGCTCAACCAGACCGAAGAGCTGATGGTGCGGGCAATGGCCTCGGCGCGCGCCGACTCGACATTGTCGATCGCGTCGCTGCCGACCTTCGGCAGCCGTTGGCTGGTGCCGCGGCTGCCGGATTTTCTTCGCCAGCACCCCGATACCGTGGTCAATATCGCGTCGCGGTCGGCACCCTTCGATTTCGACGAGCAGAACTTCGACATCGCCATCCACTACGGCCAGCCGGTTTGGGCGCATGCCACCTGCAGCTATCTCTGCAGCGAGATCATCGTGCCGGCGGCAAGCCCGACCCTGCTTGCGGCCAATCCGGTGGCGACGCTGGAGGATATCGTCGGCGGTCCGCTGCTGCACCTGGCGACGCGACCCAAACTCTGGGCGCAATGGTTCGAGGCCAACGGCATGGATGGAAGGGGTGCCTATCGCGGTAACCGCTTCGATCAGTTCTCGATGGTGATCGAGGCGGCCACGGCCGGTCTCGGTTTCGCCTTGCTGCCCCGCTATCTGATCGAACAGGAGCTGGCAGCGGGAACATTGCGCATCGTTCTCGACCGGCCGATGCAGACGGAGAACAGTTATTATCTCGCGGTTCCGGAAGGCAAACTCGAAAACCCGATCAGTCTCGCCTTCCGCGAATGGATCACTGAACAGGTCGGGTAGGTTTCCCATCCTCGAACATGTTTCGACCGATGGCCGGAACCTTCCTGACGCCGTCGGCGTTTCGCGACGGACTGCTACCCAGAGATGCGCCGGGAAGGGGCAAAATTGATACATAGATTTGAGGTTGCCATAGGCGAGCGCGGACTATTGCGTTTTCGCCCGATGAGAGTGTGCGCAATTCGTCCAAACTTGCGCCGCCGATCCTTGCAAGCTGTTGGCACCACGGCTAAAAAATGCCACTTTCATGCATCACGCGGCCTTGAAAACCAATGCGCCGCCGGCTTTGCTTTCTCTGATGCCCAGTTCAAGGGCGGCGCCAGTTTCCGCCAGTTTCCGGTTTGCCGGAAAATGACGGCGGATGGGAGGACACATGACCGTGTCTAGCAACGTGCCGGCCAAGCCTGGAACTTCAGGACCGCAGCCAACCCGGCAGAACAACGAGAGCCGGGCCGATCAACCCCGGTTGGATTCAGAACCAGCACCCATGCCCCTTCACAACACGCCGACCTCCTCTTCTCGCGAACCGGAAGCGAAACAGATCGATTACAACGATTCGATCCGCTCGACCTTTTTCTCGATGGAGGATCTGCGGCAAAGCGGCGAGACCCTTGCGCTCAAGGGCGCACCGTCCCTGCCGGGCTTCTTCCCGTTCGAATTCCGCCCGCGCCACCGCGAGAATGAAAACGAAATCCTGAGGGTGTATCGGGCAACAGCGGCTGATGTCGAAGCGGGGGCGTCGATCACGCCGGCCGCCGAATGGCTGCTCGACAACCACCACGTGGTCGAGGAAGCGATCCAGGAAGTCCGCCGCGACTTCCCGCGCAAGTTCTATCGCCAGCTGCCCACGCTGTCCGTCTCCGGAACAGTCATTCCGCGCACGATGGCGCTCGCCTGGCTCTATGTCGCCCATACGCACAGCACGGTCTCGCGGGAAAGCATTACCGCGATGGTCGAGGGCTTCCAGAAGCACGACACGTTCAAGATCGGCGAATTGTGGGCCTTGCCCTCGATCCTGCGCTTCGTTCTCATCGAGAACCTGCGGCGCATCGCCATCCGCGTCGAGCGTTCGCGCGGCATGCGGCGCAAGGCCAACGACATCGCCGACCAGATCATCCGTCACAACGACCCGGAAAAGTTGCGAGCGCTGCTGGCCGAATCCGAGGCGCTTGCGGCGGACAATACCTTCGTCGCCCAGCTGCTCTACCGCATGCGCGATGGCTCGCAGACCTCCGGCTCGGTGATCGCCTGGATCGAGGAACAGCTCGAGAAGCGCGGCAGCGACGTCGAGGACGCGCTGGTCGCCGAGCAGAACCGCCTGTCGTCAGGCAATGCGACGATGAGCAACATCATCCGCAGCCTGCGCGAGATCGACGATACCGACTGGGCCGTCTGGTTCGAAAGCGTCAGCAAGATCGATGCGGCGCTGCGCGATGGTTCCGATTACGCCGCGCTCGAATTCGGCTCGCGCAACAAATACCGCGATACGATCGAAAAGCTGGCGCGCCGCTCCGGCCACAGCGAATACGAAGTCACCCAGATCGCCATCGAGATGGTGAAGGAAGCGGAAGCGGTGGCTGCAGTCGAGCCGCAGCTTCATGAGCCGAACGTTGGCTCCTTCCTTGTCGGCAAGCAGCGCAAGGCGCTCGAGCAGAAGATCGGCTACCGGCCGTCGGTGCTGCAGAGCATCATTCGCCTCAGCCGCAAGCTCGACTGGTTTGCGATCGCCGGACCGAACATTCTCCTGACGATCCTGGCGATGGTCGCCGTCTATGCCTTCGTCAGCCCGATGGATATTCCGAACGGCGCGAAGCTGATCATGCTTCTGCTGTTTGCGCTGCCGGCGTCCGAAGGTGCGATGGGTCTGTTCAACACGCTCGTCACGCTGTTCGTCAAACCGTCGCGCCTGGTCGGCTATGAGTTCCTCGATGGCGTTCCGGAATATGCCCGCACGCTCGTCGTCGTGCCCTGCCTGATCTCCAAGCGCGACCATGTCGACGAACTCGTGCGCAATCTCGAGGTTCACTACCTCGCCAATCCGCGCGGCGAGATCTCTTTCGCGCTGCTCAGCGACTGGATCGACAGCAAGTTCGAGGAAACCCCGGCCGATACCGATGTTCTCGACTATGCCCGGCGCGAGGTTGCCGAGCTTTCGGCGCGTTATGCCTATGACGGCAGGACGCGTTTCTTCCTGCTGCACCGCCGCCGCCTCTTCAACGAGGCGGAAGGCGTATGGATGGGTTGGGAGCGCAAGCGCGGCAAGCTGCATGAGCTGAACATGCTGCTGCGCGGCGATCGCGACACCTCGTTCCTCCAGGGCGCCAATACCGTGCCGGAGAACGTTCAATATGTCATGACGCTCGACGCCGATACGCGCCTGATGCGCGACGCGGTGACGAAGCTCGTCGGCAAGATGTACCACCCGATCAACCGCCCGATCGTCGACCCGGAAACACAGAAGGTGATTGCCGGCTACAGCCTGCTACAGCCGCGCGTGACGCCGTCGCTGACGACTGGAAGCGAAGCCTCGGCCTTCCAGCGCATCTTCTCGGCCAATCGTGGCATCGACCCCTATGTCTTCACCGTTTCCGACGTCTACCAGGACATCGCTGGCGAAGGCAGCTTCACCGGCAAGGGCCTCTATCACGTCGATGCTTTCGAGGCCGCGCTCAAGGGGCGGATCGAGGAAAATGCCGTTCTCAGCCACGACCTGCTCGAAGGCTCGTTTGTGCGCTGCGCGCTGGTGACGGACGTCGAACTCGTCGAGGATTTCCCGACCCGCTACGAGGTAGAGATGTCGCGCCAGCATCGCTGGGCCCGCGGCGACTGGCAGCTGCTGCCCTATATCTTCAACCCGTCGAACGGCCTGTCGATGCTCGGCCGGTGGAAGATGTACGACAATTTGCGCCGTTCGCTGATCCCCTGCGCCTGGCTCGTCGCCTCTGTCATGGGCTGGTACTACATGCAGCCGACCGAGGCGCTGATCTGGCAGATCGTGCTGATCTTCAGCTTGTTCGTCGCCCCGACGCTGTCGCTGATCAATGGCCTCCTGCCGCGCCGCAACGACATCGTCGCCCGTGCCCACCTCCATGCTGTGCTGACCGAAGTTCGTGCCGCCAATGCCCAGGTCGCCCTTCGCATCGTCTTCATCGCCCATGGCGCGGCGATGATGGGCGACGCGATCGTGCGTTCGCTCTACCGCACCTTCGTCAGCCGCAAGCTGATGCTGGAATGGCGCACCGCTGCCCAGGTGCAAAGTGCCGGGCATGGAAGCATCGGTGATTATTACAAGGCGATGTGGATCGCACCGGCGCTGTCGGTTCTGTCGCTGGCGCTTGCGGCGATTTCCGATACCGGCCTGCCCTTCATCGGCATTCCCTTTGCCCTGCTCTGGGCGCTTTCTCCCGCTGTCGCGTGGTTCGTCAGCCAATCGGCCGAAACCGAGGACCAGCTGGTCGTTTCCGACGAGGCGATCGAGGAAATGCGCCTGATCGCGCGGCGCACCTGGCGCTATTTCGAGACCTTCGTGACCGCCGAGCAGAATTTTCTGCCGCCGGACAACTTCCAGGAAACGCCGCAGCCGGTGCTGGCCGAGCGCACCTCGCCGACCAATATCGGCGTCTACCTACTCTCGGTCATGTCGGCACGCGACTTCGGCTGGATCGGCTTCGAAGAAACGATCAACCGCCTGGAGCAGACGATTGCGACCATCGACCGGATGCCGAAATATCGCGGCCACCTGTTCAACTGGTACCGCACCAACACGCTCGAAACGATGGAGCCGCGCTACATCTCGTCGGTCGACAGCGGCAATCTTGCCGGCCACCTGATCGCCGTGTCGTCCATGTGTCGGGAATGGGCGGAAGCGCCGTCGGCGCATGTCCAGGGCAGCCTTGACGGCATTGGCGACGTCGTCGCCATTCTTGCCGAGGTGCTGAACGACCTGCCTGACGACCGCAAGACCGTTCGCCCGCTGCGCCGCCTGATCGAGGAGCGCATCGTCGGCTTCCAGAATGCTCTGGCTGCCGTCAAGCGCGAGCATGAATTCGCATCGATCCGCGTGATCAATCTCGCCGTTCTGGCGCGCGACATGCACAAGCTGACCGTCAACCTCGACCATGAGGTTCGCACGGCCCAGAGCAGCGAAGTGACGAAGTGGGCGAACGCGCTGGTCACCACCTGCGAAGCGCATATTGCCGACGGCGTGTTCGATCTTGGCGCCATCGAAGCGCTGCGCCAGCGCTTGGCGGTTCTAAAGGATCGTGCTCGCGACATCGCCTTCTCGATGGATTTCGGCTTCCTGTTCCGGCCCGAGCGTCGCCTGCTGTCAATCGGCTTCCGCGTCAACGCCAATGAGCTCGACGAGGCCTGCTACGATCTTCTGGCGTCCGAGGCCCGTCTGACCAGCCTGTTCGCGATCGCCAAGGGCGACCTGCCGACCGAGCACTGGTACAAGCTCGGCCGTCCGATCGTGCCGATCGGCGCGCGTGGCGCGCTGATCTCCTGGTCCGGTTCGATGTTCGAATATCTGATGCCGCCGCTGGTGATGCAGGAGCGGCAGGGCGGTATCCTCAACCAGACCAACAATCTGGTGGTCAAGGAGCAGATCAATCACGGCCGCCGTCTCGGCACGCCGTGGGGCATCTCCGAAGCGGCCTTCAATGCGCGCGACCACGAGCTGACCTACCAGTACACCAACTTCGGTGTGCCGACGCTTGGCCTCAAGCGTGGCCTCGGGCAGAACGCCGTCATCGCGCCCTACGCCTCCATTCTCGCCTGCATGTACGATCCGAAGGCGGCGCTCGCCAATCTCGGTCGACTGCGCGAAGTCGGGGCGCTCGGCGTTTACGGCTTCCACGATGCCGTCGACTTCACGCCGACGCGCGTGCCCGAGGGGCAGAAATGCGCCGTCGTGCGCAACTACTATGCCCACCACCATGGCATGTCGATCGCCGCTGTCGCCAACGTCGTATTCACCGGCAGGCTGCGCGAATGGTTCCACGCCGATCCGGTAATCGAGGCGGCCGAACTGCTGCTGCAGGAAAAGGCGCCGCGCGATATTCCGATCATGAACGCCAAGCGCGAGCCGGAATCGCTCGGCAAGGGCCAGGACGATCTGTTGCGTCCGGAGGTTCGGGTCATCGAAAACCCGCTCGCCCAGGACCGCGAAACCGTGTTCCTGTCCAACGGCCACTACGCCGTCATGCTGACGGCAACCGGTGCCGGTTATGCCCGCTGGAACGGCCAGTCGGTCACCCGCTGGAAGCCGGACCCGGTCGAGGACCGCACGGGCACCTTCATTTTCCTGCGCGACACGACGACGGGCGACTGGTGGTCGGCCACCGCCGAGCCCCGGCGCGCCGTCGGCGAAAAGCTCCTGACGCGGTTCGGTGACGACAAGGCCGAATTCGTCAAGACCGTCGGCGACCTCACCAGCGAAGTCGAGTGCATCGTTGCCACCGAGCACGATGCCGAAGGCCGCCGCGTCATCCTGCTCAACACCGGAACGCAGGACCGCTTCATCGAGGTGACGTCCTATGCCGAACCGGTGCTGTCGACCGACGAGGCCGACAGCGCGCATCCCGCCTTCTCCAAGATGTTCCTGCGCACGGAGATCAGCCGGCGCGGCGACGTCATCCATGTCAGCCGCAACAAGCGCAGCTCAGGCGATCCGGATATGGAAGTGGCGCATCTCGTCACCGATAATGCCGGCAGCGACCGTCCGACCGAGGCGGAGACCGACCGTCGCCGCTTCATCGGCCAGGGGCGCACCCTTGCCGAGGCCGCCGCCTTCGACACCGACGCGGTGCTTTCGGGAACCGATGGCTTTACGCTCGACCCGATCATGTCGCTTCGACGTGTCGTTCGGGTTCCGGCCGGCAAGAAGGTCAGCGTCGTCTTCTGGACGATCGCGGCCCCGAACCGCGAGGCCGTCGACCGCGCCATCGATCGCTACAGGCACACGGAAACCTTCAATCACGAGCTGATCCATGCCTGGACGCGCAGTCAGGTGCAGATGCGCCATGTCGGCGTCACCTCGCAGGAGGCCGCAAGCTTCCAGATGCTCGGACGCTACCTCGTCTACCCCGACATGCACCTGCGCGCCGATACCGCAACGGTTCAGGCGGGGCTCGCGTCGCAGTCAACGCTCTGGCCGCTGGCAATCTCGGGCGACTTCCCGATCTTCTGCCTGCGCATCAACGATGACGGTGACCTCGGCATCGCTCGTGAGGCCCTCAGGGCACAGGAATATCTGCGCGCGCGCGGCATTACCGCCGATCTGGTGATCATCAACGAGCGGGCCTCGTCCTATGCCCAGGACATGCAGCACGCGCTCGATTCGATGTGCGAGAACCTGAGGCTTCGCGGCCTCTCCGACGGTCCGCGCCAGCACATCTTCTCGGTGCGCCGCGACCTGATGGAGGCGGAGACCTGGTCGACGCTCTTGTCGGCTTCCCGCGCCGTCTTCCATGCCCGCAACGGCACGATCTCCGACCAGATCGCCCGCGCCAATTCGCTCTATTCGACGCCACCGGTGAAGGGCAGCGAAAGCAACTTCGCTCTGCTCGCCGCCCCGCAGCAGCCGGCCGACGCCGTCGATGCGGAGATTGTCGGTGACGGTCTCGATTTCTGGAACGGCTACGGCGGCTTTGCCGAAGGTGGGCGCGAATATGTCGTGCGCCTGCGCGGCGGCGAGGCGACACCGCAGCCGTGGATCAACGTCATCTCCAACGAGCAGTTCGGCTTCCACGTTTCGGCCGAAGGGGCCGCCTTCACCTGGAGCCGCAACTCGCGCGACTACCAGCTGACGCCGTGGGCCAACGATGTGGTCGTCAACCGGCCGGGCGAAGCGGTCTTCATCCGCGACATGGCGAGCGGCGCAGTGCTGACGCCATACGCTGCCCTGTCGCGCAGCCGGTCGGTCGTCTTCGAGACGCGCCACGGACTTGGCTATTCGACATTCCGCAGCACACAGGACGATCTCGATATCGAGGCAGCCCACACGGTGCACCGGACCTTGCCGGCCAAGCTGGTCCGCATCTCGATCCGCAACCGCTCCACGGCTGCCCGCCAGCTGAAGGTCTACGGCTTTGCCGAATGGGTGCTCGGCAACAACCGGGCCCGCATGGCGCCCTTCGTTCTGTCGACCTGGGACGAAGCCTCCGATGCGCTGGTTGCAACCAACCCCTACAGCATCGACTATGCCGGTCGTTCGGCCTTCTTTGCTGTCGATGGCGGTGAAGGTGTGAGCCATACGGCAAGCCGTCGCGAGTTCCTCGGGCGGGTCGGCGGCATTCTGGTGCCGCAGGCCGTTTTCGCTGGCGCCGAGCTTTCCGGCTCGATCGATGTGGATGGCGACGCCTGTGCGGCGTTGGCGACCGATCTGGTGATCGAGCCCGGTGCCGAAAAGCAGCTCACCTTCATCCTCGGCGACGCCGACAACGACGAGCAGATGCGCTCGGTTCTCGGCGAGTTGCGCCAGACTGCGTTCGACACCGTCATGGACGCCGCCAAGTCCTTCTGGACCGAGTTCACCGACATCGTGAAGGTGGAAACGCCGGATGCGGCCTTCAACACCATGATCAACAACTGGCTGCCCTATCAGAGCCTTGGTTGCCGGATCATGGCACGCTCGGCCTTCTACCAGGCGAGCGGCGCCTTCGGCTTCCGCGACCAGCTGCAGGATACGCTGGCGTTCCTGATCCATCGGCCGGAACTGGCACGGGCACAGATCCTCAACGCGGCCGCGCGGCAGTTCGTCGAGGGTGACGTGCAGCATTGGTGGCTGCCGGGCACCGGCGCCGGCGTGCGAACAATGATCTCGGACGATGTCGTCTGGCTTGCCCATGCCGTCACGCACTACTGCGAAGTGACGGGGAACGCCGACATTCTCGGTGAGAAGATCGCCTTCATCACCGGACCGGCGCTCGAGGAAGGGCAGCACGACAGCTTCTACAAGCCGGAGATCTCGGACGAGATCGCCGACGTCTACGAGCATTGCGCCCGCGCACTCGATCTCGCGATCAAGCGCAGCGGCGAAAATGGCCTGCCGCTCATTCTCGGCGGCGACTGGAACGACGGCATGAACCGCGTCGGCATTGCCGGCCGCGGCACCAGCGTCTGGCTCGGCTGGTTCCTGGCGGGCACGCTGCGCGGCTTCCTGCCCTTTGCCCGCGAGCGCAAGGACAAGGCGCGCGTCAGCCATTGGGAAGCGCATCTCGCCACCTTGAAAAAGGTGCTCGACGAAGCCGGCTGGGATGGTGACTACTATCGTCGCGGCTACTACGACGATGGCGCGCCGCTCGGATCGAGCGAAAGCGACGAATGCCGGATCGATTCGATCGGCCAGTCTTGGAGCGTGCTTTCAGGCGAGGGTGACGAGCAGCGATCGCAGAATGCGATGGATGCGGTCATGGCCGAACTCGTCGATCCGGATCGCCGCATTGTCCGGCTGTTCACGCCGCCGCTTGAAAGAACCAGGCAGGACCCGGGCTATATCAAGGCCTATCCGCCTGGCGTACGGGAGAACGGCGGCCAATATACCCATGCGGCGACCTGGGTGGCGCTGGCCTTTGCCGAGCAGGGAAGGGCCGAGGAAGCCTGGCGTGTCTTCCAGATGCTGAACCCTGTCTCGCATGCCCTCAGCCGCGAAGACGCGGACCACTATCGGGTCGAGCCCTATGTGGTCGCCGCCGATATCTATGGCGAAGGCGCGCTCGCCGGACGCGGCGGCTGGACCTGGTATACCGGGTCGGCCGGCTGGCTCTACCGCGCCGGCGTCGAGGGTATTCTCGGCATCCGCCGACAAGGCGACAAGCTGGTCATCCGACCGGTGTTGCCGGAGGCCTGGGACGGCTACTCGGCGGAAGTGACGCTGAACGGCACGAAGCACAAGATTTCGGTCAAGCGCGATGCAAAAAGTCGCGAGCCGATCGTCAGCATCAATAATAGTGTCACAAAAAACGCGCATGAAGGCATTTTGCTGTAACTGCCGGTATTGAATGAACGTTGGAACCGGCTTTGCACCCGAACGGGCAAGGCCGGTTTTTTCTTGCTGATTTGCCGGCGGCACGAACCCTGACGGGCTCGTGCATCGATCGACGGCATCGAACATGCGCTTGCCCCTGGGGCTAAGCGCATGTCCGGTGCCCGTTTCAACAGGGGTGGGGCAGGGGCGCCAGATCCCGGATACTAGACCGCATGCTGCAAAACACATTTGGGGGCGGCTCGAACCCGACGATATCCGCCCGCATGGTTCCCAAGGAGCGCGACACGCGCCTCGACGTGTTGAGGGCGCTCTGCCTTCTGACGATCTTCGTCAACCACGTGCCCGGGCAATATCTCGAATATCTGACCCACAAGAACTTCGGCTTCTCGGATTCGGCCGAGGCCTTCGTGCTCATCTCTGGCCTCTCCGTCGGGCTTGCCTATGGCGGCAAGTTCGTGTCCGGCGCATGCCTGGCGCTGACGCTCAAGATCTGGCGGCGGGCGCTGGCGCTCTACGTCGCCCATATCATGACCAGTATCGTCACACTGGCGATCTTTGCCGGCGGCGCCCTCTATTTCGGCCGGCAGGACCTGATCAGCGAGATAAACATCCGACCCTTCGTCGAGCAGACCGAGCAAGGCATCGTCGCGATGGTCCTGCTCGGGCACCAACTCGGCTATAACAACATCCTGTCGATGTATGCGGTGCTGTTCCTGATGCTGCCCGGCATCCTCTGGCTGAACGGCATCAGCAGCCGGCTGCTCCTCGTGTTTTCCGCGCTGCTCTGGCTTGTGGCCGGGGTGTTCAAGCTGGTGCCCTCCAACTTCCTCGACGAGGGCTACTGGTTTCTCAATCCGTGGTCCTGGCAGTTCCTCTTCGTCATCGGCATCGTCTCGATGACCGCGATCCGCCAGGGCGCAGTCCTGCCGCGCAGGCCGCTGCTGATCGCGATCGCCGCGATCTATCTCGTCGTTTCGGCGCTGTGGGTTCTCTTCTCCTGGTGGAACATCGACCTGTCCTTCGGTCTTCCGGCGGTGCTGACCGGTTTCGACAAGACCTTCCTGTCACTGACGCGGCTAAGCCATGTTCTCGCGATCGCCTATCTCGTCGCCGTCATTCCCGCCGTCAATCGCCTCGCCCGGCTCGATGCCGACCACCCGCTGGCGATGGTCGGCCGCCATTCCCTGCCGATCTTCATTTTCGGCACTATCCTGGCGATGGTCGGTCAGGTGCTGTTGTTCGTGACCGGCCGGAACCCGATCGCCGGCACGCTCTTCGTGATCGTCGGCATCGGCCTGCACTTCGTTTACGGCTACTATCTGGAATGGTTGCGGGGCGTCGTCAGCGCGAAACCGATGCGAGCGACATGATGAAACGATAAGGACGACCAAGGGTTTGCATCAAGGCTCGGCCGCCGGTTCAAATGTGTAGGCAGCCGGCCGCGGAACTTGGGGGCCCCTACCCTCGAGTTCGATCGTCTTGCCATTGGCGCGCAGGACAGTAATTCCGCCTGCTTCGCAGGGCCCAGAGATACACGCGGTACCGATCATCGCCATCTACTGCATGTTTCCTTTAATCTTATTCGATTGAAGGACAAAAACTGCAGCCATTCAAAGGGCTACAGCGACCTTTGCGCGTCTAATAAAGACGCCCGGCGTAGGCCGACGTCACTCAGGGTGCGAAGTCCGGTCGACACGACCATGGCGTCCAGATGCCCCGCAGGAACGCGAACATGAACCTCTTGAAGATAGTCAGTTAGCCCGGCTATGACGATTTGGCCTGACGTGTGGAGCCGTCCGATGACGACATGATCCGCATTTTCGATGTCGATCTTCGGCATCTGTTCGTGCAGTTCCACGATAACCGCAACATCCCTGTTCCGAGCAGTCACGACGACCAGCGCATCGTTGCCTGCAAGCATTCGGATCTTGAAGTCTTCGTCTGTCCAGTTCGATGGGAGATGTAGGTTGTTGGAAGCGTCTGCGAGCTAGAACTGATGATAATCAGCCATGACCCGACCATCGAATAAAACGGTCAATCGTGACCTACCTTCCGAAGGATGTTCGCTGGCCTTCGCTAACGCCGAATTCGCTGGCCGTTCTGACCGAGAACCCATGACGCCAATGGCGGCTGCATGCAGTGCCGTCCAGCAAACGACGGCGCAGTACTTGAACGGGATTGCAAGAGCCAAGTCAATGCGAGCGGCATGAACGAAAAAAGCCCCGGAGGGTCCGGGGCCTTTTGCATTGCGTGATCTATAAGGCGTCGGCTCAGGCCGCCGTGTGGCTCATGCGGACGTCTTCGTCCGTCAGGATGCCGCTGGCGCGAAGCAGGGCGGCGAAGCGGCCGTTGCTCTGGCTGAGCTCGTTGAAGCCGCCCATCTCGACGATCCGACCTTGATCCATGAAGATCACCAGATCGGCCTCGCGCACCGTCGACAGGCGGTGGGCGATGATGAAGGTGGTGCGGTCCTTGCGAAGCGCATCGATCGCATCCTTCACCCGAGCCTCGGTCTCGACGTCGAGCGCGCTGGTCGCCTCGTCGAGCACCAGGATCGGTGCGTTCTTGAGGATGGCGCGGGCAATCGCAACGCGCTGGCGCTCGCCGCCAGACAGGCGGTTGCCGCGTTCGCCGACGACGGTGTCGTAGCCATTGTTGCGGCTTTCGATGAAGTCGCTGGCGGCAGCCGCTTCGGCGGCAGCCATCACTTCGTCGAGCGACGCGTCGTCGCGGCCAAGCCGGATGTTTTCGCAGATCGAGCGGTTCATCAGGCCGGCGTCCTGGAAGACGGTGGCGATCGAGCGGCGCAGCGACTTGCGCGTGACCTTGGCGATATGGACGCCGTCGATCAGGATCTGGCCGTCACGCGGTTCGTGAACGCGCTGCAGCAGGTTGACGAGCGTGGTCTTACCGGCGCCGGTCGGGCCGACGATCGCGATCGTCTGGCCGGCCTTGGCCGTGAAGGACACGTTGCGCACGCCCTGCGTGGTGTTGGCGAAGTCGAAGGACACGTCGCGGAATTCCACTTCGCCCTTGACCGCGCCCAGGTCCATCGCACCGGCCGGCTCTTCGCGTTCGCGCACCGAATCTTCGAGCTGGAAGAAGTCTTCAAGCTTGGCGCGGGCTTCGAAGATCTGCGTAACGAAAGCCTTCATCTGGTCGAGACGGCCGATCAGCAGGTTGGCAAAGCCGATGAAGGCGATGACTTCGCCGACGCCGAGTTCGCCGCGCTGGACGAGCACGGTGCCGATGACGAGGATCGTCATCATCGAGATGGTCGAAGCGACGCGGTTGAGCGCGCTTGCCAGCGCCCACCAGTCAAGCACGGGGAACTGGGCGGAGATCAGGCGTTCGGTGAACTTCTTGAGTTCGCGCGTTTCGGCTTCGATGCGGTTGTAGCTGTGAACGACCGAAACGTTGCTGATGGCGTCGGAAACGTGGGAGAAAACCGTGTGATAGTGGTTCTCGACCGAGGCCTGGCCTTCCTTGGTGCGGTTCATGACAGCCTTGCTGACCAGCACATAGGAGACACCGAGGACGACGAGCACCAGCGACAGGCGTACATCCATCGCAAACGCGGTCGGGATGAGCAGGACGAGCGCTACCGCCGTTGCCAGATGCTGGCGCATGAATTCGAGCCAGAGACCGAACAGCGTTTCACAGGCGCGAAGCAGCGTATGCAGCGCGTTCGACGTACCGCGCTGGCTGTGCCAGGAGAGCGGCATCGAGACGATGCGGCCGAAGGCTTCCGTCAGCAGCGTGGCGCGACGGCCATGGGCCAGCCGATCCGCTTCGCGGGCGACGAGGACGAAGGCGACGGTGTTGAACACACCCAGGCCTGCCCACATCAGCAGCATCGGCGTTACTGCGCCTTTGGAGGAAATGGCGTCGATGATGCGACCAAACAGGATCGGCTCCGCAATCGTGATGACGGCGAGCACGACGTTGGCGAGCACGATCGCCGAGACACGGAACTTGTGAACCGCAAGATACTGAAGCGCTCTTGCATACACTTGGAACAATGACACTGTCTCACCCCTTCCGGGTACCGGATTTTGCGCCGCACCAAACATTCGTGCGGCAAATGCGTCACGCCTCAACACCTCCGGCCGTCGGGCACGAGGCCGCGATTTGCCGGCCGCCAAGGCCGCTCTGGGACGGTCATTTGCGATATTTTAGGAAAAACAGGAGCTTGAGGCGGTTTTGATAGCGAAACTCCGTTCGCCCGTCGTTGGGCTTGGCGAGAGTATTCATAGTCTGCTATCTTTTCCGTCCAATTCCGATTTCTCGCGATTTTCGCACAAGACCGGGCGTGGTATGTCGAATTATCGCGGGTGCAACATGAATGGCCCCTGAACGGTTCATTCATGTCCGGTTTCCGGCCCTCGCACACGTGTTCTACCTGGAAGGTGATCCATGAATATCACGCTGCTTGTGCAATTTCTTGCGCTGATCGAAGAGATGAAGACGCGCGAAGAAATCGTACCGGAGTTCGAACGGTTGCTCGACCGCTGCGGCTTCGACTTCTACGGGGTCGTCAGGCAGCCGAAGCCTCACGAAAACCCGTTGAGGCTGCTGCTCGCCGGTCGCTGGCCGGAAGGCTGGCCGCAGATCTACATCCGCAAGAAGTTTGTCGTGATCGATCCGACCATCCGCTACCTCGGTCACGCCCAGCGCGGCTTCCGCTGGCGCGACACACTGTTTGCCTTCCGTTCCGACCCGCATCGCAAGCGCATGGAAAGCATGATGATCGAGGCCCGCAACCACGGCCTCTATGACGGTTACATCTTTCCGGTGCACGGCCGCCGCGGCCTGTTGGGCAATCTCACGGTCGGCGGCCGCGTCGTCGATTTGAGCCCTATTGAAATCAGCCTGTTCGACCAGATTGCCAAGCGTCTGTTCTGGAAACTGCTGGAACTGACCGATCCGGAGATTTCAGCCGAACTCGCATCGCGTGTCGAAGTGCAGATGACGCGGCGCGAAATGGAAGCGCTCAACTATCTCGCCGACGGCATGACCTCGAACGATATCAGCAAGGTGCTCGATATTTCCAGTCACACAGTCGATTGGTACATGAACGGCATCCAGGAGAAACTGAAGGGCAAGAACCGTCACCACGTCGTGGCGATCGCCTTCCGGCTGGGGCTCATTTCCTGATCCATTTCTCTCGGATTTCCGCTCGACTCTGAAATTGCGCTTCATTCCGCGACCCGCTAATACTTTACTTCGCGGGTGCAGCATTTCCCGCGTTTCAAGTCTTGAGGAGTCCGACTTGCCCATTTCGAAGATCCTTGTTGCCAACCGTTCCGAAATTGCAATCCGCGTGTTTCGCGCGGCCAATGAACTAGGTCTGAAAACGGTCGCGATATGGGCTGAAGAGGACAAACTGGCGCTGCACCGCTTCAAGGCGGACGAAAGTTATCAGGTCGGCCGCGGCCCGCATCTGTCGCGGGACCTCGGGCCGATCGAGAGTTACCTGTCGATCGAGGAAGTGATCCGCGTCGCCAAGCTTTCCGGCGCCGATGCCATTCATCCGGGCTACGGCCTGTTGTCGGAAAGCCCCGAATTCGCCGAGGCCTGCGCCGAGGCCGGCATCACCTTCATCGGCCCGAAGCCGGAAACCATGCGCCAGCTCGGCAACAAGGTTGCCGCCCGCAACCTGGCGATCTCGATCGGTGTACCGGTCGTGCCGGCGACGGAACCGCTTCCCGAAGACATGGCTGAAGTGGCGAAGATGGCCGAGGCGATCGGCTATCCGGTGATGCTGAAGGCTTCCTGGGGCGGCGGCGGGCGCGGCATGCGCGCGATCCGCGACCCGAAGGATCTCGCCCGCGAGGTGACGGAAGCCAAGCGCGAGGCCAAGGCCGCCTTCGGCAAGGACGAGGTCTACCTCGAAAAGCTGGTCGAGCGTGCCCGCCACGTCGAAAGCCAGGTTCTCGGCGATACCCACGGCAACGTCGTGCATCTGTTCGAGCGCGACTGCTCCATCCAGCGGCGCAACCAGAAGGTCGTCGAGCGCGCGCCGGCGCCTTACCTCAACGCCAGCCAGCGCGAAGAGCTTGCCGCCTATTCCAAGCGCATTGCCGAGGCGACTAACTACATCGGCGCCGGTACTGTCGAGTATCTGATGGATGCCGACAGCGGCAAATTCTACTTCATCGAAGTCAATCCGCGCATCCAGGTCGAGCACACGGTGACCGAGGTGGTCACCGGCATCGATATCGTCAAGGCGCAGATCCACATCCTCGACGGTTATGCCATCGGCACGCCGGAATCCGGCGTGCCGTCGCAGGAAAATATCCGCCTCAACGGCCACGCGCTGCAGTGCCGCATCACCACGGAAGATCCCGAGCAGAACTTCATTCCGGACTATGGCCGCATCACTGCCTATCGCGGCGCAACCGGCTTCGGCATCCGGCTCGATGGCGGCACCGCCTATTCGGGCGCGGTCATCACCCGCTACTACGATCCGCTGCTGGAAAAGGTGACGGCCTGGGCGCCGAACCCCGACGAGGCGATCCAGCGCATGATCCGCGCGCTGCGCGAATTCCGCATCCGCGGAGTGGCCACGAACCTGACCTTCCTCGAAGCGATCATTAGCCACTCGAAATTCCACGACAACACCTACACCACGCGCTTCATCGACACGACGCCGGAGCTTTTCCAGCAGGTGCGCCGCCAGGACCGCGCGACCAAGCTCCTGACCTATCTCGCCGACGTTACCGTCAACGGCCATCCGGAAGCCAAGGGCCGTCCGCGTCCGTCGGATGAGATCGCCGCCCCCGTCGTGCCGTTCATCGGCGGCGAGATCAAGCCGGGCACCAAGCAGATGCTCGACCAACTCGGCCCGAAGAAATTTGCCGAATGGGTCAGGGCGCAGCCGCAGGTGCTCGTCACCGACACGACCATGCGCGACGGCCATCAGTCGCTGCTCGCCACTCGCATGCGCACCTACGACATCGCCCGTGTCGCCGGCACCTATGCGCGGGCTCTGCCGAATCTGTTTTCGCTCGAATGCTGGGGTGGGGCGACCTTCGACGTCTCGATGCGCTTCCTCACCGAAGATCCATGGGACCGGCTGGCGCGCATCCGCGAGGATGCGCCGAACCTCTTGCTGCAGATGCTTCTGCGCGGCGCCAACGGCGTCGGCTACAAGAATTATCCTGACAACGTCGTCAAATACTTCGTCCGCCAGGCGGCAAGGGGCGGCATCGACGTCTTCCGCGTGTTCGACTGCCTCAACTGGGTCGACAACATGCGCGTCTCGATGGAGGCGATCGCCGAAGAGAACAAGATCTGCGAAGCGGCGATCTGCTATACCGGCGATATTCTCAATGCCGCCCGGCCGAAATACGATCTCAAGTACTACACCGCGCTTGCCGCCGAACTGGAAAAGGCCGGTGCACATATCATCGCGGTCAAGGATATGGCTGGCCTGTTGAAGCCGGCTGCAGCCCGCGTGCTGTTCAAGGCGCTGCGTGAGGCGACCGATCTGCCGATCCACTTCCACACCCACGACACGTCGGGCATTGCCGCCGCGACCGTTCTGGCTGCCGTCGATGCCGGCGTCGATGTCGTCGATGCGGCGATGGATTCGCTCTCCGGCAACACCTCGCAGCCCTGCCTCGGCTCGATCGTCGAAGCCTTGCGCGGCTCCGAACGGGACCCGGGCCTTGATCCGGAATGGATCCGCCGCATCTCGTTCTACTGGGAAGCGGTGCGCCATCAGTACGCCGCCTTCGAAAGCGATCTCAAGGGACCGGCATCGGAAGTCTATCTGCACGAAATGCCGGGCGGCCAGTTCACCAACCTCAAGGAGCAGGCCCGCTCGCTCGGTCTGGAAACCCGCTGGCACGAAGTGGCGCAGGCCTATGCCGACGCCAACCAGATGTTCGGCGACATCGTCAAGGTGACGCCGTCCTCGAAGGTCGTCGGCGACATGGCGCTGATGATGGTCAGCCAGGACCTGACCGTTGCCGACGTCGAGAACCCGGCCAAGGACATCGCCTTCCCGGAATCGGTTGTGTCGATGCTGAAGGGCGACCTCGGCCAGCCTCCGGGCGGCTGGCCGGAAGGCCTGCAGAAGAAGGCGCTGAAGGGCGAAAAGGCCTATGTGGTTCGCCCGGGCTCGCTGCTCGAAGCTGCCGATCTCGATGCCGAGCGCAAGACGATCGAAGAGAAGCTGGAACGCGAGGTCAACGACTACGAGTTCGCGTCCTATCTGATGTATCCCAAGGTCTTCACCGACTATGCGCTGGCGGCGGAGACTTATGGTCCCGTCAGCGTGCTGCCGACGCCGGCCTATTTCTACGGCATGGCGCCGGGCGAGGAGCTGTTCGCCGACCTTGAAAAAGGCAAGACGCTGGTCATTCTCAACCAGACCCAGGGCGAGATAGACGAGAAGGGCATGGTCAAGGTGTTCTTCGAACTCAACGGCCAGCCGCGCCCGATCAAGGTTCCCGATCGCAACCGCGGTGCTTCCAGCGCCATCCGCCGCAAGGCGGAGGCCGGCAACGCTACGCAGCTCGGCGCGCCGATGCCGGGCGTGATCTCGACGGTCGCGGTGCACGCGGGCCAGGCGGTCAAGGCGGGCGACGTGCTGCTGTCGATCGAAGCGATGAAGATGGAAACGGCCTTGCATGCGGAGAAGGACGGCACGATTGCCGAAGTTCTGGTGCGCGCCGGCGACCAGATCGATGCCAAGGACCTGCTGATCGTTTTCGGCGCCTGAGGTTTCGGGCAAGAATAAATAGAAACGGCCGGGCGTGAGTCCGGCCGTTTTCGTGAGAGGGGATAGGCCGCCATCCCTGTCGTCATCCTCGGGCTTGACCCGAGGATCCAGCCGCAAGCACGGCCCTCCGCCGCGCCTCAAGACGCCTTGGTACGCAGTTCTTGCCGGTGAGCTCCACCCTCTCCTCCGTCATCCTCGGGTCAAGCCCGAGGATGACGGAGGAGAGGGTGGAGAATGGCGAATGAGAGATAGTTCGCCCTCCACCGACCCTGGCCCGCTATCAGTCACCCGGGCGATCGGCCCCCAAACGTCGCTCAGATGTCGTAGCTGTGCGGCGCACTCAGCGAGGCGATGAACTTCTTGGTGCGTTCGCGCTCGGGCGTCGAGAAGATCGTCTTCGGCGCGCCGCTTTCGACGATGACGCCACCGTCGAGGAAGACCACCTTGTCGGCGACGCGCGAGGCTAACCTCAGGTCATGCGTCGCCATCACCATGGTCGTGCCTTCGCGGGCAAGCCGGCTCAGCACTTCGACGACTTCTTCTGCCAGCTCCGGATCGAGCGCCGAGGTCGGCTCGTCACAGAGAAGAACGCGTGGCGACGGCGCCAATGCGCGGGCGATCGCCACGCGTTGCTGCTGGCCGCCGGAAAGCGTGGCCGGCCAGGCATCGGCCTTATGGGCCATGCCGACCTTTTCAAGCAGCTCCATGGCGCGGGCGCGCGCCTTGTCGGCGGGCCATTTCAACACGGTGACAAGGCCTTCCATGACGTTGCCGAGTGCGGTCTGGTGCGGGAAAAGCTGAAAATTCTGGAACACCATCCCGGTCTGGCGGCGCAGGCGCTGGATCGCCTGCCAGCCGGTCTTGCGCCCGGGCTGAAAGTCCAGCGCCTCGTCGCCAAGTCGAATCGAGCCCGATGTCGGGATCTCCAGGAGATTGATGCAGCGCAGGAGCGTGCTCTTGCCGCCGCCGGAAGGGCCGACCAGCGCCGTAACCGTGCCTTCGGCCAGCGTCACGGAGATGTCCTTCAGCACGAGATTGTCGCCGAAGCGTTTTTCGATGTGGGAAAGCTCGATCATGTCCGGGCCTCCAGGAAGCCGCCATAGCGGGCGAACCGGCGCTCCAGCCGCACTTGCAGGGCTGACAGTACCGAACTCATGGCGAGATAGATCAGCGCTGCCTCAATATAGAGGATCAGCGGCTCGTAGGTGGTGGCGACGATGCGCTGGGCGGTCTGGAAAAGCTCTGGAACCGTGATCGCGGCGGCAAGCGAGGTATCCTTCACCAGCGAGATGAAGGTGTTCGACAGCGGCGGCACGGCGACGCGGGCTGCCTGCGGCAGGATCGTGCGACGCATCGCCTGGCTCCAGCTCATGCCGATGGAATAGGCCGCTTCCCATTGCCCGCGCGGCACCGAGGAGATCACCGCGCGAATGATCTCGGAGGTATAGGCCCCGACATTGAGCGTGAAGCCGATCAGCGCGGCCGGGAAGGCGTCGAGCAGGATACCCATGCTCGGCAGGCCGTAGAAGATCACGAAGAGCTGGACGAGCAGCGGCGTGCCGCGGATGACCCAGACATAGAACCGCGCGACGGCAACGACGGGCGCCGGCCCGAAGAGGCGGGCGATGGCCGTTGCCAGGCCAAGCGCCAGGCCGAGAATGAACGAAAGCAGCGTCAGCGGGATGGTGAACGTCAGCCCGGCCCAAAGCAGGGACGGCAGCGAATCCAGCATGAGTTGAAGCCAGGTGGGCAAGGGATGGGCCTTTCGAAAAAGCGCGATCCGCTCCGGAGGCCGGAACGGATCGCGATTCATACTGCATGATGCCTTAAATCGAAATTGGTTTGAGGCGGGGGCATGCAGCGAGCTTGAAGTGTTACCGCGTCCTTTGCGCGTCATGTCCGACGCGCGGCGCCGTAGCGAGCAAGGCCGGGGGAGAAGCTGCCGGCCTTAATGTCAGGCGGGTGTTACTTCGAGACGTCGGCGCCGAAGTACTTCTGCGAGATCGTCTCGTAGGTGCCGTCGGCCTTGATTTCGGCAAGCGCCTTGTTGACGGCTTCGAGAAGTTCCGGCTCGCCCTTGCGGATGATGATGCCGGAATAGTCGGCGTCGGCCTGTTCGGCGGCGATCTTCACGTTGGCATCAGGCTTCTGCTTCTTGAAGTCGAGGAAGGAAAGGCTGTCGTTGATGGTCGCATCGGCGCGGCCGGTCAGAACCAGCTGGATCGATTGGTCGAAGCCGTCGGTGCCGACCAGCTCGGCGCCGGAAGCCTGCGCAAGCTTGCCGAAGTTGCTCGTCAGCGACTGGGCGGACTTCTTGCCCTTGAGGTCGGCGAAGTCCTTGATTTCGGCGTCGTCGCCCTTGACGATCAGCACGGCCTTGGAGGCGATATAGGGCTCGGAGAAGTCGTACTTCTTCTTGCGCTCCTCGGTGATGCCGACCTGGTTGATCACCGCGTCGTAACGGTTGGCGTCGAGGCCGGCGATCAGGCCGTCCCACTTGCCTTCCAGGAACTCGGCCTTGACGCCCAGCTTCTTGGCCACTTCCTGGCCGATCTCGACGTCGAAGCCGACGAGCGCGCCAGATTTGTCGTGATAGGTGAAGGGCGCATAGGTGCCCTCTGTGCCGATCTTCAGCACGCCGGCGGACTTGATCTGGTCGAGGTTCTCACCGGCCATAGCGGGGACGAAGGCGGCAACCTGCAGGAGGGCGGCGGCGAAAAGCGTGGGGAGGAGTTTCATCTTGTCTTTCCATCTTTTTTGTGTTCCGGCCCGTCGTCCGGATTGAGGAGAGAATCTCATAAAAAAATCGCCGCTTGAGCGCATAAAACTCCAATTGCTGAGCGTTTTTGTGAAGATTTTTCCCCGGACCGGTAGAATTTTCATCCGAAACACGCGCCTGTCGGCAAATCTGGCCCTTTTCGATTTTGTCGCCGGATCGCGGTTGAAATCGCTTTCAAAATTCGCTATGCACATTTACATCGATTCATGCACGTTTATGCACGATTGGCCAAATGTCCACGGAACTCCTTCTTCGCGAACGAAAGACACTCATCCAGGAACGGCTGAAGGCCGACGGCCGGGTGCTGGCGGCCGACCTTGCCGCCGAGTTCCGGGTCTCCGAAGACACGATCCGGCGCGATCTGCGCGAGATGGCCGCGGCCGGCCTGTGCGAGCGGGTCTATGGTGGCGCGTTGCCGCTTGCGCCAAGCGCCCTGTCGCTCAGCCAGCGCGTGGCGATGGCGCCGGAGCGCAAGGCCGCGCTGGCGCGCGCCTCGGTCGGCTTCATAGCGCCCGGTAGCACGGTATTCCTCGACGCCGGCTCGGCCAATCTTGCTATCGCCCAGCGTATCGAGCCGGACCTGAAGGCGACCATCGTCACCAACACGCCGTTGATCGCCGCCGCCTTGATGGAGAAGCCGGGCATCGACCTCATTCTCGTCGGCGGCCCACTCAACCGCGCCGTTGGTGCTGCCGTCGGCGCGCGGGCGCAACGGGATATCGAACAGCTTCGGCCCGACCTTTGCATCCTCGGCACCTGCGGCGCCGATGCTGATGCCGGCCTGACGGCGATCTTTTTCGAGGACGCCGAGTTCAAGCGGCTGATCGCATCGCGCAGCCGCGCCCTGCTTGTCGCCGTTACCAACGACAAACTCGGCACGGCCGCATCCCACGCGGTTGTCGGCATCGACCAGGTGACGACGCTGGTGCTGGAGGCCGACGCGCCGGCGCACCACGTCGCCGCCTTCGAGGCATCTGGGACGACCGTGATCATGGCTGGAGGGAGCGAACGATGAGCATCGCGCATGTGGCTCTTTGGACCAGGGATCTGGAGGGGGTCGCGTCCTTCTGGTCGCGTTTCTTCGGCGCGAGCGTCGGAGACGCCTATGAGAGCCGGCGTCGTCCGGGGTTTCGCTCCCGCTTTCTGACCTTTGGCGATGGGCCGGCAATCGAAATCATGGAGGGGCCTTGGGTGGCTCCGGCCGAGCCCGAAGGCGTCGAGCGTACGGGGCTCGCGCATGTAGCCCTGTCGCTCGGCAGCGGAGCGGCGGTCGACGCGATGGCGGCCCGGGCCTCGGTTGAGGGCATTCTGGTATCGCAGGCGCGGTGGACGGGCGACGGCTTCTACGAGGCGGTGCTTCGCGACCCCGACGGCAATCTGATCGAAATTACCATTTGAGCCGGCGGCTTCCGGCATAGAGGCACAATCATGGACCAACGTTCCGCTCCCACCGCCGTTCGGCAGGGTTACATGACCCGCGACCGGCTTGCCGTGTCGCTGCTCTTCCTGATGAACGGCTTCGTCACCGGAAGCTGGGCACCGAAGATCCCCGAATTCAAGGATCGGCTGGGCATCAGCGAAAGCGTGCTCGGCCTGCTCATCCTGATGTTCGGCGTCGGCTCGCTGGTGCTGATGCCGATCGCCGGCGGCTTTATCGCCCGGGTCGGCTCGCAGAAGGTCGTCAAGGTCACCGCCATCCTGCTGTCGCCGCTGCTCCTGCTTTTGACGCTGCTGCCGAATGTCTGGGCCGCTGCCGTCGGCATGTTCCTGCTCGGCGGCTTCGTCGGCGCGATGGACGTGGCGATGAACGCCAATGCGGTCGAGGTCGAAAAATCGATGCGCCGCGCCATCATGTCCTCCTGCCACGCCTATTGGAGCCTCGGCGGCCTGATCGGTGCCGGCATTGGCGGCTTCCTGATGGCGCGCTTCGGCGTTCTGCCGCACGTCATCGTCGTGACCTTGCTCAGCCTGGCAGTGCTCGCGATCGCCTGGCCGATGATCCTGGCCGACAAGCCGCACCCCGCCGCCACCAAGGAAAAGCTGCGCCTGCCGATGACGCCGCTTCCCTGGCTGATCGGCATCATGGCGCTGTTTTCGATGGTGCCGGAAGGAACCGTGCTCGATTGGGGTGCGCTCTATCTGCGCAACGAACTCGGCGCTTCGGTCGAACTGTCCGGCTTCGGCTTTGCCGCCTTCTCTGCGACGATGGCGACGATGCGTTTTGCCGGAGACCATGTGCGTGATCGTTTCGGCGCCAAGCGGACGCTGCGCATCTGCACGGTCACAGCGCTTGTCGGCATGGTGCTGGCGGGCCTCGCGCCGAATGCCTACCTCGCCATCCTCGGTTTTGCGATTGCCGGGATCGGCATTTCCAACATGGTGCCGATCGCGTTTTCGGCCGCCGGCAACATGCCGGGCCTGCAGCCGGGTATCGGCCTCTCGGTCGCAACCTTCATGGGCTATTCCGGCATGCTGTTCGCACCGTCGCTGATCGGCTTCGTCGCCGAACATACAGGCTTTGCGATCATCTTCGCCTCGGTGCCGGTGCTGTTCATCGTCGTGCTGATGCTGTCGCACCATGCCGTTCATGCGGACCATGGAAAGGGCCATTGAGGTCGGGCGCCTGCCATCAAATCGCCGTCAGGGCATGATGTCGCCGTTGACAACGATGCTTTCCTCATCCACCTGATGGACGAAAAGCAGGAGCGGAACGGGAAAACCCATGCGGGTTTCCGTCTGCATCCCGCGCTGAAACGATGAGACCAGGTCACCGGCGTGACCTGGGGGACCAAGAGGCCTTCATGTCTGCCGCCTTTGATTTTGATCCGCAGCCCCGCCGCGCGTCCGTCGCCGTCGATGTCGGCGGAGTCATAGTCGGCGGCGGTGCGCCGGTGGTCGTCCAATCGATGACCAATACCGACACCGCCGATATCGACGGAACGGTGGCGCAGGTGGCGGCGCTTCACAAGGCCGGCTCGGAGCTGGTGCGCATTACCGTCGACCGCGACGAAAGTGCGGCTGCGGTGCCGAAGATCCGCGATCGGCTCGAGCGCCTCGGCCTCGACGTGCCGCTCGTCGGCGATTTCCACTATATCGGCCACAAGCTGCTTGCCGACCATCCGGCCTGCGCCGAGGCGCTGGCGAAGTACCGCATCAACCCGGGCAATGTCGGCTTCAAGGACAAGAAGGACAAGCAGTTCGCCGAGATCGTCGAGATGGCGATCCGCTACGACAAGCCGGTGCGCATCGGCGTCAACTGGGGCTCGCTCGATCAGGAACTGCTGACGCGGCTGATGGATGAGAACCAGGCGAACGGGTTTCCGCTGACGGCCCAGCAGGTGACGCGCGAGACGATCGTGCAGTCGGCGCTGCTTTCGGCCGAACTTGCCGAAGACATCGGCCTGCCGCGCAACCGCATCATTCTTTCGGCCAAGGTGTCGGGTGTTCAGGACCTGATCGCCGTCTATGCCATGCTGTCGACGCGCTCGGACCATGCGCTGCATCTCGGCCTCACCGAAGCCGGCATGGGCACCAAGGGCATCGTTGCCTCGTCGGCCTCGCTCGGCATTCTCATGCAGCAGGGCATCGGCGACACAATCCGTATTTCGCTGACGCCGGAGCCCGGCGGCGACCGCACCCGCGAGGTGCAGGTGGCGCAGGAACTGCTGCAGGTCATGGGCTTCCGCCAGTTCATTCCCGTCGTTGCCGCTTGTCCCGGATGCGGCCGCACGACGTCGACGGTGTTTCAGGAGCTCGCCCAGAAGATCCAGGACGACATCCGCCGCAACATGCCGGTCTGGCGCGAGAAATATCCGGGTGTCGAAGGCCTCAAGGTCGCGGTCATGGGCTGCATCGTCAACGGCCCCGGCGAAAGCAAACATGCCGATATCGGCATCTCGCTGCCCGGCACCGGCGAAACGCCGGCCGCACCCGTCTTCATCGACGGCCAGAAGGCGATGACGCTGCGCGGCCCCAACATTGCCGGCGATTTCGAGACGCTCGTTTCCGACTATATCGAAAAGCGTTACGGCCAGGGTCAGGCCGCGGCCGAATAGAGCGTTTCCGGTTTAAGCGGAATCACACAAGTGCTCTGTTTCTTTGTTTCTACGCATTTCCTGACGGAAAACCGCTTCACACTTTTCCTGGAAATGCTCTAGCTCAGAGCCGCGTCGTCAGCAGTTTCAATCCTGCGAAAGCGAAGAAGCCTGCCATCAGGCTCTCGATGATGCGTCGCGACTTGAGATAGCCGCGATGCACCGGCGGCAGCGAGAACACGATCGCAAAACCGCAGAAGGTCACGAGACCGAGCAGCATGCATCCGGCGATGAAGGCGGCGGTCACGGCCGTCGGCGCGCCGGCGGGCATGCCGAGCGAGACCAGCATGATCCAGGAGAAAATCGCCTTGGGATTGGTCAGGTGGATGCCGAGCCCCTTGAGATAGTGCTTCTTCAGCAACGCCTGTGGTTGGCCCGGCATCGCCTTTGGGGGCGCATGTCCGCGCATGGCGGCGCGTAGCGCGTTGTAGGCGAGCCAGAACAGGTAGCAGGCGCCGGCGATCTTCAGGACGATCAGCGCCTGTCCGTAAGCGCCGATGAGCGCAGAAAGGCCGGATGCCGTTAGCATCGCCCAGGTGTAGCTGCCGGACAGTACGCCGAAGGCGAGCGCCAGGCCCGCCTTGCGCCCCTGGCTGATCGAGGTGGTGATGATTGCAAGCACCGCCGGACCTGGCGATGCGGTCGCAATCATATAGGCCGTCCAGGCGACCGCGAGTTGCGAAAGGTATGGCGACAGGTCGAACATGGAGAGGGCTCCGGCGTGGATCGCCGGACCTTAGCGAATGTGTCTTTCGCGGCCAAGTGCCTGAGCCAAGTCTGAGAGCCCCCGTCTCGGGACCAGATCTCAGAGAATGTCGTCGAGCGCTTCGATCAGCCGGGCGCATTCGGCATCGGTGCCGATGGTGATGCGCAGGAAATCGGAGATCCTGGGCTTGGCGAAATGGCGCACGAGCACGGCACGCTCACGCAGCGCCTGCATCAGCGCGTCGCCGGAATGGCCGGGATGGCGGGCGAAGACGAAGTTTGCCTGCGATGGGAGGACCTCGAAACCGCGCTCGGCGAGTTGACCGGTGAGGCGTTCACGGGATGCCATGATTTTCTTGCGGGTCGTTTCGAACCAGGCTTCGTCTTCGATCGCAGCGGTCGCTCCTGCCTGGGCCGGGCGGCCAAGCGGATAGGAGTTGAAGCTGTCCTTCACCCGCTCCAGCGCCTCGATCAGCGGCCGCTGACCGATGGCGAAGCCGACGCGCAGGCCCGCGAGCGCACGCGACTTGGAGAAGGTCTGGACGACCAGCAGGTTTTCGTATTTCGGCACCAGCGCGATCGCCGACTGGCCGCCGAAGTCGATATAGGCCTCGTCGATGACAACTGGCTGATCCGGGTGGGCGGCAACGAGCCGCTCGATTTCGGCAAGCGGCAGGCCGATGCCGGTCGGCGCATTCGGGTTTGGCAGGATGATGGCGCCGCAGGACCTGTCGTAATCGGCTAGATCGATGCGGAATTGAGTGTCGAGCGGGACTTCGACGGCATCGATCGCAAACAGCCGGGCGTAGGTCGAATAGAAGCTGTAGGAGATGTCGGGATAGAGCAGCGGGGCGTCGTGCTTCAACAGCCCGGCAAAGATGTGGGCCAGGACCTCGTCCGAACCATTGCCGACGAAGACCTCGCCGGCGGTGACCCGGTGACGGGCCGCGATCGTTTCACGCAGGCGGAGCGCCAGGGGGTCGGGGTAGAGCCTGAGATCGCTGTTGGCCGCTGCGGTGATTGCGCTCAGAACCTTGTCCGAAGGGCCGTAGGGGCTCTCGTTGGTATTGAGCTTGACGAGGTTGGCGATGCGCGGCTGTTCGCCTGGCACATAGGGCTTGAGCGTCGAAACGATGGGCGACCAGTATTTGCTCACGATTCAATTCCTGCGATTGGCGATGAAGCGGGCGGTTTCGGCAAGGATCGACGAGCGCTCGCCATAGGGTTCGAGCAGCGCCTCTGCCTCCGCCACCAGTTGTTCCAGCCGGGTCTCGGCCCAGGCCTGTCCGTGGAGCGCGACGAGCGTGCCCTTGCCGCGTGCGGCATCCTTGCCGGTTGCCTTGCCCATGGTCTCGGCGTCGGCGGTGAGGTCAAGCAGGTCGTCGGCGAGCTGGAAGGCAAGGCCGATCTTTTCGCCGAAGCTGCGCAGACGGTGACGGTCGTTCGCGTCTGCTCCGGCGACGATCGCGCCCGCCTCGCAGGCAAAGCGCAGAAGCGCGCCTGTCTTCATCGCCTGAAGGGTGACGATGCCGGCTTCGTCGGGAGTGGATTTCTCCGCCGCAAGGTCGAGCGCCTGTCCACCGGCCATGCCGCCATGGCCGGCAGCACGCGCCAGCGCGAGGACAAGCGCCGCCTTCTGTGCGTCGGCAAGCGGCGTCTCCGGCGATGCGATGATGTCGAAGGCGAAGGTCAGCAGGCTGTCGCCGGCAAGGATCGCAGTCGCCTCGTCGAAAGCCTTGTGTACGGTCGGCTGGCCGCGCCGGATGTCGTCGTCGTCCATCGCCGGCAGGTCGTCATGGACCAGAGAGTAGCAGTGGACGCATTCGAGCGCCGCACCGACCCGCAGCGCTGCATCGAAGCGTCCGCCCAGCAGGCTGGCGCATTCGATCACCAGAAACGGGCGCAACCGCTTGCCGCCGTTGAGGACGCCGTGACGCATCGCGCCGAGCAGGTTTTCCGGGCGGCCGATCTCGTCGGGTTCGATGCTCAAACCCAGCAGGCGCCCCAGCAGCGTCTCGATCGCGAGCGCGTTGCGTTTCAGTTGGGTCTCGAAGGTCGGTGTTTCCTGTCTCATGAGCGCTCTTTGACATGCGCGAAAGGCGCTTTCAACGGGCTTTCGTGTCGCGGCAGTGCGCTTTGTCGAGGACAGACCTGTGAGTGCCTTGCCTTTTGCCAGAAAGCCCGTTCAACTTTGCCAGCCCATGCACTAAGAGAAACGGATGGACAGAGAGGTGGACAGTCAGGCCGTGGACATCGTTCCCGAGGCGCGTGAGGAGGGCGATATGCCCGCCAGTCGCTGGTCGTCCCTCCGTCGGACGTGGCGCCTGCATCGCCGTCGCATCATTTTCGTCGTTCTTGGCCTGTTGCTTCTGCCCTATGCGCTGATTGCGCTCTATCTCATCGACTTCATTCGCCCGGTTTCGACGCTGATGCTGCGCGACCTCGTGCTGCTGCGCGGCTATGACCGACAGTGGGTCGAGTTCGACAAGATAGCGCCGGTGCTGGTGCAATCGGTGATGATGTCGGAGGATGGCCAGTTCTGCATCCACGACGGCGTCGACTGGGGGCAGATGCGGGGCGTGGTTGAGGATGCGCTCGATGGGGAATCGACGCGCGGCGCCAGCACCATCCCGATGCAGACGGTGAAGAACCTCTTCCTCTGGAACGGCCGCTCCTTCGTGCGCAAGGCGATGGAACTGCCGCTCGCCATCGCCGCCGACTTCGTCTGGAGCAAACAGCGGATGATGGAGATCTACCTGAATGTCGCCGAATGGGGTGACGGTATCTACGGCATCGAGGCTGCCGCCCGCCACCATTTCGGCGTTTCCGCCGCCAAGCTTTCCAGGCGCCAGGCCGCTCTTCTCGCCGTGTCGCTGCCCAACCCGAAAGAGCGCAACGCCGGAAAACCGGGGCGCGGACTGAAACGCCTGGCATCACTGATCGAGCGCCGGGCCAGCCGATCGGGCGGATACATCACCTGCCTTTATGATTGAGATGACGCCTATTCATTGGTCCTGATGCTCGCCGTGGCCTACTGCATGTTTCCTTAAATCCTATTCGATTTAAGGATAAAAACATGCAGCAGTTCAAAGTGCTACAGCGACCTTTGCGCGTCTAATAAGACGCGCGGCGCTGTAATGGTTGCAGCAGGGTGCATAGGGAGATCCAATCTTGAACAAACTCGTCCTTTACGTCGGCAACAAGAACTATTCGTCCTGGTCGCTGCGACCGTGGCTGGCGCTCGAAGCCTCAGGCATTGCCTTCGAGGACGTGGTCATTCCCTTCGATTTTGCGGCCGGAAACCCGAAGCTGCGGGAAATCTCGCCGACCGGGCGTGTGCCGCTTCTCGAGCATGGCGACGTCAAGATCTGGGAGTCGCTGGCGATCATCGAATATGTCGCCGAACTGTTTCCGGATGCCGGGCTTTGGCCGGCAGACCAACAGGACCGGGCGCGGGCGCGCAGCTATGCCTGCGAAATGCTCTCCGGCTTTCGTGCCTTGCGCAGCGCCTGCCCGATGAACATTCGCCGGCAGAAACAGACGCTTGGGGTTTCGGGCGACGTGCGCGCCGATGTCGCCCGCATCGAGACGATCTGGGCCGACGCGCTCGCGCGCTCCGGCGGTCCGTTCCTTTTCGGGTCGTTCACGGCTGCGGATGCGATGTACGCGCCTGTGGTTAACCGCTTCGACGTCTACAATCTCGTTAGCGACCCCACGACGTTGGGATATATGGAGCGAGTAAAGGCGCATCCGGCATCCCGGAAATGGGAAGCGGCCGCACGAGCGGAACCGTGGATCGTTGCCGAGGAAGAAGTCTGATTCGACTTCCTTGCGAGGAGGAGTCGAAAAATTGCGCTCGGGGACTGGTCAAGCGGCAGTTCGCCATGTATAAGCGCGCCAAATTTCCGTGATTAACATCTGTTTTATACGGCCATTTCGGCTGCTGAACAGTGTTTTGCCCGATAAGTGGAGAATGAAATGGCTGTACCTAAAAGAAAAACGAGCCCGTCCAAGCGTGGCATGCGCCGTTCTGCTGACGCCCTCAAGACGCCGACCTACATCGAAGACAAGAACTCCGGTGAACTGCGTCGCCCGCACCACATCGACCTGAAGACCGGCATGTACCGTGGTCGTCAGGTTCTGACCCCGAAGGAAAGCGCATAAGCGCTGACATTGGCGGACCGAGTTAAAGGGCTGGCTTTGCCAGCCCTTTTCTTTTGCATGCCTGACATCTTCTCGACGGAGAGGTTGGTATTAAGTCGGCGTGGTGATCTCTGGCGTCACGTGGCGCATGTAGCGATCACTCATTGAAGAGGGAGCGCATTTGTTCATGCTTGCCGCCATTCCATTGCTGATCCTGCCCTTTGCCATCTACAACCTTGCCATGCTCGGCCTTTTCGGCGGCACGGCTGGCCTCGGTGCCGGCGTGATGTCGCTGTCCATGCTGTCCGGCGCGACATGGGCCATGAGCTTCGGCGATCTCCTGATCGTCGTGGCCTTGCTTCTGCTTTTCGTGGAAATTCTCAAGGCGACCCGCACCGGCACGCGGGCGCTGATGGACCATCTGTTGTCGATGGTGCTCTTCATCGCGTTCCTGGTCGAGTTCCTACTGGTCGCCCCGGCGGCCACACAAATCTTCTTCATCCTGATGACGATCAGCTTCATCGACGTCATCGCCGGCTTCTCCGTGTCGATGCGATCGGCCGGCCGGGACGTTTCAATCGGTCTTTGAAGCGGACTGAAGAAGAACGCTCACATCGCCGCGTGCCGATGAGGACCGCGGCGCCGTCGCGATACGCTCAGCCGAGATTGTCGAGCTTGGTCTGAAGGGCGCGCAATTGCTCCTTCAACTCGTCGATATCCTTGGCTTCCGCCTTCTTGGTCTCCTTGACCGGAGGCGAGGCGATGAACGGCGAAAACATCTGCATCGCCTGATGGAACATCTCTGTGTTGCGCCGAACCTGCTCCTCGACCAGTTGCAGCGGCGCCTGCAGGTTCTTGCCGAGCGGCGTGTCGCCGAAGGCCTTGTTGATCTGCTCCCGCATCTGCACCTGCTGCTCGGTGAAGGCCTGCATCGAGTGCTCGAGATAGCTCGGCACGACCATCTGCATCTGGTCGCCGTAGAAGGAAATCAGCTGGCGCAGGAACGAAATCGGCAGCAGCGTGTTGCCGGTCTTGGATTCCTGCTCGAAGATGATCTGCGTCAGAACCGAATGGGTAATGTCTTCGCCTGATTTGGCGTCCTGTACGGTAAACTCCTCGCCCTTCTTCACCATCACGGCCAGGTCGTCGAGCGTGACGTAGGTGCTGGTCCCGGTGTTGTAGAGCCGCCGGTTCGCATATTTCTTGATTACGATCTGGCCGTCGTTCTTCGCCATCAGGCTCTCCTCATTACCCGCGGTCCGTCTTTTTCTACTTTTCAGAGTATCCGCAAACGAATGCCGCTGACAATGTCTTTGTGCGATGCGGCGACGCAAGTGCGAAATCTCGCGGTCGGCAGGGGATGACGGTTTTGCGGCAGTGCATCAAGGCGTTTGACTTGCGCCCCGCGCTTTGCCAGTCTGCTGTCGTCACGCAAGAAAATCTGAGGAAACGTCCCCCATGAGCAATCCCTCCATCGTGATCGCCAGCGCGGCACGTACCGCCGTCGGATCCTTCAACGGTGCCTTCGGCAACACACCGGCCCACGAGCTTGGCGCCGCCGTCATCAAGGCGGTACTCGAACGCGCCGGCGTCGAGGCGAACGAGGTCGATGAAGTGATCCTCGGGCAGGTGCTGCAGGCAGGCGAAGGCCAGAACCCGGCGCGCCAGGCCGCGATGAAGGCGGGCATTCCGCCAGAAAAGACCGCCTGGGGCATGAACCAGCTTTGCGGCTCGGGCCTGCGCGCAGTCGCGCTCGGCATGCAGCAGATCGCATCCGGCGATGCAGAAATCATCATTGCCGGCGGCATGGAGTCGATGTCGATGGCACCGCATTGCTCGCACCTGCGTGGCGGCGTGAAGATGGGCGACTTCAAGATGATCGACACGATGATCAAGGATGGCCTGACGGACGCCTTCTACGGCTACCACATGGGTATCACCGCGGAGAATGTCGCCCGTCAGTGGCAGCTGACCCGCGAGGAGCAGGATCAGTTTGCGCTGGCGTCGCAGAATAAGGCCGAGGCCGCGCAGAAGGCGGGCCGCTTCGCTGACGAGATCGTTCCGTTCGTCGTCAAGGGCCGCAAGGGTGACGTCATCGTCGATCAGGACGAATATATCCGCCATGGCGCGACCATCGACCAGATGACCAAGCTGCGTCCGGCCTTCGACAAGGAGGGAACCGTGACCGCCGGCAACGCATCCGGCCTCAATGACGGTGCCGCCGCCACCCTGCTGATGACCGAGGCAGAGGCCGCCAAGCGCGGCATTCAGCCGCTCGCGCGCATCGTTTCCTGGGCCACGGCCGGCGTCGATCCGCAGGTGATGGGCACAGGCCCGATCCCGGCATCGCGCAAGGCGCTGGAGAAGGCCGGCTGGGCGATCGGTGATGTCGAACTCGTCGAAGCCAACGAGGCCTTCGCGGCACAGGCCTGCGCGGTCAACAAGGACCTCGGCTGGGATCCGTCGATCGTCAACGTCAATGGCGGCGCGATTGCGATCGGACATCCGATCGGCGCGTCCGGCGCCCGCGTTCTCAACACGCTGCTGTTCGAAATGAAGCGCCGCGGCGTTTCCAAGGGCCTTGTGACCTTGTGCATCGGTGGCGGCATGGGCGTCGCCATGTGCGTCGAGCGTCTCTGACCGGCCCGACCGCATGCGTCATGTCAGCGGGTTGATCTTTTCGGTCCTGTTTGTCGCTTCGTCGGCGAACCAGGGTCATGCGACATCTCCGCCGTTCGAACAGGCAAAAGTGGTCCAGTGCATGCTGGACCACACGACTGTCGATGACGAGACCGTTTTCAAGAACCTGATGATCGCTGCCCTCAACGACGACAGCGGCAGTGTCAAATCCTACGTCGTCCAGATGAGCAGTCTGTTGATGAACCTCGCGCTGACCAAGTGCGAGGTCGGAATGTCCATGCTCGCTGATCCGCAATTTCAGGCTGCGGCCAGGATCTACGGGCAGCATATGGGCGAAAAATTGATGAAGAAGGCCTTTGATAAACTGAATTAATCAAGTGGGAGGCGAGCATGAGCAGGGTAGCATTGGTTACGGGTGGGTCACGCGGCATTGGCGCCGCGATTTCCATCGCGCTGAAGAATGCAGGATACAAGGTTGCTGCCAACTACGCCGGCAATGACGAGAAGGCGCAGGCGTTCAAGGAGGAAACCGGCATCCCGGTCTACAAGTGGGATGTCTCCAACTATCAGTCCTGCGTCGACGGCATTGCCAAGGTCGAGGCCGACCTTGGGCCGATCGAAGTGCTTGTCAACAATGCCGGCATCACCCGTGATGCCATGTTCCACAAGATGACCCCGGAGCAATGGGGCGAGGTGATCAACACCAACCTGACCGGCCTGTTCAACATGACCCATCCGGTCTGGACCGGCATGCGGGACCGCAGCTTCGGGCGGGTGATCAATATTTCGTCGATCAACGGCCAGAAGGGCCAGATGGGGCAGGCGAACTACTCGGCCGCCAAGGCCGGTGATCTCGGCTTCACCAAGGCACTCTCCCAGGAAGGGGCTGCCAAAGGCATCACTGTCAATGCCATCTGCCCGGGCTACATCGGCACGGAGATGGTGCGGGCGATACCGGAAAAGGTTCTCAACGAGCGGATCATTCCGCAGATCCCGGTCGGTCGTCTGGGCGAGCCGGAGGAGATTGCCCGCTGCGTGGTTTTCCTCGCATCCGACGATGCCGGCTTCATCACGGGGTCGACGATCTCCGCCAATGGCGGACAGTTCTTCGTCTGATCCTGTTATCGCCCGCACTTTCGACGGCGCTCCGTTTGGGGCGCCGTTTCATTTTTATTGCCTGCTCGGTTCAAAGACAGAAGGTTAATGGCGCACCGGAATCTGTCCGCAAGTTGGAGAAAGCCGGTTTCTGGCCTGTTGTTTGCCGTGCGTCGACATACCATATGTTGTGGAGAACGAATGTGGAACGCAGTGATGTCTGTGATTCGTCGTCGATTCGTTCCGGCTTTGGTCGATGTGTTAACGCAGCGATTCCCATTCCCTGATTCCGGCGAATCAGCCTGATTCTTCGGTTAAAATTTCCTAAACTTTCCAGAGTCTTGGATTCCGAATCCTTTGCCACCTTTAATGCTTCGGCAACCCAGATTAACGCTCGGGGTGCACGGCGCACGCGCTGCCAGAGACCTGATTCAGCATGTGGTGCAATATTGGCAGTTGCAATCTATATGTAGCCGTGAACATACAGTGAATCGAGTGGAGTCAGCGATTCGTCGCCGATTCGTTCCGTGGCTGTTCCGAACCTTAATTTCGCACGTCCAGATATGGTGGTGCGGGCAGGCGCTGGTTTGCCGGGAAATGGTTTTAGTTGCCGGCGCCCCTTGCGTTTGCCGCGGTGCGTGGGCATGTGTTTGCCGCCGGCGCGTAAAGGCGCCTCTTATGTTCTTGAATGCCCGGGATCGATGACGTGTCCGTTCACCCCATGATCCTGAGCGGCCGCGGCGTCACCGCGGTGCTCGGGCCAACCAATACCGGCAAGACGCATTATGCGATCGAGCGCATGATCGCGCACGATAGCGGCGTCATCGGGCTGCCGCTGCGGCTGCTCGCGCGCGAGGTCTATACGCGTGTTGTCGAAAAGGTCGGCCATCACAACGTTGCGCTGATCACCGGCGAGGAAAAGATCACCCCACATCGCGCCCGCTACTCGGTCTGCACGGTCGAGGCGATGCCGCGCGAAACGACGGCGTCCTTCGTGGCGATCGACGAAGTGCAGCTCGCCGGCGATCTCGAGCGTGGTCACATCTTCACCGACCGGCTGCTCTATCTGCGCGGCCGCGGCGAGACGCTGCTGCTCGGGGCCGCGACGATGCGGCCGATCCTCGAACAATTGTTGCCGGGCATCACCGTCGTCGAACGCCCGCGCATGTCGCAGCTGCTCTATGCCGGGTCGAAGAAAATCACCCGCCTGCCGCATCGCTCGGCCATCGTCGCCTTTTCGGCAGACGAAGTCTATGCGATTGCCGAGCTGATCCGCCGTCAGCGCGGCGGCGCTGCCGTCGTGCTCGGGGCGCTGTCGCCGCGCACGCGCAATGCCCAGGTCGCGCTCTATCAGGAAGGCGACGTCGAGTTTCTGGTGGCGACCGATGCGATCGGCATGGGATTGAACCTCGACGTCGACCATGTCGCCTTCGCACAGGACCGCAAGTTCGACGGCTACCAGTTCCGCAACCTCAATCCGGCCGAACTGGCGCAGATCGCCGGGCGTGCCGGGCGGCACCTGCGCGATGGCACGTTCGGCGTCACCGGCCGGGTCGATCCGTTCGACAACGAGCTGGTGCATCGCATCGAGTCACATGAATTCGATCCGCTCAAGGTGCTGCAATGGCGCTCCAAGGCGTTTGACTATGCGTCGCTTGCCGCGTTGAAGCGAAGCCTGGATGCCGCCCCGACAATTCCGGGGCTTGCGCGCGCTCTACCTGCGGTGGATCAGCAGGCGTTCGAACATTTGTCGCGCTATCCCGAAGTGGCCGATCTGGCGACGACGCCGGACCGGGTCGAAAAATTGTGGGAAGCCTGTGCATTGCCGGATTATCGCCGCATTACACCGGCTCAACACGCCGATCTGATCTCCACGATCTACGCCGATCTTGTCCGACGTGGCGCCGTGAACGAAGATTTCATGGCCGAGCAAGTCCGTCGGGCGGATTATACCGATGGTGAGATCGACACACTTTCGGCGCGAATCGCGCAGATCAGAACCTGGACCTATGTGTCGAACCGGCCCGGATGGCTTGCCGATCCGACACACTGGCAAGAAAAGACGCGGGAAATTGAAGATCGATTGTCCGACGCACTACATGAACGGTTGACGAAACGCTTTGTTGATCGCAGGACATCTGTGCTCATGAAGCGCCTGAGAGAGAATGCTATGCTGGAAGCTGAAATCAGTGTGAATGGTGACGTCTTCGTTGAAGGCCATCACGTAGGACAACTAACCGGTTTCCGGTTTACGCTGGCGACCGGCGGAGACGGACCGGATGCCAAGGCCGTGCAGGGTGCTGCGCAGAAGGCGCTGGCGCTCGAGTTCGAAGCGCGTGCGGCGCGTCTGCACGCCTCCGGCAATGGCGACCTTGCGCTATCGTCCGACGGACTGGTGCGTTGGCTCGGCGATCCCGTGGCTCGGCTTGCGGCCAGCGACCATGTCATGCGTCCGCGCGTCATCCTGCTTGCCGACGAGCAGCTGCAGGCCAATGCGCGCGAGCATGTCGTCGCCCGCATCGAGCGTTTCGTGAACCATCATATCGGCACGGTGCTGAAACCGCTTGACGATATCTCGCGCGCCGAGGATCTCGAAGGCCTCGCCAAGGGGCTGGCATTCCAGCTCGTCGAAAATCTCGGCGTGCTGTTCCGCCGCGACGTCGCCGAAGAGGTGAAGTCGCTCGACCAGGACGGTCGCGCCTCGATCCGCAAGTATGGCGTCCGCTTCGGCGCCTATCACATCTTCCTGCCCGCGCTGTTGAAGCCGGCTCCGGCCGAGCTCATTACGCTGCTCTGGGCGCTGAAGAACGATGGCCTCGACAAGGCTGGCTATGGCGATCTGATCCCGATGCTGGCCGCTGGCCGCACCTCGGTCGTTACCGATCCCTCGTTTGAGCGGACGTTCTACAAGCTCGCGGGCTTCCGTTTCCTCGGCAAGCGTGCCGTTCGCATCGACATCCTCGAGCGTCTGGCGGATCTCATCCGTCCGCTGCTGCAGTGGAAGCCGGGTGCGCAGCCGCGTCCCGAAGGCGCCTATGACGGCCGTCGCTTCACCGCGACGACCTCCATGCTCTCCATTCTCGGCGCAACGCCTGACGATATGGAAGAAATTCTCAAGGGGCTTGGCTACCGCGCCGATAGCGTGAAGGCCGAGGATGCCGCAGCGTTCCTGGCAAGCCAGGGCGTGGCGCCTGCAGCCCCGGCCGAGGCGTCCACGGAAGCTGCCGCCGACCACGACGATGCGGATGCAAGCGGTGAAGGCGAACCGGCGGCTGAAACCGAGGCACCTGCCTCCGTCGAGCCGGCGACTGCCGAAGGCGAAGCTGCCGCTCCCCAGGCAGCCGCGGAAGAGGGTGCCGAGGCTGCCGAAGCCAAGCCGGTTCTCCTCTGGCGTCCGGGCACCCGCCAGGACAATCAGCGCCAGGGTGGCCGTCACCAGGGCGATCAGCGCCGTGGCGGTCCGCGCCAGGGGCAAGGCCAAGGCCAGGGCGAGGGACGCGAAGGCGGCCGCAAGGCCGGCGCACCGGCCCGCGGCAAGCGGCACGACGGCAAGCCCGAGGGTGGCCAGCGGCAGGATCGCCATGATCGTCACGATCGCGGCGGCAAGCCGAACGCGGCCAAGTTCGAGGCGCGCCCGCCGCGCAAGGAGAAGCCGATCGATCCGGATTCGCCCTTTGCCAAGCTTGCCGCTCTCAAGGAGCAGATGAAGAAGTAGGAACGCCATGGAGAAACAGTCTGCGTCCAACCCGGCATCGCGCCAGCGTCTCGACAAATGGCTGTTCTTCACGCGCCTGTTGAAGTCCCGCTCGCTCGCCCAAAAGGCGATCGAGGCGGGGCACGTCACTGTCAATGACGAACGGGTCAAGCAGTCCTCCTTCCAGGTGAAGGCGGGCGATGTGCTCGCTGTGTCGCTCGAGCGGCGCGACGTGATCGTGCGTGTGCTTCTGCCCGGCGAACGACGCGGCCCTTTCGATGAGGCGCGGCTGCTCTACGAGGACCTGACGCCGGCGGAGCCGCGGGAAAAGCTCTCGGCTTTTGACCTCGCGACGCGTGAGCCGGGGGCGGGGCGACCCACCAAGAAAGAGCGGCGCGAAACCGACCGGTTGAAGCCCGGTTTCAATCCGCTCGACGATTAGAAAACTCTGCCTTCAGCGCGGCGTTTTGCGCATTGAATATTCTTGCAAAGGGTCCATAAAGCCTTTACCTGACAACCCACGTTGAGTGCATCGGTCTTGCTTCGGCAGCTATGCGCGCCGGACATTCCTAGCATGCGCGGACATGAGCATCACCATTGATTGCGGTCCGCCATCAAACGTGAGCATTGGCTGGAGTACCTCATGACGTATGTCGTGACCGACAATTGCATTCGCTGCAAGTACATGGATTGCGTTGAAGTCTGCCCGGTGGACTGCTTCTACGAAGGCGAGAATTTTCTCGTCATTCATCCCGATGAATGCATCGATTGCGGCGTCTGCGAGCCGGAATGTCCTGCCGAGGCCATCAAGCCAGACACCGAGCCGGGCCTCGATATGTGGTTGAAAGTGAACGCTGATTTTGCCACCAAGTGGCCGAACGTCACCATCAAGCGCGACGCGATGCCGGAAGCCAAGGAAATGGACGGGGTCGAAGGCAAGTACGAGAAGTACTTCTCTGCCGAACCCGGCCAGGGCGACTGAGGCGCTCGGCCTCGGTCCGTGCGCCGAGGCTGGCGAGACGATAATGACCCCGGCGTCAAATCTGGGGAAAATCAGGCTCCGCCCTCGCATCTGCGAGAATGGCGGCTTGATGGCTGCCATGCAGCAAATTATTGATTTCCGCAGTTTTTTGTGATAGGGTCCTTCTACTGATCCACAGAGGGTGTTTTTGCGCGCCCGAAAACCTCACGAAAGCAAACGATCTCCACAGCGCGGTTTTTCCAGATACGCACCGTTGCGTCTCTCTATTGTGACCGCGTTTGATGGGATTGTTTGGGTTCCTTTGGACGGACCAGGATGGACCCACCCGGCGGTATCCCCGTCTATCCCGGGCCTCACTGACCCGGCCCCGGCCAAGAATGGCCGGGTGCGAAACAGGGAGTTTTTGAAACGAATGACGACCCAGCAGAAAAAATCTTCGACACGCCACGGCTTCAAGACCGGTGAATCGATTGTCTATCCGGCCCATGGCGTCGGACAGATCGTCGCTATCGAGGAGCAGGAAGTTGCCGGCATGAAGCTTGAGCTTTTTGTCATCGATTTCGAAAAGGACAAGATGCGCCTGAAGGTGCCGGTCGCCAAGGCCGTCAGCATCGGCATGCGCAAGCTCTCGGAGACCGATTTCGTCGATCGCGCGTTGAAGGTTGTGCAGGGCAAGGCTCGCGTCAAGCGGACCATGTGGTCGCGCCGCGCACAGGAATACGATGCCAAGATCAATTCCGGCGATCTGATCTCGATCGCAGAAGTCGTGCGCGACCTCTACCGCGCAGAAAACCAGCCGGAGCAGTCCTATTCCGAACGCCAGCTCTATGAAGCTGCCCTCGACCGCATGGCGCGCGAAATCGCGGCCGTGAACAAGATGTCCGAGACCGAGGCTGTTCGCCTGGTCGAAGCCAATCTTAACAAGGGTCCGAAGCGCGGCAAGGCGATCGAAGAAGACGACGCCCAGGACGAGGCAGCTTAAAGAGCGCCAGTCCCATACCATCACGACAAGACAAAGCCCGGCCATCGCGCCGGGCTTTTTCGTTTGCACCATTCCTGCTTGCAGCTTTTTCGTCGGGGCGAGGGAACTTTTCTCGCCGGCGCGCATTTATCAAAGCCGGCAGGGATGCGCCGCCTTCCTGCCGGGGCGATCTGGGTGCTCTGATCTTCTGTCAGAATTCAGCTTCGTAGTTTGGAAGTAGGGCGCTGCACCGGTTCTTCAAGCTTCGGTGTCGTCGCACCAGCCGCCGTCGGCGTCGGTCGGGTCCTTCCGTCCGGCCCTTGGACTTCACCCGTTAGCGGCGTCCAGGCGCCCGCCATGGAGCGATCGATGAGGACTCTCACAGCAGACAGGCGCATGATCAAGATTGCGATGGAGGCGCCTTATCTCGAGCGTGAAGAAGAACACGCCCTGGCCACGGCCTGGCGAAACGATCACGATCAGGACGCCCGCAACAAGATCGCCATGTCGCATATGCGGCTGGTCATTTCCATGGCGGCAAAATTCCGCAATTTCGGCCTGCCGATGGGCGATCTCGTTCAGGAGGGGCATATAGGCCTGCTCGAAGCCGCCGCGCGCTTCGAGCCCAGCCGTGAAGTGCGCTTCTCGACCTACGCGACCTGGTGGATCCGTGCCTCGATGCAGGACTACGTTCTGCGCAATTGGTCGATCGTTCGTGGCGGCACCAGTTCGGCGCAGAAGGCGCTGTTCTTCAATCTTCGCCGGCTGCGCGCGCGGCTTGCCCAAGGCGATCGTCAGCTCACATCGCAGGCTATGCATGAGGAAATTGCCGCCGCACTCGGGGTCAGCATTGCCGACGTCCAGACCATGGATGCCCGCCTTTCCGGCAGCGACACCTCGCTGCAGGCACCGGTCGGTGGGGCGGATTCCGATGGGGGAGAGCGCCTCGACTTTCTCGCAAGCGACGCGCCGCTGCCTGACGAACAGGTGAGCGACATGATCGACGGCGAGCGTGCCCGCATCTGGCTGCACGACGCCATGGGTGCGCTGACCGAGCGCGAGATGCGGATCATCCGCGCACGACGTCTGTCAGAGGAAGGCGCAACGCTGGAGGAGCTCGGGCTCGACCTCGGCATCTCCAAGGAGCGGGTCCGCCAGATCGAGACGCGGGCGCTTGAAAAGCTCAGGGCGGCGCTGGCAACCAAGGCTCCGGCGCTGACATCGGTCGTGCACTGAAGCATTTTCGGGAGACGTGCCTACAGCGCCGCGCGTCTTATTAGACGCGCTAAGGTCGCTGTAGCACTTTGAATTGCTGCATGTTTTTATCCTTAAATCGAATAGGATTTAAGGAAACATGCAGTGGGTGGCCATCCCGTCCATAGGACGGGTGAACACGTGATGACGCAGTTGCACGTTCGCGCCGGAAACCTCAACGCGTCAAACGCGCGTCGGGCACGGCAAGCGATTTCGCATCTTTGACACGAAGACATAAGACGGCGTCGGACTGAATGGTGCGGCGCCGTTGGCGTTTATTCGGAAATGATCTTCACCCGGTCGCCCGGCTTGATGGTCGAGGTCACCTGCATGGCGTTGATCAGCCGGAACAGATCGAGCTTGCGGTCGGTACCCATCATCCGGGCCGACAGCATGGCGATCGTCTCTCCGGGCTTGACCACGGCGACGCGGATGCGCAGCGGCTTCAGCGACTGTGCTTCGGCCGGCGTCATCTTGCGGAACGTTGCGCGCAGCTGGTTTGCCGTCGGCTCCAGCGCGCGCGACCCTTTTGGAACGGCAGTCAGGAAGCGGTAGATGCGGTTGTCGATGCGCACGACCGTGACGTCGAAGTCCCAGCGATCGGCAGACGCGCGGGCCGTTGCGGCCTCAAGACCGTTGACGCTGATCGGACGGATGGTATCGGGCTGCAGGCCGGTCACCCAGCCGCTGGCGATGTAATCCGTCAGGCTCTTGCGGGCCGTATCGGCGATGCCGTCGAAACGGATCGCCACGTCGCCGGGGCCGGTTGCCAGGACCGCTTCTGCCTTGTTGTCGATCTGGAAGCCGGTCGGCACGTCGAAACGAATGCCGAGCTGGCCATGCATGAAGGTCTGGCCGCGGACATAGCCTTCCTGCGGGCTGTCGCCATAGAGCAGGCCGTCGATGCCGGCGAGATAATAGTCGCGCCCGCGGTCGCCGCTGGTGCCCTCGGCGCCAAACGCGCGCGCGTGCCGGCGCGCGAGATCGACGCGCTGCGGGGCATTCGGGTGGCTCGATAGGAAGTCGAGGCTCTGGTCTGCTTCCGGATCGACCGCGGAGAAGCGGCTGTAGGCGGCCATGGAATCGAGGAAGCGTGCCGCCGCATAGGGGTCGTAACCGGCCTCGCCCAGCATGCGCACGCCGATGACGTCAGCCTGGAGCTCCTGGTTGCGGGAGAAGGCGGCCAGACGCAGCTTGCCGCGCGCCAGTGCCTGCTTGCCGGCGAGATCCGAGGACAGCACCTCGGAGACGACGCGGCTGGCGATGACTTCCGCCTCTTCGCGCTGCTGGCGCTCGATGCCATGGTTGGCGGTGACGTGCGCCATTTCATGCGACAGCACGGCCGCAACCTCGGACGCGTCATTGGCAAGCGCAAGCAGGCCGCGGGTGACATAGAGATAGCCGCCGGGCAGCGCAAAGGCGTTGATCGCCGGGGAATTGAGAATGGTGATGCGGTAGGACTGCTGCGGGTTTTCCGAGACGGCCGTCAGGGCGCCGGCGATGCGGGCGACCAGCCGCTCCGTCTTTGCGTCCTTGTACTCCCCGCCGTAGCTCGCGACGATGCGCGGGTGTTCGCGCGCGCCGAGCTGGGCACGGGGGTCGTTCTTCTGGACTTCGTCGACGATCTGCGGATTGGAGGACGGCGATACGGTCGGCTCGTAGGTCTGCTCGATCACCGACTGGCAGGCGGAAAGCAGCGTCGTCGCAAGCAATGCAACCACAGCACGTGTCCGGAGGCCTCCGCGCTTGGGCGGGAACCGGTCGTTTCTGACTGTATGACTTTCCATGCCTCAGCCCGTTTCCCGTCCAACGCCACCCCACAACAGGGACTCGGGCGGCGTTGAAAGTCTTACTTTTTCAGCCGGATACGTCCGATCCGGGAAGAGTATTCCAGCCCTGGTCTTGCTGTATCTGATTTCAGCGCCACCTGCCTAGTTTACCCCGGTAGAAATAGTTGCCCCGTGGTATCACGGCAACGGATACGCGAATATTCGTGACGCTCCGGCCGGACAATCCGCGCGTCGCATGGCGCGGCGGTCAAATTGTGGCGGAGTACCACGCGCGCTAGAGCATTTCCGGTTTAGACGACGTCGCGGAAACGCTCTATCTGCCTGTTTCCACGCATTTCCTGACGGAAAACCGCTTCGCACTTTTCCTGGAAATGCTCCAAGATTCCACGTCGCATCACGCGTTGCCGAGAAAGCGGTTGATGGACGCCATATCGCGCCGTTCGAGAAAGCGCTCGACCGGGTCATGGGCGATGATACGCCCCTGGTCCAGAAAAAGCACGCTATCGGCCAGCGCCCTCACGTCATCGGGATGGTGCGTGATCATCAGGATCGTGTTGTTTTCCTGATCATGCAGGTCCTGCAGCAGTGCCCGCATACCGGCCCTCATGCCGGGATCGAGAGCGGCAAAAGGCTCATCCAGCAGCAGCAGCGGGCGATGTCGCACCAAGGCGCGCGCCAACGCCACACGCTGTCGTTCGCCGCCGGACAGCGTCGGCGGCAGGCGCTTGCCGAAGCTGTCGAGCCCGACGCGGCCGAGGGCATCGTCTATCCGTGCGCGATCAGCGACCGACAGGCGAAGCGAGGGGCTGATGCCGAAGCCGACATTGGTCGCGACGTCGAGATGTGCAAACAGGTTGTTGTCCTGAAAGATCACGGAGACGGGTCGTTCTGCCGGCGCCTGTCCCGACATCGTCTTGCCGAGAATGCGAACCTCGCCCCGGTCCGGCTCCTCGAAACCGGCGATGACATGAAAGAGGGTCGACTTTCCCGACCCGGAGGCCCCGGCAACTGCGACGATGCCACCTGGCTGAATGGCGCAATCGAAGTGCAGTGCGGTGGTGTCGTAACGAACGTCGACGCCAACAAGTTCTACCGCCGCCTGGGAATTCATGCGTTTCGTCCTTCCGGCACTCGCCTGTCGCCGGCCGTGCCGAGCATGGTGAAGATCAGGCAGATGAGGCCGAGGAAGAGCGCCAGACCGGCTGCATCCGCGGTGCGATAGCTGCCCATCCGGCTGTAGAGCAGCCATGGAAGCGTGACCATGTCCTGCGAACCGAACAGCGCCACTGCACCAAGGTCGCCGAGCGACAGCGCCATGGCGAAGGAGAACGCCATCAGCAACGGTTTCCGGAGCGGCGGCAAGTCGATCCATCGCAGGCGATGGAAGCCGCGGATGCCGAGGCTTGCTGTCAGTCGGTCGGTGCGTGCGGCATGTGTTGCCATCGCCGGTGCCAGGATCCGGTGCACGAACGGCAGCGCCATCAATGCGTTGATGGCGACGACGATGGCGGGGGCGAAACGGGCGACATCGCCGAAGGGGCGCAGGAGCAGAAACCATCCCGCACCGAGCACGACCGGCGGCACCAGCAGCACCAGCGACGTGCTGGCGGTGACAGTGCCCGCAAATGCCCTGGCCAAGGTCGGGGCGTGGCGACGCGCCACGACGATGCCGGCGGCGCGGATCATCGCGGCGGCCATGGTGACGCAAAAGAATGCCGAGAGGACGGCGATGACAATGCTGGTGACGAGAGCACGATGCACGGTCGGGTCGCCGGCAAGCTTCACCAGATCCGCACGCAGGCCGGAACCGACGACGGCGATCAGCGGTGCGCCGATGAAGAGCAGCGAGAACAGGATCCAGCCGGCGTCGGACGTCCGGGAGAGGCCGGTTCCTGCATCATAGCGTCTGGAGATTTTGCCCGCGGTTGCGCTTTGTGCAGGTTCGGTCGCGACACGCGTTAGAGCCAGGAGCAGGGCTCCGGTCATGACGATCTGTAGGGCGGACAGGGCGATCGCCCGCGGCGGGTCGAAATCGAAGCGCAGCGCCTGGTAGATCGCGACCTCGATGGTGCTGGCGGCAGGCCCGCCGCCGAGCGTCAGCACCAGCGTGAAGCTGGTGGCGCAGAGCATGAAGACGAGGCCGGCAGCACCTGGCAGCAATCCCCGAAGGACCGGCCACTCGACAAAGCGGAAGAGTGCGGCTGGCGGCATGCCGAGATTGGCGGCGGTTCTCCAGTATTCCGAAGGGATGCGCTCGAGCCCGGCGAGAAAGAGACGTGCGATAAGCGGCATGTTGAAGAAGACGTGGGCGAGCAGGATGCCGAAAAGGCCGTAGATGCTGATCGGCTGCTGCAGCCCGAGGCCGGCGAGGGCGGTGTTGAGCGCGCCCTGCCGGCCCCAGATCTCGATCAGCCCGAGCGCGCCGACAAGCACGGGCAGGCCGAGCGGCAGGGCCATCACCCGCAGAACCCAGACGCGGCCGGGAAAGCTCGGCCGGCGCGCAAGCGCCCGTGCGATCGGGATGGCAAGAACAACGGAAAGCAGCGTCGAAAGGCTCGCCTGCAGCAAGGTGAAGCGCGTTACCCGCCAGATATAGGCATCGAACAGCACGCTGTTGCCGAAGTCACCGCTCTGGAGCAAAAGGGCTGCAATCGCCAGGCCGACAAACAGCAGGATACCGCCGAGACTTAAAGTCCCGGCGGTCATCGTGATGCGATTTTCGGCAGGCGCGAACAAATGCGCCTCAGTTCTTGCTAATGGCGGCCAGCCATTCGTCGATCCAGGCCTTGCGGTTCGCCGCCACCTCTTCCGACGGCAGCAGGAAAGTCTTCTCCGGATTGACCAGCTTGCTAAAAGCCTCCGGCAGCGGCTCCTTGGTCGCCGCGACCGGCATCATCCAGTTGGTCGTCGGAATGATCGACTGGAACTCCGGGCCGGTCATGAAGGCGAGAAACTGCTTGGCAAGCTCCGGCTCCTTGGCGCTCTTGGTCATGCCGGCAACTTCGATCTGGATGTAGTGACCTTCCGAGAATTCGGCCGCCTGGTAGCGGTCGGTGTTTTCCGCCACCATGTGGTAGGCGGGCGACGTGGTGTAGGAAAGCACCATCGGCGCTTCGCCCTTGGTGAAGAGGCCATAGGCTTCCGACCAGCCCGGCGTTACGGTCAGTACCCTGTCCTTGAGCTTGGCCCAGGCGGCGCCGGCTTCGTCGCCATAGACGGCCTTGACCCAGAGAAGCAGACCGAGGCCCGGCGTCGAGGTGCGCGGATCCTCGATGACGATCTTCTGAGAGGCGTCGCCTTCGACCAGTTCCTTCAGGCTCTTCGGCGGCGTCTTCAAGGTCTGGGTGTCGTAGACGACGGCGAAATGGCCGTAGTCATAGGGAAGGAAGGTGTCGTCGGTGAAGTCGCCGGGTACCTTGACGTTGGCAGGCTCGATGCCGTGCGGCGCGAAGAAGCCGGTGGCCTTGGCCTCGGCGACGAGGTTTGTATCGAGGCCGAGCACGATGTCGGCCTTGGAGGCCGCGCCTTCGAGCTTGAGGCGGGTCAGAAGCTCGACGCCATCGGCGACGCCGACATAGGTGACCTTGCATTCGCAGGTCTTCTCGAAAGCTTCGGCGACCTTGGCACCCGGCCCCCATTCGGTGATGAAGCTTTCATAGGTGTAGACGGTCAGCGTCTTGTCGGCAGCAACGGCATTGGCCGCGAAGACAAGTCCTGCCGTCGCGGCAAGCGCTAGCCGGCTAAGAACCTTGAGTTGCGATGAATTGGACATGGCAGGCACCTCTCCCTAAAAATGATGTTGCATGGGAAAAGGGCGTATCGATCCGATCGCGTCTAATCCCTCCGCCGGTATGAGCCGGATCAGGTTCCGCGGGTTGGCGTTCAACGCCTCTCAGCCTTCGGCCGCCATGCGGTCGGAAGGCACCCCGTTAGAGCGGGTAGAGATTTACCGCCGAGCCGGTTTGATGGCAAGCGAAGTTTGAGGACGGCAAAAGCGCCCGCCCCGCATTTTCGCGCCGCGGCGCATGGGGTAAAATCGTCGGCAGAGTTTGCAGACGCCGAAGGAGCCTGCGATGACTGACATGCTCGTTCGCCTTTATGCACTGCCGGCACAAGCGAGATCACCGCTTGCTGACGGTATCGGCATTCACCGCGCAATGGCACCCGAACGAAGCTTGTTGTTCCCTGGATCGAGCAGACATTTGGCTCCGGCTGGGCGGGCGAGGCGGAGGCGGCCTTCAGATCGACGCCGACGTGCATGCACATCGCGGTGTTCGAGGACCGGATCGTCGGCTTTGCCTGCCACGATGTCACAGCGCTCGGTTTCTTCGGGCCGACGGGCGTCGACGAGGCCATGCGCGGACGGGGATCGGCGAGGCGCTCTTGCGCGTGAGCCTGACGGCGATGCGTGACGCAGGCTACGGTTACGCCATCATCGGCGGCGTCGGCCCGGCCGAATTCTACCGACGCACGGTCGGCGCCATCGAGATCCCCGATTCCAACCCCGGGATCTATGCGGAGATGCTGTTTCCCGATACCTTGCCCGAAGATCACTGACAACGAGGACGCAAAATCGCCGGATCGCGCCCTTGTTCGGTTTTCTTGCTTTTCCTTGCCCGTGCCTTTGCGCTATGGGCTTTGCCATGGCCCGATCCACCTTCACCATTCTGCTCGGCGGTGCACTGACCCCGACCGATCGCCTTGCGCGCCAGCTCGCAGGCAGCCGCTTCGTTGCGGCCGATGGCGGCATGCGGCATGCGCGGGTGCTATCCGTGACCCCCGACGTCTGGGTGGGCGATTTCGATTCGACCGAGGAGGCGCTGCTCGCGGAATTTGCCGATGTCCCGCGCGAGCCCTATCCCGCCGCCAAGGCTGCGACCGATGGCGAAATCGCTGTCGAGGCGGCGCTGTCGCGTGGCGCCGAAGCCTTGATCTTTGCCGGCGCGCTCGGAGGATCACGCAGCGACCATGCCTTCCTGCACCTGCTTCAGGCTGCTTCGCTGGCCGAACGTGGGTTGCCGGTGTTCATGACCTCGGGTGAGGAGGAGGCCTATCCGCTGCTTGCAGGCGAGATCGAAATCGATCTGCCGAAGGGCAGCCTATTCTCGATCCTCGGACTGACCGATCTCATCGGGCTTACGATCGTCAACGCGCGTTATCCGCTCACCGATTTCACGTTGCCGTTCGGGTCTTCGCGCACCGTTTCCAATGTCGCGGAGGGTCCCCTTCGCATTTCCCTCGACACCGGCCGGGCGATCGTTCTCGCCCGCCCCTATGACCTTTCCGGAGCCTGAGCCTTGGCGCCTCCCATTCTGAAACTCGACGATATCTTCCTGACCTTCGGTGGCACGCCGCTTCTGGCCGGCGCCAACCTGCAGGTGGAGCCGGGGGATCGCATCTGCCTTGTCGGGCGCAACGGTTCCGGCAAATCGACGCTGATGAAGATCGCCGCCGGTCTTGCCGAAGCGCAATCGGGCGAGGTCTTCCGCCATCCGTCCTCGACCGTTCGCTACCTGCCCCAGGCACCGGATTTCGAAGGCTACGACACGGTGCAGGCCTATGCCGAGTCGGGCCTTGGCCCAAGCGACGACCCGTATCGCGTCGCTTACCTACTGCAGCACCTGGGTCTGACCGGCGAAGAAGACCCGGCACGCCTTTCCGGCGGCGAGGCGCGCCGCGCAGCGCTTGCCCGGGTGATGGCGCCGGAGCCGGATATCCTGCTGCTCGACGAGCCGACCAACCATCTCGATCTGCCGACGATCGAATGGCTCGAAGACGAGCTGACCCGCAGCCGTTCGGCCCTGGTGCTGATCTCGCACGACCGGCGCTTCCTCGAAAAGGTCTCGAACGCGACGGTCTGGCTCGATCGCGGCCAATCCCGCCGGCTCGACCGCGGCTTCGGCCATTTCGAGGCCTGGCGCGACGAGGTGCTGGAGGCGGAAGAGCTGGAGCAGCACAAGCTCGGCAAGGCGATCGAGCGCGAGGAGCATTGGCTGCGCTACGGCGTTACCGCCCGGCGCAAGCGCAACATGCGTCGTCTCGGCGAATTGCAGGACATGCGCTCGCGCCATCGCGGCCACAAGGGGCCGCAGGGCTCCGTTCAGGCGGCGGCTTCCGACGCCAAGGAATCGGGCAAGCTGGTGATCGAGGCGGAGAAGATCACCAAGGCTTACGGCGAGCGGACGATCGTTGCGCCGTTTTCCATTCGCGTGCACCGTGGCGACCGGATCGGCCTTGTCGGCCCGAACGGTGCCGGCAAGACGACGCTTTTGAAGATGCTGACCGGGCAGATCGAGCCGGATACCGGCACGGTGAAACTCGGCACCAATCTTGAGATGGCGACGCTCGACCAGAAGCGCGAGGATCTCAACCTCGACGATACGCTGGCCCACTACCTGACCGACGGCCGGGGCGAGAGCCTGATTGTCAACGGCGAGCAGCGCCATGTCACCGGCTACATGAAGGACTTCCTGTTCCAGCCGGAGCAGGCGCGCACCCCGATCCGCGAACTGTCGGGCGGTGAGCGCGCCCGGCTGATGCTGGCACGCATTCTCGCCCGCGCCACCAACCTGCTGATCCTCGACGAGCCGACCAACGATCTCGACATCGAGACGCTGGACTTGCTTCAGGAGGTCGTCGCCGGCTTTGCCGGAACCGTCATCCTCGTCAGCCACGACCGCGACTTCCTCGACCGCACCGTGAGCTCGACCATCGCGCCGGCCAATCCCGAAGCGCCTGACGGCCGCTGGATCGAATATGCCGGCGGCTACACCGACATGATGGCGCAGCGCAAGGGCGCGATCGAAGAGCGGCGCAAGACGGAGAAGGCGGAAAAGGCCAAGGTGGCCGATGCCGCTGCCCCCGCAGCCGAGGCACCGAAGGCCAAGGGCAAGCTCTCCTACAAGCAGAAGTTTGCACTCGAAAACCTGCCGAAGGAAATCGCCAAGGCGGAGGCGGAGGCAGCCAAGCGCGAGGAGCGGATGGCCGACCCCAACCTCTTTGCCAAGGACCCGAATACGTTTGCGAAACTGGCGAAGGAGCTGGAAAAGCTTCGCGGCGATCTCGCCCGCATGGAAGAGGAATGGCTGGAACTGGAGATGCTGCGCGAGGAGCTCGAGGGCTGAGCCTCGCCGCTCCCGCGTTGAAAGTTGGCAAGGGGTATGATAAGGAAAACTTATTATATCTCTCGTGAACGATCCTGATGCCGACAAAACTCGAATCCGAAACCATCGGCATGTTGCTGACCGATGTCTCCCGCCTTCTGCGTGGCGCTTTTGACCGCAAGGTCAACGCCATGGATCTCGGCATCACGCCCGGTGAAGCGCGCACGCTGATCCAGGTGGCGCTGACCGAGGGCATCAAGCAGGCGGAAATCGCCACGCGCATGGGCATCGAGCCGATGACGCTGTCGGCCTATCTCGACCGGCTGGAGGCGATGGAGCTGGTTGCCCGTCTGCCCGACCCGGCCGACCGCCGCGCCAAGAACGTCGTCATCACCGACAAGGCCGATCCGCTGCTCGCCGAGCTGATGGCGGGGCTGCGCGAGATGATGAATGCCTATACGGAAGGGCTCGACGAGGCGACGCGCGACATGCTCTGCGCCAACCTGCGTATCCTGCGCGAAAATTTGCGCGGCCTCGATCCGTGCGTCGCCGGCAAGGAGAAGGGTGCAAAGCCATGACGCGCCGCATGAGCGAACGGCGCACCAGCATCATCGGCGCCTTCCTTGTCGCGCTCGGCCCCGTTTCCATGGCGCTCTATACACCGGCAATGCCCGAACTGGTCCGCGCCTTCTCCTCCAGCGAGGCGGCGATCAAGATGACGCTGTCGCTCTACTTCGCAGGCTTCGCCTTCGCACAGCTGGTTTCGGGCACGCTCTCCGACGTCATCGGCCGCCGGCGCACGACGCTGATCTTCATGACCATCTACCTCGCCGGCAGCCTGATGGCAGCCTTTGCCCCATCGGTCGCGGTCCTGCTCGCCGGGCGCCTGGTGCAGGGCATCGGCGCCTCCGTCGGCATGACGGTTGCGCGCGCCATCGTGCGCGACCAGTTCACCGGCCTTCAGGCGGCGCGGATCATGAACATGATCGGCATGATGCTGGCCATCGGGCCGGCGGTGTCGCCGACGCTCGGCGGCCTGGCGCTTGGCCTCTTCGGCTGGCAGTCTATCTTCTTCCTGATGGTCGGCTTTGCGCTGATGGCCTGCGTTTGCGTGCAGTTCTTCATGGCCGAAACCGCGACGCCCGATCCGGCCAAGGGCCATCTGCGGCCGATCCTTGCCGCCTATCGCGAGCTTCTGACAGATACCCGCTTCGTCTCCTCGACCCTGGTGATTGCCGGCGCCGTCGGCGCGCTCTACGCCCAAGCGACGATGCTGCCCTTCGTCCTGATCGGCACGGTCGGGCTGACGCCGACCGAATTCGGCGTCGGCATGCTGATGCAATCCGGTTTCTTCTTCTCGGGCACGGTCACGGTGCGGCTGTTAATGCGGCGGTTCACGCCGCAGGCGCTGGTGCCGGTCGGTCTTTGTTTCATCGCGCTCGGCAGTGTGGCGCTCGCCTACACCATGCACGCGCTCGAACCGAGCTTCCTGGCGGTGATGGCGCCGGTCGGCGTCTACGCCTTCGGCATCGCCTTCGTCATGCCCTACATGATGACGGCGGCCATGGCGCCTTTCCCGCATATCGCCGGTACGGCGTCGGCGATGATGGGCTTCATCCAGATGGGCGCCGGCCTTCTCGGCGGCGCCTTGGCGGCCGTTGTCGGCGTGCCGGTGCTGGCGCTCGGCACGATCATTCCGAGCTTCGGCCTTCTCTGCGTGTTCAGCTATCTCTGGTATCGCCGCACCGTTCGCCTGACGCCATTGGCGGCGCCAGTCGATGGCACGCAGCCCCTGCCGGAAGCGGCTGAATAAGACGAAACGAAAAAGCCTCCGCGACCCGGGTCGCGGAGGCTTTTTCTTGTCAGGTGCTTGCCGCTTTTAACGGTTGCGTGCAGCCAGCGTGCGCAGGCGCAGCGCATTCAGCTTGATGAAGCCGGCAGCATCCTTCTGGTCGTAGGCGCCCTGGTCGTCTTCGAAGGTGACCAGCTTGTCGGAATAGAGCGACTTCGGGCTTTCGCGGCCGGTGACCATGACATTGCCCTTGTAGAGCTTCAGCGTCACTTCGCCTTCGACATGCTCCTGGCTCCTGTCGATCGCCGCCTGCAGCATCTCGCGCTCCGGCGAGAACCAGAAGCCGTAATAGATCAGCTCGGCGTAGCGCGGCATCAGCTCGTCCTTGAGGTGGGCGGCGCCACGGTCGAGCGTGATCGATTCGATCGCGCGGTGTGCCGACAGCAGGATGGTGCCGCCGGGGGTCTCGTAGACGCCGCGCGACTTCATGCCGACGAAGCGGTTTTCGACGAGGTCGAGCCGGCCGATGCCATTGTCGCGGCCGTAGTCGTTGAGCTTTGCCAGCAGGTTTGCCGGCGAAAGGCGCACGCCGTTGATCGAGACGGCGTCGCCGCGCTCGAAACCGACCTTGATGACGGTTGCCTTGTCGGGAGCCGCTTCCGGCGAGATCGTGCGCATGTGCACGTATTCCGGGGCTTCCTGCGACGGATCTTCCAGAACCTTGCCCTCGGAGGAGGAGTGCAAGAGGTTGGCGTCGACAGAGAAGGGAGCCTCGCCCTTCTTGTCCTTGGCGACCGGGATCTGGTGCTTCTCGGCGAATTCGAGCAGGTCGGTGCGGCTCTTGAACGACCAGTCGCGCCATGGAGCGATGATCTTGATGTCGGGGTTGAGCGCGTATGCCGACAGCTCGAAGCGAACCTGGTCGTTGCCCTTGCCGGTGGCGCCGTGGGCGATCGCGTCAGCGCCGGTCTTCTTGGCGATGTCGATCAGGTGTTTGGAAATCAGCGGACGCGCGATGGAGGTGCCGAGCAGGTAGACGCCCTCATAGACGGCGTTGGCGCGAAACATCGGGAAGACGAAATCGCGCACGAACTCTTCGCGCACATCCTCGATGTAGATTTCCTTGATGCCGAGCATCTCGGCCTTCTTGCGCGCCGGCTCCAGTTCTTCGCCCTGGCCGAGGTCTGCCGTAAACGTCACAACTTCGGCGCCGAGTTCGGTCTGCAGCCACTTCAGGATGATCGAGGTGTCGAGACCGCCCGAATAGGCGAGAACGACCTTTTTCACGTCTTTATGCGATGCCATGGTTTCCGTCCGTCTGGTCTTGGAAGAGGGCGGCGTGCCGCCTTGGAAATTCTGCGGCACTTTATCCGGAACACGCCTGGATACAAGCGGAAGAACGCTGCGACACCCAAATCCGCTGGCAAAAGCCGACGCTCCGGAATAGACGAGGTCACCGAGTGTTCCAGGAATCGCGCACATGGACTTCCTTCCCAGCCTGCCCACGCTGTTCGGCTTTGCTGCCGCCACGCTGCTGCTTGCGGCAACGCCGGGGCCGGACATGACGCTTTCGATCAGCCGCGCGCTGTCGCAAGGCAAGAAGGCCGCCCTATTCGTGGTGCTCGGGACGAGCTTCGGCATCGTCGTTCACACCCTACTGGTCGCCTTCGGCATCTCGGCGCTGATCACGGCCTCGCCTGCTGCGTTCATGGTGCTGAAGACCGGAGGTGCCGCCTATCTGCTCTGGCTTGCGGTTCAGGCGATCCGCCACGGATCGACGCTTTCGGTCAAGACCGTCGAAGGTTCCGGCGGTACGGCTCTTTCCAACGTCTCGTCGGGCTTCTGGGTAAACCTGCTCAACCCCAAGGTCATCATCTTTTTCATGACTTTCCTGCCGCAGTTCGTCAGCGCCAACGATGCATCGGTGACGGGCAAGCTTCTGTTCCTCGGCGCGATGTTCATCGTCATCGGCATGCCTGTAAACATGCTGGTGGTATTTACCGCCGACTGGCTGTCCTCCTGGCTGCAGCGCAACAAGGGGTTCATGCGGGCGCTCGACTACAGTTTTGCCGGCGTCTTCCCTGTCTTTGCGGTGAAGATCTTCATGACGACGGCGCGATAGGGCGTCTTCGGAGGGTTTCGCCCCTCATCTGCCTGCCGGCATCTTCTCCCCGCATGTGGGGAGAAGAGCACGTGCTGCATCGTTCGGCGGCAACGGCGATCGCCGGAGCAGCATGGGGAGACGTGTGAAACGGTAGATGGCACTTCACGCCGTTTGCCGGAGAACGGCTGAGAGATTGCCACTTGTCTCTTCTCCCCGTCTTTACGGGGAGAAGATGCCGGCAGGCAGATGAGGGGCAAGCTCTGATCGCCCCGTAAGCGACGGGGTCAGCCGATGAGCAGCGCGTCGTCGTCGAGCGTCTGGCCGCGGATGCGGCGGAACATGGCGATGAGGTCCTCGACCTGCAATTCCTTGCGGCTGTCGCCGGCAACGTCGAGCACGATCTCGCCGCCATGCAGCATGACGGTGCGATGGCCATAGTCGAGCGCCTGGCGCATCGAGTGGGTAACCATCATCGTCGTCAGCCTGCGCTCGGAAACGATCTTCTGGGTGAGGTTCATAACGAACTCGGCCATCCCGGGATCAAGGGCGGCGGTATGTTCGTCGAGCAGCAGCACTTCGGAGCCGGCAAGTGTCGCCATGACCAGCGAGACCGCCTGGCGCTGGCCGCCCGAAAGCAGGTCCATGCGGTCGCCCATGCGGTTTTCGAGGCCGAGATTAAGCTCGGCGATGCGCTCGCGGAAATGTTCGCGGCGCTTCGGCCCGAGCGCTGCCATCAGGCCACGCTTCTCGCCGCGCTTGGCGGCGAGCGCCAGGTTCTCTTCGATCGAAAGCGCACCGCAGCTACCGGTCAGCGGATCCTGAAACACGCGGGCGACAAGGCCGGCGCGAGCGGCGGTGCCCTTGCGGGTCACATCGGTCTTGCCGATCGTCACCTGGCCCGCACTCGGCAGCACGTCGCCGGCGAGAACGCCGAGCAACGTCGATTTGCCGGCGCCATTGGAGCCGATGACGGTGACGAAGGAGCCCTGCTCGATTGTGAGGTCGACGCCGTTCAGCGCCTGCTTCTGCAGCGGCGTTCCCTTGCCGAAGACGACCTGGATGTTCTTGACGCTGATCATGCCGCACCTCCGCGACGAAGTCGGGGAAGGATGAGGGCGAAGGTGACGAGCACGGCGGTCACGAAATTGAGATCGGAGGCCTGCAAGCCGAGCATGTCGGTCGACAGCGCCAGCTGGATGGCGATGCGATAGAGGATCGAGCCGAGCACGCAGCCGATCAGCGCGATCAGGATGCCGCGGGCGCCGAGCAGCGTCTCGCCGATAATGACGGCTGCAAGGCCGACGACGATGGTACCGACCCCGGAAGTGACGTCGGCAAAGCCGTTGGTCTGGGCAAAGAGCGCGCCGCCGAAGGCAACGAGCGCGTTCGAGATCGCCATACCGAGATAGATCTGCCGGTTGGTGTCGACCCCTTGCGCACGGGCCATGCGCGCATTGGCGCCGGTTGCCCGCATCGCAAGACCCGCATCGCTTTCGAGGAAGCGCCAGACGACGATGACGGCAACGAGCACCAGGATGCCGATGAACAGCGGGCGAACGTAGAAATCACGAAGCCCCAGGCCAAAGAACGGCGAGAGCATGGTGTCGGCGTTGATCAGCGCGACGTTGGGTTTGCCCATCACGCGCAGATTGACCGAGAACAGCGCGATCATCGTCAGGATCGAGGCCAGCAGATTGAGGATCTTGAAGCGCACGTTGAGCATCGCCGTGACGATGCCGGCGGCGGCACCCGCCACCATGGCGACACAGGCCGCGATCCACGGGTTGACGCCGGCGATGATCAGCACCGCGGTCACCGCGGCGCCGAGCGGGAACGAACCGTCGACCGTCAGGTCAGGGAAGTCGAGAACCCGGAATGCGAGAAAGACGCCGACGGCGACAAAGGCGTAGACCAGCCCCAGTTCGACGGCTCCCCAGAAAGCGATTTGACTCAAACCCCCGACCCTCTTTTTTTGCCGCGCGCCTTAAGCTTGTTCTATCAGCGCGGCGTCTCCGGTTGGCCATGACGTCCAGAGATCCGGCGTCGGCGCAGCTTCAAACTGTCAGAGCGCATCTTGCGTGCCCCGAGGGAAACGCCGTGCTCCAATAACGAACCGCCCTCGTATGGAACGAGGGCGGCCAAAACGCAATAAACTTGAACCTGAAAAGGCTCAAAGCCTTATTCGACAACGCGTGTAGCGCGCTTGACGACACTTTCCGGAAGGGTGACGCCCATCTTTTCAGCGGCCTTCTTGTTGATCACCAGGTCGGAACCGGCGGCAACCTTGACGGCGATATCACCCGGGTTTTCGCCCTTGAGGATGCGAACGACGATTTCGCCGGTCTGCTTGCCGACATCGTAGTAGTTGAAGCCGAGAGCCGCGAGCGAGCCGCGCGCGACCGAATCCGTGTCAGCGGTGAGGAGCGGCAACTTGGCTTCCTCAGCCACGGCGATCGCACCTTCGAGCGCGGAGATGATCGTGTTATCGGTCGGAACGTAGATCACGTCGGCGCGGCCGACGAGTGCGCGGGCCGCACCCTGGACTTCGGCCGACTTCGTTGCCGCGGATTCGACCACGGTCAGGCCGGCCTTTTCGGCTTCCGTCTTCAAGACTGCCAGAAGCGACACGGAGTTGGCTTCGCCGGAGTTGTAGAGGTAGCCGATCGACTTGGCGTTCGGCAGGATTTCCTTGATCAGCGCGACGTGCTCGGCGACCGGCGACATGTCGGAAAGACCGGTGACGTTGCCGCCCGGCTTGTCCATGTCCTTGACCAGTTGTGCGCCGATCGGGTCGGACACGGCGGTGAAGACCACCGGAATATCGCGCGTCGAGGAAACGACGGCCTGGGCCGACGGGGTCGAGATCGGAACGATGACATTAGGCGCTTCACCGGCGAACTGGCGGGCGATCTGTGCTGCGGTCGCCGGGTTGCCTTGGGCGGACTCGTAGAGGAACTTGAGGTTTTCGCCCTCCTTGTAGCCGGCTGCGGCCAGCGCGTCCTTCACACCGTCGCGTGCGGCATCGAGAGCCGGGTGTTCGACGATCGCGGTTACGGCGACGGTCACCTCATCGGCGCGTGCGGGCAGGGTAAATGCCACCGTGGCGGCAAGGGCGACGAGAAGTGAGCGCATGGGTGTCCTCCTAGATTGATTGCCCGCTTTCTTAGGAAACCGGTGACATGAAATCAATCGATAGGAACTGCATCACCCATCAAAGTTCTTCATCGATCACGACATGCCTGCGGTTGAGATGGTGCGGATCGACACAATCCGAGGGCGTTGCGATCGTCTTTGAGTCGTGAAAGGTGAAATGCGGGCGGAAAACCGCGCCGCACCCACCTGATGGCTCAGTCCTCGCCGTGATTGGCAATCATCATTGCTTCGAAGGCGAGCCGGTCGACCTTGCGCATGCGCTCGGATTCGGACTTCAGCTGGCCGCAGGCGGCCAGGATGTCGCGGCCGCGCGGCGTGCGGATCGGCGAGGCGTAGCCCGCCTGGTTGATGAAATCGGCGAATTTCTCGATCTGCTCCCACTCGGAACACTGGTAGTTGGTGCCCGGCCAAGGGTTGAACGGAATGAGGTTGATCTTCGCCGGCACGCCCTTCAAGAGCTTCACCAGTTCCTTGGCGTCCTCGAGGCTGTCGTTGACGTCCTTGAGCATCACATATTCGAAGGTGATGCGGCGCGCGTTCGACAGGCCCGGATAGGCGCGACAGGCATCCATCAGTTCCTTCAGCGGATATTTCTTGTTGATCGGCACTAGCATGTCGCGCAGGTCGTCGCGCACCGCATGCAGCGAGATCGCCAGCATGACACCGATCTCGTCGCCGGTCCTATAGATCTCGGGCACGATGCCGGAGGTCGAAAGCGTGATGCGGCGCTTGGAGAGCGACAGGCCCTCGCCGTCGGAGGCGATCAACAGGGCGGTCTTGACCTCCTCGAAATTGTAGAGCGGCTCGCCCATGCCCATCATGACGATGTTGGTGATCTTGCGGCCTTCCGCCGGCACGATCGCGCCCTGGGGCGTGTCGCGCTCCGGGAAGTCGCCGAGCCGGTCGCGCGCGAGCAGCAGCTGCGCCAGGATTTCCTCGGCCGTCAGGTTGCGCACCAGCTTCTGCGTGCCGGTGTGACAGAAGGAACAGGTGAGCGTGCAGCCGACCTGGCTGGAGATGCAGAGCGTGCCGCGGCCCTCTTCGGGGATGTAGACCGTTTCGATCTCGACCGGGCGGCCGGCGCCGCGGGCGGGAAAGCGCAGCAGCCACTTGCGGGTGCCGTCGCCCGAGGTCTGCTCCTCGACGATCTCCGGCCGGGCGATGGTGAAATGCTGCTTCAGCATCTCGCGCATGTCCTTCGAGACGTTCAGCATCTCGTCGAAGTCGGAAACACCGCGCACGTAGAGCCAGTGCCAGAGCTGGCTGACGCGCATCTTCACCTGACGCTCGGGAATACCTTTTTCGACCAGGGCCTTGGCCATGTCCTCGCGCAACAGCCCGATCAGCGAAGGCTTCTCGGCCTGCGGTGCGATGCGCGCCTGCGGTGCCTTGACGGTATCCACCCGGTTCAAGATTTCAGTGGCTGCCATGCTCTGGTGTCCTGTCGTACAGAAAACGCCCGTCCGGAGAAGGGTCCGGAGATTGTCCTGATGCTCGAATTGAAATCGGTCGAGCCTTCAAGCGCGGCCAATAGGGCGCGGGGGCTCTTAATTTGCCGGGGCTGTAGCATTGTTTTGCTCAAGAGTCACGCGCAGGCGTCAATCCTGAATGCAAAAAGGCCGGCGTCAGGCGCCGGCCTTGTGTTCTGCCAAAGTGGCGAGAGCCTACTTGCAGGCTTCGATCTGCTTCAGTGCAGCCGAGATGCCCGACAGCGAATAGGCGTAGGTGGTCGTGGTGCCCTTGCGCGACTTGGCGTTGACCGACATCGCCTTGCCGGTCTTCATCGCGGCAACGAGCGCCGGCTCTTCAGCGGCGTTCTCGACCCAGGCAGAGTTGCCCTTGGTGAACATCACGAAGGTGCGGCCGTCGATGACGACGTTGACCTTCGAGTTCTCCTGCAGCGGGTAGCCCATCATGGCCTGCGGCTCGTAGCTGATGTTCTGGCCGGGGCGCTGGGAAACGAGGAAGAAGATGTCGCCGTGGTCGACGCCGGCCGGGCTCTTTTCCTTCGGAACCGACAGGACATAGCAGACCTTGCCGCCGCCGGAATTGTAGGAATAGGCGCCCCAGGCGTTGAACTGCTGGATGCGCGTCGGAGACTGGGCGGCAGCCATGCTGGCGGTTGCCAGAACGAGTGCGATTGCGGTTGCGATCTTTCTTACAAACATGAGGTCCTGCCGCTTTTCTTGCTTTTCGATCACCCGAAACAGGTCAGACGGGCGACGCGTAGTCATGATTTCAATTGTTGTGACTTAATTCAGGTTACCAAACCGTCAACGAGGGCCAAAATCCGCTGGTTTCAGCCCCGAAACGAAGCATTTGTCGCCTTCGCTCCAGCATCCGCAGATCTGCCGTCCGTCAATTTTTTGGAGCGCTCTTCCGGCGTCGAGTGTTCGGCGCCTCGAACAGCTCTTCCGGATCGTTTCCTGCCCCATGCCATTCCAAACAACGCGCGTCTCAACCAAGACGTTTCGATGCGTGTCGTTCCAAAATGTCTATGCCACAAAGAATTGGGCAAGAGTTTGACTTTTGGGCAGGAATACGGCGGACACACGGACGGACCGCATTTTCCGCGGTCATTCCTCGGGATTGTCGGCCAGCGTCTCGTCGGCCTTGAGGTAGTGGGCTTCCTTGATTTGCCCGCTGATGGCGGCAAAGGCGGCAGTCAGAACCGCGACATCATCGGAAAATCCGACGACGGCGAGCACATCGGGAAGGAAGTCGAGCGGCAGCACGAAATAGGCCAGTGCCGCCAGCAGGATGCCGCGCGTGCGCGTCGGCGTCTTCGGGTCGATCGCGCAATAATAGGCAGCCACGAGTTCCCGGCTGAACGGTATCTGCCGGGCGGCGCGGCGAAAGGTCGGCCAGAAGCGTCGCTTGACGCGCTTTTCCCTGCGCTCCTGTTCGGATTCTTCGCCGGGCAGGAGAATTTCACCAATCTTTACGTCGTCCATCGCCTCGCTTCCGATGTTGCAACGCTCAACAATATGGGAAGTGCCAGATCCATTTCAAAATCTATTTCAAATGGTCGGGCATGCGGCCGGCCGCAGCCTTGTCCATTCTGGCAGCCAGCTTGAAGTCCAGTTCGGTGAGGCCGCTGGCGTCGTGCGTCGTGAGCGTCACGTCGACGCGGTTGTAGACGTTGAACCATTCCGGGTGATGATCGAGCTTTTCGGCAACGATCGCCATCTCCGTCATGAAGCCGAAAGCCTCGACGAAATTCTTGAAGCGAAAAGCTTTCCAGATGGAGGCGCCGTCTTCGGCGCGCACCCACCCTTCCATCTTGTGCAAATGCTCGGCGATTGCCGCCTCGTCGAGTTTCTCCGGCCTCATCCGTTCCTCCCTTTCACCGCGTCTGTTCCAAGGCTGTGCCGCCGCGTATAAGTCGGCTGGCCTCTTATCTCCTTGAAATGGATAGCATGAAACCGGTCCGAATTCTTTTTGTTTGTCTCGGCAATATCTGCCGGTCACCTCTGGCTGAAGGCGTGCTGCGCGAGCTCGCGGCGCAAAAGGGTCTGGCGTCACAGATTTCTGTCGATTCTGCCGGTACGGGTGGGTGGCATATCGGCGATCCACCGGACCGCCGGTCGATCGAGGCGGCGCGCCGGCACGGCATCGACATTTCCGGCCTTCGCGGGCGCAAGGTTTCAAAGGCCGACTTTGCGGCGTTCGACCTGATCCTCGGCATGGATGGGGAGAACGTCAAGACGCTTCGCCAGCTCGCGCCGGCGGGGCTTGAAGACAGGATCGATCTGTTTCTGAGCTACGCTTCGGGGCGGGACCAGGACGTTCCTGATCCCTATTATGACGGTCCCGAAGCGTTCAAACGCCTTTACCAGATGTTGGAGGCCGGATGCTCGTCGTTGCTGGAAAGGCTCGAAGAGCGGACTTCGTGAAGCGGAAACACCTCTTCGGTGAGGTAGGGGCCGCCGCCGACGGAATCGCGCGACGACAAAAGCACGAAACGTGAGACGGTGAAGGGTGAGGCCATGAAGTTGCCGCGTCCGGAGAGATATTCGACCACATCCTCGACGCGGCTGGAGCGCAGCCTTGCAAGCGTGACATGCGGCGTGAACTTGCGCGGGTCGGCCGGCAGCCGCAGCCTCTGGCAGATGCGCTCGATTTCGGCCTGCAGCGCGTACATTTCCGGGTGATTGCTGACCCCAGCCCAGACCGAGTGTGGCTTCTTCGAGCCGAAGGCGCCGGTGCCGGTCAGTTGCAGCTGGAATTCCGGTCTTTCGATCCGGTCAAGCTTGTCGATGATCTCGTCTGCGGTGCGCCAGTCGACGTCACCAATGAAGCGCAAGGTGATGTGGTAGTTCTCCACATCGATCCAGCGAGCTCCGGGAAGACCTCCGCGCAGCAATGAAAGACTCATCGCAACATTGCGCGGAATTTCGAGGGCGGTGAATAGTCTCGGCATGGCGAGCTCCCCGAATCTCTTGCAGATGTCTCAGCGAATCACGCATCGAGTCTGCAGGCAACTACTATTTGACGCTTGCGAATATTAACACTCTCTTAACTGTGGATGATTTGTTCACTCCGCCTTTGACAATGTTGCAATGAAACGTTCGACCACGGGCAGCGCCTTATCGACCATCGTGCCGACGCCGTTGCCGTTCGGGTGCATGCCGTCCTCAAGCTTGAGTGCTGCGTCGGTGACAACGCCGTCGAGGAAGAAGGGGTAGAGCTGCAGCCCGTATTTCTCTGCGAGTTCCGGATAGATCGGATTGAACCGGGCGGCATAGTCGGCACCCATGTTCGGCGGCGCCATCATGCCGGCGAGCAGCACGGCGATGCCGCGCTCCTTCAATCGTGAAATCATCGCCTCGATGTTCTTGCGGGTTTCTTCCGGCGGAATGCCGCGCAACGCGTCGTTGGCGCCAAGCTCCAGGATGACACCCTTGGTGCCGTCGGGTATCGACCAGTCGATGCGCGCAAGGCCGCCTGAGCTGGTGTCGCCAGAAACGCCGGCGTTCGCCACCGTGACATCGAGGCCCTTTTGCTTCAACGCCTTTTCAAGCCGGGCCGGGAAGGCATCCTCGGGAGGCAGCTGATAACCCGCCATCAGGCTGTCGCCGAAGCCGACGAGGCTGATCGTTTCGGCCCGTGCTGCCGCCGATAACGCAATTGTCATTGCGAGCCCCAAGAAAAACCGTTGAAATCCTTTTAATGCCATGGGTCTGTTCCTAAATCGCGGGTGCTGTTTTCTTATTCCCTTTCCGTTTCATATAGGATTGTTTCGCTTGGCCAGTACCATCATCGAGCTCAAAAATGCCGACCTCACCCTCGGCGAAGCCGCGGCCTCGGTGCATGTGCTGAAAGGCATGAGCCTGACAATCGACGCCGGCGAGTCCGTCGGCATCGTCGGGCCTTCCGGTTCGGGCAAGTCGACGCTGCTGATGGTGCTGGCTGGCCTTGAACGGCTGGACCGCGGCGAAATCATTATCGACGGCACGCCGCTGCACCGGCTGAACGAGGACAGGGTCGCCGACTTCCGCGGGCGCAACATCGGCATCGTCTTCCAATCCTTCCACCTCATCCCCAATATGACAGCCCTCGAAAACGTTGCCGTGCCGCTCGAACTCGCCAATGTTCCCGGCGCCTTCGAGATCGCGCGCAAGGAGCTTGTGGCCGTCGGCCTCGGCGAGCGCTTGAGCCACTATCCCGGCCAGCTTTCCGGCGGCGAGCAGCAGCGCGTGGCGATCGCCCGTGCACTCGCGCCGTCGCCGAAGCTGCTGATCGCCGATGAGCCGACCGGCAATCTCGATGACGAGACGGGCCGGCAGATCGCCGATCTGCTTTTCGCCGAACAGCGTGACCGGGGCATGACACTGGTGCTGGTCACCCATGACGCAGCGCTCGCGGCCCGTTGCTCGCGGCAGGTGCGGGTGCGCTCCGGCGAGATCATTTCCAGTGGCGCGTTCGAACCGGTCGTCGAAACGCAGCGCCAGGAAGCGGCATCCGCATGAGCGAGGCCCTCGCGATCCGACTGCGCCCACTGCTCGCCCTGCGGCTGGCGTTGCGCGAAATGCGCGGCGGCCTCAAGGGGTTCTATATCTTCCTCGCCTGCATCGCGCTTGGCACGGCGGCGATCGCCGGCGTCAACTCGCTGTCGCAATCGATCACCGCGACGATCGCGTCCCAGGGGCGCGAGCTGCTTGCCGGCGACATCCGCTTCGAGCTCAACAACCGGGTGGCAACGACAGAGGAGCGCGCGTTCCTCGACGGGCTCGGACCCGTCTCGGTTTCAGCGGGCCTTCGCTCCATGGCGCGTTTGCCCGATGGATCGAACCAGGCACTCGTCGAGTTGAAAGCCGTCGATGCAGCCTATCCGCTCTATGGCAAGCTGGAAAGCCAACCGGATCAGCCGCTTGGCAGTCTGCTGGCGCGGCAGGGCGACGTGTTCGGTGCGGTGGCCGCACCGCTGTTGCTTGATCGCCTCGGCATTTCCGTCGGTGATGAAATCCTGCTGGGCAATGCCCGCATCAAGATTTCAGGCAAGATCGTGCACGAGCCGGATGCGCTCTCCGACGGATTCGGCTTCGCACCGCGCCTGATGGTTTCGGATGAAACGCTCAACGCATCGGGTCTCGTGCAGACGGGAAGTCTTGTCGAACACGGCTACAAGGTGAAGGTGAGCGATCCGACCCGGGTCGACGCGGTCCGCGGCGACGCCGAGACGCGCTTTCCGTCGGCCGGCTGGTCGATCCGCACCAGCTCCAACGCGGCCCCGTCGCTGACCGCCAATATCACCCGTTTTTCGCAGTTCCTGACGCTTGTCGGGTTGACGGCCCTGATCGTCGGCGGCGTTGGTGTCGCCAATGCCGTGCGCGCCTATCTCGACCAGAAGCGCAGCGTCATAGCCACCTTCAAGTGCCTGGGTGCGCCTGCCTCGCTGGTGGCGATGATCTATCTGTCGCAGATCCTCCTGATCGCTCTGATCGGCATCGCCATAGGGCTTGTTCTCGGTGCGCTCATTCCCTTCGTCGCCGCACAGTTTCTTGCCGATCTGCTACCGATTTCGACGGAGTTCAGGCTCTATCCCGGTGCGCTCGGCATCGCCGCCCTGTTCGGCGTGTTGACGGCGCTTGCGTTCGCCATCCTTCCGCTCGGCCGCGCACGCGGCATCCCGGCGACAGCGCTCTTTCGCCAGCAGGGCTTCGACCCCTCGGGCTTTCCCGCATGGCCCTATCTGGTCGGCGCGTTCGCCTGCCTGGGCGCGCTTGCAGGACTTGCCATCTGGACCGCCTATGACCGCTACATCTCGCTCGTGTTCCTCGGCGCGATCGCCTTCGCCTTCATCGTTCTGCGTCTCGTCTCGCTGCTGATCTCATGGCTTGCGCGCCGTAGCCCGCGCGTCAACTCGCCGTCGTTACGGCTGGCGATCGGCAACATCCATCGACCGGGCGCGCTCACGCCTTCGGTGGTGCTGTCGCTCGGCCTCGGTCTTGCGCTTCTCGTCACGCTTGCGTTGATCGACGGCAATCTTCGGCGCGAACTGACCGGCAGCATGGCCGAGCGGGCGCCCAATTTCTTCTTCGTCGATATCCAGGGAAGCGAAATCGAGGGGTTCCGCGCGCTGCTCAACGGATCGATGCCTGATGGCAAGGTCATCGAAGTGCCGATGCTGCGCGGCCGTATCGTCGCCTTCAACGGCGAGGACGTGAACAGTCGCAACGTCCCGCCGAGTGGCCAGTGGGTGCTGCGCGGCGACCGCGGCATCACCTATGCCAAGAACAAGCCGGAGAATTCGACGCTTGCAGAAGGCAGCTGGTGGGCGCCCGACCATAGCGGCGAGCCGCTGGTGTCGTTTTCGGCGGAAGAGGCGCGCGAGCTCGGATTGAAGATCGGCGACATGGTGACGGTCAACGTGCTTGGCCGCAACATCACCGCCAAGATCGCCAACTTCCGCAATGTCGAATGGGAATCGCTGTCGATCAACTTCGTGATGGTATTCTCGCCCAACACCTTTGCCGGCGCTCCGCATGCGTGGCTCGCAACGGTGATCGATCCCGGCGCGACGCCGGAGGAGGAGGCGACGGTGCTGAAAGCCGTGACCAACGCCTATCCGACGATCACCAGCGTGCGGGTAAAGGATGCTCTCGACATTGTGAACGCGCTTCTCGGGCAGCTGGCAACGGCGATCCGTGCTGCCGCCGCCGTCGCGCTCGTCGCCTCCGTCCTGGTGCTGGCCGGCGCGCTTGCTGCCGGCAATCGGGCGCGCATCCACGATGCGGTGGTGCTGAAGACGCTGGGCGCCACGCGCGCCACGCTGATCCGTGCCTTCAGCTACGAATACATCATCCTTGGCCTTGCAACCGCGGTCTTTGCGCTGTTTGCGGGCGGCGTCTCCGCCTGGTACGTCGTCAGCCGGATCATGAAGCTGCCGTCGAGTTTCCTGCCGGATGTTGCGGTTGCCACGGTCGTCATTGCGCTGGTGATGACTGTTGGCATCGGGCTTGCCGGCACCTGGCGTGTGCTGGGTCAGAAGGCGGCGCCGGTCCTGCGGGAGCTCTGAGCGGACGGAGTTAACCGTAAATCCCTGTCATACAAGGCCATAAACGCCCAGGCTGTGCCGAATCACGGGTCTGAAGGTCTTGTACGCAAGGGCTTTCGGCATCATATTTATCCACAGGCATGCTGGAGCCCCGCAGCGGCGCCTGGGCATGGGATGATGGCCGATCGGTCAGGTCATCCGCCCGACACCGTAAGTTCAACCGGGGCTTAAATGAGGAAACAATGGCTGATCTGAGAAACTACCAAACCCGAATGTCGCCCGCCGGCGCTCAGGCGGGTGCCGTGATCGACGAAGGCCTTCGCACCTACATGCTGAAGGTCTACAACTTGATGGCCCTCGGCCTGGCGATCACCGGCCTGGCAGCTTACGGAACATTCGCGCTTGCCGTCTCCAATCCGGCATTCGCCCAACTTCTCTATGCGTCGCCCCTGAGATGGGTCGTCATGCTCGCTCCGCTGGGTCTCGTGTTCTTCATGAGCTTCCGCATCAATAGCATGAGCGTTTCTGCCGCGCAGATGACGTTCTGGGTCTATGCGGCCCTGATGGGCGTTTCGCTGTCGTCGATCTTCATGGTCTTTACCGGCCAGAGCATCGTGCAGACGTTCTTCGTGACCGCCGCCTCGTTTGGTGCACTGTCGCTCTACGGCTACACCACGAAGAAGGACCTGTCCGGCATGGGCTCGTTCCTGATCATGGGTCTGTTCGGCGTCATCATCGCGTCGATCGTCAACATCTTCCTCGGCTCTTCGGCACTCGGCTTCGCAATCTCCGTGATCGGCGTGCTGATCTTCGCAGGCCTCACCGCCTACGACACGCAGAAGATCAAGGAAATGTACTACGATGCCGACGACAGCACCGTTGCTGGCCGCAAGGCGATCATGGGCGCGCTGACGCTCTACCTCGACTTCATCAACCTGTTCATGTTCATGCTGCAGTTCATGGGCAACCGGAACAACTAAGCCTGAAGAGATTGACGGAAAAGGCGGCTTCGGCCGCCTTTTTTGTTGCCCGGAAAAGGGCTTGATCCACGGGTGCGATCCATGTGACTGAATGAAAAAATCCAACCGTCAAGATCCTTCCATGTCCCTGACCCTGCGCGACGCCACCGTCTCCGATCTGCCCACCATTGCCGAGATCTATCGCGAATCCGTTCTGAACGGCGTGGCGACCTATGAGGTCGCGCCTCCGTCGCAGGCGGAAATGGCAGCGCGCTTCTCCACCATCGTCGGCCATGGTTATCCCTACATCGTCGCGATCGACGCGGCGGGCATGATCATCGGCTACGCCTATGCCTCGGCCTTCCGCACGCGGACGGCCTATCGCTTCCTGGTCGAGGATTCGATCTACCTGGCGCCTTCGGCACGGGGGAAGGGGGCAGGAAGGATGCTGCTCGCCGAGCTTGTTCGCCGCTGCACGGCGCTTGGATTTCGCCAGATGGTGGCGGTCATCGGCGGTGCCCATCCCGCATCGATCGCGGTCCATCAATCATTGGGTTTCGAACATCATGGGCTGATGAAGGCGACCGGCTTCAAGCATGGACGGTGGCTCGATACCGCGATCATGCAGCTTGCGCTGGGCGATCGAGCGACGAGCGATCCGCCCGAGGGCGTCTACCCGGATACGCTTTATCAAGCCTGAGGGCAGATGTCAGCGAAGCCAGAGCCGGCATGTGGGCCTGACTCTCCGATCGTTCCGATGTGGCGTCTCAGGTTTCGACCAGCTTGAGCGCCTTGTCGAAAACCTTCAGGACCTGTCCGAGCTCGTGCCCGCGCTTCAGAATCGTGCCGTGGACGTTGAGCACGCTAAAGGCACCTTGCTTGGCCGCCAGCTTCGGGTTTTTTTCGATGCGGAAGAGAGGCATCTCGCCCGCGCGCTTGAAAACGGAGAAGACGGCGCGGTCCTTCAGGTGGTCAATGGCGTAGTCGCGCCATTCGCCTTCGCCGACCATGCGGCCGTAGACCCACAGGATCTGGTCGAGTTCTCGGCGGTGAAAGGTGATGGGAGGAGCATTCCGGGCGTTCTTGTATTCCGAGAGATCGACGACCACTTCAGAAGTGGTCTGGCGCTGATGTCGCGCCTCGCCTCGCGGCAAATCCGGCTCATCGGTCATCGGCAATCCGGCCTTCTGTTGTGACAGAACGATAACAGTTTGCCTGACACGAGCCGAAAAGCAAGCCGGAACCGGCCGGAGCCGCTGGGTGCAGATGGCATTTCTTGCCTCTGCCCCATTTCAGTCAAATCGCCGCCCCAATTCACCGCAAAACTCGCGGGCGCTGACGGACAGAGTCGTTGCCACCGTATGTCCGGTCAGATCGTCATGCTGCGTGACCTTCAAAGAACGCAGTCATGGCCGGTTCGGTCCGGTAACTTCGAACCCTCAGCCCCAGCCCCTCGATGCTGCCGGGCCGAACCACCCCTTACAGCGCCGCGCGTCAAGTATGACGCGCAAAGGACGCTGTAATGGTTCAGGCATGCCGCCTATTTTCCCTAAATCGATTCCGACTTAAAGCGTCCTGCAGCCGCTCACAGTTTGCCCTGCGGGCCGGCGAGCACGGCAGTCGCGCCGATGATCGCGCCCGGGGTTTCAGCATCTTTCATCGACTGCAACAGCACCGCGCAGCCGCTTTTGCCACGCTGCTCCGTCAGGACGGTTGCAGGCAGGGTGAAGGTCGCAGGCTTGCCATCCCACATGCCAATGGTCTGGATATCGCGCACTGCGTGCCAGTAGGCGATCTTCTTGCCGCTGTTTTCGCCTTTCTCGACATTGACGATCTTCGCCCGGTCGAAATAGACGACGACGACATTTGCCTTGCCGTCACCCGCGCCGACCTTGATCGAAATCTCCTCGCCGTTGATCTTCGCGTCAACCGGAACGGCAAGCCCCTTGCCGGCGGTCTTCATGGCGTCGAGCCGGGATTTGATCGCCTGCAGATTGGCGCCGTTGACGTGGTCGCGACCGTTGAGGATCGCCTGCGGTGTGTAGACGCCATTTCGACCCAGCATGCGGGCATAGGCATATTGCCGGTCTGTGTTCTCTGTCGAGGCGAGCGTGTCTTTCCAACCGAGATAGTTCCAGTAGTCGACGTGATAGGACAGCGCCACCACGTCGCCGTCATCGACCAGCTTCTTCAAGGCGGCATCGGCTGGAGGGCAGGAGGAACAGCCCTGGCTGGTGAAGAGTTCGACGACGCCTTTGATAACCTTGCCATCCTCAGCCATAGCCGGAACCGACGCTGCAGCAAAAAGCCCGAAAGCCATTGCAACGGGGCGAAGGAAATATCTGTCTGCGAATGTCATGGCGTCACTTCATTGGCGGCCGACAGGCCTACTTCACGGGGAAGTCCATTACATACGACGCCGATGCTTCAACGGGAAGTCACGTTGGAGTGAGGATATGGGCAGGCAACCTATAGGAAACGTGAAAAGGCCGGGACACCTTGCGGTATCCCGGCCTTTCAATGTTTCAAGCAACCAGAGCGATCAGGCGGCGAGGTCGCGCAGAACCGTCTGCAGGATGCCGCCATTGTTGACGTAGGTGACTTCATCGAGCGTATCGATGCGGCAAACGAGCGGAACGTCCTTCACGCTGCCGTCGCCATAGGTGATCTTGGCGACGCGCTTTTCGCGCGGCTGAACGTTGGCGAGATTGTCGATCGTGACGATCTCGTCGCCCTTCAAGGCCAGCGATTCCCAAGTCGTTCCCTGTTCGAAGACGAACGGGATGACGCCCATGCCGACCAGGTTCGAGCGGTGGATACGCTCGAAGGACTGGGCGATCACGGCCTTGACGCCGAGCAGGTTGGTGCCCTTTGCAGCCCAGTCGCGCGACGAGCCATTGCCGTATTCGACGCCGGCGAAGATGACGAGCGGAACGCCCTCTTCCTTGTACTGCATGGCCGCATCGTAGATCGACATCTCTTCCTTCGACGGATAGTGGATGGTGTAGCCACCTTCCTTGCCGTTCGGGCCGAGCATGTGGTTGCGGATGCGGATGTTGGCAAAGGTGCCGCGCATCATCACCTCATGGTTGCCGCGACGCGTACCGTACTGGTTGAAGTCGGCGACGCCGACGCCATGGTCGATGAGGTACGAACCGGCCGGCGAAGCCGCCTTGATCGAACCGGCCGGCGAGATGTGGTCGGTGGTGATCTTGTCGCCGAACAGGCCGAGAACGCGAGCACCCTTGATATCGGAGATGCCCAAGCCGGACTTGCCCATGCCAACGAAGTAGGGCGGGTTCTGCACGTAGGTCGAACCATCGTCCCAGGCGTAGGTCTGGCCCGGAGGAACCTGAACGGCCTGCCAGTTTTCGTCGCCCTTGAACACGTCGGCGTACTTGGTCGCGTAGAGTTCGCGGGTCACGTACTTGAAGATGAACTCCTGGATTTCCTTGGAGGTCGGCCAGATGTCCTTGAGGAAGACCGGGTTGCCGTCCCGATCTTCGCCGAGCGGCTCGTTGGTCAGGTCCTTCTGAACCGTTCCGGCGAGTGCATAGGCGACGACGAGCGGCGGCGAGGCGAGGTAGTTGGCCTGAACGTCCGGCGAAATACGGCCTTCGAAGTTGCGGTTGCCGGAGAGAACGCCGGCGGCAATCAGGCCCTTGTCGTTGATCGTCTTGGAGATCGGGGCCGGCAGCGGACCGGAGTTGCCGATGCAGGTGGTGCAGCCGAAGCCGACGAGGTTGAAGCCAAGCGCGTCGAGGTCCTTCTGCAGGCCCGACTTGGCGAGGTATTCGCCGACGACCTGCGATCCCGGTGCAAGCGAGGTCTTGACCCACGGCTTGGACTTCAGGCCCTTGGCAACGGCGTTGCGGGCGAGAAGGCCGGCGGCGATCAGAACCGACGGGTTGGACGTGTTGGTGCACGACGTGATCGCAGCGATGGCAACGTCGCCATGGCCGAGATCGAAGTCGGTGCCTTCGACAGCGTAGCGGTTCGAAAGCTGGCCCGGCTTCTTGTAGTCGCCTTCGAGGGCGGTTGCGAAACCGGATGCAATGCTTTCCAGCGGGATGCGGCCTTCCGGACGCTTCGGACCGGCCATGGCCGGAACAACGTCGCCGAGGTCGAGTTCGAGCGTGTCGGTGAACACCAGCTCGGAGCCGTCACCATCGCGCCACATCCCTTGAGCCTTGGAGTAGGCTTCGACCAGCGAAATGCGCTGTTCTTCGCGGCCGGACATGGTGAGGTAGTTGATGGTTTCGCTGTCGACCGGGAAGAAGCCGCAGGTGGCGCCGTATTCCGGACCCATGTTGCCGATGGTGGCGCGGTCGGCGAGCGTCATGTTGTCGAGGCCGGGGCCGAAGAATTCGACGAACTTCGAAACAACACCCTTCTTGCGCAGCATCTGCACGACCATCAGCACGAGGTCGGTCGCCGTCACGCCTTCCTTGAGCTTGCCCGTGAGCTTGAAGCCGATGACCTCGGGCAGCAGCATGGAGACCGGCTGGCCGAGCATCGCGGCTTCAGCCTCGATGCCGCCGACGCCCCAGCCGAGAACGCCGAGGCCGTTGATCATCGTCGTGTGGCTGTCGGTGCCGACGCAGGTGTCCGGGTAGGCCGTGATTTCGCCGTCTTCTTCACGGGTCCAGACAGTCTGGCCCAGATATTCCAGATTGACCTGGTGACAGATACCGGTGCCGGGCGGCACGACGCGGAAGTTCTTGAACGCCTGCTGGCCCCACTTCAGGAAGCGGTAACGCTCGCCGTTGCGCTGGTATTCCAGCTCGACGTTGCGGGCAAAGGCGTTCGGAGTGCCGAATTCGTCGACGATAACCGAGTGGTCGATGACGAGGTCGACGGGCACCAGCGGGTTGATCTTTTCCGGATCGCCACCAAGCGACACCATGGCGTCGCGCATGGCAGCGAGGTCGACAACGGCGGGAACGCCGGTGAAGTCCTGCATCAGAACGCGGGCCGGGCGGTAGGCGATTTCGTTTTCGGCGGTGCCCTTGTCGTTCAGCCAGGCTGCGACGTTCTCGATGTCCTTCTTGGTGACGGAGCGGCCGTCTTCGTTGCGCAGCAGGTTTTCGAGCAGCACCTTCATCGAGTAGGGGAGCTTCGAAACGCCGGCAAGACCGTTCGCCTCAGCCTTGGGCAGGCTGTAATAGACGTAGTCGACACCGTTGACGGTGAGCGTGGAGCGACAATTGAAACTGTCTAGGGACTTGGACACTGGATAATACCCCGTTCCGTCTGATCGCCAAAAACTGACGTACGAACGCCCGAGCGCAATGAAGCGCGAATTGGGATGCGGGTGCGGCCATTTCCGCTGTCCGTACGTGGAAATTCATTCCATGTTCGGCGCTAGGATGAAATTCACGCCGACCGCTGGCGTGTTGGCCGCCTTATAGATAATTTCTCCAAATCGTGCCAGACCAACCAAGGTCCAATCGGGACTTTTTTTTGCCCTGCGGCAAAGAGTGTAAAGGGAAACTGAAAATTCATGCGCCTGCTGGCTGAAGGTCTGAGTGCGAGGCGAGGCGAGGATCTGATTTTTAACGATATTTCCTTTGCTCTTAGTGCCGGCGAAGCCCTTGTGGTGACGGGTCCGAACGGGTCGGGAAAATCGACTTTGCTGCGTGTTCTGGCCGGTCTTCTCATGGCTGAAAAGGGCAGTCTCAAACTTGAGAATGGCCCTCCTGAAATGCGCCATCCGTCAGAGCTCAGCCACTATCTCGGCCACCGAAATGCGATGAAACGCGAGCTGACCGTCGCGGAAAATCTTTCCTTCTGGAAAAACTTCATGGGTGATTCGCCCGGTGGCTCGGGCAGGGACCTGGTCGAAGCGGTGGAAGCCGTCGGCCTTCCTGGGATCGCGCACCTACCCTTCGGCTATCTTTCGGCCGGCCAGCAGAGGCGCATGGCGATGGCCAAGCTGCTTGTCGCCCACCGTCCGATCTGGATCCTCGACGAGCCGACGGCGGCGCTCGACGCCGGTGCCGACAGGCTTTTTGCCGGATTGGTCAACGCGCATCTGGATCAGGGCGGCATCGTCGTTGCGGCCACGCATCAGCCGCTCGGGCTCGAGCGCACTGGGGAATTGCGGATGACCGGCTTTGCCGGCGTCGGCGGAGGCATGTGGCATGACGCGTAATCTGGCGATCGCGGGCAAAGAGATGAAAGGGGCGTGCAGGTGATCGCGCTCTTCCTCCGCGACCTCAAGCTTTCCATCCGCGCCGGCGGCGGCGCGATGATCGGCGTTTTGTTCTTCATGACGGTCGTCGCCGTCATCCCCTTCGGTGTCGGCCCTGACCTTAATCTTCTCGCGCGGATCGGGCCTGCCATCCTGTGGATCGGGGCGCTGCTCGCGTCGCTGCTCGGTCTCGACCGGCTGTTCCAGGCGGAGCGCGAAGACGGGTCGCTCGATCTGATGCTGATGCAGGAAACGCCGCTGCTCGCCACCGTGTTCGTCAAATGCGCGGCCCACTGGGCCGCCACCGGCCTGCCGCTGGTGATCGCTGCACCGCTGCTCGGCCTGTTCATGAACATGGACGAGCTTGCAATCGGCGCCACCATGCTGACGCTGCTTGTCGGAACGCCGGCGATCACCTTCATCGGTGCCGTCGGTGCGGCCGTTGCCGTGTCGCTGCCGCGCGGTGGTCTGCTGGTGTCGATCCTGGTGCTGCCGCTTGCCATTCCGGTGCTGATCTTCGGCGTCAGCGCCGTCTATGCGGCGATCGAGGACCCGGCCCCGTTTCTGCCGCCCTTGATGATATTGATGGCAATCACCCTGTTTTTTGCCGTCATCGGGCCGGTTGCCGCCGCCGCGGCGCTTCGCCATGCGTCCGACTGACGCGGATGGTGCGGGAAACCGATAAACTGTTTGCGGTTTTCCGTCTGTCTCCCGCTCTAACCTGTTAAAATCGATGACGTTTATGATCGTTGGGTTGATGCGACAGAAGAACCATCGTGATCTCGTGATTGACGGGGATCAATTGCAGCAAAGGGCCTTAGGCGTTAAAGAGCCATCATGAGCGAAAACAGCCTTGCTATCCGCAAATTCAGCGATCTCGCCAACCCGACGCGGTTTCTGGCGCTGGCCGATCGCGTCCTGCCGTGGTTTGCGGCGCTGACGGCGCTTTTCTTCGTCCTCGGCCTCTGGCTGTCGTTCACGACGGAAGGCGACTATCAGCAAGGCGAGACGGTGCGCATCATGTATGTGCATGTGCCGGCCGCCTGGCTGTCGATGATGTGTTACTCGGTGATGGCGCTCGCTGCCATTGGCACGCTCGTCTGGCGGCATCCGCTGGCCGACGTGTCGTCGCGGGCCGCAGCGCCGATCGGCGCCTGTTTCACCTTCCTGGCGCTCGTCACCGGCTCGCTGTGGGGCAAACCGATGTGGGGCGCCTGGTGGGTTTGGGATGCACGACTGACGTCGGTCTTCGTGCTGTTTCTGATGTATCTCGGGCTGATGGCGCTCAACCGCGCCATCGACGACCCGGCGCGTTCGTCGCGCGTCTCGGCCGTGCTGGTGCTGGTCGGCTTCGTCAACATTCCGATCATCAAGTTTTCGGTCGAATGGTGGAACACGCTGCATCAGCCGGCGAGCGTACTCAGGCTTGATGGCCCGACGATCGACCCGGAGTTTCTCCGCCCGCTCGTCGTCATGGCCATCGCCTTCACGCTTCTGTTCTTCACGCTGCACATCGCCGCCATGCGCAACGAGATCTGGCGCCGGCGTGTGACGTCGCTTCGCCGTCTGGCGGCCCGAAGTGCCGGCCGGGAGGTCTGATCCAAATGATGAGCCACGCTGCCTATGTTTTTGCCAGCTACGGGATCGCGACGCTGACCGTCGTCGGCCTCTGTCTCTGGGTGATCGCCGACGGGCGCGCGCGCCAGCGTGAGCTGCGCGAACTCGAAGCGGCAGGGGTACGCCGGCGTTCGGCGGAAGCAGCAACCGGAGAGCCGCGATGACAAGCAGCCCCGCACCCGGTAGCGAGGAGCGCAAGCCCGGAGCCCTGCGTGTCGGCCTTGCGCTGCTGCCGCTGGCGATCTTCGCGGCGCTTGCCGCCATCTTCTGGAGCCAGCTCAATTCCGGCAAGGATGTCAGCGAAATCCCCTCGGCGCTGATCGGCACCAAGGCGCCGATGCTCGACATGTCGCCGCTCGAAGGCGCGACCCGGGACGGCCAGCCGATGCCGGCGCTGACCGACGCTGCCATCAAGGGCAAGCTGACGCTGGTCAATGTCTGGGCTTCCTGGTGTGTGCCGTGCCGGCAGGAGCATCCGTTCATTCTCGAACTGTCGAAGGACGAGCGTCTGACGGTCGTCGGCATCAACTACAAGGACCAGAACGAAAACGCCCTCCGGTTCCTGGGCGAACTCGGCAATCCCTTTGCAGCCGTCGGTGTTGATCCGCGCGGCAAGGCGGCGATCGACTGGGGCGTCTACGGTATTCCCGAATCCTATCTCGTCGGCGCCGACGGCACGATCCTTTACAAGCGCGTCGGTCCGTTCGACGAGAAGAGCGTGAAGGAAGGGCTGATGCCGGCGATCGAGAAGGCTGCCGCTGGTTCTTGAGCGGTTCAGGCCAAGTCCGCAATTGACCTCGTAACGTTTCGTGCAACGGCTACGATTCGCGCCTCATCCTGTGCTCGTCACAGGGATCCAGCCACGGTGCGTCCGCACCGTGAATGACCATGGGCTGCTTAATTTTCCAAGAAAGTTCGCCTTGCAGTCAGGGCGGAGTCTCGCGCGCCGCCGACGCGGCGCTGCTGGATCCCTGTGACAAGCACAGGGATGAAGGAGGTTGATTGTTCGCCTCCAGCCAACTTTCCGGGGGCGGGGATGAGCGAACCGCCGCCTTAAATCGCCGCCTGCCACTCGCGAATTGCATCCAGCGGCCAGACCAGCATCAGCACATTGAGGGTGAGGTTGTCGCGGATCAGCCAGCCGGTGAAGAGTTCGAAGCCGATGGCGATCAAAACGGTCAGCCAGACGGGCATGCGGGCGGCAAACAGGAAGCCGGCGACCATGGCCAGCGTGTCCATCGTCGAATTGAGGATGCTGTCGCCGAAATAGTCGAGCGAGATCGTCGCCGAGCGGTAGCGGTCGATCACCATTGGGGTGTTTTCGGCGATCTCCCAGGCGGATTCGATGACCATCGCCAGGAACAGCTTGGCGGTCAGTGGCTTGCCGCGCAGAAGCAGGTGGCCGAGGCCATAGAACAGGAAGCCGTGGATGATGTGCGACGGCGTGTACCAGTCAGCAATGTGCTGGGAATTGCCGCTCGATTTGACGACGGGTTCGAAGATTTTGACGTAGCCGCAGTCGCAGATCCAGATGCGACCCATCAGATGCTGGGTGATGACCTGGATCGCGAGAACGCCGACACAGGCCACGAACCAGAGCAGCGCCCGCCGGTTCTGACTGTCATTGCCGTCGATGGCTGTGCTCACTTGGCGCTATCCTGATCCAGCGAATGCTTCATGATCAACGGCATTTGCGCCAGTGTAAACAGGATGGTGATGGGCATCGTGCCCCAGACCTTGAACGCCACCCAGAAATCGGTGGAGAACGAACGCCAGATGACCTCGTTGAGTACGGCCAGCACCAGGAAGAAAATGCCCCACCGCACCGTCAGCTTGCGCCAGCCGTCTTCATCGAGCTTGAAGGCGGAGTGGAAGACGTAGCCGAGCAACGACTTGCCGAAGAGAAGCCCGCCGAGCAGGATCGTGCCGAACAGCGTGTTGACGATCGTCGGTTTCATCTTGATGAAGGTATCGTTCTGCAGCCAGAGGGTCAGCGCGCCGAAGACGAAGACGACGATGCCGGAGATCAGTGGCATCATAGGCAGCGTGCGCGTCAGCATCCAGGAGACCACGAGCGCAATCGCGGTGGCGGCCATGAACAGGCCGGTCGCGATGAAGATCGGGCCGCCGAGTTCGGAGAGCGTCGGGAAATGTCCGGCCAGCCACTCGCCGCGGGAATTGGCGAAGAAGAAGACCATCAGGGGTCCGAGCTCCAGCACCAGCTTCAACAGCGGGCTGACTTCCTTCTGCGGCTTGGTAGCCTCGATCGTCGACATTTCGGGATCCTGTTTTTGCATGTGCCTGCCGCTCATAACACCAGCTTTGCGGCAAAACCATATCAAGGCAGCCGGCTTGCGCAAACGCCACCGGACATTTCCGTAAGTCGGAACCGATTTACGGGCAAATCATGCTGCCGATCAAAGATTGCCTCTTATGGCGCATTGCCTCGAACAAGACGTGGCGGACATCCGCCGTCACGCGGCGACGCCCGCGATCGCCTCGGCGAAATCCTTGGCCTCGAATGGTTCGAGATCGTCGATGCCTTCGCCGACGCCGATGAAATAGACCGGCAGCTTGTGCTTGGCGGAGATGGCGACGAGAATGCCGCCGCGGGCCGTGCCGTCGAGCTTGGTCATGATCAGCCCGCTGACGCCGGCGACGTTGCGGAAGATCTCCACCTGCTGCAGCGCGTTCTGGCCGGTGGTGGCGTCAAGCGTCTGCAGCACCGTGTGCGGTGCGTCCGGGTCGAGCTTGCCGAGCACGCGCACGATCTTTTCCAGTTCGGCCATCAGCTCGGCCTTGTTCTGCAGCCGACCCGCGGTGTCGATGATCAGCACGTCGGCCTTCTTTTCGCGCGCCTGCTGGAAGGCCTCATAAGCAAGGCCGGCGGCATCGGCGCCGAGCTTCGATGAAACGATGTCGGACTTGGTGCGATCGGCCCAGATCTTCAGCTGCTCGATGGCGGCGGCGCGGAAGGTGTCGCCGGCGGCGAGCATCACCTTGAGGCCGGCGCCCGACAACTTGGCCGCGAGCTTGCCGATCGTCGTGGTCTTGCCCGTGCCGTTGACGCCGACGACCAGGATGACATGCGGCTTGTGGCTGAGGTCGAGTTCCAGCGGCTTGGCGACGGGCGAAAGCACCTTGGTGATTTCGCCGGCCATGATCCGCGACACGTCCTCGCCGGACACGTCCTTGCCGTAGCGCTCGGAGGCGAGCGTATCGGTGATGCGCATGGCAGTCTCGACGCCGAGATCGGCCTGGATCAGCAGATCCTCCAGGTCCTGCAGCGTCGCCTCGTCGAGCTTGCGCTTGGTAAAGAGGCTGGCGATCTGGCCGGTCAGTTGCGACGAGGTGCGGGCAAGCCCGCGGCGCAGGCGCTGATACCAGGTAAGCTTGGGCTGTGGCGCGGCAACGGGCTCTTCCTGCGCGCGCTCGGCAGCGCTGGCAAAACCCTTCGGCAGGCTGGCGGCAATAACAGCTTCGGGGGCAGGTGCTTCGGGCAGCGGCGTTCCGAGGACCGGCTCCTCGGGGACCGCTGCCTCTGAAACTGGCGCCTCGAAAACACTGTCGTCTTGTTCGACGACATCCTCGACAGGTGCCGCATCTGCAGCCAGTTCATCGCTCGCATCGTCGCCGATCGGCTGATCTTCGACGGCTGCGATTTCCTCCTGCTCGGCCAGATCCTCTGGCTCGACAGGCGGCTCTTCCGGTGCTGTTTCCTGAAGCGCGGCGTAGGCCTCAAGCGCCTCTTGCGTTGTGGGCGACAGTTCTCCCTGTTCTGCCGCTGCATCCACGGGCACGACCGCGTCTTCGCTGACAGAGGTATTCTCGTCGTTGCGCGCCTCGTCCGATGCCGGTCCGCCCGCGGTCTCGATCTCGGCCGGCAGGATCGGGTCCTCGACGGCAAGCGGCAGGGCTTCGATATCAGACAGCGGCTCAAGCAGTTCTTCAGAGGCTTCTTCGGCCGCGGACTGCTCGGCAACGGGCTCGTCGATTTCTACGTCGACCGGGGCGATCGCCTCGGGGATAACGGGCTCCGGCGCCGGCGGCACTTCGGCCGGTACCGCTGCTGCGACGTCCGCTTCCGGCGCGGCATCCTGCGGCTTGGTTTCCTCGACAGTGCCCTTGCCGAAGGAGAAGATCTTCTTGATGAAACCGATTGCCATTCAGGGATTCCGCATGAGTCAGGCCGCAGCCATCTGTTTTACCTGCATCGTCAGATGCTTGCCATTGTGGCCGGTGATCGTGACCGGCACAAGCGCACGGGGTTTGAGGCCGGCGGCGTCGACGAGCGTGAAGTTTTCGGTGTGAGCGAGGCCGTTGTTTTCGACCAGCAGCGTCTGCGCGCTGCCGACCATGCCTTCGAGATGGCGGGCATAAAGGGCCGCGCCCGTCGCGCGAAGGCGGGCGGCGCGATCCTTGACCAGCGCCCGGTCAAGCTGCGGCATACGCGCTGCCGGCGTGCCGGGACGGGGGCTATAGGGAAAGACGTGCAGATGGGCGATGCCGCAATCCTTGGCAAGCCGCACGGCATTTTCAAACATCTCTTCGGTTTCCGTCGGGAAGCCGGCGATCATGTCGGCGCCGAGACTGATATCGGGGCGCAAGCGCCGGACCTTGTCCGTGAAGGCGAGGGCGTCGGCGCTCGAATGGCGACGTTTCATGCGCTTCAGGATCATGTCGTCGCCATGCTGCAGCGACAGATGCAGATGCGGCATGAAGCGCGCTTCGTCGGCAATCAAATCGAACAGATGGCCGTCGGCCTCGATGCCGTCGATCGAGGAAAGGCGCAGGCGGCGGATATCCGGCACCTGTTTGAGAAGCGTCTTTGCCAACAGTCCCAGCGTCGGGGTTCCCGGCAGATCGGCGCCGTAGCTCGTCGCATCGACGCCGGTGAGCACGATCTCGCTGTAGCCGCCCTCGACGAGCCTGCGTGCCTGGTCGACCACCGCACCCATCGGTACCGAGCGGGAATTGCCGCGTCCATAAGGGATGATGCAGAAGGTACAGCGGTGATCGCAGCCGTTCTGCACCTGGATGAAGGCGCGTACGTGACCGTCGATATGCTTGACCATCTGTGGTGCTGTGGCCCGCACGCTCATGATGTCGTTGACGCGCAGCTTTTCTTCCGCCGAGACGCCGAAATCGGGCAGCGATCGGTAGGAGGCGCTTTTCAGCTTCTCCTCGTTGCCGAGCACGGCGTCGACCTCGGCCATACCGGCGAAGGTTTCCTTCTCCGTCTGGGCGGCGCAGCCGGTGACAATGATGCGGGCATGCGGGTTGTCGCGGCGGGCGCGGCGGATCGCCTGGCGCGCCTGGCGCACGGCCTCGCCGGTCACCGCACAGGTGTTGACGAGGATGGCGTTGTTCAACCCCGCCTTTTCGGCTTCCGCCCGCATCACTTCGGATTCGTAGGTATTGAGACGGCAGCCGAAGGTTATGACCTCGACGCCGCTCAAAGCGCCCGGGCCTCGGCGGTTCCCGGTTGGGTTTCATCGCGCTGCCAGGCGCCGGTCGCAGGGTCGACGGTTCCCGACCATTCCCATTCGGCCGGGCCGGTCATGACGACATGGTCGTCCGCTTCACGCCACTCGATCGACAGTGGGCCACCGGGCACGTTGACGATCACCCTGCGGTCGGTGCGGTCGGTCCGGGCGGCGCTGACGGCCGCAGCACAGGCAGCAGAACCGCAGGCAAGCGTCAGGCCGGCCCCGCGTTCCCAGGTTCTGAGGTCCAGTTCATTTCGCGAAAGCACGCGCGCAATCGAGATGTTGGCCCGCTCCGGGAACATCGGGTGGTTTTCGAGCAGCGGCCCGAAGCGTTCGAGGTCATAGGACCAGACGTCGTTGTCGACCCAGAAGATCGCGTGCGGATTGCCCATCGAGGCAACCGACGGCGAATGCAGCACGGGATTGTCGATCGGGCCGATCTGCAGCTCGATCCGGCGCGTGTCGTGAAACTCTTCCGACAGCGGGATTTCGTCCCAGCCGAAGCGCGGGCTTCCCATGTCGACGGAGATCGTGCCGTCGTCGTGCTCCTTGGCTTCGAGCAGGCCAGCAACCGTATGGAAGAGAAAGGCCTTCTTACCGGTTTCGGCGGCAAGCGCCTGGACGACGCAGCGCGTGCCGTTACCGCAGGCCTGGGCCATCGAGCCGTCGGAATTGACGATATCGATCCACGCGTCGGTGCCGGCGGCCTTCGGATCGTGGATCGCCATGATCTGGTCGAAGGCGGTGGCCGGATCGGCGTTGAGCGATATGGCAGCCTGCGGCGTCACGCGGTCGCGGCGGCCGCGCATGTCGACGACCAGGATCTTGTTTCCAAGCCCGTTCATTCTGGCAAATTGCACGTTGTCGACCATGTCGCGATTGTCCAAACCAGCCTCGCCAAGCGGAGGCACCCTTCATTTGGGCTGTATATGGCGGAAAAGCCCGGAAATTACCAGTGCCGGCTTCCCAGTGCCGGCTTCATTGGCGCGTCGACGACGAAGGCGGCACATCGAAGATTTCGCCCGGGCGCATGGCCCTGAAGCGCGTGCGGGCAATCTCGGCCTCGTCAAGCGCCTGTTCGAGCGCCTTGACCGGTGCATCGACGCCTTCATCGGTCAAGCGGAAGGTTCCCCAGTGGTGCCCAGCCACGTGGTCGGCGGCGCAGTCGATCATGCCCTGCACCGCCTCTTCCGGGTTCTGGTGATGATCCTGCATGAACCAGCGCGGCTCGTAGGCGCCGAAGGGCAGGTTGGCGAGGCGGAAGCCGCCATGTTTTTCGCGGGCGGCGCGATAGTTGATGCCGCCGTGAAAGCCGGTGTCGCCGACGTGGTAAATCTTGCCAACAGGGGTTTCGATGACGAAGGCCGCCCAGAGCGCCATGCGGCGATCGCCGGAGCCGCGCGCCGACCAGTGATGGCAGGGCTCGGCATGGATCACCAGTTCGTCTTCAAGGTCCAGCCGGTCGCCCCAGTCGAGAACGGATATGGTCGCGTCCGGCACGGCGCGGCGGATGATTGTGTCGTTGCCGAGCGGCGTGACGATCAGCGGACTGTGCTCTTCGTTGAGGGCTGCCAGCGTATCGAGATCGAGATGGTCGTAGTGGTTGTGGGTGACGAGCACGAGGTCGATCGGCGGCAGATCGTCCATCTCGATGCCTGGCGCATTGCGCCGTGCTGGGCCGACGAAGGAAAACGGGCTCACCCTGTGTGCCCAGACCGGGTCGGTCAGTATGTTGAAGCCATGCACCTGGATCAAAAGGCTCGCGTGGCCGATCATCGTCACCCGCAGGCGGTCGGCCTCGATGCTCAGATCCGGCTTTGCCTGCTGAAACGGGCTTGGATAATGCGTCGGCCACCTCACCTTGCCTCGACCGAGCTGCCAGCGCAGAAGGTCGCCCATGCCCCGCGGCTGCCGGCCATTGGGGTTGAAGAACCGCGTTCCGTCGAAGTGGTCGGAGGCGGGCCCCCGATAATAAGGATTGACCTTCGGCATCGTCGCTTTCCGGCGATTGTTTGGTGGCGGTGTCTGAAAAAGATAGGCGCTTGCGATGCGTCGTGACAGGGTGAGGGGACAAGGTTTAAGAAATTCTTGAAAATAGCAACTTGATTGCTATCGTGCCTCATGCTGGTTCGCTTCGACAAACAGGAACGTCTGTACAAGGCCATCAAACTGGTCCGGCCGATCCATCTCAATGTGCATCGTTCGATCGAGCACATGCTGGAAGGTTCGGGCATATCCGTCGCCGAAAGGGCGGTGCTCGAGCTTCTCTGCGTGGAGCCATTGACAGTGCCGGAGGCGGCGCGGCGGTTGTCGATGAAACGGCAGTTCGTGCTGCGCGTCGTCGTCGGACTGCTGGAAAAGGGACTTCTGGAAAAGCAACCCAACCCGGAACATCGACGCGCCTATTTCTGTGCGCCGAGCGTTGTCGGTCGCGACCTGTTCGAGGCCATCCACCGGCGCGAACTCGAATTGCTGCACGCGGTTCTGGGCGATATCAACCAGACCGAAGTGGTTGCGGCACTCAGGGTCATGACCCGCGTCGCGACGGCGTTCGATGAGCTGGCACGTGAACTTGGCGCAGCGGATGACAAGGAAGGCTCTTGACCGCCGGGATTGGTGCTGTGAGCGTCGCGGCGCAGTCCGTGCCTGAAATCCCTGCTGCCGGATTTGCCGGCCGTTCTTGACTTTTCGGCCGCTTTCCTGTTTATCGCGGCAAATTCCTTCGCAAGTTGATGACTTCGAAGCCACCGACCAGGCCCCGTAAAGGTATAAAGAGAGCCCGGAGGTCAACATCCGACAGCGCGTTGCGCCCTCGGGTGGTTTTTGGCTTTGCGCCTTGTTTTTCAGGCGAAGGAACCCACGTTTCCGGCTAGTCTCCATGCCACCGGAAACCAGAAGGAAGTGAGAATGTTCGAGAGCCTCCAGGACCGCCTTGGTTCCATATTGAATGGACTGACCGGCCGCGGCGCATTGTCGGAAGCAGATGTTTCCGCGGCGCTTCGCGAGGTTCGCCGTGCGTTGCTCGAAGCCGATGTCGCCCTCGACGTCGTGCGCTCCTTTACTGAAAAGGTTCGCGAGAAGGCCGTTGGCGCCGAGATCCTGAAATCGATCAAGCCCGGGCAGATGGTCGTCAAGCTCGTCCATGACGAGCTGGTCGAGATGCTGGGCTCCGAGGGCGTCACTATCGACCTCAATGCGCCGGCACCGGTCGTCATCATGATGGTCGGTCTGCAGGGCTCGGGCAAGACGACGACCACCGGCAAGATCGCCAGCCGGATGAAGACGCGGGACAAAAAGAAGGTCCTGATGGCTTCGCTCGACACCCGTCGTCCGGCCGCCCAGGAGCAGCTTCGCCAGCTCGGCGTTCAGGCCGGCGTCGATACGCTGCCAATCATCGCCGGCCAGTCGCCGACCGATATCGCCGCGCGCGCCGTGCAGGCCGCCAAGCTCGGCGGCCACGACATCGTCATCCTCGACACCGCCGGCCGTACGCATATCGACGAGCCGCTGATGATCGAGATGGCGGAAATCAAGCGGAAGTCCAATCCGCATGAGATCCTGCTGGTCGCCGATGCGCTGACCGGTCAGGATGCCGTCAACCTCGCCCGCAACTTCGACGAACGCGTCGGCATCACCGGCCTCGTGCTCACCCGTATGGACGGCGACGGCCGCGGCGGTGCAGCACTTTCGATGCGCGCCGTTACCGGCAAGCCGATCAAGCTCATCGGCGTCGGCGAAAAGATGGGCGAACTCGAAGAGTTCCATCCGCGCCGCGTTGCCGACCGTATCCTCGGCATGGGCGACATCATCTCGCTGGTCGAAAAGGCTGCCGAGAACATCGACGCCGAAAAGGCGGCCGCAATGGCCGCCAAGATGGCCAAGGGCAAGTTCGACCTGAACGACCTCGCCGACCAATTGCGTCAGATGCAGAAGATGGGCGGCATGGGCGGTATCATGGGCCTGATGCCCGGCATGGCCGGCATGAAGGACAAGATGGCCTCGGCCGGTCTCGACGACAAGCTGTTCGGACGCCAGATCGCCATCATCTCCTCGATGACCAGGGCCGAGCGCGCCAACCCGGACATGCTGAAGCATTCCCGCAAGAAGCGCATCGCCGCCGGTTCCGGCACCGATGCTGCCGACATCAACAAGCTTCTGAAGATGCACCGCCAGATGGCGGACATGATGAAGATGATGGGCGGCAAGGGCAAAGGCGGCATGATGAAGCAGATGATGGGCGGCCTTGCCAGCAAGATGGGCCTCGGCGGCCTTGGTGGCGGCGGCATGCCCGATCTGTCGAGCCTCGACCCCAAGCAGCTCGAAGCGTTGCAGAAGCAGGCGGAAGCAGCCGGCCTCAAGCCCGGCGGCATGCCGGGCCTTGGCGGCGGCGGCCTGCCCGGTCTCGGCGGCGCCAAGCTTCCGGGCCTTGGCGGTTTCCCCGGCCTTCCGGGCCTACCCAAGAAGAAGTGAGGATCGGTGAGAGATGATTGATCCCGAAATCAAAAAGGAATTGGCGGGTTACCGGCAGTCGATCGACAACATCGATGCCGCGCTCGTCCACATGCTGGCCGAACGGTTCCGCTGCACCCAGGCGGTCGGCGTTCTCAAGGCCAAGCACAATCTGCCGCCGGCCGATGCGGCGCGCGAAGAATACCAGATCGAACGTCTTCGCCACCTGGCGAAGGATGCCAATCTGGATCCGGATTTCGCCGAGAAGTTCCTGAACTTCATCATCAAGGAAGTCATCCGGCATCATGAAGCCATCGCCGCCGATCGCACGCATTCCGCGGGCACCGTCGGCACCACCCATTCCGCTTGAACGAAGCGGTCAAGAAAGCCTGCAAGGAGTTACTCAAATGGCACTGAAAATTCGTCTCGCCCGTGGCGGTTCCAAGAAGCGTCCTTACTACCAGATCGTCGTTGCCGACGCCCGCAGCCCGCGTGACGGCCGCTTCCTCGAGAAGATCGGTTCCTGGAACCCGATGCTCGGCAAGGACGACGAAAAGCGCGTCGAGCTGAACGCCGAGCGCATCAGCCACTGGATCGCCCAGGGCGCCCAGCCGACCGACCGCGTCATGCGCTTCCTCGACCAGGCCGGTATCGCTCAGCGTCCGGCTCGCAGCAACCCGAACAAGGGTCTGCCGGGCAAGAAGGCTCAGGAGCGCGCTGCTGAAGCCAAGCAGAAGGCCGAAGACGCCGCTGCTGCCGCTGCCGAAGGTGCCGCGGAATAATATCCGGCAAACGGATGAAGGAGACGGGCGGCATTTCCATGCCGCCCGTTTTCCGTTATGTGCACCCTGAAATCCCCAAACGGATACGGATGATGAGCAAACTCGAAAACCCGGTTCTGATGGCGACTGTCGGCGCGGCGCAAGGTTTGCGCGGCGAGGTCAGGGTCAAGTCTTTCACCGACGACCCGACGGCACTCGGCGATTATGGCCATCTCCATAGCGCCGATGGGAGCGTGTTCGAGGTGCTGGAAATCCGCGAGGCCAAGAACGTGGTCGTCGTCCGCTTTCGCGGCGTCAACGACCGCACGGCCGCCGAGGCGCTGAATGGCCTCGAACTGTTCGTCGATCGCGACAATCTGCCCGACGACGATCTCGACGAAGACGAATTCTTCTATGCCGACCTCGAGGGCCTCGAGGCCATCGACGGCAGCGGCAAGAGCTACGGCACCGTGACGGGCGTGTTCGATTTCGGCGCGGGCGACCTGCTGGAGCTCAAGGGGCCGGGCAAGCGCCCCGTGCTCATTCCCTTTACTGAATGGTCCGTTCTGGAGATCGATTTGGAAGGCGGCAAGCTGCTGGTCGATCCGCTGGCCGCCGGCCTCATCGACGACAAGGACGAGCCCGGCAGCCCGTTTTCGGCCAGGCGCAAGTGAGCGCCAAGGCAATGTCCTTCCGCGCAACGGTTCTCACGCTCTATCCCGAAATGTTTCCCGGCCATCTCGGCGCCTCGCTCTCCGGCCGGGCGCTGGAGCGCGGCCAATGGTCGATCGATGCCGTGCAGATCCGTGACTTTGCGGAGGACAAGCACCGGACCGTCGACGATACGCCGGCCGGCGGCGGCGCCGGCATGGTGCTGAGGCCCGACGTCCTCGCCCGTGCGATCGACGCGGTGTCGCAGGACGATCATCGCCCGCGGCTGCTGATGAGCCCGCGCGGTAGGCCCTTGACGCAGAAGCGCGTGCGCGAACTTGCCGACGGTCCCGGCGTGGTCATCGTCTGCGGGCGGTTCGAAGGTGTCGACCAGCGCGTCATCGACGGGCGCGCGCTCGAGGAAGTGTCGATCGGCGACTATATCCTCTCGGGCGGCGAGCCGGCAGCGCTGACGCTGCTCGATGCCGTCGTGCGCATCCTGCCCGGGGTGATGGGCAACGAGCTGTCGGGCGTTCACGAAAGCTTCGAAGGCGGGTTGCTGGAGCATCCGCACTATACCCGTCCGCAGGTCTTCGAGGGCAGGGAGATCCCGGCCGTGCTGACCTCGGGCAATCACGGCGCCATCGCCAAGTGGCGCGAGGCGGAAGCCCGTCGGCTGACCGAGGCGCGTCGGCCGGACCTGCTTCCTCAACCCGTGAAGAAGTAATAGGCGGCGAGCAGCAAGCCGACCGCGACGACCAAGGCGCGGATCACCGCCTGCGGCACGCGCCGTGCCGCCCAGACGCCGAGATAACCGCCGAGGGCGGCACCGGGAACCATGATCGCCGCATGCAGCCACGACACGACCCCGCCGGCGGCGAAGACCACGATGGCGATGGTGGCGATGACGATCGAGATGAAGTTCTTCAGCGCATTCAGGCGGTGATAGCCGCCACCGGTGGCAAGTCCCAACACCGCCAGCATCATGATGCCCATGCCGGCGCCGAAGAAGCCGCCATAGATCGAGGTTGCGAACTGGCTGACGACACCGGCCGGGCTGATCGCATGCTCGTCGATGCGGGCCTTGGGCTTCAGGAGCGGCCCGGCGGCGAAGATCGCCGTCGCGGCGATCAGCAGCCAGGGGACGAGCGCACGAAACGAGGCGTTCGACAGGGAGATCAGCAACACCGCGCCGGCAAGTCCGCCGACCGCCGAAATGACGCCAAGAAGGATCGCCTGGCGGCGGTCCGCGCGGATCTCCTTGGCATAGGCAAGGGTCGAGGTGATATAGCCGGGAAGCTGGATGATCGACGACGTGGCATTGGCGACAATCGGCGGCAACCCGCCAAGGGTCATGGCGCCGAAGGTGAGGAAGGTTCCGCCACCGGCAATCGCATTGACCACGCCCGACAGGAAACCGGCGACGAAAAGCAGAAGTACTTCGAAGAAATGCATGGTCTCCCCCATCGCCCCCAGCTCGGCATAGCCCGCGGGCTTTGCAGCCGCAAGCCCGCGATTGAATGCATTTCAATGCGCGTTATTTCGAAATCTCTGATAGAATTCGCGCCGAACGCCTCCATGGCCCGGAAAATATGGCTTGCGGGGATGACAAGCGGGTTTTCTTCGTGTAAGTGCCGCCCCGGTTCGGGTTGTTTGCCCGTCGACCACCAACAAAGAATGGTGAATCCGCTCCTGCCGGGGTCCGGCAACATCTGAAGGTACGTCCGACAGGTCGATCGAGAGCGCTCTGGCTGTTTCAGAAGAACTTGAAAGGTTAACCCGATGAACATCATCCAGCAGCTGGAAGCCGAACAGGCCGCCAAGATTGCCGCCAAGCGCACGCTCCCCGATTTCTCCGCAGGCGACACGCTGCGCGTCAACGTCCGCGTTGTCGAAGGCACGCGTACCCGCGTTCAGGCCTATGAAGGCGTTTGCATCGCTCGTTCGGGCGGCGGCATCAACGAAAGCTTCACCGTTCGCAAGATCTCCTACGGCGAAGGCGTTGAGCGCGTATTCCCGGTTTACTCGCCGCTCGTCGAGAGCGTTGAAGTGGTTCGCCGCGGTAAGGTCCGTCGCGCCAAGCTCTACTACCTGCGCGATCGTCGCGGCAAGTCGGCTCGTATCGTTGAAAACACCGGTACGCGCGCCCGCAAGCTGAACGACGCCGAGCGCCAGGCCGTTGTCGAGGAAAAGGCACGGATCGAAGCTGAAAAGATCGCAGCAGCTCAGGCTCTTGCAGCCGAAAAGGCAGCAGCCGAAGCCGCAGAAGCCAAGGCAGCAGCAGAAGCCGCCGAAGCCAAGGCAGCTGAAGCCGCAGCGGAATAAGATTTCAATCCTTTGGGATTGTAGGGAAGGCGGCCTCGGGCCGCCTTTCTTTTTTGGTACTATGCGCTTGTCTTTTCTTAGCAATCCGTGACATTTTTCGCTGCCACACTTTTCGGGAGCTCTTCCAATGACAATCCGTCGCCATGTGCTTGCGGGCATCGCAGCCGCACTTGCCGTTCCATTTGCTTTTTCTGCACCGGCTTTCGCCAGCGACCTGCCGGATCTCGGTGGCAAGACGGTTGTCGTCGTCACGGAAAATGCCTACCCGCCGCTGCAGTTCGTCGATCCGAAGACCGGTGAGGCGATCGGCTGGGAATATGATGCGATGAACGAGATCGCCAAGCGTCTGAACTTCAAGGTCGAGTACCAGAACACCAGCTGGGACGCGATGATCCAGGCTGTTCACGACGGCCAGTACCAGATCGGCATGACCGGCATTACCATCAAGGACGACCGCAAGGAGAAGGTCGACTTCTCCGATCCGTACATGCGCTCGCAGCAGTTCATGCTGGTGCGCGGCGACGAGAACCGCTTCAACGACGGCAAGAGCTTCGGCGCCTTCGCCGACGGTCTGGTCGGCGCACAGCCGGGCACCTCGCCGTTCTACACCGCCGTCTACGAAATGCTCGATGGCAACGAGCAGAACCCGCGCATCAAGCTGTTCGAAACCTTCGGTGCCACCGTGCAGGCGCTCAAGGCCGGCGACGTCGACGTCGTCCTGACCGACAGCGTTGCCGCCAAGGGGTATGTCGATTCGTCCGAAGGCAAGCTGAAGGTCGTCGGCGGCCCGCTCGGCACCGAGGATTTCGGCTTCATCTATCCCAAGGGTTCGGACCTGGTCGGCCCGGTGAACGCCGCGATCAAGGCGCTGAAGGAAGATGGAACCTTCGACGCCTTGGATAAGAAGTGGTTCCTCGACTACAAGATGGGCGGCTGATCGCAGGCCATGGCCTCCCCACAATCGACTGATAAGTCCGGAAAGGGCGACTATCCCTGGTGGCTGGTCGCCCTTCTGGTGATTGCCGTGGCGCTCGCCGCTGTTATCGTCACCAATGACATCTACACCGAAGTCTTCAACGTCGTCCTCAAGGGCATTGGCGTCACCATTTTCGTGACCCTGATGGGCTTCGTGCTGGCGACGACGCTCGGTCTCGGCATTGCGCTGATGGCGCTGTCGGAGCACGCGGCACTTCGCCAGATCGCACGCTTCTACACCGAGGTCATCCGCGGCGTGCCGATCCTCGTCCTGTTGTTCTACATCGCCTTCGTCGGCGCGCCGACGCTCGTCACGGTCGCCAACTTCATCACCGCGCCGCTGATATCGGCCGGCTGGATGGAGCCGGTGGTGGTGCGCGACATCTCGCTGATGTGGCGGGCGATCATGGCGCTGATGATCGGCTATTCCGCCTTCATCGCCGAAGTCTTTCGGGCCGGCATCCTCTCGGTCGACAAGGGTCAGGTCGAGGCAGCCAAGGCGCTGGGCCTGACGCGCTACCAGCGGTTTCGCCTGGTGATCTTCCCGCAGGCGATCCGCGTGATCCTGCCGCCGCTCGGCAACGACTTCGTCGCCATGGTCAAGGACTCCTCGCTGGTCTCGGTGCTCGGCGTCGCCGACATCACCCAGATGGGCAAGGTCTACGCCTCCGGTTCCTTTCGCTTCTTCGAGACCTATTCGATCGTTGCCTATGTCTATCTCGTCCTGACCATTGGCCTGTCGCTGGGCTTGCGGGGGATCGAGCGGCGGTTGCGGCGCGCCGAGCAGCGTTGAGGCTGCTTCCACCGATTGCCGAAGTGTCAAAAAATTGATATGTACGGCCTCATGGAATCCAAGTTCGGATGTCGAGAGCAAAAAATCGTCGTGCTGCAGGACCACAAGCGTCTGCCGGCACGCTTTTTTGCGCGCGTATCCGGGGCGCTGACAAGCCTCCTATCCTGATCCCTTGATCAGTGTTTCCGGCTGCCTTGCTGCCGGCTTTTCCCTTACTTCTGAAAATTCGATGGATATATCGCCATGAGCGCACCGCGTACTCTCTATGACAAGATCTGGGACGACCATCTGGTCAACAGCCAGGACGATGGCACCTGTCTTCTCTACATCGATCGTCATCTCGTTCATGAGGTGACGAGCCCGCAGGCTTTCGAGGGCCTGCGCATGGCTGGCCGCAAGGTCCGCGCTCCGGAAAAGACGCTCGCCGTCGTCGACCACAACGTGCCGACCTCACCTGATCGCCATCTCGGCATCAAGAACGAGGAGAGCCGCATCCAGGTCGAGGCGCTCGCCACGAACGCAGCCGAGTTCGGTGTCGAATACTACTCGGAAAACGACAAGCGCCAGGGCATCGTGCACATCGTCGGCCCGGAGCAGGGCTTCACGCTGCCGGGCATGACCATCGTTTGCGGCGACAGCCACACCTCGACGCATGGTGCCTTCGGCGCGCTGGCGCATGGCATCGGCACGTCGGAAGTCGAGCACGTGCTTGCGACCCAGACGCTGATCCAGCAGAAGGCCAAGAACATGCTGGTGCGCGTCGACGGCCAGCTGCCGCCAGGTGTGACCGCCAAGGACATCATCCTTGCCATCATCGGTGAGATCGGTACTGCCGGTGGCACCGGACACGTCATCGAGTTTGCCGGCGAAGCGATCCGCTCGCTGTCGATGGAAGGCCGCATGACCATCTGCAACATGACGATCGAAGGCGGTGCCCGCGCCGGCCTGATCGCGCCCGACGAAACGACCTTCGAATACATCAAGGACAAGCCGCGCGCGCCGAAGGGCAAGGCCTGGGAAATGGCGCTCGACTATTGGAAGACGCTGCACACCGACGAAGGCGCGCATTACGATCGCGTCGTCGTGCTCGACGCTGCCGATCTGCCGCCGATCGTCTCCTGGGGTTCGTCGCCTGAGGACGTCATCTCGGTTCAGGGCATCGTCCCGAACCCGGACGAGATCCCGGAAGAAAACAAGCGCACCTCCAAGTGGCGCGCGCTTGACTACATGGGCCTGAAGCCCGGCACCAAGATCACTGACATCGCCATCGACCGCGTCTTCATCGGCTCGTGCACCAACGGCCGCATCGAGGATCTGCGCGCCGTTGCCGCTGTCGTCGAAGGCCGCAAGGTTGCGCCGACCGTTTCGGCGATGATTGTTCCGGGCTCCGGCCTCGTCAAGGAGCAGGCGGAAGCCGAAGGCCTCGACAAGATCTTCCGGGAAGCGGGCTTCGACTGGCGCGAGCCGGGCTGCTCGATGTGCCTGGCGATGAACGACGACCGGCTGAAGCCGGGCGAGCGCTGTGCCTCGACCTCCAACCGTAACTTCGAAGGCCGCCAGGGCTTCAAGGGACGCACACATCTGGTATCGCCGGCAATGGCGGCGGCCGCAGCGGTCGCCGGACATTTCGTCGACATTCGTGAGTGGAAGTAAGCTGGCGCGAGTGGAAATAAGCCGGTTCCTGAGCTTTCCGGCGTTGATGGCCGCCCTTCGGGGCGGCCTTTTTTGTGGTTCACTCCTACAGCGTCCTTTGCGCGTCAGATATGAGGCGCAAAGGACGCTGTAGCGCATTAAACCTGCTGCATAATTTCCTCCTTAAATCGATTCCGATTTAAGGAATTATGCAGTACGGGGACAAAACGTCGAAGCGATGCCAGAATGGACCTGACGGAGTAGATCGTACTTCGCTGCGAAGGAGGACGTGATGGCCGGGGATCGCGGGGCGAAAACATACCGCCTGATGCTGTTGCGCCATGCCAAGTCCGCATGGCCGGACGGCGTGCCGGATCACGACCGGCCGCTCGGCGAGCGCGGCCGCAAGGCGGCGCCACTGATCGGCGCAGATATGAAGCGCAAAGGGCTGATCCCGGGGCTCGCGATCGTTTCCACTGCGCGACGTGCGCGGGAAACCTGGGCGCTGGTTCGGGATAACCTGCCGCCGCCAATCCCCACCCGTGAGACGCGCGACATCTACGAAGTTGGGGCACCCGCCATTCTGGCGACCATTCGCGCCGTTGACCCTGATATCCGTAACCTGCTTGTCGTTGGCCACAATCCGGGCATGGAGGAACTTGCGCATCTGCTGGCCGGATCGGGCAGGCAGGAGGCGCTCGCGCGCATGCGGGAGAAGTTTCCGACAGCGGCGCTTGCCGTACTCGCGTTCGACGGCTCCAGTTGGGAGGACCTGGCATCGGGCCGGTGCCGTCTCATCGATTTCGTCACGCCGCGCCAACTCGCCTGAGGCCGCGCCGGCTTGCCTGATTGGATCAGATCTTGTGTTTTGCCAGCCTGCGCACAAGGGCGGACGGAAGGCGCTTTGCCAAGACCTTGGCCGCCGGTTGCAGCCGCGCCATGACAAGCTCGCGCAGCAGCCAGCCGCGCCAGGAGAACGCGAAAGCATAGTCGCTGACGGCAACCAGCCCGTCGGCGTGCTGCATCTTGTAGCCATCCGCTGGCGCCAGCAGGTCGAAGACACGGCTGCCGCGATCGGCGGCGGCCGCGAATGTCCGGTGGATCAGCAGCCGCCCGAGGCCCTCGCGGTCATAGCCAGGGTCGGTTGCCAGCACGTGTCCGAAGGTGTGGCCCTTGCAATCGAAGGACAGATCGACGCCGATCGGCCGCCCATCGCAGGCGATCGTCGAGGCGCAGAGGCCGGCGCCGGGATCGCCGGCCAGGTCCTCGAAGAACGCTTGGAAGCGGCTGTCCATGACGGTCGGCGACAGGATCGCGTTTTCGAGCAGCCAGTTCTTCTTGATGGTGATGGCAGCGGCTGCGGCCGTTGCGGCTGTTGACCCCGGCTCCGGCTCGGTAAAGGTGATGTCGCCGTGCTCTCGCAGCCTTCGCAGCCGGCGCCGATAGTTCGAGCGCTCGCGTGCGGAATAGGCGATGCCGGGGCCATCGGCTGTCACCCGCCGTGACAGGCTTGCGAAAGGCGCCTGCACGTCGCCAGGCAAGGAGGCGCCGCTTGGGATCACCGATCCGCATAGGGCAGCATCCGCTCTTACCCGCCGTGCTTCGAAGAGATCGGCGCCGAGCGATGCGACGGCGTTCCAGCCGGCTTCGAGCAAGGCGTGTCTGTTCTCGCCGGCCTCGACGAGCACGTCGCCGAATTGGGTCACCGGCGCTCCCATGAAACCAAGCACATCAAAACCAAGCTTGCGCCGGCGCACCAGTGGCCAGAGGGTGACGAGACGCCCGTCGATACGACCGATGAGGATGCAGAGCTGCGTCTTTGGATCGAGATAGTGCCGCGCCCAGTGTCGCAGGAAGATATGACGCTGGAACACCTGCTGAGGCTCCGCCGTCCGCTCGAACAGGTCGTCCCATTCCTTGTGCAGGGCCTCGAAGCCTTCGAGACTTGTGACGCAACTGATTTGGAGATTGTCGCCCAAAAGCTGAGAGCTCGGAGTTATCTCAACTGCGTCGGCGATCGGCGACGTCGCTCGGCCGGGCATGGCTCAGCCGCTTCGGAAGTGATTGACGAGCCGCCGCGTTCCTCTGATCGGGAAACGGGCAAGATAGGCAACCATGAGGGCGGGGTGGAGAGCGGCGAACGGGGCATCGTTCTCGACCAGATGCCGGATCGCGAGAACCGGCATCGGCGAGCGCAGTGGTCGGAAGTCCGGGTTCCACAGGCCGCGATCCTCGGAGCCTGCATGCATCATGCCGATCATCCGGGCGCGGGCGAGTGAATAGAACCGATGCCGCCGCTGGATGCGCTTCAACATCGCGATCCCATCCGCATCGGCGCAGTCAGGAAAGCCAACGATCACCGTGCGGAAATGCTTCATCGCGGGTTTGCAGGGGATGGCTTCGAGTTCGCCGAATGCGCCACGGATGAGCGCAAAGACCGTGTCTTCGTCCTCGGCGCGCGCGTCAGAAATCGCCAACCGGACGGTATCGATCTTGGCGGCCTGGCGGGTAAAGGGGCAGACAGCGCCGGTTCGTCCGAGATCGGAATGGCCGGCCATCAGATAGGATTCGACCCAGTCGAGCAGCTGCGCAATGTCGGAACCTTGCGAGACGCCGTCCGCGCTATCACGAACCTCTTTTATCCCGAAGAACCGTCCGTCGGTCGCCGGTATCGCTTTGGCCGTCTTGGTCAGCATCGGCAGCACTCGTCCTGCAAATCTCGCTTGAGGCTACATAGACACCAGAGCTTGCGGAAGTGTTGATGGTTGTGGCCGGTGAGGTTTCTCGCGTGATCTATGCTTTCCGAATTCTTCTTTCGATCGCCGGTCATGCCTCATATTGCAGCGTCGACATTAGACAACTTTGACGACGGTGCCGCGACGCAGATGCGGGATCAGCCGGCGCATGGCGGCAAGGCTTATGGCGACGCAGCCCTCGGTCGGCTCGTATCCGGGGCGGATGAGGTGAAAGAATATTGCCGACCCGGCATAACGGCGCCGGCTGGTCAGGTTCCAGTCCATCACCAGGCAGATGTCGTAGAGCCTGTCCGTGCGCATCATGTCCTCGTGGCTCGGCGCGAAGGGCGCATTGGCTGGACGGTTGTAGCGGGCATGACTGGGAGCGTCGCACCAGAGCATGCCGTTACGCGTGGCCCGCATCGGCAGCGGCGTCGGCGGCAGCAGGATGCGGTCGCGCCTGACATAGCCGCCGATGAGTTTCATCGCGGCGCGCGGCGTGGCACCGTCGCCCTCGCGCTTGCGGCTGGTAATGCCGCTGCGGCCGATGGCCGCTTGCTCCGTGCGGCCATCGAAGGTAACCAGTGCACGCCTGCGATCAAGCGGGGCAGGCCGGACGGTGATGACGGATTTGACTGGCCTTCTTCCCGACGTTTTCTTGCGCATCTCTCTCACAGATTTTTGAATTGTCCGTGATTTGGCGGGCACCATAAGCACGGTTGCATATATAACGAGGTTCCAAAACCGGTTCGCTTGCCAACACGGGCATTTGAGCTAGTTTGAAACCGGAAGCAAACAGGAATTGTCCCATGGCGACCCGTACCATTCTTCTTGTCGACGACGACAATGACCTGCGCGAAACGTTGGTCGAACAGCTTTCGCTGTACGAGGAGTTCGATCTTCTTCAGGAAGCGACTGCCGGCAAGGGGATACAGGCGGCGCGCGCCCAGCAGGTCGATCTGCTGATCATGGATGTCGGTCTGCCCGACATGGACGGGCGCGAGGCGGTCAAGCTCTTGCGCAAGGGCGGCTTCAAGGCGCCGATCATCATGCTCACCGGTCATGACACGGATTCGGATACGATCCTCGGTCTGGAAGCCGGCGCGAACGACTATGTCACCAAGCCGTTCCGCTTCGCCGTCCTCCTCGCCCGTATCCGCGCGCAGCTGCGCCAGCACGAACAGAGCGAAGATGCGACCTTCAGTGTCGGTCCCTACACGTTCAAGCCGAGCCAGAAGCTGCTGACGCTCGAAAACGGCCAGAAGATCCGGCTGACCGAAAAGGAAGCGGCGATCATCCGCTATCTCTATCGCGCCGACCAGAAGGTGGTGACGCGCGACGTGCTGCTCGAAGAAGTCTGGGGTTACAATTCCGGCGTGACGACGCATACGCTCGAAACACATGTCTATCGGCTCCGCCAGAAAATCGAGCGAGACCCTTCCAATGCCGAGATTTTGGTGACAGAGAACGGCGGCTACAAGATCGTTCCGTGAGGCGGCGACGTCCGATGATTTCTCCGCACGTCAGCTGCTTCGGACTATTTGCATCGATTGCTATGCTCTTGGGTTTCGAACCCCGGAGCATCGTGATTCAGGGAGGTTAGCCGTTTGGCGCTCAACGACGACATCGTTCTTCTGTCCAATGTGCCGCTTTTTGCCGATATCAGCGAGGACAAGCTGAGGCTGATTGCCTTTGGCGCCGAACGTCGACGTGTGTTCAAAGGGCAGGAGCTGTTTCGCGAGGGCGCTCCGGCCGATTGCGCCTTTGCCATTGCCAGCGGCAGCCTCTCGCTTTCGAAAGCCAATGCCGACGGCGCGATGGAGGATGTCACCACCGTCGGCCGCGGCGCGCTTCTCTCGGAACTGGCGCTGATCTCGATGGTGGAACGCAAGTTTACCGCGACCGCGGACGAAGACAGCGAAGTGATCCGCATCAATCGCCCGCTGTTCCGGCGCATGCTGGAAGAATACCCGGAAGTTGCCGCCCTCGTGGAGGGGCGCATCCGCGAGAACCTGCAGGCGATGATCCGCCGCGCAGGCGCACTGGCCGGCCGTTTCGCCTGACGCACTCCCGATAGACGGTCGCACGCCAGGCGTTTTCACCTACCATTTGTACTTGAGCGTGCCGAGCACGGTGCGGCCCTGGCCGAAGTAGCAGTAACCGTCGGTGCAGACTTCTTCGCGCCGGTCGCCAATGTTGGTTGCGCTGACGGCCAGCGACAATCCGTTCAGATCGGGATTTTTCACGCCGAAATCATAGGCGATCGACGCGTCGAAGTAGACGGCGCCGCCGTTTTCCGCCGTATTGTCGTCGGAGGTGAAGGACTTGGAGGTGGCGCGGATACCGCCGCCAAGGCTGAGACCGGCGAGCTGCGTATCGTCTGGCACGAGGTAGTTCACCCAGAGGGATGCGATGTTGCGCGGCTTGGTCGAGGGCACGTTGCCGATCAGTGCGGGATTGACGTTCCCGGTGATCTCGGCGTCGTTGTAGGTGTAGGCGGCGATCAGGCTGAAGCCATTGTCGAATTCGCGTCGCGCCTCGACCTCGAAGCCCTTGGTGGTCACCTCGCCCGAAGATTTGTAGTAGTAGCCGACGGGCAGCGACGCGTCCGCGACATATTGCGGCGCCCCGGTTTCGACGATCCGGTAGACGGCGGCGCTCAGCGAATAGGCCTCGCCTTCCGGCTGGTATTTGATGCCCAGTTCGATCTGCTCGCCCGTCGTCGGATCCAGAACCGTACCATCTGCCGAGAGCTGCGTGCTCGGCACGAAGGACGTGCCGTAGCTGGCGTAGGGCGCAATATCGTTGTCGAAGAGGTAGAGCAGGCCCACCTGGCCGGTGACTTCACCGTCGTCCTTGCGGTCGACTGCACCGGTGTTCTTGTTGGTGCTCGTCTGGTCCACCCAGTCGTGGCGCAGGCCGGCGACGGCGCGCCAGTTGCCGAATTCCGCCTGGTCCTCAGCATAGATGCCGGTCTGGCGCAGATCGCGGCCACTGAAGCTGGTGAGCGCGGGCGTCGGGCCGGTGATGCCGAAGGTCGGATTGTCGAGGTCGAAGCGATAGGCCGGATCGCTGGCGCCAAAGCCGAGCCCGAAGTCTGACGTGATCCAGGTATAGTCGAGGCCGGTCAGCAGTGTGTGCGAGATGGCGCCGGTATCGAAGGTCGCCAGCAACTGGTTGTCGATCTGGTAGGTGCGCTGATTGTCGGTAATCGCGACCGGCGACCGCTCGTAGACATTGCCAGTTGCCGTGCCGAACTCGAGATAGCGGGCGTCCAAATCCATGTCGCTGACGCGGGCGTGCTGACGGAAGATCAGGCCATTGTCGAATTCGTGCTCGAGCTTGAAGCCAGCCTGATACTGCCGCACCTTCTGGTGATCGTATTCCGGATCGCTGTAGCGCAGCAGCTTGCCGCCATATTCGAACACCCGCGGGCTGGCATCGCTCTCGCCCTTCTGTCCGAGGCCGTAGACGGTCAGCGACGTTGCCTCGTCCGGCTTCCAGGTGAAGGAGGGCTGCAGCAGGTAGCGGTCGTCGGCAACGTCGTAGCTGGTTTCGCCGTTCCGCAGCAGACCGACGATACGATAGAGAAAGTCGCCTTCGGCGGTCGCCGGGCCGCCGAAATCGAAGGCCGTCTGGGCGCGGCCGATCGTGCCGTATTGAACTTCGACCTCGCGGTGCGTGTCGTCCTGCGGCATCTTGGAAATGCGGTTGACGATGCCGCCGACACCGGCGGCGCCGTACAGCACCGACACCGGTCCCTTGATGATCTCGATGCGGTCGAGACCGTAGATCTCGGTCGGGAAGGTGCCGTAGTTCATATAGGGCTGGCGCAGGCCGTCGCGGAAGTCGCCGGTTGTGGTCGTCTCGAAGCCGCGAATGTAGATCTGGTCGAAGCGCGGGTCGAAGCCGAAGGCGCCGGTGGTAACACCGGCGGCATAGCGGGTTGCCTGGATCATGTCCTGGGCGCCACGCTCCTCCAGTTCCTTGCGGGTGACGACGGAGACCGAGCGCGGGGTCTCGACCAGTGGCGTGTCGGTCTTCAGCGCCGTGATATTGCGCGACGGTGCGATGGTATCATTGTCCTCGGCGATGCTGGTGGCCGCCTGTGCGGCCGAAACCTCGATCTTCTGCAGCCGCGTCGTCTTCTCACTCGTGGCCGTCTGCGCGGTGGCGGAATTTGATAGCAGTCCGATCGTGATCGCGAGTAGTGCCGTTGTTGCCGAAAGGGAACGAAGCGAGGTGCGAACGGGTCTGTTCGGAAAAATCTTGCGCATGATCTGGCCCCTTTTGCGGGCGCACGAAAGCCCTCCGGACTGGCCCGGAGCGAAGCACCCGAAAATCAATGGAAACGACGGCTGCTTAGCCGCCGGAGGCGGTGTCCCCGCCGCTCGCAAAAAGGGATAATCGCTTCGAAAAACAGGATCAAGAAAAATATGAGATTTTTACTCATCGTTTCTTGATGCAGCTGATCGTGCTACAGCGCCGCGCGTCTTATTAGACGCGCGGCGCTGTAGCACTTTGAATTGCTGCATGTTTTTATCCTTAAATCGAATAGGATTTAAGGAAACACGCAGTAGAGCGTTGCCGCTCTAAATATCGAAATGCGCGATCACCGGCACATGGTCCGACGGCCGCTCCCAGCCGCGCGCTTCCCGCAGGATATCCACCTGCGTCAGCTTCGGCGCGAGGTCGGCCGACGACCAGATGTGGTCGAGGCGTCGGCCGCGGTCGGCCGCTTCCCAATCCTTCGCGCGGTAGCTCCACCAGGTATAGAGCTTGGTCGGCGCCGGCGCATGCTGGCGCATCAGGTCGACCCAGGCGCCGCCGTTCATCACCGTGTTGAGGCCCTCGGTTTCGATCGGCGTATGGCTGACGATCTTCAGGAGTTGCTTGTGCGACCAGACGTCGTCCTCGAGCGGCGCGATGTTGAGGTCGCCGACGAGGATGGAGGAGATGCCCGCCTCGGCTTCGGCGTGCAGCAGCTTCATCTCATCGACGAAATCGAGCTTGTGGCCGAACTTCGGGTTGATCGACCTGTCCGGTTCGTCGCCGCCGGCGGGAACGTAGAAATTGTGCAGGCGGATCTTCTTGCCGCCCGCCTCGAACACCACCGAAAGGTGGCGCGCATCGCCGACGACGCAATAGTCGCGGCGGTCGCTAAGCTCGTGCAGGGGCAGACGCGAGATCGTCGCGACGCCGTGATAGCCCTTCTGGCCGTGCATCTCGATATGGTTGTAGCCGAGTGCCTTGAGTGGCTTTGACGGAAACTGGTCGTTCGGGCACTTGGTTTCCTGCAGGCAGAGAATGTCGGGCTGCCAGGTCTTCAGCAGATGTTCGATCAGCGGCATGCGCAGGCGAACGGAGTTGATATTCCACGTGGCGACGGAAAGGGCCATTGCTCATTCCCCATGATTGGGTAGGTCCGGGCGTTCGACGAATGGAAAGCCGGCTCAGGACGGATATGTTTTCGATGTCGGGGAGGTTTAAGCAGGTCTGGCGCGTCGGGACAAGGAATGCATGAAAAGGTCGCTGCGCACTTTGACGCGCTGCATGTTTTATCCTTAGATCGGATCCGAGGACACATGCAGTGGGCGGCCGATGTCCACAATGCCTATGCTGAGGCGGTCTTAGCCGCCCCGTTTGTTGCGAACCTCGTCGTAAGGAATCTTGAACACCTTGTCGTCGAGCGCGATGCCGGTCCGGACGTTGAAGATCATCACCGACGTGTCCTTCTTCTGCGCATCGGTGATCGTCCACTGGCGCAGGTCGTAGGTCTTCGGATCGAACATCATGGTGATGGTCGAATCGCCGAAGATCGAGCGATCCCCGAGCACGATGGTGATGAGGTCTGATTCTTCCTTGACGTCGCGCACCATCTTGCCGGTCAGGTCGATCCGCTCGCTGAGCAACAGGTTCAGCGGCGTCTTGGAGAGCGGGTAGATATCCCAGGTCTTCAGCTTCATATTGCCGATGACCACCGACTTGCCGTCGGAAATCACGCGCATCGGCGAAGGCGCCTCGTAGTTGAAGCGGATGCGGCCGGGGCGGCGGATGTAGAACTTGCCACCGGTCTGCTCGCCGCGCGGGCCGAACTGCACGAATTCGCCGGACATGGTCTTCACCGACGAGAAATGATCGGCGATCTTCTGGGCGGAGGCCGGGGCCTGGGCAAAGGCCTTGGTGACGTCAAGACCGGCGCCACCCATGCCCGCGAGCGCCGCGAGGCCGCAAACGAATACACGGCGCGACATCGCCGGATTGCTGCCCAGGGTGGTTTTCGTCTCTGTCATCACAGTCTCCTTCATTTCCTGAATCATCTGGAGCGCAAGTGCGGCACCTTCAAGGCGTTTTTCATGGCCTTCGGCGGGCCGCGCTCTCACATGACCGTTACCGGGCATGGATCATCGCCCGGGACGAAAGCCGGGTTTACCGGCCAGTGATTTCCGCTTCGGTCGGCACGAGGATTTCCCGTTTGCCGGCATGGTTTGCCGGGCCGATGATGCCTTCCTGTTCCATGCGCTCGATCAGTGAAGCGGCCCTATTATAGCCTATCCCGAGGCGACGTTGCACATAGGATGTGGAGGCCTTGCCGTCGCGCAGAACGATCGCCACCGCCTGGTCGTAGGGGTCGTCGGAATCGGCAAGATTGGACGTGCCGGCGGGGCCGCCGCCGTCATTGTCCTCGTCGTCATCTTCGGTGATCGCGTCGAGATATTGCGGTGTGCCCTGGGTCTTGAGATAGGCGACGACTTCCTCGACTTCGGTGTCGGAGACGAAGGGACCGTGGACGCGCTGGATGCGTCCGCCACCGGCCATGTAGAGCATGTCGCCCATGCCGAGCAGCTGTTCGGCACCCTGTTCGCCAAGGATGGTGCGGCTGTCGATCTTCGACGTCACCTGGAAGGAGATGCGGGTCGGGAAGTTGGCCTTGATCGTACCGGTGATGACGTCGACCGACGGGCGCTGCGTCGCCATGATCACATGAATGCCGGCAGCGCGCGCCATCTGCGCCAGCCGCTGCACCGCGCCTTCGATGTCCTTGCCGGCGACCATCATCAGGTCGGCCATTTCGTCGATGATGACGACGATATAGGGCATCGGCGACAGATCGAATTCCTCGGTCTCGTAGATCGCCTCGCCGGTCTGGCGGTCGAAGCCGGTCTGCACCGTGCGGGTGATCGCATCGCCCTTGGCCAGCGCCTGCTCGACGCGGGTGTTGAAGCCGTCGATGTTGCGCACGCCGATCTTCGACATCTTCTTGTAGCGCTCTTCCATCTCGCGCACCGTCCACTTGAGCGCGACGACCGCCTTCTTCGGGTCGGTCACGACGGGCGAAAGCAGGTGCGGGATGCCGTCATAGACGGAGAGTTCGAGCATCTTCGGGTCGATCATGATCAGGCGGCACTGGTCGGGACGCAGGCGGTAGAGCAGCGACAGGATCATGGTGTTGATCGCCACTGACTTGCCCGAGCCGGTGGTGCCGGCGACGAGCAGATGCGGCATCTTGGCGAGATCGGCGACCACCGGTTCGCCGCCGATGGTCTTACCGAGCGCCATGGCCAGGCGCGCCTTGCTGGTCTCGAAGTCGCGCGAGCCGATCAGTTCGCGCAGATAAACGGTTTCGCGGCGCTGGTTGGGCAATTCGATGCCGATGGCGTTGCGGCCCGGCACGACGGCGACGCGGGCAGCAATGGCGCTCATCGAGCGGGCGATGTCGTCGGCAAGGCCGATGACCCGGGAGGATTTGATGCCCGGCGCCGGCTCCAGTTCATAAAGGGTAACGACCGGGCCCGGGCGGACGTGGATGATCTCACCCTTGACGCCGAAGTCCTCAAGCACACCTTCGAGCATGCGGGCGTTCTGCTCCAGCGCGTCGGCGGAGAGCGAAGCGTCGCGGGTGACGTTCTTCGGCTCGGCGAGGAAATGCATTGGCGGCAGCGCGAAATCGCCGTCATCGTCCTCGACGAAGGAGCGCTGCGCCTCGCGCTCGAGCCGCTGGCTGGTCTTCGGGCGAGGCGGCGGGGTGGCAACACGCGAGCCGGCCTTCGGCAGACCCTGCTTCGGCGGTGCTGCTTTCGGCGCCCAGTCGGCTGCTGCGTCAAGATCGTCGTCCTCGTCATCGGACAGAATGCCGGCGGGGCGGCGCTCGTCCATGTCGAAGGGCATGTCGTCATCGTCATCAGCCATGATCGGCGGTGGCGTGACGATGCGGCGCTCGGAACGGTCGAGCGAAGGTTCGATGCGGTCGCCGGCCATCGGCTTCGGCCGGACCGGCTCGTTCAGCGTGCCGAATTCGTCATTGTTGAAATCGTAGGGCTCATCGTACTGGCGCTTCGTCGGCGTGCGGGTACCGCTCATGCCGAAGATGCGGCGGACGCGTGCCTGCACGGTGTAGCGCAAGTGGGCGAAAGAGCCCATCAGCAGGGTGAAGGGGCCTTCGCTGTCGTCTTCGTCCAGTTCGTCGCGCACGGTGCGCGCCTTGCTCGGCGTCGGCGCCTCGATCTCGTCTTCGTCCTCCTCCTCGCCGACACCGATCAGGCCGGCGCTGTAGATCAGGCACCAGGCGGCAGGAGCGGCGAAGATGCAGGCAAGCACGGTAGCGAAGGTGCCGGTCGGGAAGGCGCCGGTGAACAGCGCGGGAAACCGCAGGATCATGTCGCCGAAGACGCCGCCGAGGCCGTTGGGCAGCGGCCAGGTGATCGGCGCCGGGACGCAGCTCAAGGCCGCGCCTGCAAGCACCGATCCGACGAACCAGAGGCCGAGGCGCTTGAAGATCTTGTCGAAGCGCTTGCCGCCGATCAGCACCAGCGCCCAGGCAACGGCCGGAAGCAGGGCGACGACGCTTGCAAGCCCGAAAAACTGCATGAAGATGTCGGCAAAGGCCGCGCCGGCATAACCGAGCACGTTGGTCGGCTCGTCGGAGGTGGCGTAGGAGAAGCTCGGGTCGGCAACGTTCCATGTCGATAGCGCCGCGATTGCCAGCGCCAGTGCGCCAAACAGCGCAAAGCCCGCCAGCGACGCGATCTGTCGCCATACGAATGTGGTTAGCACGAACCGGTTGGAACGGCTGTCAAGCGTTGCCGGATTGCTTCTGCTCATGTTGCCTGCTGCCCGTCTCGATCTTCAAGACACATTGCGTGCCATGGAATCAACCTAAGCGAAGCACGGTTAATGCGACATTAACCATGCGTGTATGCCGCTAAAATACCGGTGGGCGAGGCGTGCAATCCGCATGAAAGGGAAAAAAAGCCCGGATCAGTCGATCCGGGCCAAAGGCGATCCGTATCAGACGGACCGCGACGGGACGTTGAGCGGCGCCTGTTGACGGCGCCGCGATTGGCTTAGCTGTGGTAGGCGGCTTCGCCGTGGGACGAGAGGTCGAGACCTTCGCGTTCGGCTTCGACCGAGACCCGGAGCCCGACGATCGCGTCGACCACCTTGTAGAGGATGGCCGAGACCACGCCGCACCAGATGATGGTGATGGCGACGGCGGTGAGCTGGGTCATGAACTGGCCGCCCATGGTGACGCCGTCGGCATAGCCGATGCCGCCGAGCGATGACGATGCGAAGATGCCGGTCGCCAGCGCACCGAAGAAGCCGCCGACGCCGTGAACGCCGAAGACGTCAGCGGTGTCGTCGTAGCCGAACTTGTTCTTCACCACCGAGACGAAGAAGTAGCACAGCGGCGAAACGATCAGGCCCATGACGATCGCGCCCATCGGGCCGGCGATGCCGGCGGCAGGCGTAATGGCGACGAGGCCGGCGATCATGCCCGAGGCTGCACCGAGCATCGAGGCCTTGCCGCGGGTGAAGGTTTCGACGACCGACCAGGAAAGGATGGCTGCTGCGGTCGCGAGGAAGGTGTTGACGGTTGCGAGCATCGCGCCGCCTGATGCCTCGAGGTTGGAGCCGGCGTTGAAACCGAACCAGCCGAACCACAGCATCGCTGCGCCGACGAGCGTCAGCGTCATCGAATGCGGTGCCATCATGTCCTTGCCGAAACCGGTGCGCTTGCCGACCATGATCGCGCCGATGAGGCCCGCAACACCGGCATTGATGTGCACGACGGTGCCGCCGGCGAAGTCGAGGGCGCCCATGCCGAAGAGCAGGCCGTTGCCGTCCCAGACCATGTGGGCGATCGGGAAGTAGACGAAGGTTGCCCAGAGGACGGAGAAGAGCACGGCCGCCGAGAATTTGATGCGCTCGGCAAAGGCGCCGATGATGAGGGCCGGCGTCAGCGCTGCAAACGTCATCTGGAACAGCATGAAGATGTATTCCGGAATGACCACGCCTTGGGAGAAGGTGGCCGACGTGCTGTCAACCGAGACGCCTGCGAGGAACATCTTGGCGAAGCCGCCGAAATAGGGGTTGGTCGAGCCGCCGAAGGCGAACGAATAGCCATAGACGACCCAGACGATCATCATCGTTGCGCCGATGACGGTGCACTGCATCAGGACCGACAGCATGTTCTTGGCGCGAACGAGGCCGCCGTAGAACAGCGCGAGGCCTGGGATCAGCATGAAGAAGACGAGCAGCGTGGAGATGAACATGAAGGCCGTGTCGGCCTTGTCGGGAACGGGTGCTGCGGTGGTGGCAGCGGCGGCTGCCGGTGCGGCTTCCTGGGCAAAGGCGACGACCGGTGCAAGAAGGGCGGCAGAGGCTGCGCCGATCCTGACCAGAGAGGTGGAAAGTTTGCTTGACGACATCGAGTAGTGCTCCCTGAACGGCGTGGCTTACAACGCTTCTGAATCGGTTTCGCCGGTGCGGATGCGCACGGCATGGTCAATGGAGTAGACAAAGATCTTGCCGTCGCCGATCTGGCCGGTCTTGGCGGCAACGGCGATCGCTTCCACGGCCTTGTCGACGACCTCCGAGGCGACCGCGATCTCGATCTTCAGCTTTGGCAGGAAGCTCACGGCGTATTCGGTGCCGCGATAGATTTCAGTATGTCCCTTCTGGCGGCCGTAGCCTTTAACCTCGGTTACGGTCAGGCCCTGGATGCCAACAGCAGTGAGGGCTTCGCGAACCTCATCGAGCTTGAACGGCTTGATAATGGCCATCACAATTTTCATCGGTTTCCCATCCTTGTTCGCCTCCGGTCGGAGGCCATCTCTCCTTGCTGCGGAACGCTGAAAGCGCCGTGCAACCGGACAGCTACATTCAAGGGGCGTGCCAGATTCGTCGTGGCACGCTAAACCTATGAAAAGGCATGGGAAAATTATCACGCACAGCGACGGTGCCGCGACGCGCTAAAAAATCGTCACTTTAGAAGATTAAAAAATAGGCAGAAAAGAATAAGTGCCCTATTCCTGTTCAGCTGCCTTTTTCCGGATCAGGCCTTCCTGCGCCACCGAGGCAATCAGCACGCCGGAACGGTCAAAAAGGCTGCCGCGGGTCATGCCGCGGGCACCATGGGCACTGGGGCTGTCCTGGGTATAGAGCAGCCAGTCGTCCATCTTGCAGGGGCGATGGAACCACATGGCGTGATCGAGGCTTGCAACCTGCAGGTTGCGATCGAACACCGACGTGCCATGGGCATAGAGCGACGTGTCGAGCAGCGTCATGTCCGAGAGGTAGGCAAGCACGGCCGCCTGCAGGTGGCGCTCGTCGGGCACATGGCCGACGGCCTTGACCCAGACGTCCTGGGTCGGCTTACCATCGTTGCGGGCGAAATAGTGGGTGAGCGAGACCGGCCGGATCTCGATCGGCCGTGGCCGCTCCCAGTAGCGGCGGATCGCTTCGGGGGCGTGCGCCAGGAACTTGTCCTTCAGCTCCTGCTCGCCCGGCAGGGTTTCCGGCATCGCCACGTTGGGGATGTCGATCTGATGTTCGAAGCCGTCCTCGTCATATTGGAACGACGCCGACATTGAGAAGATCGCCTTGCCGTGCTGGATGGCGACGACACGCCGCGTGGCGAAGCTCGAGCCGTCGCGGATGCGGTCCACCTCGTAGATGATCGGCACGGACGGATCGCCTGGGCGCATGAAATAGGCGTGCAGCGAGTGCACGTAGCGGCCTTCGTCGACAGTGCGCTGGGCTGCGACCAGCGCCTGCCCGATCACCTGGCCGCCGAACACGCGCTGCCAGCCGACCTGGGGACTGCGGCCACGGAACAGGTTCTCCTCGAGCTTTTCGAGGTCGAGTGTGGCAAGCAGCGCATCCATGGGCGTTGCGGTCTCAGTGGGGCGCGACATTTCGGCTGTCTCCGATGGTAGGAACGGCGATGGCATTGATCTATATAGGCATGAAACGATGCTCAAGTGCGACGGGAGAAAGCGGATGATCGATGTGTTGATTGCCGGTGGCGGCTATGTCGGCCTTTCGCTCGCGGTATCGCTGAAGAAGGCGGCACCGCATCTCGAAGTTTCCGTCATAGACGGTGCGCCGGAAGGCGCCTGGAAGCGCGACGAGCGCGCCTCTGCCGTCGCCTCGGCAGCTGAGCGCATGCTCGATGTTCTCGGCGTGTGGCAGGCGATTGTGCCGGAGGCCGAGCCGATCCGGCGCATGGTCATCACCGATTCGAAGACATCCGATCCGGTGCGCCCGGTTTTCCTCACCTTCGACGGCGAGGGGGAGGAGGGGCGGCCCTTTGCCCATATGGTGCCGAACACGGCCATGGTCGGCGCGCTGCGCGCCGCCTGCGAGGAGTTTGGTGTAACCGTGCGGCAGTCGACCATGGTCGAAACCTTCGAGAGCGGCGATCATGCGGTTGCGGTGACGCTTACCGGCGGCGAGCAGTTGGAGGCCCGTCTGCTGGTTGCCTGCGATGGCGTGCGCTCGAAGCTGCGCGATGCGGCCGGCATCAAGACGGTCGAATTCGACTATGGCCAGTCGGGCATCGTTACCACCGTCGAGCATGAGCGCCCGCACGAAGGCACGGCCGAGGAGCATTTCCTGCCGGCCGGCCCCTTTGCCACCCTGCCGCTCAAGAACAATCGCTCGTCGCTGGTGTGGACCGAGCGCACTGCGGACGCGGAGCGCCTGGTCAAGGGCGACGATTTCCTCTTCGAAGAAGAGCTGGAGCGCCGCTTCGGCCACAGGCTTGGCCATCTCAAGGTTGTCGGCGGCCGTCGCGCCTTTCCGCTCGGCCTGACCCTTGCGCGCGATTTCGTAAAACCGCGGTTTGCGCTTGCGGGCGATGCCGCCCACGGGATCCACCCGATCTCCGGCCAGGGCCTCAATCTCGGCTTCAAGGACGTGGCGGCGCTGGCCGAGACGATCGTCGAGGCGGATCGTCTCGGGCTCGATATCGGTTCGCTTGCTATCCTCGAGCGCTACCAGAGCTGGCGCCGGTTCGACACCTTCCGCATGGGGGTGACCACGGATGTGCTCAACCGACTGTTTTCGAACGACATTACACCCGTCAGGATCGCCCGCGACTTCGGTCTCGGTCTTGTCGATCGGCTGCCGTCCCTCAAAAGCTTCTTCATCCGCCAGGCGGCCGGCGTTGCCGGCGACGCGGACCCGCGGCTGCTTTCCGGCCAGCCGATCTGAGGGGTCAGAAGATGGTGAGATTCTCGATCCGGTAGACGAAAAGCGCCCAGAGCCAGCCGGGCGCGACATCGACGACGGCAGTGAATTTGTCTTGCAGATCCTGGTACGACAACAGCAATGTCATGCCGATCGCGATCGTCCACGTGAAGCAGATGCGTAGATTTCTGCGGCTGAAGAACTCGTAAAATCCGTCCTCGTCGTATTCGGTCCCGGCGACCATGTCCCAGAAACCGTAGTTCGCACTCAGCATGTCGTCGATGGCGTGATTGCGCCAGAACTGGCCGGGCGCGGCATTGAAGCGATCGGGAATGAAATTGAACGACGAGCGGAAGACATGGACCGCCGCGCCAAGCGCGGTCAGAGTCACGATCGCGACGACGTAGTGCCAGATGTTCATCGTGTCCCGCCGAGCTACCGATAGTCCAGGCAACTTACGGGCTATTCCTTGACTGATCGTCAAAGGATGTGGGATCGGCCGCTGGCGTCAGTCCTCGATCTTGCGTGCCTCGGAGATCAGCATGATCGGCACACCGTCGCGGATGGGATAGGCGAGCCGTGCCTTTTCCGAGATCAACTCATTGGCTTCGGCGCGATAGCTGAGCCGGCCCTTGGTCAACGGGCAGACGAGCAGTTCGAGCAGTTTCGGATCGACCTTGCTGGCGTTGACGTCCATGACCCCTCGCTTACTGCAGAATGTTGTCGACATCGCCGAAATTGCGCGCAAGCACGATCTCGGTAATGGCAATCAGCGTCTCGGCGCGGGTCTTGAGGTCGGGGGCCTCCAGCAGCGCCTGTTTTTCTGCCGGTCCGTAGGGCGACATCATCGCCATGGAGTTGACCAGCGTGCGGTTGCTGGCGCGCTCGACACTCTCCCAGTCGGCCTTCAGCTTGTTGGCCTCCAGATAGGCCCTGAAGGCTGCCAGCAGCGCCGAGCGATCGACAAGGCTTTCATCGTCGCGATTTTCGAGATCGGCCGTGAAGGGCCCGATACGGAAGCGGCGATAGCCGCGTGTGCCGGCCACCTCGTTAAACAGTCGGTAGCGGCATACGCCGGTCAGCGAGGTGATGTAGCGGCCGTCGCCGGTTTCGGCAAAGGAGGTGATGCGGCCGATGCAGCCGACCTCGCAGAGCGCGGGCACCGGCCCGACGCCGATGTCGTTGCGGCCTTCGCAGAAGGAGGGCTGGACAATCCCGACCAGCCGATTGCCGGAAAGAGCGTCGTCGAGCATCGCCAGGTAGCGTGGCTCGAAGATGTTGAGCGGCAGCTGGGCACCCGGGAGCAGCAGCGCACCGGTCAGCGGAAACACCGGAATGATCTCCGGCAAGTCCTGCGGACCAAGATAACGTGCATTTCCGACATGCATTCCAATTGACCTTGCAGATGTCCGGTTCTGCCCCGCCACGCCCATAGGCATAGCCAACCAGATCAAGAAATGGTGCGCCCTTCGAAAATCTCAAGGGAAAAACGCACCGATCTTGCTGCTCTGCTCAGGAAAAGAGGATCGACGACAGCTTGCGGCGGGCGGCGATCGTCGCCGGGTCTTTCGGGCCCCAGACTTCGAAGAACGAGACGAGCTCGCGCCGTGCGCCATCGTCGTCGAAAGCCCGGTCGCGCTTCATGACCGTCAGCAGGTGGTCGGCCGCGCCATTGCGGTCGCCTTCCACGTTGCGGATCTTGGCGAGCATCATGCGCGCCTCATGGTCGTCAGGGTTTGCCGCCAACCGCTGTTCCAGGGCGTTCGGATCGCCGAGCTTGCGGGCTTCTTCGATCTGGTCAAGCTTCTTGGCGATCGCGCTGATGCCGGCATCCTTGGCAAGATCTTCCGGCAGGCTCGTAAGCGCTTCGCGCGCTTCGGCGATCTGGCCAAGCGTGATCATGCAATCGACCATGCCGGCAATAGCCACCACATTCTCCGGGTCTGCCTGCAGCACGGCGCCGAAGAGCCCGGCGGCGTTCTCGGCATCGCCCGCTTCGAGCAACCCCTTGGCGTCGGCAAGTGCTGCCTCGATCTCGGCCTTGCTGTCGTCGACGGCGGGGCCGGCGATCTTTTCGATGAATTGCTTGATCTGGCTTTCAGGCACGGCACCCATGAAACCGTCGACCGGTCGCCCACCGACGAAGGCGATGACGGCGGGGATCGACTGGATGCCGAGCTGGCCGGCGATCGACGGATGGTCGTCGATGTTCATCTTGACGAGCTTCACGCGGCCGGCGGCTTCCGTCACGACCTTTTCGATCACGGGGGTCAGCTGCTTGCATGGTCCGCACCAGGGCGCCCAGAAATCGACGAGAACAGGCTGCTGGCGCGAGGCGTCCAGCACGTCCTTGCTGAAGTTGGCGGTCGTCGTTTCCTTGATCAGGTCGCCGCCCGGTGCGGCGGCCGCGGCCGGCTGGCCGCCGAAGGAAGCCGAAGCGGTCATCTGGTTGCCGAAGGACCCTGCATAGGGATTGTCGTTGCCCGTCATTCTTCTCTCCTCGCCGGCTCGTGATCCGGCTTCCTGCATTCGCGCCAAAGATCGTATGTCAGGCTGTCACTTTCAAGACAAGCGGTTCATGTCCCGTCGCTTCCATGAAGCGCAACAGGTCGTTCGAGCCGATCGAGGTCGTCGCGTCGTTGGAAAGCGGGTGGCAGTTGATCACATCGAACTTCATCAATTCCTCGTCGATGATCACCTTGACGTTGCCGCCGGTGTCGTTGATGGCGCCGAGTGCGGTCACCGCTCCCGGGATGACGCCGAGATATTCCATCAGCTTCTCCGGCTTGCCGAAGGAAACCTTGCTCGCAGCACCGATGACCTGGTGTACCGTCTTCAGATCCACGGTCGCGTGTTCCTCTACGGTCAAAAGGAAGTAGTTGTCCTTCTTGTCCTTCACGAACAGGTTCTTGGTGTGACCGCCGGGGATTTCGTCGCGCAATGCCACCGATTCGGCCACGGTGAACACCGGCTCGTGTTTTTTGGTGCTGTGTTCGATGCCGAGGTCGTCGAGAAAGCGGAAAAGTTCGTCCGCGGTCTTCGGCTGCGCTTCGTTCATGAGGGTGATTCTCCTGCCGCTCCGTTTTTTTCCAGTCTGCTTTAGGGGAGAACGGCCGCGGCGTGCAATCTCAGAGACGGCGGCGCGGCGCGAAAACGCGGCATTTGCGGGCTTCCCGGGGAGGCTTCCAAAAAATATTCGCTTTCTCGACATTTCCCTGTTGCATTCCAAAATCGCTTAGGCCATATAGCGCCCGTCGCCGCAAGACAGCGCGGCACCCACGGTCCACCGACTACCCCCGGACCGAGGTAATGAGCGGGTGTAGCTCAGGGGTAGAGCACAACCTTGCCAAGGTTGGGGTCGGGCGTTCGAATCGCCTCACCCGCTCCAATTTTCCCAACCATTTTACTTGTAAATGCTTTTGGCTTCGGCCAATGCATTCGCCCCGGGCGAAACGCAGCAGCCGTCTTGTCTCTGCTGTCAGCGCCGATGCGCTCGCCTGTCAGCTCTTCATGAAGACATAGTCGGTTTCCTGGCGGCGGAGTTCGCCGGGGCGCAGAACCGCGTTCGGAAAGCCCTCGTGATTGACCGCGTCCGGCCACACCTGGGTTTCAAGGCAGAAACCGGCAAAGGCGCCGTAGCGGCGTCCTTCGAGGCCGGGCACCGGCACGTCGAGCTTGAAGCCGGTATAGAGCTGGACGCCAGCCTCGGTCGTCAGCACTTCCATCGTCACGCCGGAATTGAGGCTGCGGGCAAAGGCGACTGAGTGTTTTGCCATGCGCTCCGGCGAAAGGCAGAAATTGTGGTCGTAGGCGATGCGTTCGCCCTCGGTCTGGCGCTTGAGCGAGGTCATTTCCCTGAGATCGAAGGCGGTGCCTTCGACCGGGCGGATTTCGCCCGTCGGGACCTGGAACTCGTTGGTCGGCAGATAATGGTCGGCGGCGATCATGATGTCGTGGCCAAGCGCGTCCGTGCCGCCATCGAGATTGAAATAGCTGTGCTGGCAGACATTGGCGAGTGTCGGCCGATCGGTCTCCGTCTCGTAGACGACACTGAGCACGCCGCCGGCTTTGAGCTGGTAGGTGCAGCGGATCTGGCAGCTGCCGGGATAGCCGGCGCGGCCGTCCGGGTCGGTGATCGCCAACGTGACGCTGTCCGGTGTGTGGCTGACGATCGTCCAGTTGCGCTTGCCGATGTTGTCGCTGCCGCCATGCAGGTGGGTCACACCTTTTTCATTGCATTCGAGCTGGTAGGTTTTGCCGTCGAGCGTGAAGCGACCGTCGCCAATACGGTTGGCGCAGCGGCCGGGCGTCGCGCCAAAATAGGGGGAATGGTCGAGATAGCTTTCGAGATCGGTGAACCCGAGCACCAGCGGCGGCTCATGGCCATCCAGCCGCAGATCCTGGATCACGCTGCCCCAGGTGAGGATATAGGCAGTAAGGCCACCACCGGAGAGCACGACACGATGAACCGGCTCACCCGATGGCAGGTGTCCGAAGATTTCCGTATCCGCATGCTTGTCCATCGCCTGGCTCCCCCACAGCGCCGCGCGTCTTAGCAGACGCGCAAAGGTCGCTGTACACTCTAGAACTGCTGCATGTTGTATCCTTAAATCGGCTAGAGCGCCGTGCGTTCAGATGAACACACAAAGGACGCTCTAGCACTTTGATTCTAGAGCATCTTATCCGCTTTCAGTGATTCCACTTGAAAGCGGGATGCTCTACGATTTACGGAAACATGCAGTCCTCACGACAAGCAACCTGCGTCATTTCAGGTGGATCGGCAACCGGAAATCGAGATTTTCTGCGGTAGATTCAGCGTGATAGTTGTTTCGTCGCGTCCTGCAGTCCGGCAAGCGTCAAGGGAAACATCCGTCCGCCTACGAGGCTCCTGATCATGCCGATCGACTGAGTGTAGCCCCAATGCTGCTCGGCAACCGGATTGAGCCAGATAGACCGGGGAAAATGGGCGGCGATACGCGAGAGCCAGAGCCCGCCGGCCTCGTCGTTCCAATGCTCGACCGAACCGCCGGGGTGGCTGATCTCATAGGGGCTCATCGATGCGTCGCCGACGAAGATCGCGCGGTAGTCGCTGCCGAAGGTGCGCAGCAGCTCCGCCGTGCGGGTGATGTCGGCGCGCCGGCGGCGATTGTCCTTCCACAGGCCTTCGTAGACGCAATTGTGGAAGTAGAAGTGCTCCATGTGGCGGAATTCGCCGCGTGCCGCCGAAAACAGCTCCTCAACGATGCGGATATGGTCGTCCATCGAACCGCCGACGTCGAAGAACATCAAGAGCTTGATAGCATTGCGCCGTTCCGGCCGGGTGACGACATCGAGATAGCCGTGCTCGGCGGTGGCGCGGATCGTGCCGGAGAGGTCGAGTTCGTCGGCAGCACCCTGGCGCACCCAGCGCCTGAGCCGTTTGAGCGCCACCTTGATGTTGCGCGTGCCGAGTTCGACCGTGTCGTCGTAATCCCTGAATTCGCGCCGGTCCCACACCTTGACCGCGCGCCGGTGCCGCGAGCCGTCCTGGCCGATGCGCACACCTTCGGGATTGTAGCCATAGGCGCCGAAGGGTGAGGTGCCGGCGGTGCCGATCCATTTGGCGCCGCCCTGGTGGCGCCCTTCCTGTTCGCTGAGCCGCTGGCGCAAGGTCTCCATCAGGGTCTCGAAGCCGCCAAGGCTTTCGACCAGGCGCTTCTCTTCCTCGGTCAGATATTTTTCGGCAAGCTTGCGCAACCACTCTTCGGGGATTTCACCCTGCGCGAACTCGTCTGGCGGATTGATGGCCTCAAGGCCGGAAAAACAATGCCGGAATACGCCGTCGAAGCGGTCGATATGGCGCTCATCCTTCACCAATGCCGTGCGTGCGAGAAAATAGAACGCCTCGATATCGAAGGTGGCAATGCCCGCCTCCATGCCCTCGATCAAGGACAGGAATTCCCGGAGCGTCACCGGGATCTTCGCGGCCTTCAATTCGAGGAAGAAGGGGATGAACATCCGCGGCTCCGGCCCTAGCTTTCGTTCCTGCCGATCAGGTCCATTTCGTAGGGCGTCGTCTGGTACATCTCGTTGATCCAGTTGCCGAAGAAAAGATGCGCATGGCTGCGCCAGCGGTTCTGCGGCGGCAGGGTTGAATCATTGTGCGGGAAGTAGTCATGCGGCATCTTGATCGGTACGCCCGCATCCACATCCCGGAAATATTCGTCCGATAGCGAAGTGGAATCATACTCTACGTGATTGAACATGTAGAGGCGCTTGCCCTTCTTCTCGTGCACGAGGCACACACCCATCTCCTTCGATTCCATCAGGATCTCAAGGTCGGGCACCGCATCGATGTCGGCGCGGCGCACTTCGGTCCAGCGCGACACCGGCACGGCGAAATCGTCGGAAAAGCCGTTGAGATAGACGGAGGAGGGCTGCAGGTTCTGGTGGCGGTAGACGCCGAAAGCCTTCTCCTTCAGCGGATATTTCGGCACGCCATGGAAATGATAGATCGCCGCCATCGCGCCCCAGCAGACGTTCAGCGTCGAATGCACGTTGGTCGTCGTCCAGTCGAGGATGCGCTTGAGTTCGTCCCAATAGGTGACGTCCTCGTATTCCAGCGTTTCGACCGGGGCGCCGGTGATGATGAAGCCGTCGAACTTGCGGGCCTTCACCTCCTCCCAGGTCTCGTAGAAGGCAAGCAGGTGTTCCTCGGAGGTGTTCTTCGCGCGGTGCGCGCCGATGCGGATCAGCGACAGCTCGACCTGCAGCGGCGAGGCGCCGATGAGGCGCGCCATCTGGATCTCGGTCTTGACCTTGTTCGGCATGAGGTTCAGCAGCCCGATCTGGAGCGGGCGGATATCCTGACGGATCGCCACGGTCTCGGTCATCACCCGCACGCCCTCGGTCGCGAGGGTCTCGAATGCGGGCAGCGTATCGGGTATCTTGATGGGCATGGGGCTTCCACTCGATCAATACAAAAAAACCGGCGGCGATTGATCGCGACCGGTCCTCGGAAAATCCACGTTTCCTCGGCCCTTTAGCGATTTGTTTAACGTGGCTGCAAGCCGGCCGGCCAAATCACCACGGATTGTTTGATAGCGCGGCAAGGCCGCGGGGGTCAATGAAAAACGATTCGTGTGGGTTGGCCCCTCATCCGGCTGCCGCCACCTTCTCCCCGCAGGCGGGGAGAAGGGACATTGCCGCGGCCGTTCGGCTCCCTTTCAGGCTTACAGCAGGTGATGAGGTTGCGGTCGCCGCGTTCCCCCGCCCCGCTTGCGGGGAGAGGGTTAGGGTGAGGGGCAATCTGTTGCTAGGTGCAGCAAGTCCAGACCGTTCTGCATGCCATATCCCAGCCGCTTGCCGGCCTCGCTCTGACTGAGCCAGAAGAAGCGAAAGCGGATCGGCGGGCCACCGCTCTCCGGCGTCATTTCGCGGTGCAGCCAGGGTTCCTTTTGTTCGCCGGCTAACGGCCCATGGAAATAGTGCCGGCGATGGCAGATTTTCCGGCCGTTCTGCGTGAAGTGATAGTCCTGCGTTTTAAATGGCAATAATGCCGGCGGCGGCGTCAGCCCGGTCTCCTCGACAAATTCGCGGAAGGCCGCCGCTTCAGGGCTTTCTCCCGGTTCTATCGTGCCGCCCGGGACCTGCAGATCTACATCGGGAAAGTCCGGCTCGTCGAAGACGAGCAGATGCCCTCGCCAGGTGGCGTAGATCAGGACCTTGTTGGCGTCCGGTCTCATCCGTCGCGGCGTGCCATGAAGGCCAGGCGCTCGAAAAGGTGGACGTCCTGCTCATTCTTGAGAAGCGCGCCGTGCAGCTTCGGCAGCATGGTCTTTGGATCGGCGCGCAGGTCGGCCGGGTCGATCTCGTCGGCGACGAGCAGGCGGATCCAGTCGAGCGCTTCGGAGGTCGAGGGCTTCTTCTTCAGCCCCGGCACCTGGCGGATATCGTAGAAGGCGGCAAGGGCTGCCGAAAGCAGCGTCTTGCGGATGCCGGGATAGTGCACCTCGACGATGCGGGCGAGCGTGTCTGCGTCGGGAAAGCGGATATAGTGGAAGAAGCAGCGGCGCAGAAAAGCGTCCGGCAGTTCCTTCTCGTTGTTGGAGGTGATGACGACGATCGGCCGCTGGCGGGCGTGGATCGTCTCGTTGGTCTCGTAGACGTGGAACTCCATCCGGTCGAGTTCCTGCAGCAGGTCGTTCGGAAACTCGATGTCGGCCTTGTCGATTTCGTCGATCAAGAGCACCACACGCTTCCCGGCCTCGAAGGCCTGCCAAAGCTTGCCCTTGCGGATGTAGTTCTTGACGTCGTTGACGCGCTCGTCGCCGAGCTGGCTGTCGCGCAGGCGCGAGACGGCGTCATATTCGTAAAGTCCCTGCTGCGCCTTGGTCGTCGACTTGACGTTCCATTCGATCAGGTCGAGTCCCAGAGCAGCTGCAACCTGCCGCGCAAGCTCGGTCTTGCCGGTGCCGGGCTCGCCCTTGACGAGCAGTGGCCGTTCCAGCCGGATCGCGGCGTTGACGGCGATCATCAGGTCCTTGTCGGCGATATAGTCGGCGGTGCCTTCGAATTGCATGGGCTTCTTCCGGTCATAGTGATGCGGAAAACGGTCCTGCGGGCGAGGGCCGTCGTCATGCTTCTGCAGTAGCGCATAAGCGGTGCAGGTGTCACTGCCGCTGGCTGCGACCCGTCAGACGTCAGCCGCGGAAGGCGGTAACCTCGATCTCGATCAGCATTTCCGGGCGGATGAGATCGCAGACGATCATGGTGGCGGCAGGGCGGATTTCGCCGAACATCTCGCCGAAGATCGGAAAAACCCGGTCGGCGAAACTGGCATCGGTGACGTAGTAGTGATTGCGCACCACGTCTAAGAGCGAGAAGCCCGCCTCTTTCAGCGCGCCCTCGATCGTCTTCAGGCAATTGTGCGCCTGCTCTTCCACCGTTTCCGGCATGGTCATGGTGGCGTAGTCGTAGCCGGTGGTGCCGGAGACGAAACACCAGTCGCCCTTGGCGACGGCACGCGAATAGCCTGCCGTCTTCTCGAAGGGCGAACCGGAAGAGATGAGCTTGCGCGTCATCCCGTCGCTCACGCCCAGGGGCGCGAGGCGGTGGTCGACTTTTCGAAGCTGTCGATGGCCGTTGCCTTCTCCAGCGTCAGGCCGATGTCGTCGAGGCCGTTCAGCAGGCAGTGGCGCTTGAAGGCATCGACCTCGAACTTGACCGTGCCGCCGTCCGGACCAGTAATTTCCTGGGATTCCAGGTCGACCGAGAGGATGGCGTTGGAGCCGCGCGAGGCGTCGTCCATCAGCTTGTCCAGGTTCTCCGGGCTGACGACGATCGGCAGGATGCCGTTCTTGAAACAGTTGTTGTAGAAGATGTCGGCGAACGAGGTCGAGATCACGCAGCGGATGCCGAAGTCGAGAAGCGCCCACGGTGCGTGCTCGCGCGAGGAGCCGCAGCCGAAGTTGTCGCCGGCGACCAGGATCTTGGCGTTCTGGTAGGCGGGCTTGTTGAGCACGAAATCCGGGTTGACCGAGCCGTCCTCGTTGTAGCGCGCTTCGGCGAAAAGTCCGGTGCCGAGGCCGGTGCGCTTGATCGTCTTCAGGTAATCCTTCGGAATGATCATGTCCGTGTCGACGTTGACGACGGGGAGGGGAGCGGCGACGCCGGTGAGCTTGACGAACTTTTCCATAACTTCAGGCCTTCGATTTCAGCGAAATGTTGCGTAAGCGTTTAGATCAGTTTTGCGCCGAAATGAAGGAAAATCTATCCCGAAGATGCTTGCCGGGCGGGTGAAATCGCCTGCCCGGCAAGTGTTGTCGCGGTTGTTTTATCCGTTGGGCGCCTTGCCCGAGGGTTTTGCCGAAATCGGCCGGTGTCTGGCTTCGGTCTCAGCCTGTCTTGACTCTAGCCTGCTTTTACTGGGGCGTTCAGCGCCCAGAGCACGCCGAAGGGGTCGCGCAGCTGCCCGTAGCGATCGCCCCAGAACATCAATTCGATCGGCATCACGACTTCGGCGCCGGCGGCGACCGCCTGGCTCCACCACGCGTCGATGTCGTCGACCGGCAGCATCAGGCTGAAGGCCTGCGGCTTTTCCAGGGCATGGCCGTATTCCGGATAGGCGTCACTGAGCATCAGCGAGCTGCCGTTGATGTGGAGATGGATATGCATCGTCCGGCCCTGGTCGTCGACCGGTTGCCGATAGGCTTCCTTTGCGCCGAAGGCGTGCTTGTAGAATTCCGCCGCCTTGGCCGCGCCGTCGACCTGGAGATAAGGCACCAGGCCGTTGAGGGCCTTCGGCAGCTGGTTTGCGTCTGTTTTCTGCGTCGTGCTGTCCATGTCATGCTCCTGTTGAGGGAATGATGCAGTGGCCATGACCTTTGCTGGCCTGACCCAAGGACGAACGCAAGCGGGTCTTGCCGACACGGGTGTCGCAAAAAAATCGAGCGAGATTGGGCTGCCGCGTCGGGCAGACTCAAGCATTTCGGGAAAAATGCGAAGCGGTTCCCGTCAGGAAGTGCGTAGAAACAAGGAGATAGAGCGCTTCCGCGACGTCGTCTAAACCGGAAACGCTCTGGAGATCGATGCCTAGAGATCGATGATCGTGCCGCGACCGTCGTTCCAGATGCGCATTTCGCGCGGGGCGGCGCCGGAGGTCGGGCGGGCCGTTGCTCGAGCCTGCTTCAGGTTCAGCCGGGCGGCAATGGCGCTGCCGATCGCGACAACGGCGGCGATGCCGGCGAGCGCAAGCGCAAGCGATGCGGTGAAGACGAAGGCTGCCAGCGTAATGGTGATGGCGAGAGCCGTAAAAAGAACAGAACGTATGCTTTGCATGATCGTCACCTTTCTGCTCGGGATGTGGGTGTTGCCGCCGCCGCTTGCAAGAGGGGTGCGGCCGTTCGCCTCGTCTTGCGGAAAAAAGGAAAGGCGGGCACAACTGGCCGCATGACAAAATCGATCGAACATCACCCCGTTCGCCTGCGCCGTTCGGTGCTTTCAGTGCCGGCCGACAATGCCCGCGCACTGGCCAAGGTTGCGGAACTTGCGGCCGATGCCGCGATCTTCGACCTTGAGGATGCGGTGGCGCCGGAGCGCAAGGCCGAGGCGCGGGACGGCCTCGTTCGCCACCTCGTCGAAAACAGGCCGGATTGTGAGGTCATCATCCGCATCAATGCGCTCGGATCGGGCTTCGGCCAGCAGGATCTGGCGGCGGCCGTTTCGGCAAAGCCTGACGCAATCCTGCTGCCCAAGGTCGAAAGTCCGGCCGATATCCAGATCGTCGCCGACTGGCTGGCCGATAACGATGCGCCGGAGGCGTTGCGTCTCTGGGCGATGATCGAAACGCCGCGCGGTGTCGTCAATGCGCCTGTTATCGCCGAGACCGGCCGCACCTTCGGCGGCAGGCTCGATTGTTTCGTCGTCGGCCTCAACGACCTGCGCAAGGAAACCGGTGTTCCCGACCGGCCCGGCCGTCCGTACCTCATCCCCTGGCTGATGCAGATCCTTTTGGCCGCACGCGGGAGCGGTCTCGACGTCATCGATGCGGTGTTCAACGATTTCCGTGACGCCGACGGTTTCGACGAGGAGTGCCGGCAGGGGCGCGACATGGGCTATGACGGCAAGATGCTGATCCACCCGCTGCAGATCGGCCCGGCCAACGAACGCTTCGGCGTCGAGCAGGCGGCCGTCGACGAGGCGCGCGCCATCATCGCCGCCTTCGCGCTGCCGGAGAACGCGGAAAAAGGTGTCATCAATCTTCATGGCCGAATGATCGAGCGGCTGCATCTCGATCAGGCCCTGAAGCTCGCCGCCAAGGCGGAGATGATTGAAAAACGAAAGGCAAGATTTTGAAACTTTACCGCTTCCTCACCGGCCCCGACGATGCGTCCTTCTGCCATAAGGTGACGGCGGCACTGAACCAGGGTTGGTCCCTGCACGGCTCACCGACCTACGCCTTCAATGCGGATACGCAGCACATGCAATGCGGACAGGCCGTATTCAAGGAAGTCGAAGGCAAGGACTACCACCCCGACATCAAGCTGTCGGAACAGTAAAAAGCAGGAACGCTTCGACTTTCCGGCCGGAGCGTTTTTTTGTTTTCCGATTGTTTTTCGGGGGCTCTGCCTCGGAGCGGATGGGGGCTTAGTTGCCCACGTGCTCCACGCTCGCCTCGATCCGTTCCATATCGTCGTCGGAGAGGCCGAAATGGTGGCCGATCTCGTGGATCAGCACATGGGTGATGATGTCGCCCAGCGTTTCCTCGTTTTCCGCCCAATAGTCGATGATCGGGCGGCGATAAAGGATGATCCGGTTCGGAAACTCACCTGTCTCCATGGTGAAACGTTCGCTGATGCCACGGCCTTCGAACAGGCCGAGCAGGTCGAACGGCGTCTCCAGCGCCATGTCCTCGAAGACGTCGTCGCTTGGAAAATCGGCAACCTCGATGATGAGGTCGGTCGTCAGTTGGCGGAACTCCTGCGGCAGGTGGCTGTAGGCTTCCACTGCGAGTTGTTCGAATGTCGTGAGCGTCGGTGCGTGGCGTTCCCGCCAATCATCGGTCTGGTCAATGCGGGCCATAGGCACTCCTTGTTGCCCTCCATATAGCGATTTTGCCTTTGTTTTTCGAGTGTTGAATTCCGGCTGGGGTGGGCGAGGAATAAATTCTTAAACTTGGCTGTTGACTCATGTGGTCAGCTCTGGAATCTATAAGAACATAACAGGAACATCTTAAATGGGAGTTGACCGTCATGGCCGAGAACGCCGTGCAGCGGGAGACCGTTCTTTCGCTTCGCGAAACCATAGCCAGGATCGAAAATCGCAGGCTTGCGGGCGTCGTGAAGGCGGTCAAGGCGGCCGATCCCGCAGGCTTTCGGCGCAAGGAAGAAGGTCACCAGTCCTCCGGCCGCAAGGTCCTGCCGCTCGGCATTCCCGAACTCGACGATATCCTCGAGGGCGGCCTGCCGCTCGAGGGTATGACCGAGATCCGCAATTCCGAGACGCGCGATGCCGGCGCTGCGGCCGGTTTTGCAACCGCGCTCAGCGCCCTTTGTCAGCAGGCGCGCCAGCAAAAGGGCGATGCCGGGGCACCGGTTCTGTGGGTCAGCCAGTCGCTGGCCTCGACCGAGGCCGGCCTGCCCTACGGTCTTGGTCTCAAGGCTTACGGGCTCGACATTCGAAGCCTGATCCTCAGCCTGCCGCGCACGGTGAAGGACGCGCTGTGGATCGCCGAGACGGCGCTTTCCGTCCCGGCCTTCTGTGCCGTCATTCTCGAAATTCGCGGCAATCCGGCATCGCTGGCCTTGAGCGAAAGCCGGCGCCTGCATGTTCGCGCGCGCGCCGGACGCATTCCTCTTCTTCTTCTGCGTCAGTCCGGTCACGAGGAGGCGAGCAGCGCCTTCTTCCGGCTTCATATCGAACCGGCGCCCGCCCGCGAGCGCGCCCTCCCTGACGGTTCGATGCTTTGCGGCAGCATCGGCCATCCCGTCTTTCACGTCATTGCCGAAAAAAGCAGGTCTCCTGCTCCCGTCGGCCTCTTCCTGGAGTGGAACCCCCATGACCGCCGCTTTTACCCCGTCGAGCCCCTACCAGCCGCTGCTGCGGCAGACCCACAACCAGCGCATTCTGTCGCTCGACTTTCCGCATCTTCCGGCCGACCGGGTGGCGCGGAGCCGCTGGGGAACCTCCTGGCTTTCCCGCGGGCGTCCTGATCATCCGCCTGTCGTCTTTGCCGACCGGGTCAGGAATGCGATGCGCCTCGTCGCGCTCGATGGCCTTGCCGAGAAATCAGGATTCCAGTTGGGCCAGGGCGTTGCCGAGGCGCGGGCCATGTGTCCCGAGGTCGATGTGCTGCCCGCCGACCGGGCGGCGGATCGCGCCCTTCTGGAAGGGCTTGCGGACTGGTGCAGCCGCTACACGCCGCTGGTGGCGCTCGACGGCGAAAGCGGCCTTTATCTCGACATTACCGGCTGCGCCCATCTTCTCGGCGGCGAGAAATCGCTTCTCGACGACCTGCTCGCCCGGCTCTTTCATCTCGGCATCGAGGCGCGTGCGGCGATCTCGTCTTCGGCAGGGCTTTCCTGGGCGGTGGCGCGCTTCGGCTCGCAAAGCGTGATCGCTCCGGAGGAGGCCGTACGCGTGCTTGCGCCACTGCCGATGGCTGCCCTCAGGCTTCCAGTCGACATGATCGAAACGCTCGGCCGGGTCGGGCTCAAGCAGGTCGGCGATATCATCGAGGCGCCGCGGGCGCCGCTTGCCCGCCGCTTCGGATCCATTCTGCTCCTGCGCCTCGATCAGGCCATGGGGCTGGAGGACGAGCCGCTCTCGCCGCGGCTCCCCGTTGCCAGCCTCTCGGCCGAGCGGCGGCTTTCCGAGCCGGTCCAGGGTGAGGACGATATTCTCGGCCTGACGCAGGAGCTGGCAGCAAGGCTGAAGCCGGAGCTGGAAAAGCGCGGCGAAGGCGGACGGCTGTTCGAACTGCTGCTGTTTCGCGTCGACGGCCGGGTCTTTCGCATCGCTGCCGGAACGTCTTCGCCGCTGATTGAACCGAGCCGCATTGCCGGCCTTTTCCGCGAGCGGCTGCAGGCGGTGCACGAGGATCTCGATGCCGGTTTCGGTTTCGAGATCCTGCGGCTGTCGGTTCCCAAAAGCGAAAAATACGAGGTGATGCAGGAGGATTTTTCCGGCACGCCGGATCGGCAGCAGCCGCTTGCGGCCTTTGCCGACAGGGTCATGGCGCGGCTGGGCGCAGAAAGCCTGTTTCTGCCCGTCCTGTCGCAGAGCCACGTGCCGGAGCGTGCCGCCGCCTTTCAGCCGCTTGCGGATGTGGAAATGCTGAAGACGGTCGAGGAAGCCGCTTCCACTGTTCCGGCCTGCCTTAGGATGGCTTCCGTTCGACCGCAGCGGCTGTTCCAAAGTCCGGAGCCGGTGGAGGCGGTGGCCGAGGTGCCGGAGGGCCCGCCCAGAAGCTTTCGCTGGCGGCGGAGCCTTCATCGCATAGCGCGCGCCGAGGGTCCTGAACGGATCGCGGCCGAATGGTGGGTCGATGGCGAAAAGGCGGCCGAGCGGGATTATTTCCGGGTGGAGGATGAAAAAGGCCGGCGCTTCTGGCTGTTTCGAGAAGGGCATTATGGCGGGCCCGCACAGCCGCGCTGGTTCATGCATGGGGTCTTCGCATGAGCACGCCCTATTTCGAGATCGGCGCCTGGTCGAATTTCTCCTTCCTCGAAGGAGCCTCCCATCCGGGCGAAATGATCGTTGCCGCCAGCCGCCTTGGTATTTCCGGCCTTGGCGTTGCCGATCGCAATACGGTGGCGGGCGTGGTGCGCGCTCATGCGCAGGCCAAGGTGGAGGCGTTTTCCTTCCAGCCCGGCGCCCGGCTTTCCTTTGCCGAAGACATCCCGGATGTGCTCGCCTATCCGCGCAACCGTCGGGGCTGGGGCAATCTCTGCCGCATGCTGAGTGCTGGAAACCTGCGGGCGAAGAAAGGCACCTGTACGCTCTACGAGACCGACCTTGTCGAATGGGGCGAGGATATCCTGATTGCCGTCCTGCCCGACCCGGTGATCGGGGCGTCGGAGGCTAAAAACCTTGCGGAATTTCTCAAGCGGCTGAAGCCGCATTTTGCCGACCGGCTCTATCTGGCGCTGGTGCCGCGCTATGACGGTTTCGATCAGCTTGTCTTTGCCGGGCTGGCGACCATCGCCCGCAACGTGGGCACGAGGCTGATCGCCACCAACAGTCCGCTGTTTCACGCGCCGGCGCGCCGGCCGCTGGCCGATATCGTCACCGCCATACGCGAGCATGTGACGGTGGCGCAGGCGGGGTTCCGGCTTCAGGCGAATGCCGAACGCCATCTGAAACCACCGGCGGAAATGGCGCGCATCTTTCGCGACTACCCCGAGGCGATCGCCAATACCGGGCATTTTTTCCGCCGGCTGAATTTCACTTTGGCGGAACTCGAATACCAATATCCCGATGAGAGTTTTGCAGGCGAGACGACGACACAGACCCTCAGGCGGCTGACGATGGAAGGCGCCCATGTGCGTTATCCCGAAGGCATTCCCGCGAAGGTCTCGACCCAGATCGAATACGAGCTCGAGCTGATCGCCAGCAAGCGCTATGAGCCCTACTTCCTCACCGTGCGCAACATCATGGAATATGCGCGAAGCGTCGACATTCTCTGCCAGGGCCGCGGCTCGGCGGCAAATTCGACGGTCTGCTACTGCCTTGCCATCACCGAGGTCGATCCGCTTTCGACGACGCTGCTTTTCGACCGGTTCCTGTCGACGGAGCGTGACGAGCCGCCGGATATCGATGTCGATTTCGAGCACGAGAAGCGGGAAGAGGTGATCCAGCATATCTATAGGACGTACGGCAAGGAGCATGCGGGGCTTACGGCCGCCGTCATCAGCTACCGGGCGCGGTCGGCCGGTCGCGAAACGGCCAAAGCCTTCGGCTTTTCCGAGGACGTGCAATCGGCGCTTGCCGGTTCGGTCTGGGGTTGGTCGGCCGCCGACCTGTCGGAACGGGAGGCCAAGGCCGCCGGTCTCGATGTCAAGGATCCAACGACGGTGCGAGTGCTCGACTATGCCACCGCGCTGATGAGCTTTCCCCGCCATCTCTCTCAGCATGTCGGCGGTTTCGTCATCACCCGCGATCGGCTCGACGAGGTGGTGCCGATCATGAACACGGCGATGCCCGACCGCTACATGATCGAGTGGGACAAGGACGACCTCGATACGCTGAAGATCCTGAAGATCGACGTGCTGGCGCTCGGCATGCTGACCTGCATCGCCCGGGCGTTCAAGCTGATGGAGCGGCATTACGGCGTGAGGAAAGACCTGCACACGCTGTTCAAGGATGAGCAGGATGACGTCTACGACATGATCTGCCGGGCCGATACGATCGGCGTCTTCCAGATCGAGAGCCGGGCTCAGATGAGCATGCTGCCGCGGCTCAGGCCTCGTGTCTTCTATGATCTCGTCATCGAGGTGGCGATCGTGCGGCCCGGACCGATCCAGGGCAACATGGTGCATCCCTATCTGAAGCGGCGGGAGCAGCGCAATCGCAACATACCCATCGAATATCCGAGCAAGGAGCTGGAAGTGGTTCTGGAGCGGACCCTTGGTGTGCCTTTGTTCCAGGAACAGGCGATGCAGATCGCTATTACCGCGGCAAATTTCACGCCGGGCCAGGCCGATCAGCTCAGGCGGGCAATGGCGACCTTCAAGCGAACCGGCACCATCCACACCTTCGAGCAAAGGATGGTCGAGGGCATGGTCAACAATGGCTACGACAGAGATTTCGCCGTACGTTGCTTCAAGCAGATCGAAGGCTTTGGCGAATACGGCTTTCCCGAAAGCCATGCTGCGTCCTTCGCGCTGCTCGTCTATGTCTCTTCATGGCTGAAGACCTATTATCCCGATGTCTTCTGCGCAGCACTTCTGAACTCACAGCCGATGGGCTTTTACGCTCCCGCCCAATTGGTGCGGGACGCGCGCGAACATGGCGTGCGGGTGCTGCCTGTCGATATCAACCATTCGAATTGGGATGCGGACCTCGAGAGGGGCGGGCATGATCGTGGTGCGGTGGAGCCGCGCCATCGGGACATGCTGGGTGTGATCAAGACGGAAAAGGCCATCCGCCTCGGCTTCAACCAGGTCAAGGGGCTGAGAGAGATGGAGATCGTGGACAAGCTTATCGCCCATCGCGGCCGGGGCTATACCTCGGTTCGCGATCTCTGGCTGCGCTCGGGATTGCCGCGCTCCGTGCTGGAGAAGCTTGCCGATGCGGATGCGTTCCGTTCGATCGGGCTCGATCGCCGCAACGCGCTTTGGGCGGTAAAGGCGCTGGATGAGAAAAGTGCTGCCGAGCGGTTGCCGCTCTTCGAGCAGGCGACGCAGGACGAATTCCAGCTGGAGCCGGCAGTTTCGCTGCCGGTGATGCTGGAGGGCGAGCAGGTCATCAACGATTACCGCTATCTCTCCTTCTCGCTGAAGGCGCATCCGGTTTCTTTCCTCCGGGCGGAGTTTTCGGGGCAGGGGCTGGTCGAAAACCGCGCGCTTGCCACGGCACCCGTCGGCCGAAGAGTGACGGTTGCCGGGCTGGTGCTCGTTCGCCAGCGTCCAGGCTCGGCCAAGGGCGTGATCTTCATGACGATCGAGGACGAGACCGGCGTCGCCAATGCCATCGTCTGGCCGAAGGTTTTTGAAAAATACCGGCCGGTGATCATGGGTGCGCGTCTCGTCAAGATCCGCGGCCGGCTCCAGCGTGAAAGCGAGGTCATCCACGTGGTGGCGGAGTATATCGAGGATATGACCCCGATGCTCGGGCTGTTGCGCAAGGAGGAGCGCCGCTTCGGCGCCAACGATCGTGCCGACGAGGTGCTGCGACCGACGGCCGACGCGCGCGATAAGAAGGTGCTGAAGGAACTGCGCCTTGCGGCTGCCCGCCGTGCCGCCGGCGCCGATCATCAGGCCGTCGCGACCGAAATTGCCGACGTCATGCCGAAAGGCCGCAACTTCCATTGATGAACAGACACGATGGGCTCGGCTTGGCTTCGAAGGCTCGGTCCCTCACAGCCGTTTCATGACCCGTCCTTCCGGAGCTGGGCTTGCCGTACCGGATTTCGGCCACTCACCTTGGTCTTCCTGCGTAAAAATGTCGCAGTATCCTGCGGCAATCGCCGGGAAATCCACAGAAAGAAAGGTCATCAATGCTACGCTAATATTCTGAAAATACGATGTTTTTTGTCATGTTTAGATTCGTTCTAATCTGCGTGCAAGTTCCGCTTGTGGAGTTTTTTGTTGACAATAAATGTCCTCTTTTGCTTTATGAGCGAATTCAGGACGTTGCGTTTCACAGGCAAGACGACATGCTGGTTTGCAGCTGCAATTTCATCACGGAAAAAGAGATCGAGGACATGATTGTCAGCCTTCTCGATGAAGACTGTTGGCAGCTGATCGTGCCGGCGAAAGTCTATCACGCGATGGAAAAACGCGGTCGCTGCTGCGGCTGTTTCCCCAACGTCGTCGACATCATCATCCGCACCACCGAGCAATATCACGGCCGTCGCGACTCGACGGATGTCGAGATATTTGATTTCATGGCCCGCCTCAAACAATTCCATGAAGACAACCGGAGGGCGGATTTTGAAAGGCGACAAAAAGGTCATCGAGCAGCTTAACGAAGCGCTCTATCTCGAACTCGGCGCCGTCAACCAATACTGGCTGCATTTCCGCCTTCTCGAAGATTGGGGCTACACGCTCCTTGCCAAGAAGGAACGTGCCGAGTCGATTGAAGAAATGCATCATGCCGACAAGCTCGTCGCGCGCATCATCTTCCTCGAAGGTCATCCGAACCTGCAGACGGTCGGACCGCTGCGCATCGGCCAGAACGTCAAGGAAGTGCTGAAGGCGGATCTCGCCGGCGAATACGATGCCCGCACGGCCTACAAGAAATCACGCGACATCTGTCATGACGCCGGAGACTACGTCTCCATGAAGCTGTTCGAAGAGCTGCTTGCTGATGAGGAAGGTCATATCGACTTCCTCGAGACCCAACTCGAACTGCTCGAAACCATCGGCGAAGCGAAATACGGCCAGCTCAACGCAGCACCGGCCAACGAAGCCGAGATCGACTGAGCGTCTCGCACCATTCACACGAGAAAGCCGCCGATCACCTCGGCGGCTTTCTGGTTTTCGGGCCAAGACGATCTATGGCGCCCCGTTGCCTGACGCGCTTAGAGCATTTCCAGGAAAAGTGCGAAGCGGTTTTCCGTCAGGAAATGCGTAAAAACAAAGAGATAGAGCGTTTGTGCGGTTCCGTCTAAATCGGAAACGCTCTAAAGAATGGGCGCGCGGGCTGACGGTTCGCCCGCATGCAGACCCTCAAAGAGCCCGGTGGGGGTCTGTGAACCCTCAGGCTCGAGCGCATTTCTCCATGCGTCTTCAAACGGCGATGCGCCCTGCACCGAATTGGTATCGGGCCGGCCGGCGCCTGCTCGATACCAACCTGCCGGATATTGGCGATCGGCCCCAGAGTGGCATTGCTGCCGGGCAGGGCAAAACCTCAACCGGAACCAGGCGGTCGGTGAGGGTTGCCGCGGCAATCGCAAGACCAAAAGCGCGCGCTGCGAGCGGCCGCCTATCGTCCGCTGGCAGCTCGCAATCTGCGACGGATGCCAGGGCATCGCTTTGCGGTGTGCGTGTTGTCGGCTGGGTCCCCCGCGAAAGGTCGATGTCAGCGCAGACCCGGCCCCTGTTGCGAAAGGCGTAGTTACGGCGCCAGGTGGGCGAAGGCGGCAACGACCTCCTCATAGACCTTGCGCTTGAACGGTACGATCATCTCCGGCAGGTCGCGCATCGGCTTCCAATCCCAGGCGTCGAATTCCGGTTCGTGGCCGCCCGGCGGTGGGTTGATGGCGATCTCGTTCTCGTCGCCCTCGAAGCGGAAGGCATACCAGCGCTGCGTCTGGCCACGAAATTTGCCCTTGAGGCCGATGCCGATCAGGTGTGAAGGCAGGTCATAGTTGATCCAGCCCGGTGCCTCGGCGAGCAGCGAAACCGTGCGCATGCCGGTCTCTTCATAGAGCTCGCGATAGGCGGCCTTCAGCGGATCCTCGCCCTTGTCGATGCCGCCCTGCGGCATCTGCCATTGCTGCGGCGAGCCGTCATATTCGGAATTGCCGACGGCGATCCGGTGGCCGGCCCAGACTCGGCCGGCGCGGTTCAGCACCATGACGCCGACACAGGGGCGATAGGGCAGGTCTTCGGCCCGTAGGTTCTTGTCGTTATGCTTGCTCATCCGCTGTCCTCTCCTGGCTCAAGGCGTGACCCACTGCTCGCGCACGGCAGCGTATGGCCCTGAAGTGTTCGAACCTTTGTGAAGTCTCATCGCACCCATCTTTCGGGTTCGCAATGATTTCGTGCGCCTCGCCTGAGGCGCTGGGCTTCTGACATGGCGCCCTACATGCAGCAATTCAAAGTGCTACAGCGACCTTTGCGCGTCCAATAAGACGCGCGGCGCTCAAGGCACGCTTGACCTATCTCTGCTGCGGGTCCTTGACGAGTGCTGAAACGCCGACGATCTCGATGCCGCGCCCTTCCGCCTCGCCGGCCCACTGGGCGATGGCGGCCACGCTCTCGTCGAATGCCGAGGCGACACCGATGGCTGTACCGTTGCGCCGGGCGATGCGTTCCAGCTCGTCGAGTTTTTTCAGGATGGCGCTGCGGCTGAGCTCGCTGTCGACGGTCATGTCGGCGAAGCCATGCGGAACGTCAAAGGCATCGGCAAGCTTGCCGGACAGCGATTGCGCCGACGTGCCGTCGTCGAGGAAAAGCACGCCGCGTTTGCCGAGATCGCGCATCACCGGTTCGAGAGCATCGGCATCGGAGAGAAAGCGCCCACCGAGATAGTTCATGATGCCGGTGTAGTTGGTGATCTGCGCCATGTTCTTGTGCAGTTCGGCCAGGTTCTTCGTCGAACCAAGCGAGAGGCGGAGCGCGCGCGGTCCCGGATCGTTGTCGGGGTAATCGAAAGGCTCCATCGGGATCTGCAGCAGGATCTCATGGCCGCTGCGTCTTGCCTCCTGCATCCAGCGCTGCAGGCTGTTGCCGGCGGCGGCAAAGGCGAGGGTGACGTCGGGCGGCAGGTCGCGGATGGCCTTCTGCGTGCCGGTCTGGCTGAGGCCAAGGCCGCCGATCACAAGCGCGATACGGGTGCCGCGTGCACCCGACCAGGGTCGGGCATATTGATCCATCGGCCGCAGCCCGTCGGCGGCGGTGATCGGTAGCCGGCCCTCAGCGCTGTCTTCCAGCAGGTCGTCATTCGGAAGGGCGGCCATGCGCGGGTCCTGGCCGCGGATCGGGCCGACATTGATCAGCGCAGGCCCGCTGCCGTCGCGTTGGCGCGGCGTGAACTTGGTGACGGTCGCGCCGTCGTTTGTCAGGGTTTCCTCGACATGAGCGCCGGAGAAGGCGGTGCCCGGCTTCAGCGTGCCGCCGCTGGTGTTCGATGCTTGCCCGCTTGTGGAATTGGGTGTCTTTTGTGCCGTTTCGGCCGGTTCCGGCCCAACCACACCCGGTTCGGACGCCTGCCTGCGCAACCCATCCGGAGCGACGGCGTTCCAGACGGAAAGGCCGATTATGGAAAGGGCAAAGATGCCGACAAGGGAATAGCTGAGAAGGCAACGACGGTCGCGTCTTGGCGCGGTCTTTTCCCGGCGGTTCTGGCCAAGGGGGGCATTGAGATCTGTTCCCAAACGGAGCCTCGGTCGACCTGAAGGAGAGTTGCCGGTGAGGGATGCGCCGTTTTTAAGAGAATCGGCGGTTTCCGGCAGCACCTGCAGCCCACATAGTATAAAGGCGCCGGGTTGACCAGCCCGGCGCCTTCAATGGCTTACTTCTTGAGCTCTGCCTGCTCCGGGCTTGCCGGGAAGGCCGGATCGGTCTTCTTGCCGCGCAAGAGGTCAAGCGCGTAGTTGAGCTGCAGGTCGTCCTTGGTTTCCGGCGGTACATAGGCGACCGAGCCGGAACCTTCGTCGGTTTCGCTCTGTCCCTGGATGTGGCCACGCAGATCGGATTCGCCCTGGGCTTCGACCCTGCCAAGCAGTTCCGGCGGCAGTGGCTGTTCGACCTTGATGTCGGGCGTGATGCCCGTTCCCTGGATCGATTTGCCCGACGGCGTGTAGTAGAGCGCCGTCGTCAGGCGCAGAGCGCCTGCTTCGCCGAGCGGAATGATCGTCTGTACCGAGCCCTTGCCGAAGGAGCGCGTGCCGAGCACGGTCGCGCGCTTCAGGTCCTGCAGGGCGCCGGCAACGATTTCCGATGCGGAAGCCGAGCCGCCATTGACGAGAACGACCACCGGCTTGCCGTCGGTCAGATCGCCAGGCGTCGCGTTGAAGCGGCGGGTCTCGTCCGGATTGCGGCCGCGGGTCGAAACGACCTCGCCACGCTCCAGGAAGGCGTCGGAAACGTTGATCGCCTGGTCGAGCAGACCGCCCGGGTTGAGGCGCAGGTCAAGGACATAGCCCTTCAGCTTGTCGGCCGGTACTTCGGACTTGATCTTCTCGATGCCCTTCTTCAGGTCGTCGTAGGTCTTCTCGGTGAACGAGATCACGCGAAGATAGCCGACGTCGCCTTCGGTGCGGAACTTGACGGCGCGAACGGCGATCACGTCACGCACGATCGACAGTTCGATCGGCTTGTCGGCGCCCTTGCGCAGGATCGTCAACTTGATCGGGGTGCCGACGGCGCCACGCATCTTCTCGACCGCATCTTCAAGCTTCAGGCCACGAACGTCCTGGCCGTCGATCTTGGAAATGAAGTCACCGGCGAGAACGCCGGCGCGGGCCGCGGGCGTGTCGTCGATCGGGCTCGTGACCTTGACGAGGTCGTCTTCCATCGTCACTTCGATGCCGAGGCCGCCGAATTCGCCGCGGGTCTGGGTGCGCATGTCCTCGGCGTCGGTCGAGTTCATGTAGCTCGAGTGCGGATCAAGCGAAGAGAGCATGCCATTGATGGCATTCTCGATCAGCTTGTCATCCTGCGGAGGGGTGACGTACTGCGCGCGCACGCGCTCAAACACGTCACCAAAAATCGCCAGCTCGCGATAAGTCGAGGTATTGGCCGCGACGGCCGGAACGACAGCCGAATAAATGACGCCCATAGCGGTCGCACCCATCAGCGCCCCGACCAGAACAAGTGAAGCCCTACGTATCATTTCGCGCCTTTCCAACCTCTGCTGCGGTCCACCATGGTCGGGAATCAACCGGTTTTCCGTCTTTTCGGAATTCAATGTAAAGCGTCGGCCGGTCGGTTTCCAGCGCCAAGGCCGCAGCACTTGCGACTCTTTTCGCACCCATCGTCGCAAGCGGTTCACCCGCCACGACAAATTGTCCGGTCTGTACGCTCACCTTCTCCATGCCCGACAGCACAACATGGTAGCCGTCGCCCGGATTGAGAATGATCATCTGCCCATAACTGCGGAAATTGCCTGCATAGACGATCCAGCCATCTGACGGCGCAGTCACCAGCGCGCCGGGGTTGGTTTCCAACATGATCCCTTGCAGGGAGTGCCCTGTACCATCGGCATCACCGAACTTTCGCAAAAGCGATCCCGCGGCCGGATAGGCAAGCTTATTCCTCAGCTCCGAGAACACGTATGCTGGCGCAATGCGGTTTTTGTCGGGCACGGCGCTCCGGGCGAGCTCCCGCGCCGCTTCGCGCTCGGCCTCGCTCATGCGCAGGCGTTCCTCTTCCTGCGCGCGTGCGGCGGCAGCCGCGTCGCGCACCGAAGCGATGTCATTTTCGAGCGAACCGATGAGGCCTTCGAGATTGGTCGCCTGCGAGGCGAGTTCCTGCGCCTTGCGCTGTTCGGCGGCGAGTTCGGCCGCACTTTTCTGGCGCAGTTTTTCCTTTTCGGCCACGAGCATCGACATGCGACGCTCTTCCTCGGCATTGGCCGTCATCGCTGCCGTCAGCTCTTCGCGCTGCTTGCCGATGCCGGTTCTGATATCGGCGAGCGCCTTCAGGTCGGCGACGAGGTTGTCCGTTTCCTCGCGAATTCCGGGTACGACAGCGCCGAGCAGAATGGCGCTGCGAACGGAGCCGAGCGCATCCTCAGGCGTCACCAGGATCGCCGGCGGCGGGTTGCGGCCCATGCGCTGAAGTGCGGCGAGCACTTCGGCAAGCACCCCACGCCGGGCGCGCAGCGATCGGCGCACGGTATCTTCCTTGGAGCGCAACTCGCTCAGCTTCTTCTCTCCATCGACGATCTGCTGCTCCAGACCCTGCCGCTTCCTGGCAGAATCGACAATGGCGGCGCGCAATGCCTCATTGTTTTTGTCGATCTCGGCGATGGTCGCCGCCAGCTCGTCGGCGCGCTCCTGCGACAGCGTGATGGTTTTCGACAGCGCATCGAGCTCGCTGCGGGTGCTGTCTCGACGAAGCGTCAGGTTTGCCGCCGGATCGGGCGGCCCCTGCTGCTGGTCCGCCGCTGATGCCGCTGGCGTCGCCGGTGCATCCTGGGCGGCTGCCGGAAGCGCAGCAACAAGCACAAGCGCCAGCAGCGCCGCACTGCGGCCGGGCCGCCATGCTTCGCCACCGATCTTGCTGAAAGCGCTCATCATGCTTCGGCGCGTCATTCGTCCCTATGCATCCAACTGGAAATGCTTCGCGCTTACTTCCGCCAACCGGAACCGATTTTCGGAAAGCGTCATGCGCAGTTTCAACGTTTCTGAGCGCTCGCCGGGCATCTTTCCCCGGTGCGTGACGCTCTCCTCAAAAAGCCTAATCTGATTTGGCGGATGCGACCAACACATATTCTCGTTATCGCCGGTGCATGGCGCGTCTCAGACACGGTGATAGGGATGTCCGGAAAGGATGGTCACGGCGCGATAGAGCTGTTCGGCGATCAGAATGCGCACCAGCTGATGCGGCCAGGTCATCTTGCCGAGATTGAGCACGGCGTCGGCGCGCGAATGAAGGCCAGGGTCGAGCCCGTCGGCGCCGCCGATCGCGATCATCAGGTCGCGTTTGCCGCTATCGCGAAAACTGCCGAGCAGCGATGCGAAGCCTTCGGAATCGAGCGCCTTGCCGCGTTCGTCAAGCAGCACCAGCAGACTGCCGTCAGTGAGCGCTTTTTCAAGCTGGGCTGCCTCCTCCCGCTTGCGCGTATCGGAGTTGGAGGCGCGGCTTTCGTTGACTTCGACCACGCGGGAAAGCTCGAGACCGATCGCCGGACCGGCCTTGGCAAAACGATCGAGATAGCGGGCCGCAAGATCCTTTTCCGGCCCCGCCTTGAGGCGGCCGACTGCGAAAAGTCCGATACGCATGACCCAATCCGTCTCCGCCTGCGCTGGACCGCACTGCTGCACACCTCCTGAAACCGGGGCCGATTCAAGGAGAAGGTCATGCAGCGCACTAAAGCGTTACAGCGACATTTGCACGTCATGCCAGACGCGGCGCTGCAAGCTACGATCAGTCGCAACAATTATCCTGGCTGCGAACGCCGCTTCGGCGATGACAGCCACATTCCCAATATGTATGATCGCAATACGGTGCGTGCGGCGGCTCAGACGCCCGACGAACCGTGCGATCTCAATGCAGCGTGCCGTCCTCGATCTCCGGTGTCGCCCACATCTTCTCGATGTTGTAGAACTCCCGGATTTCCGGCCTGAAGATGTGAATGATCACATCGCCGGTATCGATCAGCACCCAGTCACCCGTTTCCAGACCTTCGACGCGGGCGTTGCCGAAGCCCTCGTCCTTCAGGTCCGTGGTCAGATGGTCGGCAATCGCCGCCACATGCCTGCTCGATCGCCCGGAGACAACGACCATGAAGTCCCCCAGCGCCGACTTGCCGGCAATGTTGATGGTAACGATATCTTCTGCCTTCGAGTCCTCTAGGCTTTCGAGGACCAGTTGAAGCGCACGGACAGCGGCTTCGTCGCTAGATCCCGTGCTGCGTGGGAACGCGGAGGCCGCATATCCCTTGGCGTGTGCTGTTGTCAGGGTTTTTCCTTTCCAGGTGAACAGAACAGGCACTTCCGATTCGACTGTTTCGCTCGAACCGTCAGTAAATGTAGGCATCAAACCAGAACGGTTTCAAGACACGAGAAATGAATCATTCGATTTCACGCCGTTCTGGCGGATCGAAGTGCCGTCGAACTCATCGAGGAGCGCGGCCCGTGTATGAAGGTCCAGGCGGGTGCCGGGTGAAAAGCAAGGCGCCGGGCATCGTCTTCGTCGATGCGGGCATAGTCGAAAGTCTTGGCCATGCGCGAGGAGAGATAGGCAAGCGTCGAGCCCGGCCGATCGATGACGGCGATCGGAACCGTGCGGGCGATTTTCTGCCAATTCTGCCAGCGGTGAAAGCTGCGCAGGTTGTCGGCCCCCATGATCCAGACGAAGCGGATATCGCGGTTGCGGGCCTTTACCATCTCGAGCGTGCGAGCGGTATAGCTCTGCCCCAGCGCCTTTTCGAAGGCGGTCACCTTGATGCGCGGATTCGGGGCGATCTTCTCGCTGAGCGCGATGCGATCGGCAAGCGGCGCCAGATTATTGTGGTTCTTCAGCGGGTTTCCGGGGGTGACCATCCACCAGAGCTGGTTGAGGCCGAGGCGCTGGATCGCCGTTTCGGCGACCAGCACATGCCCCTGATGCGGCGGATTGAACGAGCCGCCGAACAGGCCGACAACCATGCCGCTTTCGACATGGGGCATGCGCAGATAGCGGCCGTTCACTTCGCTGGACGTCACGTCAGGGCCTGACCTGTCCGGCGCCGCGCACGCGATACTTGAACGATGTCAGCTGCTCGACGCCAACGGGGCCGCGGGCGTGCATCTTGCCGGTGGCAATGCCGATCTCGCCGCCCATGCCGAATTCGCCGCCATCGGCAAACTGGGTGGAGGCATTGTGCAGCAGGATGGCGGAATCGATTTCGGCGAAGAAGCGCTCGACGACATCGGCATCCTCGGCGATTACCGCCTCGGTATGCGCCGAGGACCAGGTGTTGATATGTTCGATCGCGCCGGAAATCCCGTCCACCAGTCGGACAGAGATGATCGCGTCGAGATATTCCGTCGACCAATCCGCGTCCGTCGCCGGCCGCAAGCCATCGATGGTTCCGGCAAGCTCTTCGGACACCCGCACTTCGCAGCCGGCTGCGAGCAGCGCCTGAAGTAGCGGCCTTGCCAGCTTGTCCGCAGCATTGCTGTCGATCAGCAGTGTCTCGGCGGCACCGCAGATACCAGTGCGGCGCATCTTGGCATTGACGACGATCTTTTCGGCCATGGCGAGATCAGCGGATGCGTCGACATAGATGTGGCAGAGGCCTTCGAGGTGGGCGAACACCGGCACGCGCGCCTCGTTCTGGACCCGTGCGACGAGGCTTTTTCCGCCGCGCGGAACGATGACGTCGATCGTGCCACCGAGGCCCGAGAGCATGGCGCCGACGGCAGCGCGATCGGCAACCGGCACCATCTGGATCGCATGCTCGGGCAGGCCAGCAGCCTTCAGGCCTTCGACGAGGCAGGCATGGATGGCGCGCGAGGAATGGAAGCTGTCGGAGCCGCCCCGCAGGATGACGGCATTGCCCGCCTTCAGGCACAGTGCACCGGCATCTGCCGTCACGTTCGGGCGGCTTTCGTAGATCACGCCGATGACGCCGAGCGGCGTACGCACGCGCTCGATGTGCAGGCCATTGGGGCGATCCCACTCGGCAATGACGTCGCCAACCGGATCCTTGAGGTCGGCAATCGCGCGAATGCCGTTGGCCATGTCGCGGATCCGGCTCTCCGTCAGCGTCAGGCGGTCGATGAAGGACGCGGCGATGCCGGACTGGCGGGCGTTTTCAAGATCGATCGCGTTGGCGGCAAGAATCTCGTCGCGGCGATTGACGATGATCTCGGCCATGGCAACGAGGGCCGCATGCTTGCGTTCGGCGGTGGCGACGGCAAGCGGCCGGCTTGCCGCCTTCGCCTGGCGGCCGATCTCCAGCATGACGCCTTCGACGTCATCCTTATTCCTGACTTCATCAAGCATGGACTTCATCCCTCCGGCCGTCCTTCTCGTCGGCGCGCTTGCCGGTCATCACCAGATCGTCGCGATGCACCATGGCGGCGCGGCCGGCATAGCCGAGGATCGCCGCGATCTCTGCGGATTTCTTGCCGGCGATCTGGCGAGCCTCGTCGGCGTCATAGCCGGCAAGACCACGGGCGATTTCGCGGCCCGCTGCGCCGAGAATGGCAATGGTGTCGCCGCGGCTGAAGGTGCCCTTCACTTCGCGCACGCCGGCAGGCAGCAGGCTCTTGCCGGAGCGCAGCGCCTCCTCGGCGCCGGCATCGATGGCGAGCGTGCCGGCCGGCAGCAGCTGCCCGGCAATCCAGGTCTTGCGTGCGGTCACCGGTGAGCCCGATGGTGCAAACCAGGACGAGCGAGCGCCTTCCTCGATGGCCGCCAGCGGATGGTTGGGTTTGCCCGAGGCGATGATCATGGAGCAGCCGGCGGTGGTTGCGATCTTGCCGGCATCAATCTTGGTGCGCATGCCGCCGCGCGACAGCTCGGAGGCAGCCCCCCCTGCCATCGCCTCGATCTCGGGCGTGATCTCCGCGATCGTGTCGAGGAAACGGGCATCGGGGTCGAGATGCGGCGGCGCCGTATAGAGGCCGTCGATGTCGGAAAGCAGCACCAGGAGGTCAGCGCCGACCATGGTGGCGACGCGGGCGGCCAGGCGGTCGTTGTCGCCATAGCGGATTTCGGTGGTCGCCACCGTATCGTTCTCGTTGATGATCGGCACGGCGCCGAGCTTCAGCAGCTGGTTGATCGTGGCGCGGGCATTCAAATAGCGTCGACGCTCCTCGGTGTCGCCGAGCGTCAGTAGCACCTGGCCGGCGACGATCGCGTCTGTCGAAAGACTTTCCGACCAGGCGCGGGCAAGCGCGATCTGGCCGACGGCCGCGGCCGCCTGGCTTTCCTCGAGTTTTAGCGCGCCAGAAGGGAGTTTCAGTACGGTGCGGCCGAGCGCGATGGCGCCGGAGGAGACGACGAGCACGTCGACGCCCTTGGCCCTGAGGGCGGCGATGTCGGCACACATGGCGTCGAGCCAGGCCTTTTTCAGCCCGGTCGCGCGATCGACCAACAGGGCCGACCCGATCTTGATGACGACCCGGCGATACTTCTGAAGCGGCTTGCGGGTCTTCGTCATGTCAGGCGGTCTCTTCTCCGGACTTTGCCGCGACAATGACGGTGCGTAGCGCCCGCAATGCCTCGGTCATGCCCTTGCTGGTGGCGGCCGAAAGCAGGAGAGGCTGCTCGCCGCAGGCCTTTGCCAGCGCCTTGGCCTTCACCTTCAATTCGTCCTCGTCGAGCACGTCGATCTGCGACAGCGCGACGATCTCGGGTTTGTCTTCGAGCCCGCCGCCATAGGCTACGAGTTCGTGTTTCACGGTCTTGTAGGCCTTGGCGACGTCTTCTTCCTGGGCCGAGACGAGGTGAAGCAGCACGCGCGTGCGCTCGACATGGCCGAGGAAACGGTCCCCGATACCAACGCCTTCATGCGCGCCTTCGATCAGGCCGGGAATGTCGGCGATGATGAACTCGTTGCCGTCGATGGTGGCGACGCCGAGGTTCGGGTGCAGCGTGGTGAAGGGGTAATTGGCGATCTTCGGCCGCGCCCGGGTGCAGGCGGCAAGGAAGGTCGATTTGCCGGCATTGGGCAGGCCGACGAGGCCGGCATCGGCGATCAGCTTCAGCCGCAGCCAGATGGTTTTTTCTTCGCCTTCGAGGCCGGGGTTGGCCCAGCTTGGCGCCTGGTTGGTGGCGGACTTGAAATGGGCATTGCCGAAGCCGCCATTGCCGCCGGCGGCAAGCCGGTAGCGCTGGCCTTCGGCGACCATGTCGACGATCAGCGTCTCGCTGTCTTCCTCGAAGATCTGGGTGCCGACCGGAACCTTCAGCGTCACGTCGGCGCCGCCGGCGCCCGTGCGGTTGCGGCCCATGCCGTGCGTGCCGGTCTTGGCCTTGAAGTGCTGCTGGTAGCGGAAGTCGATCAGGGTATTGAGGCCGTTGACCGCCTCGACCCAGACGTCGCCGCCGCGGCCGCCGTCGCCGCCATCAGGTCCACCGAATTCGATGAATTTTTCACGACGGAACGACACGGCGCCTGCGCCGCCGTCGCCGGAGCGTATGTAGACTTTCGTTTCGTCTAGAAATTTCATTGGACTGCCATCTGTTCGGTGTATTTGCGCGGTCGTATTTTGCCGCCATCGATATAGGCGGTTCATCCGGAGGTCAAAGAATATCGTGCGTTTTGCCAGCTACAACATCCAATACGGCATCGGTCTTGACGGCCAGTTTGAACCCGAGCGCATTGCTGCGTCGCTTGGCGGCGCCGACATCATCGCGCTGCAGGAAGTGACACGCGGTTTTCACCGCAACGGCCACGTCGATCTGGTTGCCCGTTTCGAAGCGCTCTTCCCCGGTCATTTCTCAGCCTTTCATGCCCCTTGCGACATCGATATCGGCTCTTCGATCGAGGGCGGCCGCGCCGTCAACCGGCGCTTCCAGTTCGGCAACATGATCCTGTCGCGCTGGCCGATCCTGTCGACCCGGTTGATATCGCTGCCGCGCACCCGGACCATCAGCCCGATGAACCTGCAGCGCGGCGCCACCGAAGCGCTGGTCGCCACGCCGGGCGGGCCGCTGCGCGTCTATTCCGTGCATCTCGACCATGTGCTTCCCGCCGAGCGCATCGCCCAGATCCGCTTCCTCAAGGAGCGGCTGCTCGGCTATCCGCTTGAGGGCGGCGGCATTACCGGGGCTGCCGATTTCGGTCTTGCTGAGCCGCCGCATCCGGAGGATTTCGTCGTCATGGGCGACTTCAACATGGAGCCGGAGACGCCGGAATATTGCGCGATGGCCGGCTCGCGCGACGCTTATTACGGACGCTCGCTTCGGCTCGAAAATCCGGTCGACGTGCTCGCCCATCTCAACCGGCTGACGCCGGAAAGCTATAGCTGGGTTCATCCCGACAATCCTCAAAAGCGCATGCATCTCGACTATGGCTTCATCAGCACCGGCCTGGTGCCGCAGCTGAAGGACGCCTGGACCGATTACGACGCCAAGGGGTCCGATCATCTTCCTGTTGGTTTTGAACTCGCTTGACGAATATCCCCGCAAAGGCATGGCTTCGCGGGGATTGTTTCTTCAGTGTGGCCGGCGCAGATCTGCCGCGCTCAGCCGGGTCTCGATATGGGCGACCATGGCATTGCGGGCGAGCGCATAGATCTGGCTGCAGCCGGTGATCTGGAAGCCGAGCTTTTCCTGGACCTTGAGCGACCCCGGATTGTCGGCGAAGACGCCGGAATGCAGGGTCGTTTCCGGCATGCGCCGGAAGAAGCGCTCGATCGCCGCATAGGCTGCTTCGCTCGCCAGGCCCTTGCCCCAGTAGAACCGGTTCAGCCAGTAGCCGACATGCCATTGGCCGTGCCTGAGCTCGATGCCGATGCAACCGATATGCACGTCGTCGCCGGTGGTGATCGCCAGCGTCCAGTCGGGGGTGAGTCCCGAGGTCTGGCTTGCCAGCCAATCGAGCGCATCCTGCTGGTCGTAAGGTGCAGGCACACGCGAGAGCATGCGCGCCACCTGGAAATCGCCCAGCGACTGAGCGATCGCCTCGGCATCGCTTCGGCTGTGGGGCCTCAGCACCAGCCGCCTGGTTTCGATGACCGGGCAGGGCCCGGGGCCGGGACGGATCGCGGTGCGCGAGCGTTCGGAGGTGAGCGCGTTCATCGCATGCCTCCCCAGCTTCTGAGCGAAACCCAGGTCTTGCGGTCGAGCCGATACCATTCGACAGAGATCGAGCCGCCGAGCGCCAGGCTGCCGACCATGCCGCTGCCCTGGAACTGGAAGCCGCACTTCTGGATGACCCGGCGCGAGGCGAGGTTCATGACCCGGCAGCGCGCATCGATCTGGTCGATGTCACGGGTGCGAAAGGCCATGTCGGTGAGCGCCTGGGCAGCCTCTGTGGCATAGCCTTGGTTCCAATAGGGTTCGCCCAGCCAGTAGCCGAGTTCCGCCGTCTTGCCATCGGGGTGCGGCTCGATACCGCAACAACCGAGGAATGCGCCATTATCCGCTTTGGTAATCGCGTAGACGCACTTGCCAATCGTGCCGGCTTTGGCGCGTCGCACGAAATCGGCGGCATCGGCCGTCGTATACGGGTGCGGCATGCGCGAGACCATGGTGGCGACATTGGCATTGTTGGCAAGATGGGCAAGGGCGTCGATATCGTCTTCATGGGGCGCGCGCAGAACGAGCCGGGGTGACAACAATATCGGGCAATCGGTCCTTGACCGTTGGGGCCTCAGCCTTTGTTCGGGAGACCGTGATTGGTCTTCCCTCAGTAGCTCGGTTTGCATGGTTCGTCCTCCAGAAACGAAAAAAAGGGGAGTTGGGTATTGCCCCATCTCCCCTTTTTAGGTCTGGCTTGGAACCGTTAGGTGCGTCAGCCGGGTCGATGAGACGCCGGCTGTTTTAGAGCGCTACCGGCTTATTCCGCTGCTTCCGCTTTCGGCATTACAGACACGTACACGCGGCCATTGGCCTTCGTACGGAAGTCCACGTTACCTGCCGTAAGCGCAAAAATCGTATGGTCCTTGCCGAGGCCGACATTGGCGCCCGGATGCCACTTGGTGCCGCGCTGACGCAGAATAATGTTGCCGGCGATGACCTTCTCGCCGCCGAACTTCTTCACGCCAAGGCGCTTGGACTCGGAATCGCGACCGTTGCGCGACGAACCGCCAGCTTTTTTGTGTGCCATTGGTGTTCTCCTTTAAACCTTCGATCCCAAAACTCAGTTTGCAGCTTCAGCGGCGGCTTCAGACTTCTTGGAAGCCTTCTTTGCCTTGCCACCGGCAGCAGCGATGTCCAGGATGCGGACGGTCGTCTGGTGCTGGCGGTGACCGCGCGAGCGCTTGGAGTTCTGGCGGCGACGCTTCTTGAAGGCGATGACCTTCTTGGCGCGGCCCTGTTCAACGACTTCGGCGCTGACAACGGCACCTTCGACAAACGGAGCGCCGATGGTTGCATCGGCGCCGACGCCGACCATCAGGATCTCGGTGAATTCAATCTTGTCGCCTGCTACGCCTTCCAGCTTTTCGATGGTTACGACGTCGTTGGCTGCCACGCGGTACTGCTTACCGCCGGTCTTGATGACTGCGAACATTCTTTATCCTTTCATGTTCGGGCCGGCTCTTTACCCCAGGGGCAAGGCCGTCTTTTTGTCAGTCGACATTTTTAGCAGAACTCCGGGATCATTCCCGAAGCCCTGCCGGTGAATGGGCGCAAATCACACCCGCTGCGGTGAGGGCAAGCCACACCACTTCATTGCGCGAATTACGGGAAACGCGCTCCTCTGTCAAGAAGAAGGCACTCGCCGCATTGGATAATCTTCACCGAGGCCCTTGCCAGCACCCGAATCTGCCGCTATGAACCCGACCGCGCCGAACAAGCGCCGACCGACTATGCGGAGAGGTGGCAGAGTGGTCGAATGCACCGCACTCGAAATGCGGCATACCTGCAAGGGTATCGTGGGTTCAAATCCCACCCTCTCCGCCATCGGGACTTCAATCCTGCTTTAGCCCGAATTCCTCCCAGCTCGCCAGAGTAGCTTCAGGCGACGAAGCGGGCATTGCCGGCGCAGCGTCAGGCGATTTTCAGCGCGGCCGATATTTCCGATAGGGTCGCTTTCTCCGCTTCGCTGACGGCGACACCGCCGAAACCCAGGAATCCACCTTCCTTGGCGGCTTCCGCTACGCGCTGGCTGATCTGATACAGCCATGCGGCGAAGGCGCTGGCATCATCCGGAGCCTTGGTTTCGACGACCGTTCGCGCCTGCTGCAACGTTTCGATGCATCTGGCCTTCATGTCCTCAGGCTTGGAGCCTTTCAGTTTCGCCTGCAGGCCGTCGCGTGCCGTCGTTCGTCCTACCGAGGTTTCGAAGTCGGCGACGAGCGCTTTGACGAGCGGATTGGCCGCGGCATCGTTTTTGCCTGCAGCAGGGCGCGGCTGTTGGCGAGGCCCTCCTTGAGCATGCCCCACAGGCCGCTCGGCTCCGCCGCGGTCACGGCTATGCCCGCCATCATCACGCTCTCCAGAAGCAACGTCCATTCCTCCGGGGTGAATGCCGATTTGTCAGCCATGGCTGACCCTCCTTCGTTCGATTTCGTGTTCATGACAGTCGTTGCCGATCCACGCGGCGCGCCGAGTGCCGACGGTTTCTCGAAACATCAGGTCGACAGGGCCGTCAGCTTCGTCTTCAATGCATCGATAGTGGGTTTCAGAATGTCCGAAACGCCGGGGATGGCCAAAACCTTGTCGAACAGCCCATTGAGCGTGGGCATCATCGGCGTGATCAGGGCCGTGAGGGCTGCCTTCTGCCCGGCTGAGAGTTGCCCGGCCACACCGCTGACCTTGTCGAGCTGGCTCGAGACATCCTCCAGCTTCGGCAAGGCCGCCGTGGCGGAGGCCGCATCGGTAACGCCCGTCAGCGCTGTCTGCAGGCTGGCCATGCCGTCCTTGACCTGCTGGCCGACATCGACCCCGCCGACCGTCAAGCTCTGCTCAGGCGTGCCGGCCTGGGGTGCGACCGGTTCCTTTGGCCTGCCGAACAGGTAGAAAAGCACGCCGGCAATCACCAGGGCGGCAATCACCCAATAAAGCCAGTTGCGCGACGAGGCTGGCGCGGCGGCCGCTGCTGCCGCTGCGCGTTGGCCGGCACCACCGACTGCGGAGGCCGAAGCGGCAGCGCTGCGGGTCGCTTGGCTGGCAGAGGCTGCAGCGGTTTGTGCCGGAGCGCCGAGCGAGCCGAGCAGGCCGGTGCCGCCGAGCAGGTCTCTGACGCCGGATGGCAATGCGGCGGCGATATTGTCCTTCTGGCTGGCGAGCAGACCGGCGATGCCGTTGGCGCTCAGGTCGCCTCCGCTCTGCTGGGCGAGGCCGCCCATGACCAGCGGAGCAAGCGTTGCCAGCAGCGAGCCGCTCGCCCTTTGATCCATGCCGGAAACCCCGCCTATGGCCGTTGCCAGCGCACTGCCGTCCTTGGCGCCAAACAGCGATGAGATGATCTGTGAGCCGTTTTGGGCAAGCGAAACCTGGTCGCCACCCGCCAGCATTCCCATGAGATTGTCGAGCGAGCCGCTCTGTTGTTTGGCGCTGTCGGCGATCTTTTGCGCGCCGCCCGGCTGCGCGGCGACGCCGGTCAGGCCCGCCAGAATTGCCGGTACGGCAGCGGCGACGGCGCTCTGCACCTTGCTGCTATCCAGGCCAAGCACTGAAGCGATGCGCGCGATCATGTCAGGGGTAAGCATCTGCGCGATGTAGGAAACAAGATTGCTGGCCATTGGCTTTTCCTCCACGTTGATGTCGTCGAACAACGACTCTGGTCATCGAGCGGGGCTCGACGGCGCGGCAATTGGCTGCAAGCAATTCGCGTTTAACTGATTATCGACTGCGAGATTTGTTCGCCAGGAACTCTACAGCGCCGCGCGTCTTGTTAGATGCGCAAAGGTCGCTGCAACACTTTGAATTGCTGCATGTTTTTAACCTTAAATCGAATTCGATTTAAGGAAACATGCAGTAGGCGCAGAAATACTAGCACCTGTAGGTGTATTGCGCCAGTTCGCAACAACCTTCGGAAATAAGCGTGTTGTGTCGCTTGTCGCCCACCCGGGCCTTGCCTCGCCTCTCCCGTTTGTCCGTCTTCTCCTTCTCTTAGAGGGCGGCCCGGACGATGCGCCGGAACATTTCTGTGCCGGATTCAGGCGTGATGACCGCCGCCTATGGACGGCATGTGCGAACGTTCCGGGAACTGAAACGCGCTGCTCAAGCGAGCCTCGACGGCCGGGAGTGATCTCGTGTCTACTGCATGTTTCCTTAAATCGAATTCGATTTAAGGAAACATGCAGTAATTCAGAGTGCTACAGCGACATTTGCGCGTGTAATAAAGACGCGCGGCGCTGTAGTCCAGGGATACCGCTGCGATGACGATGTCACTCTTCATGCGTGCGCAGCCACGCCTCCAGCCCGGCAATCACCGCGAGCCTCAGGCTTGCGTTCTTGGCAAGCGCTCGGGCAAGGGACTGTCCATCGGACAAAAAACCCATCTCGTGCATGACGTCGTCGGGCTTCAGGCGTTGCTTTGCCATGATCGCCTTGATCCGGGTGATCGTGGAGGGAAACAGGTAACGTCCGCTGGCGATGGGGGCACCTGCGGGTATGGGAGAAGGCACGGCGGCCGTGGGCGGAACTGGAGTGGCAACAGGCAACACGCCTGATATCGCCAGCCAGGTCAGGAAGCCGTCGCGCTCGCCAGGGGTGGCCTTTGCCCACGAATTCTTGAGTTTCTCAAGGCGGGTCCGCTGCGGCTTCAGGCCGGCGATGACGAGAGCCTTGCGAAGCGAGGAGATCCTGCCGGTGAGCACATCACTGTGGATGTCCGGGAACTCGGCCTTCAACCGCTGCTCATAATGGGCGTTATCGCGCTTCGGCTTTTTCGACATTTTCAGTTCCGACGTTCATCTCCTGCGTCCTCTAGCGCGCCGCGCGGGCGAGGGCGAGTAAAAAGGCGATGCCGCCAAGCCGCGTATATCGGGCCACTTGTTTCGAGAGGCCGAGCCCGATGCCAAGCCGCGACCAGAGCGTCATGCAAAGCTCTGCCCGTCAAGCTTTGCACAAGTCGGGCTTTATACCATCGCGCCAAGAGCCGGGATGTGACACGGCGAACAAAGGACGATGATATGTCAAGCGATATCGAGCATTATACCGATCCGCAGGATTCGGCCGTTGCCCTCTACCTCACGAACAATGACGGCGAAGAGCTAACCAATGTGCTGGTCGCAGCACTCGAGGATGCGTTCCGCATCCTTCGCGACGAGGTTTCCGGCGAAACGATGCACTGAGGCGAGACGGCGAGGCCCAGTTCGCTATGCAAGCACAGGCGTGGGCTTTGCAACTGGCCGCCAACTGCAAAGCCGTTCGGTTCGCTGGCCAGGCTTCATATATACGATACGGGCGCCCTCGCGTGAGCGCCCTCAACTGATTATGTGCCGGGGTTTGGTTCGGGTCGAACCGGACGCATCACCTTTCCCGTAACAGCGCCTCGACCGAGGCCGCTACCGCCAGCAGCGTCCCGTCCGTTCCGTTCCTGCCCACCAACATCAGGCCAGCCGGGCGGGTCGGCCCCGGCATCGGCAAGGTTATGGCCGTGAGATCGAACTGGTTTGCGACCTGGCAGTTGCGCAAGAGCAAGCCCTCGACGCGATCATATTCTGCCTCATTCGCCTCCACGGAGGCGATCGGCACTGCGGCGATCGGCGTCGTCGGCAAGACGATGAGATCGTAGGCGGAGAGCCGATCGTCCATGGCACTTGCTAGGCCTGCTCTCGTTTCCAACAGCGCATCTAGTGCTGCCTGCGGCGTCAGCAAACGACGTCGAAGCGTCGATGAAACCCTGATGTCGACCGGTGCGTCGTGATCCGAAAGCCAGTCGGCATGCAGACGGCTCGCCTCGAGGCCGGCGATCGAGCCGATCGCGGTCGCCTTCTTCAACCGGTCGATAAGGTCGTCGATACCGCAATCGACAAGGTCGGCGCCCGCAGCAGTGAGGCGGTCGAGACATGCCGTAAAGTGTGTGGCTATTTCGGTTGAGAGCGCGGCCAGGAGCTGGCCGCGTGGCACGCCGATCCGCAGGCCGGCAATCGGCTGGGGAACAAGCGCTGTTACCGGCTCGCCGGCCATGACGGCATCGACAGCTGCGCAGTCGCTGACCGTGTGGGCGAGCGGCCCGATAGAATCGAGACTCGGGGCAAGCGGGAAGGCGCCGTCGAGGGACACGCGGCTGGCGGTCGGTTTGAAACCGACGAGGCCGTTCAGCGCCGCCGGGATGCGCACGGAACCGCCGGTGTCGGAGCCGATGGCGATATCGCAGGTGCCTTCCGCCGCCGACACGGCCGCGCCCGAGGACGAGCCGCCGGGGATCAGGCTTTCATCGGTCGCGTTGCCGGGAACCGGATAATGGGGATTGAGGCCGACCGCGGTGAAGGCGAATTCGGTCATATGGGTCTTGCCGACGATCACGGCGCCGGCGGCGCGCAATCTCCTGACCACGACGGCGTCCTGTTGCGGCACGGCTGCCGTGCGCTTGATGATCGAGCCGGCGAGCGTCGGTTCTCCGGCAACGTCGAAAAGATCCTTGATCGAAACGATCTTGCCGTCGAGCGGTCCGAGCGTGGCGCCGGCCTGAAGGCGGCGGTCGGCGGCATCGGCCTCGATGCGGGCGCTGTCGGCATAGAGCTTGACATAGGTCTTCTCGTTCTCCCGACGGGCATCGAGCCGGCTCAGGATCTGTTCGAGGTGATCACGCACGGGAGTGTTCGAATGGGACACGATAAGGAACCTGCCGATATCTGACGTCGCCGGGCGGCGAGCTGAAGCGTTTCGTCCGTAGCGCAGCAAGGGGGGCCGCGGCCGCGGACGAGATTCTTCATAGCAGGGCTTGCGGCAAATGCCATGAGGTTGCACCCGCCGCACCGCCTCCATGCAAGTGGATATTCAGCAGGGTTTATGCGCGCAGAGAATGAACCGACGATAGACGAAAGTGCGCAGGCAGTTTCGCAGGTTTGCAGATTTGCGCTGTGCGGCGGCGATCGATTGGTGCGAGGCGCGTTCGATGGTCTCGAAGCCGGCAGCCTTCGATCCCTGGCGGATCGCCCAGGTCGAGAAACGTCCGACTGCCTTCGGCCCGGCCCAGTCGCCGTCGAAGACGAGCCACCTTCGAAGGCCCTGTATTCACCGAATTGTCGCGAAACCGTTCAAATAGTTTCACGCCACTGTTAAGTCGCTGACATACGAACAGCTAAAGGTCCGGCACGCGAAATCCGCTTTCGCAGGGCTCGAACCGGAGGCTTGTTTGGCCGAAATCCTCACCACGCTGTCCCGCCGTTCCTTCCTTCTGTCTGCCGGTGCTGCCGGCCTCGTTGCGTCCTCCGGTCTTGCAACACCGTTCTATGCCCGCGGCTACGGCCGTCCGGAATTCATCCACGGGGTGCAGTCGGGCGATGTCGACACGAGTTCCGGCATGGTGTGGACGCGGGTCGACAGGCCGTCGCGGGTGACGCTCGACTATTCGACGACCGAAAGCTTTTCCAATCCGGTTCGTCTCGCCGAACTCACCGCAACACCGCAGACGGATTGTGCGGTCAAATGCGCGCTGGAGGATCTGCTTCCGGACCAGGACATCTTCTATCGGTTCACCGCGACCGATCTTTACGACATCAACCGGGTGTCCGAGCCGGTCGTCGGGCGGTTTCGCACCGCGCCGTTGCGCAAGCGCTCGGTCCGCTTCGTCTGGTCCGGCGACACGGCCGGCCAGGGTTGGGGCATCGACGATGTCGGCATGAAGACCTATTCGACCATGCGCCTGCACGAGCCGGACTTCTTCATCCATTCCGGCGACACGATCTACGCCGACAATCCCATTCCCGACGAGATAGCCTTGCGCGACGGCGGCATCTGGAAGAACCGGGTGGTGACGCATGAGAAGCGCGATGTGGCGCGCACGCTCGAGGAATATCGCGGCCAGTGGAAGTATAATCTGCTCGACAACCATGTGCGTGAACTCAACGCCGTCTGCCCGACCTTCTATCAGTGGGACGATCACGAGGTCCTGAACAACTGGTCGGCCTCGACAGACCTCAGCGACGATCCGCGCTATCCGGAAAAGGACGTTGCGGTCTACGCCGCGCGCGCGGGGCGCGCTTTTAACGAGATGACGCCGGTCCGCACGCCGCCGACGCAGCCCGGCCGCATCTTCCGCAAGATTGCCTACGGTCCGCTGCTCGATGTCTTCTTCGTCGACCTTCGGTCCTATCGCGGCCCCAACCAGGGGGAGGGTGATGGTGGCCTGTTCGGCTGGCGCCAGGCGGACTGGCTGAAGCGGGAGCTTGCCGCGTCGCGCGCCGTCTGGAAGGTGATCGCCTGCGATATGCCTGTTGGTCTCGTCGTCTGGGACGATTATGCCAACCGGCGTGGTTCCGATGCAATCGCCAATGGCGACAATGGTCCACCGACGGGTCGCGAAACCGAGTTTGCCGAGCTGCTCCGCTTCATCAGGGACAATGCCATCGACAACCTCGTGTGGCTGACGGCGGATGTGCATTATACGGCCGCGCATCACTACGATCCGTCGCGGGCGGCCTTCAAGGATTTCCTGCCATTCTGGGAGTTCGTTTCCGGTCCCTTGCATTCCGGTACCTATGGTCCGAAGGAGCTGGACATGACGTTCGGCCCGGACGTGCGCTTCATCAAGGCGTCCGGTGGAGGTGTGGACAGCAACCTGCCTCCATCAGCCGGGCTGCAGTTCTTCGGCATCGTCGATATCAACGGCCAGACCAAGCAGATGACCGTGCGGCTGATGGATCGGCAGGACCAGGAATTGTGGCGCGTGACGCTCGACCCGGCCGCCGTCGCATGAGCGTTTTGGCTTTGGTTGAACCCTTTCCAAACCCGGTTGGCGCGACCCTTTCCGGTTGCAAACCCATGGCCTGTCGGGACTTCGGAGCCGGGCTCTTGCGCGCGCCCCCCTTTCGCAATCGCAAAAAAACCTGTATGAGCCCGACCATTGAAAAAGCGGCGTGGCCCATTGGGGCGTGCCCTAAACCTTCCGAGACGAAAAATGAGCATTCGTAACATCGCGATTATCGCGCACGTCGACCATGGGAAAACGACCCTTGTCGACGAGCTTCTGAAGCAGTCGGGCTCGTTCCGCGAAAACCAGCGCGTTGCCGAACGCGTCATGGACTCCAACGACATCGAAAAAGAGCGCGGCATCACCATTCTTGCCAAGGCGACGTCGGTCGAGTGGAAGGGTGTGCGCATCAACATCGTCGACACCCCCGGCCACGCCGACTTCGGCGGTGAAGTCGAACGCATCCTGTCGATGGTGGACGGCGCCATCGTTCTCGTCGACGCCTCCGAAGGCCCGATGCCGCAGACGAAGTTCGTCGTCGGCAAGGCGCTGAAGGTCGGCCTGAAGCCGATCGTCGCGATCAACAAGATCGACCGTCCTGATGGACGCCACGAAGAAGTCATCAACGAAGTCTTCGACCTCTTTGCGAACCTCGACGCCACCGACGAGCAGCTCGACTTCCCGATCCTCTACGGTTCGGGTCGTGAAGGCTGGATGAACGTCGCGCCTGAAGGCCCGAAGGACCAGGGCATGGCACCGCTTCTCGACCTCGTGCTCAAGCACGTTCCCGAGCCGACGGTCGGCGAGGGCCCGTTCCGCATGATCGGCACGATCCTGGAAGCAAACCCCTTCCTCGGCCGTATCATCACCGGCCGCATCCATTCGGGTTCGCTGAAGCCGAACCAGCCGGTCAAGGTTCTCGGCCAGGACGGCAAGCTGCTTGAAAACGGCCGTATCTCGAAGATCCTCGCATTCCGCGGCATCGAGCGTCAGCCGATCGAAGAAGCCCATGCAGGCGACATCGTCGCGATCGCCGGCCTGACCAAGGGCACCGTCGCCGACACCTTCTGCGACCCGTCGGTCTCCGAAGCGCTGACCGCACAGCCGATCGACCCGCCAACCGTCACCATGTCCTTCATCGTCAACGACAGCCCGCTTGCCGGCACCGAAGGCGACAAGGTGACGAGCCGCGTCATCCGCGACCGTCTGTTCAAGGAAGCCGAAGGCAACGTCGCGCTGAAGATCGAGGAATCCTCCGAGAAGGATTCGTTCTTCGTCTCCGGTCGTGGCGAATTGCAGCTCGCGGTTCTGATCGAAACCATGCGCCGCGAAGGTTTCGAACTCGCCGTCTCGCGTCCGCGCGTCGTCATGCACAAGGATGAGAACGGCCAGCTGCTCGAGCCGATCGAAGAAGTGGTCATCGACGTCGACGAAGAGCATTCCGGCGTCGTCGTTCAGAAGATGTCCGAACGCAAGGCCGAGATGGTCGAGCTTCGTCCGTCCGGCGGCAATCGCGTCCGGCTGGTGTTCTTCGCACCGACCCGTGGCCTGATCGGCTACCAGTCGGAACTGCTGACGGATACGCGCGGCACAGCGGTCATGAACCGTCTGTTCCACGCCTACCAGCAGTACAAGGGTGAGATCGGCGGCCGCGTCAACGGCGTGCTGCTCTCCAACGACGCCGGCGAATCGGTCGCCTACGCCATGTTCAACCTGGAAGACCGCGGCCCGATGATCATCGAAGCCGGCGAGAAGGTCTATGCCGGCATGATCATCGGCATCCACACGCGCGACAACGACCTGGAAGTCAACGTGTTGAAGGGCAAGAAGCTCACCAACATGCGTGCATCCGGCAAGGACGAAGCCGTCAAGCTGACGCCGCCGATCCGCATGACGCTCGAGCGCGCGCTGTCCTGGATCCAGGACGACGAGCTGGTCGAAGTCACGCCGAAGTCGATCCGTCTGCGCAAGATGTACCTCGACTCGAACGACCGTAAGCGCTTCGAGAAGTCGCGTACGGCTGGCGCCGCTTAAGCGCCCACCGACAAAAGCGAGCGATTAGCGAAACCCCGGAGCAATCCGGGGTTTTTTGCTGTGTGTGCCAGCGGGGGGCGGCTTGCGGATAAAGTTAAAAAGGCGTTAACCTTCCATGGGATGCCGTTAAAGTTGCCTGTGGGTTAACGCGACGCGGCCCCCGGGTGGGATTCCTGTTCGCCCTGTGTGCGTTTAGAGTCGTGAGTCATGAAGACTGTTTCGATCGAGGTCAGGCCTGGAGAACCGCAAGAGGCGTCGGCGATTGCCGACGTGCATCGCGTTTCGTGGCTACAAGCCTATGGCGGCATCATTCCGCACCGCCCCCTGGTCCAGATGGTCAATCGTCGAGACGAGGTCTGGTGGCGCAAGGCGACGCGGGGTCCGGCGACCTTGCTGGTCGTCGACGTGGCCGGAACGATTGCCGGCTATGCGACCCTCGGCCTCAGCCGCGCCAAGGCGCTGCCGCAGGAAGGCGAAATCTACGAGATCTACCTGCGGCCGGAATATCAGGGCATCGGCCTTGGACGGGTTCTCTTCGGCGAAGCCAAGAGCCTGCTGCGGTCGCTCGGCTGCAGGGGACTGGTCGTCTGGTGCCTCGAAGACAGCGATAACGCCTATCAGTTCTTCCAGGGGGCTGGCGGCAGCGATATCGCCGAGGGCATGGAAGATTTCGGCGACAAGCACCTCAAGAAGATCGGCTTTGCCTGGAACTGACGCCTGCTTGCGTCTGACCTCGATGTCACCTCCTGCATAATTCCTTAAATCGGATCCGATTTAAGGACAAAATTATGCAGCAAATTTAAAGCGCTACAGCGTCCTTTGCGCCTCCTATTTGACGCGCGGCGCGGTAGGCAATTGGTGACGCGACCCGCTCGCCTTCTCACCGCGCTTGCCATGGTAGGCTGCTTCGTCGATACCGCACCGGAACCCCGGGGCAATGTCGTCGGCGATCTTGCGGGCGAGCGTGTTCGGATCCGGATTGGCGAGTGCATCGACATAGCCGGCGACGCAGCCGATCCCGTCTTCCTTCTGCGCAACCTTTGAGATCACCAGGACCTGGCCGTCATAGGCCGAGTTGCCTTCGCCGGTTTTCGGATCGCCGTTCTCGATCACCCAGCGCAGGATGGCCGATACCGGCACCTTGTCCTTGTTCAGGCGCCACTCCACCATCGTGCCGGCGTGGTTGAAGGGGCCGAAGGTTTCGAAACCTTCCTTCAGGTATCGCGCATTCAGATGCCCGAAGAAGAAGCTTTGCCGGATATCGGATTCCTTGAAGTGGGCGGGGTAGCCGTCAGGGCCAGGACAGGTCATCGACATGAAGATGCCTTCGACTTCCTCCACAATAGTGCACTTGTCGCGGCTGACATCCGAATAGACGCTGTCGTTGGCCAGAACCGGCGTGGCGGCAAGTGCTGCAGCAAGGAAACATGCGGCCTTTGCGGTCATCCAAAATCCCTCCTTACGAGAAATCCTCTGATGCAATCAACTTCAGGTCACGGCGGGTTGGCAAGGTGAATCTGCACTCCGGACGAAAGTTATGTTGCATCGCGGCATGTTTCCCTTTATCCGACGGGCAAATTTCTCAACCGACCCTGGGAGTATTCCATGCGTATCGATGCGATTTCCATCGGAAAGAATCCACCGGAAGATGTCAACGTCATCGTTGAAGTTCCTGTTGGCGGCCATCCGATCAAGTACGAGATGGACAAGGAAGCCGGCACGCTCGTCGTCGACCGTTTCCTCTACACGCCGATGACCTATCCGGGGAACTACGGCTTCGTGCCGCACACGCTTTCCGATGATGGCGATCCGATCGACGTTCTGATCTGCAACACCCGTCCGCTCGTTCCGGGCTGCGTCATCAACGTCCGCCCGATCGGCGTGATGATGATGGAAGACAATTCCGGCCAGGACGAAAAGATCATCGCGGTTCCGTCGGGTCACCTGACGCAGCGCTACGACAAGGTGCATGAATACACCGACCTGCCGGAAATCACGCTCAAGCAGATCGAGCACTTCTTCGAGCACTACAAAGATCTGGAGCCCGGCAAGTGGGTCAAGATTTTCGGCTGGAAGGATGCCTCCGTCGCCAAGCAACTGATCAAGGAAGCGGTCGAGCGCGCCAAGGGCGAAAAGAAGTAAGCATCTGGCTATTTGCCGACCAGTTCGGCAAGCCGTTTCAAAACATCCTCCGGGTCGGCGTCGATCCGGAGGATTTTTTTGCGCTGCGTTTCGCCTGAGATGAAGGAAATGCGGTTCTTGGCGACGCCGATCTCTTTGGCGAGGACGGCGATCAGGGCCTGGTTGGCCTTGCCCTTTTCCGGAATGGCGCGCACGCGGACCTTGAGATGGTCCTGCCCGTCGGCGCCGCTCTCCACCCCATCGATCCCGTCGCGTCCGCCGTTCGGTGTCAGTCGAACGGTGACGCGCACGTGATCTCCGTGGGCGGTGAACGCTTGCTGCGTCAATGGATCAGCGCAGGAGCGCCGGCGCGATCGTCGTGTTCAGGAAAAGCTGGATGAAATAGAGGATCACCAGCACGACCAGCGGCGAAAGGTCGACGCCGCCCATATTGGGCAGGACCCGGCGGATCGGACGATAGAGCGGCTCGGTCAGCTGGTAGAGCGAGCGGCCGATCATGTTGATCGCCTGGTTGTTCACGTTGATGACGTTGAACGCATAGAGCCACGAAAAGATGGCTGACGCGATGATCAGAAACCACGCGATGTTGATAATAAAGTTCAAGGTGCCGATGACAGCAATCATGCCGGTCTCCAAATCGTTATTGACAGACATGTAGACATTGAGACCTAAACGAGCAAGTACGCCGATTTACCGTGCGCGATCATGTTTAATGCGGATCGGACAAAGATCGGTACCATCGAGGAGCGTTTCCCCTATGTCTGCCGTTCATACCACCCACCGTTTTGCCGCCTTCGGGCATGTCGGTTATCGCCGCTATTTCTTCTCGCGCTTCCTTGCCTACTTTGCCATTCAGATCATTTCAGTCGCGGTCGGTTGGCAGATCTACGACCTGACGCGCGATCCGTTCGACCTCGGGCTTATCGGGCTCTTCCAGTTCCTGCCGTCGCTGGTGCTGATTCTGGTCACGGGGTCAGTTGCCGATCGCTATAACCGGCGCATGATCATGGGCATCTGCATGGCCGTCAGCACGCTGTGTGCCGTGGCGCTGCTCACGTTGACGGTCACGGGGCTTTTCTCGCCCTGGCCTGTTTATGCGATCCTGGTCGTCTTCGGCATCGAGCGGGCGTTTCTCGCCCCCGCCTCGCAGTCGCTGGCACCCAATCTCGTCCCGCCCGAAGATCTACCCAATGCGATCGCCTGGAATTCGACCTCGTGGCAGACGGCGATGATCGTCGGTCCGGTTGCAGGCGGCCTGATCTATGGCTTCGGCTCCGTTGCGCCCTATGCCGTCGGCGTCTGCTTCTTCGCCGCCGCGGCGCTGATGGTGTTTGCCATCCCCAAGCCGGCGGCGCGCTCCAAGGCACCGGTGCAGAGCTGGGAAACGATCACAGCCGGTTTCCGCTATATCAAGGCGGAGAAGGTGGTGCTCGGTGCGATCTCGCTCGATCTGTTCGCGGTGCTGCTCGGCGGCGCTGTCGCGCTGATGCCGGTCTTTGCCCGCGATATCCTTGATCTTGGCCCATGGGGCCTAGGCTTGCTGCGCGCCGCCCCCGGCGTTGGCGCCGTCGGCATGGCGGTGTGGCTTGCCGCCCACCCCATTCGCCACCGCGCCGGCTTTTACATGTTCACCGGCGTCGCGCTCTTCGGCCTCGGCACCGTCGTCTTCGGCCTGTCGGCAACGCCATGGATATCGATCGCTGCACTGGTGGTCATGGGCGCTGCCGACATGATTTCGGTCTATGTACGCGAGATCCTGATCACGCTGTGGACGCCGGACGAGCTGCGCGGCCGCGTCAATGCCGTCAACATGGTGTTCGTCGGCGCCTCCAACGAGCTCGGCGAGTTCCGGGCCGGCATGATGGCATCCGGCTTTGGCGCAATCTTTGCCGTCGCTTTCGGCGGCGCAGGCACGTTGCTGGTGTCAGCGCTCTGGGCGCTCGGCTTCCCGCAGTTGCGCAAGATCGACACGCTCGACGTGCCGGAGCATCATCGTTAGAGCCTTTCCAGGAAATGCGCGGGTTCGAGCTGCAAAGCTTGGCGTCAGGCCGCCTGCCTGGAGCCCGCCTGCACGAAAATGAGATCGAGGAAATTTTCCATCCAGGTGCGCAACGGCGCATCGTGCTGCATGCGCCCGTCGAGATGGGCCTTGCCCATCTGGGCGCCGGGCAGTTCGAAGCGGTGCGCGCCGTGCACCACCCATCGATGCATCATCGCGCGCGTCAGCTCGCCATGGAACTGGATGCCCCAGGCGTTTTCGCCATAGCGGAAGGCCTGGTTCGGATAGGTTTCGCCGGTTGCCAGCAACTCGGCACCTGCAGGCAGATCGAACCCCTCGCGATGGAAGTGATAGACCATGTCAGGCCAGTCCATCAGTGCCCGCCCGGCGTCGGTGGCGACCAGCGGGTACCAGCCGATTTCCGTCATGCCTTCATGATGCGGCGCGACCTTGCCGCCAAGGTTGCGCGCCAGCATCTGCGCGCCCAGGCAGATGCCGAGATAGGGCTTGTTTTCCTTGAGCGGCACCGATAGCCAGTCGATCTCGCGGCGGACGAAATCCTCCTCGTCATTGGCGCTCATCGGCCCGCCGAAGATGATCGTGCCGCCGTGGTGCTCGAGCGTCGGTGGCAGCTCGTCGCCAAGCGCCGGACGACGGATGTCGAGGGAAAAACCCTTCTGCGCGAGGATCTGGCCAACACGGCCGGCGCTCGATCGCTCCTGGTGCAGGACGATGAGGATGGGCTTCCTGTCGGTCTCGGCGGCTATCGGCATTTCAGCTTTCCTGTTGCGGTTCGCCTTCTTCCGCCGCATCGATCCTGGCCGCGACCTCCCGTCGCTTCAAAACCCGGTCCCGCCCGGAGACGCCGAGTAGATCGGCGATCCGCCAGATCACGTGATCTTCCATCTCGCTGCGCTCGCCATCGGCGTAGACGACCTCCCAGAGCATGCCGATCAATTCGATGCGCTGCTCTTCGGAGAGGTGGCGCTTCACTTCGGCGGTGAACTGATAGAAGTCGATGGCCTCGCTTTCGGCGGACTTGCCGGCTTCGACAAGCGCGTCGAGTGCTGCATCGTCGAGTTCATAGTGCTGCTTGATGATGGCGCGCATCTTGCGCTGCTCGGAGGCGAGGATCTTGCCGTCCGCCTCCATCACCTGAATGCAGAGCGCGATGACCGCCACGCGCGGATCACCCCTCTCGATCCGCGTCGTCGGGCCGGTCAGGCCCTCAAGAAACGTCCGGAAGCGTTCAAACATGTTTTCGCCCACAGCCCCTCAAAACTCAGAACAATCGGAAAGTGGTCTTTTCCGACACTTTTTTGCCGACAGCCGGTTCCCGCACGCCGGGATCATCCGGAGGACGGCCGAAGAACGGGTCGGCGACCGGCTCGCCATTGGAGGCGCCGTCCTTCTCGCGTGTCCTCTCGACGATCGGGGCAGGTCTTTTCGTTTCCACCACCTTGATCGGCTCGGCGCGCTCGCGCGGCGTCTCGGCTGCGGCTTCGATGATCACGGGCGTATCGACGACCGGTTTGGCCGGAGCCGTGCCGTGGCCTACGGGATGGTGCTCAGCCATGACAGGGGGCAGGCTGCGGATCGCTTCATCGGCGCTCAGGTGGCCATCCTCGACCTGTGCGGCCAGTTGCAGGGCCGGTGCCTTCCATTCGAAGGCGTCGAGCCGTCCGCTGACCGGCGAGACCGGTAGCCAGGTCGGGGAAGTCACGCCGTCGGCCGTCCAGGCCGGATCGCGCGGGCTCTTCAGGGCCTGGGCCATCCAGTGGCGGATGCGACCCTCGTCCCCGGTGTCGGCCTCCTCGATATCTGCAAGCAGCAGAAAGATGCTTTCGGTCGGCTCCAGCCGGGCTGCGGCCTCCGCCTTGGTGCGGGCAAGCAGAAGCTCGCGCGCCTCGAGTGCTGCTTCGGCGACGGCTGCCATGGCCACCGCGTTGTTCGGGCGCAGCGATTCGAGTTTTCTCGCCCGCTTCAGCCGGTCGACCGCCGTGTCGCCGCCGCGTGCCCGCACGTAGAGGCGGGCGACATCGGGATGCGGCTCATGTTTCCAGGCCTTTTCGAGGATCGATGCTCCCTTGCGCAGGTTGTCCTCGCGAAACAGCGCCTTTGCCGCCACCTGTGCGGCGGGCACCAGATTTTCGTCGAGCTTGAGTGCTGCAAGCGCGTCGTCGCGGGCCGCCTTGGCATCGCCGTCGAGGCGCGTCATGGCGCGGGCGGTCAGAAGCACGGCCTTCTTGCGGTCGGCCTCCTTGCGCTCAAGCACATGGGCTGTCCTGCTCTGGTCGAGCAAGCGCAGTGCGTCATCCCATTGTCCGGCCTGGCTCTGGCTGTCGAGCGTTGCCAGTGTCGCCCAGGGCAGGTGCGGCGCTTTTTCGGCTGCCCGCTCGGCATATTGACGCGCCGCCTCGTGTGCGCCGAGGCGTTTGGCTTCGAGATAGAGACCGCGCAGGCCGAGTTCGCGCGTTTCCGGATCGTCGGCCATCAGTTCGAACTTCTTGCGCGCGTCGTCGTATTTGCCTTCGATCAGGAACGTCTGGGCTTCGAGCAGGTGGATCAGCGGTTCCTGATCGGCGCTGATCAGGCCGCGGGTGCGGGCGGTCATCTTGCGCGCCTGGTTGGCGTCGCCGGCGCCGGCGGCGATCAGGCCAGTCGACAGTGCCTGGTAGCCCCTGTCGCGCTTTCGGGCGCGGAAATAGCGGGTGACGGTGTGTGGCGACAGCCAGATGGTGCGCACCAGCCAGATGGCGATCAGCACGGCGGCGACCAGCGAGATCAGCAGCGATGCCGCGCGCATCAGGCTCATTTCGATGAGCTGGCCCTGCCAGACGAGCGACAGTTCGCCCGGCCGATCCGCGAGCCACGCGAAGCCGAGGCCGAGACCCAGAACGATCAGGATGAAGATCAAAATGCGGATCATGTCTGTCTTCCTCAGCCCTGGGTGGTGGACTTGTTCATCGTTGCCGCGACCGCCGCATCGATGATGCCTTCGACCCGGAGACGCTGGTCAAGCTTGACCTTGAACGGTTCACCGGCGGTCTTGGCCGCAGCCGGAAGACCGTCCCATTCCAATGCCGCGCCCTTAAGATCGCCGTTGTTGAGCTTGTCCTCGATGCGGGCGACGACGGCCTCCGGCGTGTCGCCTTCGACGCTGCCGACGGGACGCACGCGAATGCCCGACATGGCGCTGGAGACGAGGCGATCGAAGATGCCCTCGTTCGGGTCCGGCTGATTAAGCGCGTCGAGCATGGTATTGGATGTGGTTGCAAAATCCCGGCGAAGGTCGGCGCGCGTTGCCACGCCCGTCGTCGCATCCTGAGCGAGGGCGGTGACGGCCGTTTCATCAGGGGCGATGCTGCGAAGCGCATCGAGTTCAGCCAGGAACGGCCCGCCACGATCGATCGCGGTCTTAAGCGCGGTGACGGCGACGGCCTTGGCAACCTGGATATCGTTGGCGGGTTCGTTGAGTTTCTGTTCGGCGGAATCGATGCGGCTTGCCAGTTCGGCTCTGGCCGTCGTTGCCGATTGCTGCGCTTCGGCAAGGCCTGATTTCAGCGCGGCGATCTCCTTGGTGAGGTTCGTCACTTCGGCCTTGAGTGCCGTCATCTCGCCGGTCGCCACTCCGCCGGCGCCCGGTTGTGCTGCCGTCTGTTCCAATGCGGCGAGGCGGTTCTCGAGCGGTGCAATGTCGACGGTTGTGGTTGGCGCCTGTATGCCGGCCACCTGATCGCGCAGGGCCTGGATCTCGCTCGAAAGCGTCAGCTCTGTGGAAGACGTGCCGCGGTCGGGGCCGAGCCCCGGCACATAGCCGGCATATTGCAGCACGCCGAAGCCGAGCAGCGTCACCAGGCCGCCGAGGATCCCGGCTGCCAGTGAACCGGAATTGGACGGCGGCTTTTGTACGGGGCTTGCTTCAGGCTCACGGCTTAAATGCGGCGGCTCCTCGTTGAAGGCGGCGGCTGCCGCATCGGCGCGCTGCTCCTCGATTTCCTCTTCGACGCGGGCTTCCGCTGCGCCATCGGCTTCGGGGATTTCGGTCGGTTCATCGGCGGTTGCCGCGGGGTTTGCCGTCGTTTCGGCATTTTCCGTCACGGTCTTTTCCGCTTCAAGGTCGATCGTCAGCGGCTCTTTCTCGGCTTTCGAGCGGCGCGGCGGGTTTTCCGATACCATGGTGACCTCTTACCGTTGTTGCCTGTCGGTTCTTGCAACAAACCTAGTCAGGCTGGCCGGTGAGGGAAAGCCCCCTTGCTTCCGTTTTTGATCGAAATAGCATTAGAGAAGGCTGAAAAGGCTTTCTTCGTCTGGTCTTGCTGCGACCTCGACTGAGGCTCCATCCGGGAGCGCTCCGGCAACGGCGGCGCTGAGGCAGAGATAGCGCGGAGAGAAAGCGGCGGTCTTGAGGCCGGCTTCGACAAGCAGCGCGGCGAAGCGTCGCGCGGTGTCGTGGGAATAGAGCAGCACCGCGTCCGGCCGGCCGGCCGATATCAGGCGCGCCAATATGTCGGGCGGATGGGCGATCGGCTGCATCCGGTAGCATTCGACCGTGACATGCTCGATGCGAAGCTGCCGTAGCGTGGCTTCAAGTCCGTCGGAGCGGGGGGAACCTGCGAGATAGAGGAGGGGCGCCCGCGATGCAGAAAGCGTGGCGGCGATCGTTTCGGCAAGGCTCCTGCCGGTTCCCTCTCCCGTGTGGAGCGAGGTAAAGCCGAGATCGCGCGCCGCCCGGGCCGTCGCTTCGCCGACGCAGAAGCAGGGTTCCGCTTTATAGGGCTCCAGATCGGCGCCAAGTTCGCCCAACGCCCGTACGGCTTCGGCACTGGTCAGCGCGACTGCGGCATGTGGTCTTTCGAGTGCTTTCCGTGCCGCCTCTGGCAAATGTTCCGCCCGCGCCAGCGGCAACAGCAGCGGCTGATGACCCATGACTTCCAGACGGCGGGCCGTAGCCTCGGCGGCGGGCTGCGGCCGGGTCACGAGCAGCCGCATGGCTCAAGTCCAGCTCGAGAAGAAGCCCGGTCCCGCCTGCGCGCGGATATCTTCGCCGGCCTTTTGCCCGAGGGCTTCGGCATCGGCAGCCTTGCCTTCGACCGTGATGCGGTGATGGGTGCTGCCATCCGGCGTCAGGATCATGCCGGAAAAACGCAGATGCGTGCCGTCCGAGACCGCCAGGCCGGCGATAGGCGTTCGACAGGAGCCGTCGAGCGTCGCAAGGAAGCCGCGTTCGCAGGCGACCGCCTCATGGGTTCTGCTATCGTCGATGGCGGCGAGCAGGTCGTTGACGCGTTTGTCGCCGATCCTGCTCTCGATACAAATCGCGCCCTGCGCCGGTGCCGGCGGAAACTCTTCCGGGTCGAGCAGTTCTGTCGGCACGTCGGCCATGCCGAGCCGCTTCAGGCCGGCATAGGCAAGCAGCGTCGCATCGACCTGGCCTTCGGCGAGCTTGCGCAGCCGCGTCTCGACCTGGCCGCGATAGGTGATGACGTTGATGTCGGGCCTGAGCCTCCGGATCAGCGCCTGCCGGCGCAGCGACGACGAGCCGACAGTCGCGCCTTCGGGCAATTCCAGGAGCCTGGGTGCGGTGCGGCCGATGAAGGCGTCGCGAATGTCCTCGCGCGGCAGGAAGGCGGAAAGAAACAGGCCATCTGGAAGCTTGGTCGGCATGTCCTTCGAGGAATGCACGGCGAAATCGAGTTCGCCCGACAGGAGCTGCTGCTCGATTTCCTCGGTGAACAGGCCCTTGCCGCCGATCTCGGCCAGCGACCGATCGGTGATGCGGTCGCCCTTGGTGGAAAGGATGACAACCTCGAACATTTCCGGCGACAGACCATGCACGGCCGCGAGGCGATCGCGCGTTTCATGGGCTTGAGCGAGCGCCAGTGGGCTGCCACGCGTGCCGATCCGGAAAGGTTTTGTTTGCATCAAAGGCTATCCATTGTTACCGGAGTTCCGTGTACCCACCTTTCGGTGCGACCGCAATCTTTGAGTAGTTCCTGATGTCTCCGCCCATGCGCATCCTCGGCATAGAAACAAGCTGCGACGAAACCGCGGCTTCCGTCGTGCTGCGCGACGAAAACGGCAGGGGAAGCATCCTCGGCGACGTCGTCCTGAGCCAGCTGGAAGAGCATAGCGCCTATGGCGGCGTGGTTCCGGAGATTGCCGCGCGCGCCCATGTCGAAGCGCTCGACACCCTGATCGAGGAGGCGCTGCTGCGGGCCGGCGTGACGCTCAACGACATCGATGCGATTGCTGCGACAAGTGGTCCCGGTCTGATTGGCGGCCTCATCGTCGGACTGATGACGGGCAAGGCGATCGCGCGGGCAACCGGCAAGCCGCTCTATGCCGTCAATCACCTGGAAGGTCACGCGCTGACCGCGCGGCTCACCGATGGTCTGAGTTTTCCCTATCTGATGCTGCTCGTTTCCGGCGGCCACACGCAGCTGATCCTGGTCAAGGGCGTCGGCGACTACGAGCGCTGGGGCACGACGATCGACGATGCGCTCGGCGAGGCCTTCGACAAGACGGCCAAGCTGCTCGGTCTTCCCTATCCCGGGGGGCCGGCCGTCGAGCGTGCCGCCCGCAATGGCAATGGCGAGCGTTTCGATTTTCCGCGCCCGTTGGTCGGCGATGCCCGGCTCGATTTCTCATTCTCCGGGCTGAAGACGGCGGTGCGCCAGGCGGCGCAGTCGCTGGAGCCGGTGACGGACCAGGATATTGCCGACATCTGCGCCTCCTTCCAGCGCGCGATCTCGCGCACGCTCAAGGATCGGATCGGGCGCGGGTTGAAGCGGTTCAAGACGGATCACGCGTCCGTGGAAAGGCCGGCGCTGGTCGTTGCCGGCGGCGTTGCCGCCAACCAGGTGCTCAGGACAACGCTCCAGGAACTCTGCAACAAGAACGGCTTCGATTTCATCGCGCCGCCGCTTGCGCTTTGTACCGACAATGCCGCGATGATCGCCTGGGCGGGTGCCGAACGGTTTGCCGCCGGTTTGCCGGCGGATGGTCTCGATGTCGCGCCGCGCTCGCGCTGGCCGCTCGACCAAAAGGCGCAGACCTTGCTTGGTTCGGGCAAGCGCGGCGCCAAGGCATGACGGAAAGCAGCCAGGGCATGATGGACAGGATATGAACACCAACCCGAAGATCGTGGTGGTCGGAGCGGGTGCCTTCGGCACGGCGCTTGCGGCCGTCGCCGCATCCGCTAACGGCAGCGATGTGACCCTTCTCGCCCGGCGCGAGGAAACCGCGGATGAATGCCGGCTGACCGGCCGCAACGAGCCGTCGCTCCCGGGCATCGACCTGCCGGCAGGGCTCAAGCACAGCGCGGATGCTGCGGTGCTTGGCGACGCTGAGATCGTGCTGTTCGTCATGCCATCGCAGGCACACCGCGATGCGGCGCGGCAATACGGTCCGTCGATCAATGCCGCGGCGACGATCGTCACCTGCGCTAAGGGCATGGAGCAGGCAACGGGGCGGCTTTTGACCGACGTGCTGGCGGAAGAATTGCCGGGCCACGGCATCGGCGTGCTCTCCGGCCCCGGCTTTGCAGCTGACATCGCCAAGGGGCTGCCGACGGCGATGGTGGTTGCTGCCGCCGACAACGACACGGCGACGCTGCTTGCGGAGGCTCTGTCAGGCCCGACCTTCCGTCTCTACCCTTCAGAAGACCGCATCGGCGTGCAACTTGGCGGCGCGCTGAAGAATGTGCTTGCCATCGCTTGCGGCATCGTCGAAGGCGCAGGTTTGGGCGACAGCGCCCGGGCGGCGTTGATCTCGCGCGGCCTTGCGGAGATGTCCCGCTTCGTCGTCGCCGAAGGCGGGGATGCCGATACCGTTCGCGGCCTCTCGGGGCTCGGCGATCTCGTGCTGACGGCAACCAGCCACCAGTCGCGCAACCTGCGCTTCGGCATTGCGCTCGGCAAGGATGGCCGCGGCAGCGGACGCCAGGGCGAACTCGTCGAGGGGGCCTTTGCAGCCTCGGTCGCCGCCCGCGTCGCCCGCGATCTTGGCGTCGAGATGCCGATCACCGAGGCGGTCGCCGCCATCATCGACGGCAAGCTCGATGTGCGCACCGCCCTTGAACAATTGATGTCCCGTCCGATCACCCAGGAATGACTTCGTCAGGAGGAAGCATGCTCTTCGCACTTCAATGCACCGACAAATCAGGCGCGCTGCAGCTTCGGCTGGACACGCGTCCGGATCACGTCGCCTATCTCAACGACCTCAATGCCAAGGGCATTCTGAAGATGGCCGGCCCCTTCCTCGGCGACGACGGCAAGCCGACCGGAAGCCTGGTGATCGTCAAGACCGAGACGATCGACGATGCGCGCGCCATCGCCGAAGCCGATCCCTACGCCAAGGCCGGCCTGTTCTCCAACGTCGAAATCAAGGCCTTCAACTGGGTCTTCAACAACCCGGAGGCTTGAGGCGCGATGGCATTCTGGCTTTACAAATCCGAGCCCTTCAAGTGGTCCTGGCAGATGCAGAAGGATGCCGGCGCGAAGGGCACCGAATGGACCGGCGTGCGCAACTACCTCGCACGCAACAACATGCGGGCGATGCAGATCGGCGACAAGGGCTTCTTCTACCACTCGAACGAAGGGCTTGAAATCGTCGGCATCACCGAGGTCTGCGCGCTTTCGCATCCGGATTCGACCGCCGAGGGCGATGCCCGCTGGGACTGCGTCGACATTCGCGCTGTTCGCGACGTGCCGCGCCCGGTGACGCTGAAGGAGATCAAGGATAACCCCAAGCTCGCCAACATGGCGCTGGTCACCAGCATGCGCCTTTCAGTCCAGCCGGTCACCGAGGACGAATGGATCGAGGTCTGCCGCATGGCCGGGTTCGACAGTCCGCCACGGTAGCTTTGTTTTTCCGCGTGATTTATCCGAAAACCGGCTCCCGCATTTCGGATCACGCTCGGAGTGTTTCTTGAAGACCGATCCCGAAAGCTTCATCCGCGCCAACACCGACGTTCTGTCGCCGCCGCATGTGCCAGAAATCCGGCTGCATCTGGCGACGGAAGCGCATGAGCTCTGGCTGAAAACCGAGGAGGAGCTGGAGGAAATCGGTCTGCCGCCGCCGTTCTGGGCCTTTGCCTGGGCCGGCGGGCAGGGGCTCGCGCGTTATATCATCGATCATCCGGAGGTCGTTCGCGGCCGACGCGTCGTCGACTTTGCCTCGGGCTCCGGGCTGGTCGCCATCGCCGCGATGAAGGCGGGGGCGGCTTCTGTTCTTGCGGCCGATATCGATCCCTGGGCCGAGACGGCGGTGCGGCTCAATGCCGAACTGAACGGCGTCGATATTGCCTACACCGCAGAGGATATTACCGGCCGCGATCTGGCCGCCGACCTCTGCCTTGCCGGCGACGTCTTCTACGACAAGTCCTTTGCCGAGCGCCTGCTGCCCTGGTTTACGGCGCTCAGCTCCGGCGGCGCGACCGTCATCGTCGGCGATCCCGGCCGCTCCTATTGTCCGCGCGACAGGATGACGGCGCTGGCGACCTACGAAGTGCCGGTCACAAGGGCGCTTGAAGACAGCGAGGTCAAGCGCACGACGGTCTGGCAGTTCGGCGCATCAACGGCTCCTTCCGTGCCCGATTGACAGCGGCAACGCATTCGCTTCCAACTTCCTAAAAACGATAAGGGGATGAGGGGAACGAAGATGGCTTTTGCGGGCATGAACTATCTGGCGGTGCTGATTGCCGCCATTGCGGCCTTCGTCATTGGCGCCGGCTATTACGGCGTTCTCGGCAAACCCTGGATGAAGGCGGCGCGCATCGACCCCGCGACGGCGCAGATGTCGCCGGTTCTTTTCGCGATTTCCTTTGTCTCAGAACTAGTGATGGCGACGATGGTCGCCGGTGTCGTCGGCCATCTCGGCCCGGCCCAGGTCACCGCTTTTAACGGCATTGTCTCCGCGTTCTTCCTGTGGCTCGGTTTCGTCGCAACCAGCATGGTCGTCAATCACCGCTACCAGGGATTCGGCTGGAGCCTGTCGCTGATCGACGGCGTGCACTGGCTGCTGGTGCTGTCGGCGATGGGCGCCATCATCGGCGCCATGGGCGTGTGACCGCGCGCAGGCCCGGTGGCTCCTCGGTGGGAGCCGTCACCGCTATCGCCGGATCACGCAGACGCCGTGCTCCCAGGCGCAGGCGCGATTGAACGTTTTCGGCGACATCACGATGATCTTTGCGCGCTTCACCTGCGGCGGCGGCGTAAACTGGCCGTCGTCATAGTAGCTGTAGTTGCCCTCCTGGCTGAAGTAGATGCCGTTGCCGGGATCCCTATAGGCCGAAATGCCGCCGGCATAGGTGCCGATGCTACCGATCGTGTCCGGGAAGCCATCGCCGCCGTAGATATCAAGCCGTTCACCGCCGTAGCTATCCGGGCGATGATCATAGCGGTCGCCTGATGTCCAGATGTTACGCACTGCCTGGTCCCGCCCCCAGCCGTCGCGATAGCGCAGGCGTTCGCTATATTGCCTGTCGTAAGGACGATACCGGGGAAAGCGGATATGCCGGGTCCGGGTCTCGACTTCTGGCGGTCCGTTCTCGGCGGCCCACTGGTTGCGTGGCAGGCGATTGCGGCTGTACGTTGTGCCGTAGCCCATGCGGTCGAACTCGTGGCGACTGAAGGAACGATGCGAATACAGCCTGATGTGTCGGGTGCGCGTCTGCACTTCCCGTGGCCCGCCCCAGTCTCCCGCCCGCACCGGCAGGCAGGCAGTCGCGACAAGCAGGCCCGCAAGTGCTAGAACTTTGGTCGCATGGAATGCCCGCAACAGAGTCATTCTGTCCGTCCTCCGCAAAACGCTTAACAAATCGTTAACCGCACTCTGGGGCAATTCCGCTGGAAAGTCACGGATTTGGTTATGGTTTTCGCCCGTATCGTTAACTGGGCGCCACGTCTCGGTCGGACCTGAAAATGCCGCTTTTCGTCTAATCGATTAAATTGATTTTGCACTGCAAACACACTTGTCGTTAAGCAATATGGTGATTAAAGGTCCGAAGGACTGAATTGCGCACAATCAGGTGCGATACCGGACTAAAATCGTCCACTTTTTGGGCGTGAATCCGGGCATTTCCGTGAGGTTCCGATGACGGATGTCACAAGAAGCCGGCCGCTGTCGCCGCATCTTCAAATCTATAAGCCTATCCCGACAATGGTGATGTCCATTGTGCACCGCATTACCGGCGGCGCGCTCTACTTCGGCACCATCCTCGTTGCCTGGTGGCTGATCGCCGCCGCGTCCGGCGAAGCGTACTACGACTGGGTCAGCTGGCTGTTCGGCACGCTTCTCGGCAAGCTGGTGCTCTTCGGCTACACTTGGGCGCTGGTGCACCATATGCTCGGCGGCCTGCGCCACTTCATGTGGGACCTCGGCTACGGCTACGAGAAGCACTTCGCCACCAAGCTGGCCAAGGCAACGATCGTCGGGTCGGTAGCGCTTACCGTGCTGATCTGGGTGGTCGGCTATCTCGTGCGGTACTGAGGGGACAGGACCATGAACATGCGCACACCTCTCAGCAAGGTCCGCGGCTACGGCTCCGCCAAGGAAGGCACTGACCACTTCTGGCGCCAGCGCGTCACGGCAGTCGCCAACGTTCCGCTCTTGATCTTCTTCGTCATCTTCCTCGTTCGTTATGCCGGCGCTCCCCATGCGGAGGTCGTTTCGGCCCTTTCGAACCCCTTCGTCGCCGTGGTCATGGGCCTGGTCCTGCTTTCGGGACTGATCCACATGAAGCTCGGCATGCAGGTGATCATCGAGGATTACGTGCACGGTGAAGGCGCGAAGATCGCCCTTCTCATGCTCAACACATTTTTCGCGATCGTGGTTGGCGGGCTCTGTCTTTTCGCCATCCTGAAGATCGCTTTTGCAGGGTAATTTCGTCATGGCATCGAACAGTTCACCCGCTGCAAACGGCAAGGCCTACCAGTATGTCGACCACGCCTTCGACGTCGTCGTCGTTGGCGCCGGCGGCGCCGGCCTGCGCGCCACGCTGGGCATGGCGGAGCAGGGCCTGAAGACGGCCTGCATCACCAAGGTCTTCCCGACACGCTCGCACACGGTTGCCGCCCAGGGCGGCATCGCCGCCTCGCTGCAGAACATGACGCCGGACAGCTGGCAGTGGCACCTCTACGACACCGTCAAGGGCTCCGACTGGCTCGGCGACGTCGACGCCATGCAGTATCTCGCCATGGAAGCGCCGAAGGCGGTCTATGAGCTCGAGCACTACGGTGTGCCCTTCTCGCGCAACGAGGAAGGCAAGATCTACCAGCGGCCGTTCGGCGGCCACATGCAGAACTATGGCGAAGGCCCGCCGGTGCAGCGCACCTGCGCTGCCGCCGACCGCACCGGTCACGCCATCCTGCACACGCTCTATGGCCAGGCGCTGCGCAACAACGCCGAGTTCTTCATCGAGTATTTTGCGCTCGACCTGATCATGTCGGACGACGGCCGCTGCACCGGCGTCGTCGCCTGGAACCTCGACGACGGCACCATCCACCGCTTCTCCGCCAAGATGGTGGTGCTTGCGACCGGTGGTTACGGCCGCGCCTACTTCTCGGCAACCTCCGCTCATACCTGCACCGGTGACGGCGGCGGCATGATCGCACGCGCCGGCCTGCCGCTGCAGGACATGGAATTCGTCCAGTTCCACCCGACCGGCATCTACGGCGCAGGCTGCCTGATCACCGAGGGTGCGCGCGGCGAAGGCGGCTATCTCGTCAACTCCGAAGGCGAGCGCTTCATGGAGCGCTATGCGCCGTCGGCCAAGGACCTTGCTTCGCGCGACGTCGTTTCGCGCTGCATGACGATGGAAATCCGTGAAGGCCGCGGCGTCGGCAAGAACAAGGATCACATCTTCCTGCATCTCGACCATCTCGATCCGGCCGTGCTGCACGAACGCCTGCCCGGTATCTCGGAATCGGCAAAGATCTTCGCCGGCGTCGATGTGACCCGCGAGCCGATCCCGGTCCTGCCGACCGTGCATTACAACATGGGCGGCGTGCCGACCAACTACTGGGGCGAAGTCTTGAACGCCGACAGCCAGAACCCGGAGCGCACCGCGCCCGGCCTGATGGCCGTGGGCGAGGCCGGCTGCGCCTCGGTGCACGGTGCCAACCGTCTCGGCTCCAACTCGCTGATCGACCTGGTGGTCTTCGGCCGCGCCGCCGCCATCCGCGCCGGCCAGGTCATCGACCGCAACGAAGCGATCCCGGCGATCAACGTTGCCGCCTGCGACAAGATCATGGCCCGCTTCGACGCCCAGCGTTTCGCCAACGGCTCGACGCCGACGGCGGTGCTGCGCGAAAAGATGCAGCGCGCCATGCAGGAAGATGCGGCCGTGTTCCGCACGCAGGAATCGCTGGAATCGGGCTGCAAGCGCATCTCGGCGATCTGGAAGGAACTGCCCGACGTCAAGGTCACGGACCGGTCGATGATCTGGAACTCCGATCTCGTCGAGACGCTGGAACTGCAGAACCTGATGGCCAACGCCATCACCACGATCTATGGCGCCGAAGCGCGCAAGGAGAGCCGTGGCTCGCACGCCCGCGAAGACTATACCGGCGGGGCGCTTGGCGGCCGTGACGACGTCAACTGGCGCAAGCACACGCTCGCTTGGGTCAACGAGGCCGGCGACGTCAAGCTCGACTATCGCCCTGTTCATACCGACCTGATCGCCGAAGGCATCGATCCGAAAAAGATCGAGCCCAAGGCTCGCGTCTACTGATCTTGAGGAATTAGGCACATGGTTGAACTCGCTCTCCCCAAGAACTCGCAGATGACCGAAGGCAAGGTCTGGCCGAAGCCGGAAGGCGCGACCAATGTTCGCGAATACCGCATCTACCGCTGGAACCCGGATGACGGCGCCAATCCGCGCATCGATACCTTCTATATCGATATCGACGATTGCGGCCCGATGGTGCTCGACGGTCTGCTCTACATCAAGAACAAGATCGATCCGACACTGACGCTGCGCCGCTCCTGCCGCGAAGGCATCTGCGGCTCCTGCGCGATGAACATCGACGGCACCAACACGCTTGCCTGCACCAAGGGCATGGATGAGGTCAACGGCACGGTGAAGGTCTATCCGCTGCCGCATATGCCCGTGGTCAAGGACCTGGTGCCGGATCTCACCCACTTCTATGCCCAGCACCGCTCGATCGAGCCCTGGCTGAAGACGGTCACGCCGACGCCGGCCAAGGAATGGAAGCAGAGCCATGAGGACCGTCTGAAGCTCGACGGCCTCTACGAATGTATCCTGTGCGCCTGCTGCTCGACCTCCTGTCCGAGCTATTGGTGGAACGGCGACCGTTACCTCGGTCCGGCTGTTCTGCTGCAGGCCTATCGCTGGCTGATCGACAGCCGCGATGAAGCGACCGGCGAGCGCCTCGACAATCTCGAGGATCCGTTCCGCCTCTATCGCTGCCACACGATCATGAACTGCGCGCAGGCCTGTCCGAAGGGTCTCAACCCGGCCAAGGCGATCGGCGAGATCAAGAAGATGCTGGTCGAGCGTCGGGTCTGATCCGAGGTAATCGACGCGCTATCGCATGTTGCGGCGGGCCCTGTGCCCGCCGTTTGCGTTTTTTCTTCGCCGGGTGAAGGAGCTTCCTCGAACGGCCTTGTTTGTCCGTCCGGCAATCGTTGATTGTGCCGGCGCAAGACAGTCATTTCGGTCACCTGAAGCAACATGCTGCCGGGCCAGAAGTCGTCATTGTCCCGTTCGCGCAGACGTTTCAATCCTGCAACAGGTAGACATGAATCGTCGTCCCTTGATTTGACAGGTGGATTTGCTGTATTTCGGCCTATATTATCGCGTTGCATCATGGTTCGCGGAACACATCGGGAGTAAAGATATGCGGGTTATTCATGCGGCGGCGGGGCTGGCGGTTGTGCTTGCGCTGACCGGATGCCAGCGGACATCCATGGGTGGCTTCAGCTCCCAGGATTCTTCACCTGCTCCCCTCCAGGCCCAGCCCGTACCGTCGGTCTCGTCGAACCAACTCCCTGATCCCACCGGCAACACGTCACAATTCCCGGCTGCACCGACGGCGGGAACGGCAATGGCCGGTGCCGCTCAACCTGGTACCCAGGTAGCAGCAGCCACCAACGCGCTCGATGTGACCAAGGAATCGATGGTCGGCAACTGGCGCGTTTCGAGCGCCGGCAGCTCCTGCGACATGTTCCTGACGCTGACCAACCTCGGCAGCGGTTCGCGCGGCGGCACGCGTGGTTGCGCCGGCGAGCTGACGGCTATGGGTTCCTGGGAAGTGGCCGGCAAGCAGGTCGTCCTCAAGGACCGCACCGGCAACGCCATCGCTCGCCTTTACAAGACGGCCGATGCGCGCTTCGACGGCTCCACCAATGGCGGCCAGCCGGTCAGCCTCAGCCGCTAATGACCTGGTCCAGCCCGGCTAATCGCCGGGCTTCTTGTTTTCCGGTCCACCTCGGGTGAGACGTGCTCAATCCTGACGACAGCATCTACCGCAAGCTCGAAACACTCGTTCAGAGCGGCGAGCGAAAACGCGATCCGGCCCAGTTCGCGATCGCCCGGCGATTCGATCATCTTTCGGCCGAGCTCCTGGCAAGCAGGCCATCGCGCAAGACCAATGCGCTCGGCTGGCTCTTTGCCTCGCGCAAGAAGGATCATCCCCCGGTCAAGGGGCTCTACATCCATGGCGGTGTCGGTCGCGGCAAGACCATGCTGATGGACATGTTCTTCGAGGCGGTGCCGATCCAGCGCAAGCGCCGGGCGCATTTTCACGAGTTCATGGCCGACGTGCATGAGCGGATCTACAGGCACCGCCAGAAGCTGAAGAACGGCGAGACGAAGCAGGCCGATCCCATTCCGCCGGTTGCCTCCGACCTCTTCGGCGAGGCGCGGCTCCTCTGCTTCGACGAATTCACGGTGACAGACATTGCCGATGCGATGATCCTCGCCCGGCTTTTCAGCGAACTCTTCGCCAAGGGCTGCGTGTTGATCGCAACCTCCAATGTGGCGCCTGACAATCTCTACCGCGACGGTCTCAATCGCGGGCTCTTCCTGCCGTTCATCGATCTCCTGAAGGCGAATGCCGAGATCATCTCGCTCGACACCGATACCGACTACCGCCTGATGAAGACGGACGGCAGCCCGGTGTGGATCTCACCGCTCGGACCCGAGGCCGACGCGGCGATGGCGCAGGCCTGGAACAGGCAAACGGCAGGGGCCGCCGTCGCGCCCGCCGAGGTGCCGCGCAAGGGCCGCAAGATTCCGGTGCCGGCAGCAGCCGGAAAGGCGGCCCGTTTCAGCTTCACCGACCTTTGCCAGCAGCCGCTCGGTGCTGCCGACTATCTTGCGATCCTCGAGCGCTATTCCACCCTCTTCGTCGATCACGTGCCGCATCTCGGGCCGCATGTGCGCAACGAAACCAAGCGCTTCATCCTGCTGGTCGACACGCTCTACGACAACGGCGCCCGCCTCTTTGCCTCGGCCGCTGCCGAACCGCAGAACCTTTTGACGCTGAAGAAGGGCACGGAAGGCTTCGAGTTCGACCGGACCGTTTCGCGGCTGATCGAGATGCAGAGCGCGGAATATGCGGCAGAACATCCTGAAAATATTGCGGTTTCGTGACGCGCGAATGACGATAATTTTTACGTTTACGTAAGAATTTTATGATCTAACCGATTGAAATTGTTCCATCCAAAAGTATCGATTGATATTTTAACGATTGCCGTTTAATGGCTTCCGGCGAAGGTTTGGCGTTTGCGGCGTTTCAGGCCTCGATCAGTTTGGGATCACAAAGGAAGCACTTTCATGGCGCGCAACAAGATCGCACTTATCGGTTCAGGGATGATTGGTGGCACGCTGGCGCATCTCGCCGGCCTGAAGGAACTGGGCGACATCGTCCTCTTCGACATTGCCGACGGCATCCCCCAGGGCAAGGGCCTCGACATCGGCCAGTCCTCCCCGGTCGAAGGCTTCGACGTGAACCTGACGGGTGCCAGCGACTATTCCGCCATCGAAGGCGCCGATGTCTGCATCGTCACCGCCGGTGTCGCCCGCAAGCCGGGCATGAGCCGCGACGATCTGATCGGCATCAACCTCAAGGTCATGGAACAGGTTGGCGCGGGCATCAAGAAGTACGCCCCGAACGCCTTCGTGATCTGCATCACCAACCCGCTCGACGCCATGGTCTGGGCGCTGCAGAAGTTCTCCGGCCTGCCGAAGAACAAGGTCGTCGGCATGGCCGGCGTTCTCGATAGCGCCCGCTTCCGCCTGTTCCTCGCCCAGGAATTCAACGTTTCGGTTCAGGACGTCACCGCCTTCGTTCTCGGCGGCCACGGCGACACCATGGTGCCGCTCGCCCGCTATTCGACCGTTGCCGGCATTCCTTTGACCGACCTCATCCAGATGGGCTGGGTCACCAAGGAACGCCTCGAAGAAATCATCCAGCGCACCCGTGACGGCGGCGCCGAAATCGTCGGCCTGCTCAAGACCGGCTCTGCCTACTACGCACCGGCCGCCTCCGCGATCGAAATGGCTGAAGCCTACCTCAAGGACAAGAAGCGCGTTCTGCCTTGCGCGGCACACCTGACCGGTCAGTACGGCGTCAAGGACATGTATGTCGGCGTTCCCACCGTCATCGGTGCCGGCGGCGTCGAGCGCATCATCGAGATCGACCTCAACAAGGCCGAGAAGGAAGCTTTCGACAAGTCGGTCGCTTCGGTCGCCGGCCTTTGCGAAGCCTGCATCGGCATTGCGCCGAGCCTGAAGCAGTAATCGCGTCCCGTTGAGCGGATGCCTGCATTCGCTCGACCTTTTGTTTTTGCCGCATTTTCGCGGGCGGGTATTTCCCCCGCCTGCAAAATGCTCCAGACAGGAAAAACACCATGAACATTCATGAATATCAGGCCAAGGCTCTCCTGAAGAGCTACGGCGCGCCGGTCGCGGAAGGTGTCGCGATCTTCTCCGCCGACGAAGCAGAAGCGGCTGCCAAGAAGCTCCCGGGCCCGCTCTACGTCGTCAAGAGCCAGATCCATGCCGGCGGTCGCGGCAAAGGCAAGTTCAAGGAACTCTCCGCCGACGCCAAGGGCGGCGTTCGTCTTGCTTTCTCGATCGATGAAGCCAAGGCTCATGCCAAGGACATGCTCGGCAATACGCTCGTCACGGCGCAGACCGGCCCTGCCGGCAAGCAGGTGAACCGCCTCTACATCGAGGACGGCGCCGACATCGATCGCGAACTCTATCTTTCGCTGCTCGTTGACCGCTCGGTCGGCCAGGTTGCCTTCGTCGTTTCGACGGAAGGCGGCATGGACATCGAGGCTGTTGCGCACGACACGCCGGAAAAGATCGTCAACGTCGCGATCAATCCGGAAGCTGGCGTCACCGCCGCTGATCTCGCCAAGCTCACCTCGGCCCTGAAGCTCGAAGGCGAAGCCAAGGCCGACGCCGAAAAGCTCTTCCCGATCCTCTACAAGGCCTTTGTCGAGAAGGACATGAGCCTGCTTGAGATCAACCCGCTGATCGTCATGAAGAACGGCCGCGTGCGCGTTCTCGATGCCAAGGTCTCGTTCGACGGCAACGCCCTGTTCCGCCACGACGACATCAAGGCGCTGCGCGACGAAACCGAAGAAGACGCCAAGGAAATCGAGGCCTCCAAGTGGGACCTCGCCTATGTGGCGCTCGACGGCAACATCGGCTGCATGGTCAACGGCGCGGGTCTTGCCATGGCGACGATGGACATCATCAAGCTCTACGGCAAGGAGCCGGCGAACTTCTGCGACGTCGGCGGCGGCGCCGGCAAGGAGAAGGTCGCGGCAGCCTTCAAGATCATCACGGCCGACCCGAAGGTCGAGGGTATCCTCGTCAACATCTTCGGCGGCATCATGAAGTGCGATGTCATCGCTGAAGGTGTCGTTGCGGCCGTGCAGGAAGTCGGCCTCAAGGTTCCGCTGGTCGTGCGTCTCGAAGGCACCAATGTCGAGCTTGGCAAGAAGATCCTGAACGAATCCGGCCTGGCGATCACCGCCGCCGACGATCTGGACGACGCTGCCAAGAAGATCGTTGCCGCGATCAACGGCTAACTGAAGGACCAGACCTCATGTCGATTCTCGTTAACAAGAACACCAAGGTCCTCGTTCAGGGCCTGACCGGCAAGACCGGCACCTTCCATACCGAACAGGCGCTTGCCTACTATGGCACGCAGATGGTCGGCGGCATTCACCCGAAGAAGGGTGGCGAAACCTGGACCGGTTCCAAGGGCGAAACCCTGCCGATCTTCGCGTCGGTTGCCGAAGGCCGTGAGAAGACCGGTGCGGACGCATCCGTGATCTATGTTCCGCCGGCAGGCGCCGCGGACGCGATCATCGAGGCGATCGATGCGGAAATCCCGTTCATCACCTGCATTACCGAAGGCATCCCGGTTGCCGACATGGTGCGCGTCAAGGCTCGTCTCGACCGCTCCAAGTCGCGCCTGCTCGGCCCGAACTGCCCCGGTATCCTGACGCCGGAAGAATGCAAGATCGGCATCATGCCGGGCTCGATCTTCCGCAAGGGTTCGGTTGGCATCGTCTCGCGCTCCGGTACGCTGACCTATGAAGCCGTGTTCCAGACCTCCAACGAAGGCCTCGGCCAGACGACGGCCGTCGGCATCGGCGGCGACCCGGTCAAGGGCACCGAGTTCATCGACGTGCTCGAGATGTTCCTCGCCGACGAGGCCACGACCTCGATCATCATGATCGGCGAAATCGGCGGCTCGGCCGAAGAGGATGCGGCGCAGTTCCTCATCGACGAGGCCAACAAGGGTCGCAAGAAGCCGATGGCCGGCTTCATCGCGGGCCGTACCGCGCCGAAGGGCCGCACCATGGGTCACGCCGGTGCCGTCGTTTCCGGCGGCAAGGGCGATGCGGAATCCAAGATCGCTGCGATGGAATCGGCAGGCATCCGCGTGTCGCCATCGCCGGCTCGCCTCGGCAAGACGCTGGTCGAAGTCCTCAAGGGCTGACCTCAGAATTGCGTCATCGGGGCCGGCCATCAAAGCCGGCCCCGATGACCGCACTGCCTGCACAAGTCCTTCGGTCGGCATCGATTTAAGGACAAGATCATGCAGCAGGTTGAAAGTGTTACAGCGCCCTTCGCGCGTCCTGATCGACGCACGGCGCTGCAAGGACCCAAAAGCAGGGCGCACTGGATGCGTCTGACAATGATGAACGACCGGGAAAACCCGGCATCCCAACTTAAGTCAGGAGGCGGACCAAAACGTCCGCGAGAACCCATGGCAAGGCAAGAGGCCAACGAGCAATTCCAGCTCACATCGTTTCTGGACGGCGCGAACGCCGCCTATATCGAGCAGCTCTATGCACGCTACGAAACGGATCCGTCGTCCGTCTCGGCTGAATGGCAGGCCTTCTTCAAGGCGCTGGCCGACAAGCCGGAAGACGTGGTGAAGGCCGCCAAGGGCGCCTCCTGGAAGAAGCCCAACTGGCCGATCGTCGCTAATGGCGAACTCGTCTCGGCGCTCGATGGCGACTGGGGTAGGGTCGAAAAGGTCATCGAGAAGAAGGTCAAGGCGAAGGCGGAAGAAGCCGCTGCCGTCACCGGCACCGCCGTGAGCGCGGCAGATATCCATCAGGCGACGCGCGATTCCGTTCGCGCCATCATGATGATCCGCGCCTATCGTGCGCGTGGCCACCTGCATGCCAAGCTCGATCCGCTCGGCCTTGCTGCCCCGGTCGATGACTACAACGAGCTTTCGCCCTCGAACTACGGGTTTGAGGAGAAGGATCTCGACCGCAAGATCTTCATCGACAACGTGCTCGGCCTCGAATACGCGAGCATTCGCGAAATGGTCGAAATCCTCGAGCGCACTTATTGCTCGACGATCGGCGTCGAATTCATGCACATGTCAAACCCGGAAGAGAAAGCCTGGATCCAGGAACGCATCGAAGGTCCGGACAAGGGCGTCGAGTTCACGCCCGAGGGCAAGAAGGCGATCCTGCAGAAGCTGATCGAGTCGGAAGGCTTCGAGCAGTTCATCGACGTCAAGTACAAGGGCACCAAGCGCTTCGGTCTCGACGGCGGCGAATCGCTCATTCCGGCGCTCGAGCAGATCATCAAGCGCGGCGGCCAGGAAGGCCTGAAGGAAATCGTTCTCGGCATGGCCCACCGCGGCCGCCTGAACGTGCTTTCCCAGGTGATGGCAAAGCCGCACCGCGCCATTTTCCACGAATTCAAGGGCGGCTCCTACGCTCCTGATGACGTCGAAGGTTCGGGCGACGTGAAGTACCACCTCGGCGCTTCCTCCGACCGCGAATTCGACGGCAACAAGGTTCACCTGTCGCTGACGGCGAACCCGTCGCACCTGGAAATCGTCAACCCTGTCGTCATGGGCAAGGCCCGCGCCAAGCAGGACCAGATGGCGACAGTGTTCGAAGGCGACATCATCCCGTTGCGCGAACGCTCAAAGGTCATGCCGCTCTTGCTGCACGGCGATGCGGCGTTTGCCGGCCAAGGCGTCATTGCCGAAATCCTCGGCCTGTCCGGCCTGCGCGGTCACCGCGTTGCCGGCACGGTCCACTTCATCATCAACAACCAGATCGGCTTCACCACGAACCCGGCCTTCTCGCGTTCGTCGCCCTATCCGTCGGATGTGGCCAAGATGATCGAGGCGCCGATCTTCCACGTCAACGGCGACGATCCGGAAGCGGTCGTCTACGCTGCCAAGATCGCCACCGAATTCCGGATGAAGTTCCACAAGCCTGTCGTCATCGACATGTTCTGCTACCGCCGCTTCGGTCACAACGAAGGCGACGAGCCTGCGTTCACGCAGCCGAAGATGTACAAGGTCATCCGCGCCCACAAGACCGTCGTCCAGCTCTACTCCGACCGCCTGGTCGCCGAAGGCCTGATGAGCGAAGGCGAAGTCGAGAAGATGAAGGCCGATTGGCGCGCCCATCTCGAGCAGGAGTTCGAGGCTGGCCAGTCCTACAAGCCCAACAAGGCCGACTGGCTGGATGGTGTCTGGTCGGGCCTGCGTTCGGCCGACAACCAGGACGAACAGCGTCGCGGCAAGACCTCCGTGCCGATGAAGCAGCTCAAGGAAATCGGCCGCAAGATCGCCGAGATCCCGGCCGGCTTCAATGCGCACCGCACGATCCAGCGCTTCATGGAAAACCGCGCCAACATGGTTTCGACCGGCGAGGGGATCGACTGGGCGATGGCAGAAGCGCTTGCGTTCGGTACGCTCGTCACGGAAGGCACGAAGATCCGCCTTTCGGGCCAGGACTGCGAACGCGGCACCTTCTCGCAGCGTCACTCGGTTCTCTACGATCAGCAGACCGAAGACCGTTACATCCCGCTTGCCAACCTCACGCCGACCCAGGCCCGCTACGAAGTCATCAACTCGATGCTTTCGGAAGAGGCCGTGCTCGGTTTCGAATACGGCTACTCGCTGGCCCGTCCGAACGCGCTGACACTCTGGGAAGCCCAGTTCGGCGACTTCGCCAACGGCGCACAGGTCGTGTTCGACCAGTTCGTCTCGTCGGGCGAACGCAAGTGGCTGCGTATGTCGGGCCTCGTCTGCCTGCTGCCGCACGGCTATGAAGGTCAGGGTCCGGAGCACTCCTCCGCCCGCCTCGAACGCTTCCTGCAGCTCTGCGCGGAAGACAACATGCAGGTCGCCAACGTCACGACGCCGGCGAACTACTTCCACATCCTGCGCCGCCAGGTGAAGCGCGACTTCCGCAAGCCGCTGATCCTGATGACGCCGAAGTCGCTGCTGCGCCACAAGCGTGCGGTTTCGAGCCTGTCGGAAATGGCCGGCGAAAGCTCGTTCCACCGTCTGCTGTGGGATGACGCCGAGGTCATCAAGGACGGCCCGATCAAGCTGCAGAAGGATTCGAAGATCCGCCGCGTCGTGCTCTGCTCCGGCAAGGTCTACTACGATCTGCTCGAAGAGCGCGAGAAGCGCGGCATCGACGATGTCTACCTGCTGCGCGTCGAACAGCTCTATCCGTTCCCGGCCAAGGCGCTGATCAACGAGCTCAGCCGTTTCCGCAACGCGGAGATGGTCTGGTGCCAGGAAGAGCCGAAGAACATGGGCGCCTGGTCGTTCATCGACCCGTACCTGGAATGGGTGCTGGCTCATATCGACGCCAAGTATCAGCGCGTGCGCTACACCGGCCGTCCGGCTGCGGCATCGCCGGCAACGGGCCTGATGTCGAAGCACATGGCGCAGCTGGCCGCCTTCCTCGAGGACGCGCTGGGGGGCTGATCCTGCCCCCTTGGCGCCGAGCCAATCGATAGAAACAGATATCTGATCAACGGAACAAAAATCATGGCAACAGAAATCCGCGTTCCCACCCTTGGCGAATCCGTCAGTGAAGCGACCGTCGGCACCTGGTTCAAGAAGGTCGGCGATGCCATCAAGGCAGACGAGCCGCTGCTCGAACTCGAAACCGACAAGGTGACGATCGAAGTTCCGGCTCCCTCGGCCGGCGTTCTCTCCGAAATCGTTGCCCTGGCCGGCGAAACCGTCGGTCTCGGTGCGCTGCTTGGCCAGATCGCTGCTGGTTCCGGTGCTGCGGCCGCGCCAGTCGCTGCTGCCGAGAAGAAGGCCGAGCCGGCTGCTGCCGCTCCGGCTGCCCAGCCCGCCGTTGCCGCTGCCGCACCGGCTGCATCGTCGATGCCGCCGGCTCCGTCCGCCGGCAAGCTGCTTGCCGAAAACAACCTCTCGGCCGACCAGGTCGATGGTTCGGGCAAGCGCGGCCAGGTCCTGAAGGGTGATGTGCTCGCCGCGGTCGCCAAGGGCATTTCGGCACCGGCCGCTTCCGAGCCGGTCAAGGTCCAGGCCCGCGCGCCGTCGACTACCGAGGACGTCGTTCGTGAAGAGCGTGTCAAGATGACCCGCCTGCGCCAGACGATCGCCCGTCGCCTCAAGGATGCGCAGAACACCGCCGCCATGCTCACTACCTATAACGAGGTGGACATGAGCGCGGTCATGAGCCTGCGCAACAAGTACAAGGACATCTTCGAGAAGAAGCATGGTGTGAAGCTCGGCTTCATGGGCTTCTTCACCAAGGCCGTCACCCATGCGCTGAAGGAAATCCCTGCCGTCAACGCCGAGATCGACGGCACCGACGTCATCTACAAGAACTTCTGCCACATCGGCGTCGCCGTCGGCACGGACAAGGGTCTTGTCGTACCGGTCGTTCGCGATGCCGACCAGATGTCGATCGCCGAGATCGAGAAGGACATCGGCCGCCTGGGCAAGCTTGCTCGCGATGGCCAGCTCTCCATGGCCGACATGCAGGGCGGCACCTTCACCATCTCCAATGGCGGCGTCTACGGTTCGCTGATGTCTTCGCCGATCCTGAATGCGCCGCAGTCGGGCATTCTCGGCATGCACAAGATCCAGGACCGTCCGGTCGTGGTCGGCGGTCAGATCGTCATCCGTCCGATGATGTACCTGGCGCTGTCCTATGACCACCGCATGGTCGACGGCAAGGAAGCGGTTACCTTCCTCGTCCGCGTCAAGGACAGCCTCGAGGATCCGGAACGTCTGGTTCTCGATCTCTAAGGCAATGACGGGGGCGCAATCGCAGCCCCCGTTTCCTTCTCCGGCCCGTTCTTTCCGGATCCCCTGATGTCGCTGGAACTGACCTACCTGCTCTGGAGTGCCGTCCTCGCCTTCGTCTATGTAATGGCGCAGGCGGGAACCTATAGGCTGCAGAACGGCATCATCGAAGCCGACACCAATCGGGATATGGCGCCCGAGCCGAACGTCCTCACGGGAAGGGCCACCCGGGCGCTGCGCAACTTCCATGAAACCTATCCGGTCTTCATTGCGCTTGCCGTCGTGATCGAGTTTTCGGGTCGAAGCGACGCGCTCAGCCAATGGGGCGCGATGATCTGGTTCTGGGCAAGGGTCGCCTATCTGCCGATCTATATCGGCGGTCTCGGGCTTGTCCGCTCGGCTGTGTGGACGGTGTCTGCCGCCGGGCTCATACTGATGCTGGCAGGTATTCTCGTCTAGAGCGTTTCCGTTTTTCAACGGAGTCTTGGAAACGCTCTATCTATTTGTTTTTACGCATTTCCTGACGGAATCGCTTCGTACTTTTCCTGGAAATGCTCTAGACGGAGGAGCACGACATGGCATTCGGATCCGACGTACCGCCTATCCAGGCACACATCTGCGTCAGGGACGGGTTGGCGGCAATCGCCTTCTACGAGAAGGCATTCGGTGCGGTGAACACGTTCCATCAGATGGCCGAAGACGGCAAGCGCGTGATGCACGCCAACCTGGCGCTGTTCGGCGGCGAGGTCATGATGCATGACGAGTTTCCCGAATTCGGCGGCAGCGTGCTGTCGCCGCTGACCGTCGGCGGCACCGGCGTGGCGATCAGCATCAACCTGCCTCAAGCGGGCGATGTCGATGCGGCCTATGTCCGGGCCATGGCGGCCGGGGCATCGACAGTTCTGGAGCCGCAGGATACGTTCTGGCAGGCGCGTTATGCGCGCATCAGGGATCCCTTCGGCCACGTCTGGGCCTTCAACGCACCGGTCGCACAATCATGAGCCAATATCTTTTCGAACTCGCATCGCTGATGGCGATCTTCACCTTCGCCATCGTCTCGCCCGGCGCCGATCTGGCGATGGTCATGCGCCAGTCGATCGTCCATGGCCGCCGTCAGGCGATCATCACATCCTTCGGTATCGGCAGCTCGCTGATGTTCCACGTGACCTATACGATCCTCGGTCTCGGGCTGATCATTTCGCAGTCGATCTATCTGTTCAACATCGTCAAATGGTGCGGTGTGGCTTACCTGATCTATATCGGGATCAAGGCGCTGCGGGCCGGCCAGACGGAGATTTCGGTCGACGCCGCACCATCAGGCGAACCGGCAAGGAGCCAGTCCGCGATCAAGGCGTTCGGCCTCGGCTTTGCGGCCAATGCGCTCAATCCGAAAGCGGTGTTCTTCTTCCTGTCGATCTTCTCGACGGTCGTTGGCGCCCACACGCCGATCATGATCAAGTTTGGCTACGGGCTGGTGATGGCAACCTGCCTCATCCTGTGGTTCGTCGGCGTCAGCCTGTTCATGACCACGCCGCGCATGCGCACCGCCTTCACCCGCGCCAGCAAGTGGATCGACCGCACCAGCGGCCTGGTGTTCATCGCGCTCGGCCTGAAGCTCGCGACCGAGAAGGCCGTCTGATCATGGTCATTGTCCGCTCTCTGCTCGTCGCTGCACTCGGCGCCGTGGTCGCCACGCCGGCGCTTGGCCAGGAATGCAGCCAGGCGCGCGCCATCTATGGCGACCGCGACGGCGCCTATGAACTGCGCTTCGAGCCGGTGGGATCGGAAAGTGCGGTGACGAGCAATCTTTTCAAGATCGCGGTTCTGAAACCGGGCCTGTTGCTCGACGGTGTCGTCATGCCTTCCGGCGAGCCGGAACGCGCGACCGGCATCGTCATGCACAAGTGCCCCACCGGTGACGTCACCGGCGAAGAGCTTCGCAAATGCACCGTCTGGCAGGGGCCTGTCTATTCCGTCGGCAAGACGGGTGCGATCGACGCGATTCCGGCCGAAACCGCGCCGGCTGCACACCAGATCCTGCTGCCGGATTTCGGCCCCGCCCTTCGCGCGTCGAGCGCCTGGGGCAAGGGCAAGGCCGAAACAGACAGCTGGGACGCCTTCACTCTCAAGGGGTGCGCCGCATGAGTGCTGCGCCCGTTGTTCTCGTCACCGGCGGCAGCCGTGGCATCGGGGCAGCTGTCTGCCTCGGCGCCGCCAGAGCCGGCTGGTCCGTCGTCGTGAACTACGCATCGAACGCCGAGGCGGCAGATGCGGTCGTGGCCACGATCCGGAAGGGCGGCGGCTCGGCGGTCGCGGTCAGGGGCGACGTCGGGTCCGATGCGGACATCAAATCGATGTTCGCCGCCGTCGACAAGGCTTTCGGCCGGCTCGACGGGCTGGTCAACAATGCCGGAATCGTCGGCCCGACCCAGCGCATCGACGAAATGTCGGTTGAGCGGCTCGAGCGGATGTTCCGCATCAACGTGACCGGTTCGATCCTGTGCGCCGCAGAAGCCGTTCGCCGCATGTCGACGCGTCACGGCGGCAAGGGCGGCGTGATCGTCAATATCTCGTCGGTTGCGGCCGAACTCGGCTCCCCGGCGCAATATGTCGACTATGCCGCCTCGAAGGGCGCGATCGACACGTTCACGATCGGTCTTGCGCGCGAAGTCGCCACCGAGAACGTGCGCGTCAACGCGGTTCGCCCCGGCATCATCGACACCGAAATCCACGCGTCCGGCGGCCTGCCGGACCGGGCACGCGATCTCGCGTCAACCATCCCCGTCCAGCGACCCGGCACGGCCGAGGAAGTGGCGGATGCGGTTCTTTACCTCCTGTCCGATAAGGCGACTTACGTGACGGGAGCCATTCTCAATGTCAGCGGCGGACGGTAACCGTCCCTGAAGGAAGGATAATCCAATGGCTTATGATCTCATCGTTATCGGCAGCGGCCCGGGCGGCTATGTCTGCGCTATCAAGGCGGCACAGCTCGGCCTGAAGGTTGGCGTCGTTGAAAAGCGCGCCACCTATGGCGGCACCTGCCTCAACATCGGCTGCATTCCGTCGAAGGCCCTGCTGCACGCTTCGGAAATGTTCCACCAGGCCGGCCACGGCCTGGATACGCTCGGCGTCGAAGTCGGCGCGCCGAAGCTCAACCTCGAAAAGATGATGGCGCACAAGGACGCGACGGTTAAGTCCAACGTCGAGGGCGTTTCCTTCCTGTTCAAGAAGAACAAGATCGACGGCATCCAGGGCACCGGCAAGGTGCTCGGCCAGGGTAAGGTCTCGGTGACCAACGACAAGGGCGAAGAGCAGGTCCTGGAGACGAAGAACATCGTCATCGCCACCGGCTCCGACGTTGCTGGCATCCCGGGCGTGTCGGTCGAGATCGACGAGAAGGTGATCATCTCGTCGACCGGCGGCATCGCGCTCGAAAAGGTGCCGGCGAACATGATCGTCGTCGGCGGCGGTGTCATCGGCCTCGAGCTCGGCTCGGTCTGGGCCCGTCTCGGCTCCAAGGTGACCGTGGTCGAATATCTCGACGCGATCCTCGGCGGCATGGACGGCGAAGTCTCCAAGCAGTTCCAGCGCATGCTCGCGAAGCAGGGCATGGAGTTCAAGCTCGGTGCCAAGGTGACCGGCGTCGTCAAGGACGGCAAGGGCGCCAAGGTGACGTACGAGCCTGTCAAGGGCGGTGACGCCGTGACGCTCGATGCCGATGTCGTTCTGATTGCCACCGGCCGCAAGCCCTACACCGACGGTCTTGGCCTTGCCAAAGCCGGTGTCGTCATGGACAAGCACGGCCGCGTCGAGATCGACAACCATTTCCAGACGAGCGTTGTCGGCGTCTACGCCATCGGCGACGTCGTGCGCGGCCCGATGCTGGCGCACAAGGCCGAAGACGAAGGCGTTGCGGTTGCCGAGATCCTCGCAGGTCAGGCCGGCCACGTGAACTACGACGTCATCCCCAGCGTCGTCTACACCCAGCCGGAAGTCGCTTCCGTGGGCAAGACCGAGGAAGAACTGAAGGCAGCGGGCGTCGCCTACAAGGTCGGCAAGTTCCCGTTCACGGCAAATGGCCGTGCGCGGGCGATGCAGGCGACCGATGGTTTCGTCAAGATCCTCGCCGACAAGGAAACCGACCGGGTTCTCGGCGGCCACATCGTCGGCTTCGGCGCCGGCGAGATGATCCACGAGATTGCCGTTCTGATGGAATTCGGTGGCTCGTCGGAAGATCTCGGCCGCACCTGCCATGCGCATCCGACCATGTCGGAAGCGGTCAAGGAAGCGGCGCTGTCGACCTTCTTCAAGCCGATCCATATGTGACGATTTGGCAGGGGGCTGCGACAAGCGGCCCCCTGTCTTGCGCCGACATTAGGCGCGATCATCGACCCCATGCGCTTGCGACGGAAAGCCGTCGCTCTTGGCAATTGCGCAATTCCCGGGAAAACCGTTTCACACGTTTCCTGGAATTGCTCTGGCTGCCGCCACGAGGGATCATGAAACCTAGACCCGCCACCGTTCTTTTGCCGAGCCCGCATCTGCCGGATGCCGATTGGGCTGATCGTTTCGAGCTTGCCCTGAACGGAAAGGGGCTGACGGCGATCGAGGTGGCCGAGCGCTCGCTCGGCAATTCGCCCGCCTGGGTCCGCACCCTGCTTAAGCTTCGCAACCGGGTGGTATCGGTGGTCGGCCTCAAGTCGGAGGCGCCTTCACCGGGCAAGTTTGGCCTTATCGGCCCGTTTCCGGTTCTGTCTCGAAGCGACGATGAGGTCGTGCTCGGCTTCAACGATGCCCATCTCGATTTTCGCATCGTCGTTGACGTCAGGGCGGGATCGGCCGTCAACCAGATCATCGGCATGACGACACTGATCCGGCGTCACAACACGCTCGGGCGCGTCTACCTGGCGGCCGTCATGCCGTTTCACAAGGTCATCGTGCCGACGCTGCTGGCAGGCGCAGCGAGCCCGCCTGGCTGAGCGGCAACACCGCCGCGCCTGTCGAGGATAGAGACCGATCATGCCGCGGCGGCAGACTTGGGGACCGGCTCTTGTGTCAACACCACAGCGCCGCGCGTCTTATTAGACGCGCAAAGGTCGCTGTAGCACTTTGAATTTCTGCATGTTTCCTTAAATCGAATAGGATTTAAGGAAACATTCAGGAGCTTGAAGACGGAACGCGCCCGTGGCCGGCATCCCTGCCGGCCGGTCCGTCAGTTGGCGCGGGTGACGGAGAAGCCCTGGCGCTTAAGCAGTTCGACCAGGCCCTCGTCGCCGGCAAGATGCAGGGCACCGACCGCCATGAAGGCGTTGCCGTTGCCGAGGATCGGTTCGGCGCGCGTCGCCATCGTCTTGTTGCGATCGATAATGATGCGCTGTTCGAAGTCGGCGTAGCTGGCGTCTTCGCTTGCCACATCTTCAGAAACGGCCTTCATCATCGGCATGATCATGCCGGTGTCGCCGGAGAGGTAGAGGTCGGTGGTGGTGGCGAGCACGTCGTCGATCGTCTTGCCAAGGGCGAGCGTCTCGATGAGGGCGCGCAGGTGCAGTTCGGTCGGCAGCGAATCCATTGCGGCCAACTGCTCGATGAGGGTTTCAAGCCCCTTCAGCGTCTTGCCGTGGCTGACGGCGTCTTCGGCAAGCTTCTTGTCGAGGAAGGATGCGCCGGCGGCCTTGCGGGTCATCTCGCAGGCGGGCAGCGCGACGAAGCTCGCAATCATCCAGGGCTTCATCTTGGCAACCAGCGTCAGCGGTATGCCGCGCTCCTTGAGGCCGCGTTCGAGCCGCTCGCGGTCTTCAGGGTTGAGAAAATCGTTGATGGTCTTGTTATCGGCAAACATGGTGAGGTCGGGCCGCATCAGGATGGCGGCGGCCGACTTTTTCTCGTCGATGATCTCGTCCGATTCGATGATGACGGTCGATGCCGTGGCGAAGGCATCGGCGGCACCCGTTGGCATCGCCAGTACGCGCGGATCGGTGACATGCATGGTGCCGAGCAGCCAGGAGGGGGCGATGCCATCCTTCTCGATCTTCCAGAATATGCCCTTGCCGTTCGGGATGGCGTCGGCTTCGGCTTTCAGCCTGGCGAGTTTTGCGGGGTCGGTTTTTTCGAGACCGGTGATGATGTTCGTACCGCCGCAGATGGCTTCGGTCGCGGCGTGCGCCTGCGAGATCGAGGCGACCATCGCAATGAGGCTGGCCGCGAGCAGCAGATGGATAAGCGCGATCAGCCAGAGGGCCATATCGGCGGCCCTGGCCGCGAGGTTACGGGCGGGCTTGGCGATCGAATACATGATCACTTCCTAATGTTCTGCCGAGTCTAGCGGACCCTACGCTTCGTTGGTCACGGCTTCCTTAATAGGTATGGTTAACCTGCCCCTCCGCCCAAATTCAGGCGCGCGGATGAGCCCGGTCGTAGATCTCCAGCAGCCGCGTCGAGTCGACGCCGGTATAGACCTGTGTCGTTGACAGGCTGGCGTGGCCCAGCAGTTCCTGGATGGTTCTGAGATCGCCGCCGCCGGCCAGCAGATGCGTGGCGAAGGAGTGGCGCAGCGCATGCGGCGTGGCCGTGTCGGGCAGGCCGAGGGCGCCGCGCAGCTTCTGCATCTCGCGCTGGATGATGGCCGGCTGAAGTTTCGCCCCGCGCGTGCCGCGGAACATCGGCTCGCCGGCGCCGGCATGGTAGGGGCAGAGCTTGAGATAGGTCGCGACCGCGTCGCGCGCCACAGCCATGAGCGGCACGATGCGGGTCTTGCCGCCCTTGCCGGTGACGCGCAGCGAGGATGGCGTGCCGGCGAAATCGCCCGGCGTCAGATCGAGCGCCTCGGAAATGCGCAAGCCGCAGCCGTAGAGCAGCGTCAGCACGGCGGCGTTGCGCGCGGCCACCCACGGCTCTTCGGCAAGCTGCGCGTCCGTCGTGACGACATTGAGTGCCTCGCGGTCCGTCAGCGGCTTAGGCAGCGATTTCGGCTGCTTCGGCGAACGGACGGCCGCGGCACCGGCGGCATTGGCAAGTCCGATGCGTTCGAGATAGCGCAGAAAGGAGCGCAGGCCGGCTAGGCCCCGGCCGAGCGTGCGCGCGCCCGCACCGCCCTTGCGACGCTGGGCGAGAAAGCCGCGAAGGTCGGCCGGCCGCAATGTGCTGATGTCTGAAAGACGGGGCGGGCCGGCGAGATGGCCGGTGAGGAATGTGAGGAATTGTCGCGTGTCGCGCTCATAGGCGTCGACGGTATTGTCGGACAGGCGGCGCTCCTGCAAGAGCCCTTGCAGCCATCTCTGGCGCTCTGCAAGCAGGTCTGGATGGCCGATGACGAGCAGCTCGTTCATTGTCGCTTTCCAAGGTGGTCGGTCATCGACAATGCCCTGAAGCCTCTTATGTTTTTGCTAACGTAGCCTTGGATTTTGTCATCCTTCGATCATATTGAGTTGCGATGTTCAGCCGCAAAGAATCGGATGAAACCATGGCGGGACGGGATTCGGTGAACGGATTCGCGCATTTTGCTGAAGTGATCGCCCTGGTCTCGCAAGGGCAGCCCGGCCACATCGTCGATACACTCATTGCCGAACGCGGCCAGAGGATCGTCAGGAGCCCGATGTGGCCCGTTATCCGGCCCTTTCTCTACACGCTTCTGAACTACCGAAAGGCGCTGGAATTCGCCGACGCCGTGGCCAACGTGCCGGGCTTCCATGCCTTCGAGCATCTGAGTTCGCTTCTCTCACTCGACGTGCGTGTCGATAGGGCCGAGCGCATTCCTGCCAAGGGCGGGTTCCTGCTGGTCAGCAATCATCCGACCGGGATTGCCGACGGCATCGCCGTCTTCGATCTCCTGAAGACGCGGCGGCCGGACATGATGTTCTTCGCCAACCGCGACGCGATCCGCGTCAACCCGCGTTTCGTTGAGATGGTCATTCCGGTCGAATGGCGCGAAGAGCACAAGAGCAAGCTCAAGGCCCGTGAAACGCTGCAGGTGACCAACCGAGCGATCGGCGAGGGCAAGGCGACGGTGCTGTTTCCCTCCGGCCGCATCGCCTACTGGGCCGATGGCCGTCTCAACGAGCGGCCGTGGAAGACGTCGGCGGTCGGCTTTGCGCGCAAATACGGCCTGCCGATCCTGCCGGTTCATATGAGCGCGCGCAACTCCGGCCTGTTCTACTGGTTTGCCAAGTGGTCGACCGAACTGCGCGACATGACGGTGTTCCACGAGTTGCTCAACAAGAAGGGTGACCTCTTCGATTTCCGCATCGGCAACCTCATTGCGCCAGAGGCGCTGGACGGGGACGCTGTCGACGTGACGAAGGCACTGGAACGTCACACGGTGTCCGAACTGGCGCGCGACGCCGATGCGGTGTTTCGGCCGATGGTGCGCGCTTCCGTTGCCTGCTGATCCCTTCATGTGATGGCGGGAATGCGCTAAAGCAGAGCTATGCTGCTTCGTTCGATGTTCGCCGAAAATTACCGTTCCCTGAAGTCGATCCGCATGGATCTGACCGGTGTCAATTTGTTTATCGGCGAGAACGGCGTCGGCAAATCCAATCTCTATCGCGCGCTGCAACTGGTGCAGGCGGCTGTGCGCGGCAACCTTGCCCATGAGATCGCCAAGGAGGGCGGCATGTCGTCCGCACTTTGGAGCGGTCGGCGACGGGCCGACAAACCGGCGCGCATCCGGCTCGAGACGGAGTTGATGGACGAGGAGCGGGCCATCACCTTCCGCTACAGGATCGAAGCCGGCTTGCGTCCGCCAAAGGCGGCGGCAGGATTTGCCTATGAACCGCAGGTCAAGGAAGAAGAGCTGAGCGTCGAGACCGGACGACGTCCGGTGACGATGATGAAGCGCGCCGGTCCCGGCATCTTCGTGCGCGGCGACCGCGGGCGGATGGAGGACTATCCCGAGCAGGCGCTGCAATCGGAGACGGCCATCGCGCTGTTGGGCGATGCCGGGCACTATCCCGAGATCGGCACCTTCCGCCGGGCCGTCGATCAGTGGCGGTTCTTCCACGGCTTCCGCACCGATCGCGATTCACCCCTGCGCCTGCCGTGCCTTGCGGTCACCGCGCCGATGCTGGACGAGGACGGTACCAACATGGCGGCGGTCTTTGCGACACTGCGCCATACCCGCGAGGACACCGTCGATCTCGACCGCGCCATCGCCGATGCCTTCGGCGGCGCCTATCTGGACGTGCCGCATCCGGGTCAGTTTGCTGAATTCTCGCTGGTCTTTCCCGATTTCCCGCAGCGGCCGTTTTCGACGCGTGAGCTGTCTGACGGGCAGATGCGGTTTCTGGCGCTTGCGGCAGCGTTGCTTTCCTATCGCCGTCCGCCCTTCATCGCGCTCAACGAGCCGGAAACCAGCCTGCATCCGGATATGCTGCCGGCGCTCGCCGACATGATCGCCAGTGCTTCGCGCGACAGCCAGATCTGGATCGTCACCCATTCGGAGCGTCTGGCCGATGCCATCCGCGAGCGTTGCGGCGTTCGCGCCCGCCGGGTGATCCGCAAGGACAGCGCCACCTGGATCGACGGCATGCGGCTCACCGGCCTGATGGACGACGATGACGCATAAAAAAGGCCCCGCATCGCTGCGGAGCCTTCGAATCTTTATCGCGAAAAGATCAGGCGATCTTCTGGCCGGTCTTCGCCCAATCGGCGAGGAAGGTTTCGAGACCCTTGTCGGTCAGCGGGTGCTTGACCAGTGCCTTCAGTGTTGCCGGCGGTGCGGTGACGACATCGGCGCCGATGAGGGCAGCTTCCTTGACGTGGTTCACGGTGCGGATCGAGGCGGCGAGAATTTCGGTCTCGTAGCCGTAGTTGTCGAAGATGTGGCGGATTTCGCGGATCAGGTCCATGCCGTCGAACGCGATGTCGTCGAGGCGGCCGACGAAGGGCGAAACGAAGGTCGCGCCGGCCTTGGCGGCAAGCAGCGCCTGGTTGGCCGAGAAGCACAGCGTCACGTTGGTCTGATGACCGTCAGACGTCAGGGCCTTGCAGGCCTTGAGGCCGTCAAGCGTCAGCGGCAGCTTGATGCAGATGTTGTCGGCGATCTTCGAAAGAACGGCCGCTTCCTTCATCATCTCGGCGTATTCGGTGGCGGTCACTTCGGCCGAAACCGGGCCCTCGACGATGCCGCAGATTTCCTTGGTGACTTCGGTGATGTCACGGCCCGACTTGAGGATCAGCGAAGGGTTGGTGGTCACGCCATCAAGGAGGCCGAGATCGTTCAGCTCACGGATTTCCTTGACGTCGGCGGTATCAACGAAAAATTTCATGGGGTCACTCCCTTGGGGCACGATTGCCGTTCGGGCGCATATCTACCGGGAGGAATTCCTTTGGCAGAGAACGCGCGCGTTGAAACTCTGGTGGAACCGTGAGAAACCCTGCGCCGGCAAGGCTGCGGTTCGCAGCGCAGTTTTCTTTAACCGAAACACGTGGCAAGGTCACGGCAAAATGACTCGCGATTCAACCGATTTATTCGGGCCTGTTTCCGGCCGTCGCGTCGTGCCAGTTCTGGTGCCGATGCCGGCCTCGAAGGCCTATTCCTACGCGGTGCCTGATGGCATGGCGGTCGAGCCAGGCTCGATCGTCCAGGTGCCGCTCGGCCCCCGTCTGGTCGTGGGCGTCGTCTGGGATGGCGATGATGATGGCAGCGTCGATCCGAAGAAGCTGAAGTCGATCGAAAAGGTCTTCGACTGCCCACCGTTGACGCCCGACATGCGCAGCTTTCTCGACTGGGTGGCGACCTATACCGTGACGCCGCCAGGTCTGGTGGCGCGCATGGCGCTGCGCGCGCCGGCGGCCTTCGATCCGGAACCGATGGTAGAGGCGCTGCGGCTGACCGACATGCGCCCGGAGCGCATGACGACGGCCCGCGAGCGTGTCATCGCAGCGGCCGGCGACGGCTTTGCCTGGACCCGTTCGGGCCTTGCCCATGCGGCCGGTGCGTCATCGAGCGTCATCGACGGCCTTGCCCAGCAGGGCGTCTTCGAGACCGTCTTCATGGCGCCGCCGCCTGTAGTAGCGGCTCCCGACCCGGAATTCGCCGCCCACCGGCTCGAAGGACCGCAGAAGGATGCGGCTGCCGACCTTTTGGCCGCTGTCGAGCAGGGCGGGTTTTCGGTGTCGCTGATCGACGGCATCACCGGCTCGGGCAAGACCGAAGTTTATTTCGAAGCGATTGCCGCGACGCTCAGGGCCGGCAAGCAGGTGCTGATCCTGCTGCCCGAAATCGCCCTGACCGCAAGCTTCCTCGAACGCTTCCAGGATCGCTTCGGCAGCAAGCCGGCCGAGTGGCACTCGGATCTCGCGCCGCGGACGCGCGAAAAAGTCTGGCGGCAGGTGACGACCGGCACGGTGCGCGTGGTCGCGGGTGCCCGCTCGGCGCTGTTCCTGCCGTTCGAGGAACTGGGCCTGATCATCGTCGATGAAGAACACGACCCCGCCTACAAGCAGGAGGACCGGGTGTTCTACAATGCCCGCGACATGGCCGTGGTGCGCGGGCGCATCACCGGTTTTCCGGTGGTGCTTGTTTCGGCAACGCCATCGGTCGAAAGCCGGGTCAATGGCGAGGTTGGTCGCTATAAACCGATCCATCTGCCGACCCGCTTCGGCGATGCGGCGCTGCCGCGGCTCGGCGTCGTCGACATGCGCCAGCATCCGCCAGCGCGCGGCGGGTTCCTGTCGCCGGTTCTCATCAACCAGATCGGCAAGGCCGTCGAGCGTGGCGAGCAGGCGCTGCTGTTTCTCAATCGGCGCGGTTATGCGCCGCTGACCCTTTGCCGCGTCTGCGGCCATCGCTTCCAGTGCCCTGATTGTTCGAGCTGGCTGGTCGAGCATCGCTTCCGCGGCCAGATCCAGTGCCACCATTGCGGCTATGCGGAAAAGACACCCGAGGCCTGCCCGGAATGCGGCACCTTCGATCACTTGGTTGCCTGCGGTCCGGGTGTGGAGCGCATCGCCGAAGAGGTCGAGCGCCATTTTCCAGAGGCGCGCACGATCGTGCTCTCCTCCGATCTGATGGGCGTGAAGCGCCTACGGCTGGAACTGGAGGCGATTGCGCGTGGCGAAGCGGATATCGTCATCGGCACGCAGCTTGTCGCTAAGGGCCACAATTTTCCGCTGATGACGCTGGTCGGCATCATCGATGCCGATCTCGGGCTTGCCAATGGCGATCCGCGAGCGGCGGAGCGCACGTTCCAGCTCTTGTCGCAGGTGACCGGGCGCGCCGGCCGAACGGGTTTGAAGAGCCTCGGCCTGCTGCAGACCTACCAGCCGCAGCACCCGGTGATGCAGGCGATCGTCTCGGGCGATGCGGATGCCTTTTACGACCGCGAGATCGCCGAGCGCGAAAAGGCGCTGCTGCCGCCGTTCGGCCGGCTGGCGTCGCTGATCGTATCGGCCGATACGCGCCAGGATGCCGAGACCCACGCCCGCGGACTTCGAAGTGCAGCGCCGCGCACCGATGGCATTTCGATCCTCGGTCCGGCCGAGGCGCCGCTGGCGCTGATCCGCGGCCGCCATCGGTTCCGGCTTTTGGTGCACGGGCGCCGCAACAGCGACATGCAGGCCTTCGTCAAGGCAATGATTGCCGCCGGCCCGAAGGAGCGCGGCTCGATCAGCGTTCAGCTCGACATCGATCCCCAGAGTTTCCTGTGATCGCGGCCGTGAATGGCCCGTGGGCGATTCACAATGGCTGCAACATGCGCTAGAGGTCTGGGACGCTTCGCTCACGGGGACTGGTCCCGTGGCGACGTGATCAAGATCGGCGCTCATCTGCGGGAACGGGGCATGGAGTTCTATATTCCGACGGAAACCGGCGAGTTCCTCGCCTTCTGTGCGGCGGCGGTGGCGGCGCTGATCGGTGTCGTCATGCTGTTTGCGCCGCGGCTTACCTTTCGCGCCGCCGGCATCGGCATTGCCGAAGGCCGTCGCGGCGGTCTGGCCGAGGCGCGCTCGACCATGGGCGGCATGCATGCCGGCCTTGGCCTTGCCGCCATCCTGCTGGCGCAGCCGATGGTCTACCTCGCTGTCGGCGCCGCTTTTGCGCTCGCCGCCTTCGGCCGCATTCTCTCCATGATGAGCGACAACGGCGGCACGCTCTACAACTGGGTGGCGCTCCTGGTGCAGGCCGCACTTGCCATACTTCCGCTCGCTTATGTCTTCGGAATGATCTGACCGCCGCCCTCGCGTTTTCGCGATTCACATCCTCAGAAACCAATTTACGGCAAAATTCGGCCAATCCGGGTCGACTTATGCCGCATTCCTGCCGTTCGCGTGTTGCGAGTCCAAACATCCTATGCTAGACGAACCGCGAATTGCGGGGGAAGTGGGTCGCCAGGCCTCGATATCCTGCAAATTATTGCAGCAAATTCAAAACGTTAAGTTGACGGCTCGCCGCCACCACCGTTCTTGGATGAAATTGAGAGAAGCTTGTGCCCGTGGCAGACACATCCCAGCTTATTTCCGGTGTTGCAGAAAGGTATGCGTCCTCGCTTTTTGACCTCGCTCTCGAAGCGGGTTCCGTCGAGGCGGTCGGTGCGGATCTTACCCGCGTCCAGGCCCTGATCGACGGCAGCGATGACCTGAAGCGGCTGATCGTAAGCCCCGTCTTTTCTGCCGACGACCAGTTCAAGGCCATTTCGGCGATCTCCGCCAAGGCCGGTATTTCTGGTCTCGTCGGTAACTTCCTCAAGGTTGTTGCACGCAATCGCCGCCTCTTCACGCTGCCGGGCATGATCAAGGCGTTTCGCCTGATCGCCGCGCGCCACCGGGGTGAAATCTCCGCCGACGTAATGTCGGCCCATGCGCTCACTGCAGCGCAGGAAACTGAATTGAAGGCGACGCTCAAGAGCGTCACCGGCAAAGACGTGACTGTTAACGTCACCGTCGACCCGTCTATTCTTGGAGGTCTGATCGTCAAGGTCGGGTCCCGCCAGATTGACACCTCCCTTCGCACCAAACTCTCTACCCTTAAGCTTGCACTGAAAGAGGTCGGCTGATGGATATCCGCGCCGCGGAAATTTCCGCAATTCTTAAAGATCAGATCAAAAATTTCGGCCAGGAAGCAGAAGTCTCCGAAGTCGGCCAGGTGCTTTCCGTCGGTGACGGTATCGCCCGCGTCTACGGCCTCGACAATGTTCAGGCAGGCGAGATGGTCGAATTCCCGGGTGGAATTCGCGGCATGGCGCTGAACCTCGAAGCCGACAACGTCGGCGTCGTTATTTTCGGTTCGGACCGTGACATCAAGGAAGGCGACACCGTTAAGCGGACCGGCGCCATCGTGGACGTTCCGGTTGGTCCGGAACTGCTCGGCCGCGTCGTCGACGCGCTCGGCAACCCGATCGACGGCAAGGGCCCGATCAACGCCAAGCAGCGCTCGCGCGTTGACGTCAAGGCTCCTGGTATCATTCCGCGCAAGTCGGTGCATGAGCCGATGTCGACCGGCCTCAAGGCCATTGACGCCCTCATCCCGGTTGGCCGTGGCCAGCGCGAGCTCGTCATCGGCGACCGCCAGACCGGCAAGACCGCGATCATCCTCGACACGATCCTCAACCAGAAGGCCATTCACGACAATGGTCCGGAAGGCGACAAGCTGTATTGCGTCTACGTCGCAATCGGCCAGAAGCGTTCGACGGTTGCCCAGTTCGTGAAGGTTCTGGAAGAGCGTGGCGCTCTTCAGTACTCGATCATCGTTGCTGCGACCGCATCCGACCCGGCTCCGATGCAGTACCTCGCACCGTTTGCAGGTTGCGCGATGGGCGAATACTTCCGCGACAACGGCAAGCATGCCCTGATCGGCTACGACGACCTGTCGAAGCAGGCCGTTTCCTACCGTCAGATGTCGCTCCTGCTGCGCCGCCCGCCGGGCCGCGAAGCTTACCCGGGCGACGTTTTCTACCTGCACTCCCGCCTGCTCGAGCGCGCTGCAAAGCTCTCGGACGACAATGGTGGCGGTTCGCTGACGGCTCTGCCGGTCATTGAAACGCAGGGCAACGACGTTTCCGCGTTCATTCCGACCAACGTGATCTCGATCACCGACGGCCAGATCTTCCTTGAAACCGACCTGTTCTACCAGGGCATCCGTCCGGCCGTTAACGTCGGTCTGTCGGTTTCGCGCGTCGGTTCCGCCGCGCAGATCAAGGCGATGAAGCAGGTTGCCGGCTCGATCAAGGGCGAACTCGCTCAGTACCGCGAAATGGCGGCCTTTGCGCAGTTCGGTTCGGACCTCGATGCTGCTACGCAGCGTCTGTTGAACCGCGGTGCACGCCTGACCGAACTCCTGAAGCAGCCGCAGTTCTCGCCGCTGAAGACGGAAGAGCAGGTTGCTGTCATCTTCGCAGGCGTCAACGGTTACCTCGACAAGCTGCCGGTCAATCAGGTCGGCAAGTTCGAGCAGGGCCTGCTTTCGTACATGCGTTCGGAAGGTAAGGACATCCTGGAAACCATCCGCAAGGACAAGGCGATCTCCGACGACGTCAAGGGCAAGCTGAAGGCTGCAATCGACAGCTTCGCCAAGTCTTTCGCCTGAGCGGATTTCATTTAGGACGGATAACGGATGCCTTCACTTAAGGATCTGAAGAACCGGATCGCCTCCGTCAAGGCGACGCAGAAGATCACCAAGGCGATGAAAATGGTCGCCGCGGCGAAGCTTCGGCGTGCGCAGGAGGCGGCCGAGGCCGCCCGGCCTTACTCGCAGCGCATGGCTGCCGTTCTCGCCAACATCGCCCAGGCGGTTGGCGCGGACGACGATGCGCCGCAGCTGATGACCGGCACCGGCAAGGACGATACGCATCTTCTGGTCGTCTGCACGGCGGAACGCGGTCTTTGCGGCGGCTTCAACTCGCAGATCGCCCGCCACGCTCGCGACCACCTTCGCAAGCTGCTTGCCGCCGGCAAGACGGTGAAGATCATCTGCGTCGGCAAGAAGGGCTTCGATATTCTGCGTCGCGAATACGCGTCGCTGATCATCGATCGTATCGACCTGCGTGAGGTCAAGAAGATCGGCTTCCAGAATGCCGACCAGATCGGCCACAAGGTCATCGCGCTCTTTGAAAAGGGCGAGTTCGATGTCTGCACGCTGTTCTATTCTGAGTTCAAGTCCGTTATCGCCCAGATTCCGACGGCACAGCAACTGATCCCCGCTTCGGCCGGCCCGGTCGCAGTGGAAGCATCGGATGCTTCGGCCGTCTACGAATATGAGCCGGACGCGGGCGCGATCCTGAGCGACCTCATTCCGCGCAACATTTCGGTGCAGATCTTCCGGGCCCTGCTCGAGAACGTCGCCGGCGAAATGGGCGCAAAGATGAGCGCGATGGACAATGCGACGCGCAATGCTGGTGACATGATCAATAAGCTGACGCTGAACTACAACCGTCAGCGCCAGGCTCAGATCACCAAGGAACTCATTGAAATCATCTCGGGCGCGGAAGCGCTCTAAGGTTACGAGAAGAGGGTAAGGATTATGGCTAAGGCAGCTACCCCGAAAGAAACCGCAGCGGCGAAGAAGCCGGCTGCACCGAGGAAGGCAGCTTCCGCCAAGACCGCAGTTGCGGCAGCCGGCGCTGTCGGTCGCGTAACGCAGGTCATCGGCGCCGTCGTCGACGTTGTGTTCGACGAAGGCCAGCTTCCGCAGATCCTGAACGCACTGGAAACCGAGAACCACGGTAACCGCCTCGTTCTCGAAGTCGCGCAGCACCTCGGCGAAAACGCCGTCCGCACGATCGCCATGGACTCGACCGAAGGTCTCGTCCGCGGTCAGCCGGTCACCGACACCGGGGCACCGATCACGGTTCCGGTTGGCGATGAAACGCTCGGCCGCATCATGAACGTCATCGGCGAGCCGGTCGACGAAGCTGGTCCGCTGATCACGTCGGGCAAGCGCGCCATCCACCAGGACGCGCCGTCCTACGTCGAGCAGTCGACGGAAGCGCAGATCCTCGTCACCGGCATCAAGGTCGTCGACCTTCTCGCTCCTTACGCAAAGGGCGGCAAGATCGGCCTCTTCGGTGGCGCAGGCGTCGGCAAGACCGTTCTCATCATGGAACTGATCAACAACGTCGCCAAGGCGCACGGTGGTTACTCGGTATTTGCTGGCGTGGGTGAACGTACCCGCGAAGGCAACGACCTCTACCACGAAATGATCGAGTCCGGCGTTAACAAGCTCGGCGGCGGCGAAGGCTCGAAGGCAGCCCTCGTTTACGGCCAGATGAACGAACCGCCGGGCGCCCGCGCTCGCGTCGCTCTGACCGGTCTGACGATCGCTGAAGACTTCCGCGACAAGGGCCAGGACGTTCTGTTCTTCGTCGACAACATCTTCCGCTTCACCCAGGCAGGCTCCGAAGTTTCGGCTCTGCTCGGCCGTATTCCATCGGCCGTGGGTTACCAGCCGACGCTGGCGACCGACATGGGTCAGATGCAGGAACGCATCACCACGACGACCAAGGGTTCGATCACCTCGGTTCAGGCCATTTACGTTCCGGCCGACGACTTGACCGACCCGGCGCCGGCAACCTCGTTCGCCCACCTGGACGCAACGACGGTTCTGTCGCGCTCGATCGCTGAAAAGGGCATCTACCCGGCCGTTGACCCGCTCGACTCCACGTCGCGCATGCTGGACCCGATGATCGTCGGCGAAGAGCACTACGAGATTTCGCGTAAGGTCCAGACGACCCTGCAGCGTTACAAGTCTCTCCAGGACATCATCGCCATCCTGGGCATGGACGAACTGTCGGAAGAGGACAAGCTGGCCGTCGCCCGCGCTCGTAAGATCGAACGCTTCCTGTCGCAGCCGTTCTTCGTGGCCGAAGTCTTCACCGGTTCTCCGGGCAAGCTCGTCGCTCTCGAAGACACGATCAAGGGCTTCAAGGGCCTCGTCAACGGCGACTACGACCATCTTCCGGAAGCCGCGTTCTACATGGTCGGCTCGATCGAAGAAGCGGTCGAAAAGGCCAAGAAGCTGGCTGCAGAAGCCGCTTGATAGCATCGTGAGCCTCGGCGCAGCGATGCGCCGAGGCTTTCATCCTGCGTTCCGCCATATTGCGGAGCAGGGAAGACATGCACAGCCTGCCACCTCAGGTGGCGCGCCCACGAGAAGTGAATGGTCATGGCCGACAGTTTCAATTTTGAGCTTGTTTCCCCCGAGCGCCTGCTCCTCTCCGAGAAGGTGACGGAAGTCGTCATTCCGGCGACCGAGGGCGAGATGACCGTGATGGCCAATCATGCCCCGACAATGACGACGGTGAAGCCCGGCGTCGTTACCGTGAAAACGGCTGACGGCAAGACCGAGCGGTTCGCCGTCTTCGGCGGCTTTGCCGATATCCTGCCGACCGGCTGCACTCTGCTTGCCGAATCCGCCGTGCACGTCGACGAACTCGACCGCACCGCGCTTGAAAAGCGCATCGAGGCGGTCCGTGCCGAGCTGGACGGTGCCGGCGACGAGAAGAAGACGCGCGCCGAGCAGTTCATCGCCGAACTGACGAAGCTCGGGGAAATCGTGATCCCGGCCTGAAAGGGACATCCCGACGGGATAAACCAATGAAAAAGCCCCGCCTTCGAGCGGGGTTTTTTGTTGCCCGCGATGGCCGCGACAGAGCCGCCTCATCGTTGTGCCGATGCGAATTGGTACGGCGTAAGACGATGGGCAAGCTGGCGTCCTATCCGAAGTGAGGGGCATGCCTCACCTTTGGTGCGGTTTGTTTGCACGGCCGGCTTCAGGCATTCTTTAGCATCGGTCCTGTATGGATGGACTCTCGTTCGATGCGCGCAGAGGCTTGGCATGACGTCTAAGATCGTTCCCGTGATCATGGCGGGTGGAAAAGGTACGCGCCTGTGGCCGCTGTCGCGCTCGGGCGCGCCGAAACAGTTTCTGCAGATCCTGTCCGATCGATCGCTGTTCCAGCAGACGCTGGAACGGGTGAGCGATAGCAGGCTATATGAGCCGGCGATCATCGTCACCAACAGCGATTTCCGCTTCATCGTCGCCGAACAGGCGCGCGCCGTCGATGCGCCGCTCAGCGATATTCTGCTCGAGCCGGTGGCACGCAACACGGCGCCGGCACTGGCGGCGGCCGCCTTCGTCGTGCTCGCCAAGTTCGGGGAGGCGGCGATCATGCAGGTGCTCGCCTCCGATCACGAGATCGATGCCGGAGCGGTCTACATCGATTGCATGCTGCGGGCGCAGCTGGCAGCCGAGGCCGGTGAACTGGTGACGTTCGGCATCACTCCGACGGAGCCCGCGACCGGCTACGGCTATATCGAACTTGGGGAAGCGTTGCCGGCCGGCGCCAACAGGGTTGCCCGTTTCGTCGAGAAGCCGGATCGCGCCAAGGCAGAGGCGATGCTGGCGACCGAGCGCTATCTCTGGAACTCCGGCATGTTCATGCTGCCGGTTAAGGTGTTCCTCGACGAGATGCAGCTCTATGCGCCTGACGTCTATGCCTCGACAAAGGCGGCCGTCGAGGGCGCCAGCAAGGATCTCGATTTCAGCCGGCTGGAAGCGAAGGCCTTCTCCAAGGCGCCGGATATTTCCGTCGACTACGCGGTCTTCGAAAAGACCGTTCGCGCTGCCGTCGTTCCATCCTCATTCGCCTGGTCGGATCTGGGCAGCTGGGATGCCGTGTGGAAGATCGGTCGCAAGGACGGTGACGGCAATGTCGTTACCGACAAGGCGACGGTAGCGAACACGCGCAACTCATTAGTGCTCTCCCGCGACATCCACCTTGCTGTGCAGGGGCTTGACGATATCGCCGTGATCGCCAGCGAAGACGCCGTCTATGTCGGGCGCCTGGAAGACAGCCAGAGCGTTGGAAACATCGTCAAGGTGCTCGCACGGTCGCAGGCAACCTTAGGGCTTACACAGGAGCACCCGACGTCCTACAGGCCCTGGGGCGCGGTCTCTTCGGTCTCCAGCGGCGAGCGCTACGAGGTCAAGCGACTGAAGGTCAGCCCCGGCAAGAAGATCTCGCTGCAGAAGCATCATCATCGGGCCGAGCACTGGATTGTCGTGCGTGGCACGGCGGAGATCACCATGGCCGGCGAAACCCGTCTGCTGCATGAAAACGAGTCCGTCTATATCCCGCAGGGGACCGTCCACCGACTGCACAATCCAGGCAAGATCCCGCTGGAGCTGATCGAGGTTCAGACCGGGTCCTATCTCGGCGAGGACGACATCATCCGCATCGAGGATGAGTTCGGCCGGACATAATACGGCCATCCAACACGTTTCGGGTCGAAACCGCGGTAATCGAAGCGGCGACGTTCAGTTCGACACATAAAAAATGCCCGGGCAGGACCCGGGCATTATAGTCAGCGCAGACGAGCCGAGTGGCCTCAGCCGGCGACGCGTTCTGTCTCGCCCTTCTGGGCGTAGTAGTGACCGAAGCGGTTTGCGAGGAAGGTATCGAGAGCGATGTCTTCCTGGCGAACGAAGCCGTTGGATGCGATCTTGCCGTTGGCGAGCAGATCGAGCACGGCGCAGATGCTGCCGGCGGTGGTGATCTGGATGCCGCTCTGCATGCGGCCGGCGACGACGCCGCTATAGACCTTGTTGGCGTAGGTTTCCTGGATCAGGCGACCTTCGCGGAAGCCCGAAACCGTCACGAAGATCACGACGACGTCCTGGGTGGTGGTCGGCAGCGCGTTTTCGAAGATGTCCTTGAGGACTTCGCGGCGATGACGCAGACCAAGGTCGTTCAGCAGCGCCTTCATGATGGCGGCATGGCCGGGATAGCGGATCGTCTTGTAGTTCAGGGTGCGGACCTTGCCCTTCAGCGATTCGCAGAGCGTGCCGAGGCCGCCCGAGGTGTTGAAGGCTTCGTAGGTCACGCCGTCGAGCGAGAATTCTTCGCGCTCTTCCATGGCGGGAACTTCGATCAGGCTGCCTTCGACGATCGCTTCGCAGGGCTCGATATACTCGTTGATGACGCCGTCGGTGCTCCAGGTCAGGTTGTAGTTGAGCGCATTCGACGGGTACTGCGGCAGCGCGCCGACGCGCATGCGCACGCTTTCGAGCGTCTCGAAGCGGCTGGCAAGGTCATTGGCGACGATGGAGATGAAGCCCGGTGCGAGGCCGCACTGCGGAATGAAGGCGGTGCTGGCCTTGGCGGCGATCGCCTTGACCTGGCGGGTGGATTCGACGTCTTCGGTCAGGTCGAGGTAGTGGATGCCGGCTTCGGCAGCGGCTTCCGCAATGGCAACCGTCAGGTGGAACGGGGCGGCGCTGAGAACGGCGAACTTGCCGGAGAGAAGGGCAACGAGCGCCTTCTTGTCGCCGATATCGACGGCTGCCGTCGTGATGGCGGCATGCTTCTCGATCTGGCCCAGCTGCTCGGCGCTACGGTCGGCAACGCAGACGCTGTAATCGCCGGTGTGCGCGAGCATGCGAGCAATGGTGGAGCCGATCTTGCCTGCTCCGATGACGACGATGTCCTTCATGACTTTCCCCCAGGGTATGAAATGCGTTTCAGACCCTATTGTCCGACCGAGAGCTGTTGATTTGAAGCTGTAATATGACTAAATCGCCTATAGATATTCGGCAGAATGCCTATATGGACCGACGAAATGCAGATTACCGACAAGGATCGCGAGCTCCTCGCCGTGCTCAGCGAAAACGCCCGCATGCCGACAGCAACGATTGCCCGCAGGCTCGGCCTGTCGCGGACGACCGTGCAGGCCCGGATCGAGCGGCTGGAGCGCGAGGGCGTGATCGCCGGTTATGGCGTCCGCTTGTCGGAGAGCTATGAGAAGGGTCTGGTCAAGGCGCATGTGCTGATCACCATCGCGCCAAGGGCACTCAGCCGCGTCACCCCGGAACTTGCTGCCATCCGCGAGATCCGCACCCTTCATTCCGTCAGCGGTAGCTTCGACCTTATCGCCGTCGTTGCGGCAGCATCGATCAGCGAACTCGACCTGCTGATCGATCGTATCGGTGAAATCGACGGTGTCGACCGCACGCTGTCGTCGATCATCCTTTCGACCCGGATCGATCGCTGACCTCAAGCATGTCGCGCAAAAGTGCGTAGCGGCTTTGCGATAACGACATGCGCGAAACACGAGCTTAAAGCGCAGCGTCCAATAAGACGCGCGCCGCTGTAGAGACCGCGACGCGCTTCAAGTCAGGGTCTTGCGTCAGTGTTTGCCTTCGCAGTGCCGGCACCCTCTGGTGATGCCGGGTCTGCTACGGCGTCGCCGCCTTCGGGTATCTTCGCCGGGCCATTCCACGCCGTCGGGCCGAGAACGAAGCTACGCGCATCGGCGTTGCCATAGGCGAGCCATTTTTCACGGTCGAAATGGAGTTCGGCAATGCTCTTCGGGCGGGCGCGGGCCGGTTGGTTGGCGAGGAAATTGTAGCGTGCCGTGGTCTCGTCCGTTTCGCGCTTGAACTGCACGCGGCTGCCGAAGCGCTTTACGTCAAATTCCTTCAACGCCTGGATCTGCAGCGCAATGCTGCCGCCATCGGCCCAGCGGACATGGTCGAGGAAGACCGACGCGGCGCGCGCGGCGCTTGTTGTCACCACCTGCGCGTCCTCCGGGCGCTCGATGTTGAGCTTGACGCGAAACGAGGTGATCTCTTCTTCGCCGTTGCCCTTGATGAAAATGAAGATCGACGAGATCTTGTCGACCCCAGGGCGCGGAAAGGATACGAGTGAGGAGCATTCCCACTGGCCACGCTCGCCGGCGCTCGATTTCCATTCGAGTTCGCGGAATCCGGCCTCGCGCAGCTCATCGCAGAGAGCGCGGGGATCGCTGCGGAGCACCCGCAGGAACTGCTGTTCCGGCGTCTGCAGATCCTGAAACGTCCAGACCGGCAGGGCGATGCGCGGCGGCTGTCGCTTGACGTGGACCTCCGGGGCCTGCGCCACCGGCTTCTCCGGATCGAGAAACGTCGTCGGAAGATCGAGTGCCTTCAGCAACTGTCTCAGGTTCCTCTGTCCGTTGGCGAGCAGAGCGGTCGCCAGGATCACTGTTGCGATCAATGCAAAGGCAACGAGAAAGAAGGCGATGCCGGTGCGGCTCGGCTGTTTTGGCGGTGTCGTCGCCTTTCCGCGTCCGCCGCTCATGTCGATCTTCCGAGTGCGGCGTGCAGGCGCAGCGCCTCGTCCCTCGATGGCCGGTTGCGGGGCAGGCCGAGAGAGGCCAGCCTTTCCGCGTCGAGGGCGCGCGAAGCGAGATAGTCTGATGATGTGACCGACGAGAGCTCCTCTGCCATCAGCGGCGACAGGTGCCAGCGGGGATGATCGCCCGTACGTGCTGAAACAGCCGCTCGCCCAGCAGCGTCAATTCCAGGTCCTTGCCGCGGCAGCTGACGGCGGCATGAGTGATGTTGATCTCGCGACCGGCGCCAGAAAAATTCATATGCCGGCTGGCCGCGTCGAAAACGCGAAAAGCCTCCAGCGATATGCGGTCGAGCAGCCGGTGTTCCATGATCTCAGGTTATCAAAAAGGCCGAAAATTCGGTGGAGTTGAAAATATCAGATTGTGATGCGGGGTAAAGCGATCATCCCACGGCGACCGGAAGACGGCCTGTCCTTTTCCACTTCCATCATTCCCGGAATCCGCCTGGCAGACAATATCCATGCGACCATCGGGACGGTGACGCGTCCGGCCCGGTGTGGTGCTCGACGAAGGCAGGTTGAAGGCGACGCGTTTCGGCTGGATCGGGTTGTCCGTTCGCCATCCCCGAGCGGAAAAGTTGCGAACAGGCGACGATCGGCTAAAACAGGCGTCCGAGTTTCTGGCGTGAGGCATTTGTCCCGTTATGTCCGATCAATCGACGATCACTCCCACCATCGACGCGCTGCTCGTCCGGCGCCTGATCGCTGCACAGTTTCCGCAGTGGGCCGCACTCGACATCAGGCCGGTGCTGCCCGGCGGGTGGGACAACAGGACCTTCCATCTCGGGCGAGACATGGCCGTGCGTCTGCCGAGTGCTGAGTCCTATGCGCTGCAGGTGGAAAAGGAGCAGTTCTGGCTGCCGAAGCTGGCGCCGCACCTGCCGCTGCCTATCCCGGTGCCCTTGGCAAGGGGCGTGCCAGGCGAGGGCTATCCATGGCCGTGGTCGGTCTATCGCTGGCGGCCGGGTGAGACGGCGACGGATGATCGGATCGGCGACCTCAAGGTCTTTGCGCAGGATCTGGCGCGCTTTCTTGTCGCCTTGCGGCAGGTCGATGCGCGCGGCGGGCCGTTGCCTGGCCCGCACAATTTCCTTCGCGGCGGGCCACCTGCCCATTATGACGAGGAAACCCGCCGCGCGCTCGTCGCGCTCGAGGGACGCATCGACACGGAAGCGGCGCGCGATGTCTGGGAGGCCGCATTGGCGGCAAGCTGGCAGAGCGCGCCGGTCTGGTTCCACGGCGATATCAGTTGGGGCAATCTGCTGGTCGAAGACGGTCGCCTGAGCGCAGTCATCGATTTCGGCACCTCGGGTATCGGTGATCCCGCCTGCGACCTTGCCATTGCCTGGACGCTGTTCCACGGGCAAAGCCGGGAGGCGTTTCGCGCCGGCGTGGCGCTCGACGCCGGCACCTGGGCGCGCGGTCGCGGCTGGACCCTGTGGAAGGCGCTGATCGTCTATGCTGGTCTTCCCGGTACCAACTCCGCCGAAGCGGAAAAGAGCTTGGCGGTGATCGAGCAGGTGCTTGCCGACCATCGGCAATTTGGCTGAGCCTCGGCGGGCAGATTGATGCCGGCCCCGATGCCGCAGGCCTATCGGCAGGTATCGTCTCGGCTTGACCTCATCAAAAATTGTCTCTAGGTCAGGCGCACGCGGGACGACCCGCGTCGATGCTTCGCCTGGGGACGGCCCCACTATCTCGACCGCTTGAGATAATGGAGTCGATCGCATCATGCAGCATCCTGGCCTGCGGCACGCCCGCGTGAGCTTTTCCTTCCTGACAGAGCTGAACGTTTGCTTCGGGCGCCATCGCGCCCCGTCTCGCGATCGGCTTTCACCCGCTTCCCACACACATTGATGCGCCCGCGGCCGCCGCGCCGTGGTTGCTCCGTTGCCAACGCACGAGGTTCATGATGGCCGGACCCATCGAACAATTCGAGATCAAGTCGCTCTTCCACATCGCCGAGGTCGGCGGACACGACATCAGCTTTACCAATTCGGCCGTCTACATGGCCGTGACCGTGGCGATCGCCAGCCTTTTCCTGATCCTTTCGACGCGCAGGCGCGGCCTGGTGCCGAACCTTGCCCAGTCGGCGGCCGAGATCCTCTACGAGTTCGTATCGAAGACGTTGCGCGAGAATGCCGGAGAGCACGGCATGCGTTTCTTCCCGCTGGTGTTCTCGCTGTTCATGTTCATCCTGGTCGCCAACCTAATCGGCATGTTTCCCTATGCCTTCACCGTGACGAGCCACATTGCGGTGACCTTTGCGCTGGCGCTGCTCGTGTTCCTGACCGTGACGCTCTACGGCTTGATTAAACACGGTTTCGGCTTTCTCAGGCTGTTCATGCCGTCGGGCGTGCCTTTGGTGCTGGCGCCGATCATCATCCCGATCGAGGTCGTTTCCTGTCGCGCCCGGTCAGCCATTCGGTTCGTCTTTTCGCCGTCATGCTCGCCGGTCACATCACGCTCAAGGTGTTCGCCGGCTTCGTCGTCAGCCTCAGTGGCTTCGGCGCGCTCGGTACGCTCGGCGCGGTCATGCCGCTGATGATGACCGTGGCGCTGACGGGTCTGGAACTGCTGATGTCGGTCATCCAGGCCTATATCTTCACCATGCTGACCTGCATGTATCTCAACGACGCGCTGCATCCGAGCCATTGAGGTTGCAGTGGAGAGGCTCCCTTCCCGGGGGGAGGGGAGCCCCGCCCTCATTCGACCGTCGTTCGCTGGGCCTCGATGCGGGCCGTCCGCCAGGACGACCAGAGGAAAGCTGCGAGGAAGATCACGGTCATCAACAACACGATGGTCGGTGCCGGGGCGCTGTCGATGAAGAACGAGAGATAGACGCCTGAGAACGAGGCGACGGTTGCCACCAGCACCGCAACGATGAGCATGCTGCCCATGGTGCGGGTGATCAGAAACGCGATGGCGCCGGGCGCGATCAGCATGGCGATGGCAAGGATCAGGCCGACGGCCTTCAGCGCGCCGACGATCGTGAGCGACAGGATCGCCAAGAGCCCGTAATGCAGCCAGTTGACGCGCAGGCCGACGGCCTTGGCCTGTGCGGGGTCGAAGGCGTGCAGCAGAAAGTCGCGCCATTTTACCGCCAGGATCCCGGTTGCCACCAGGGCGATCAGACCGGTTTCGATGATGTCGGGCCAGCCGATGCCGAGCATGTCGCCGAAGAGGATATGGTCGAGATGCACGTCGCTCTGGATCTTGGTGTAGAGCACCAGGCCGAAGCCGAACATGCCGGAGAACACCACGCCCATGACAGTGTCCTGCTTGATGCGGCTGTTTTCCTTGAGGTAGCCGGTCAAAAGCGCGCAGGACATGCCGGCGGCAAAGGCGCCGACGGCGAGCGGCAGGCCGACGATGTAGGAGATGACGACGCCGGGAAAGACCGCATGCGAGATGGCGTCGCCCATCAGCGACCAGCCCTTGAGCACGAGGAAGCAGGAGAGCAGGGCCGTCGGGATCGCCACCAGGACCGAGATCAGCAGCGCATTGCGCATGAACTCGAATTCGAAGACGGCAAGCAAAAGGTCGAGCGAGATCATTGCGTGACCTCCAGGGCTTCGGCGCTGCGCCTGCGGGCAGCCAGCAATCCGTGCTTGGGCGCGAAGACGAAGGCAAAGAGGAAGATCAGCGTCTGCAGCACAATGATGATGCCGCCGGTAGCGCCATCGAGGAAGTAGCTGAAATAGGCGCCGAAGAAGCTGGTGAGCGCGCCGATCGCGACGCTGATGACGATCAGCCGCGGAAAGCGGTCGGTGAGCAGATAGGCGGTGGCGCCCGGTGTCACCACCATGGCGATGACGAGAAAGGCGCCGACCGTCTGCAGCGCGGCGACCGTACAGGCGGACAGCAGCGTGAAGAACAGCACCTTCAGGAAGGTCGTCGGGATACCGATCGAGCGTGCGTGGCTCTCATCGAAGAAGGTGACCATCAGATCCTTCCACTTGGCCGTCAGGATGATCAGCGAGATGACGCCGATCAGCGCAAGCTGCAACGTGTCGGCAGGCGTGATGGCGAGGATGTTGCCGAGAACGATCGTCTGGATGTTTACTGAGGTTGGCGACAGCGACACCATGAACAGGCCGAGGCCGAAGAACGAGGTGAAGATCAGCCCGATGATGGTGTCTTCCTTCAACCGGGTGCGCTGGTTGAGAAACAGCATCGCGCCGGCCGCAAGCCCGCCGGAGAAGAAGGCGCCGAGCGAGAAGGGCAGGCCGAGCATATAGGCGCCGGCAACGCCCGGAACGATCGAGTGCGAGAGCGCGTCGCCGATCAGCGACCAGCCTTTCAGCATCAGATAGGACGACAGGAAGGCGCAGACGGCGCCAACCAGCGCGCTGACCCACATGGCGTTGACCATGTAGTTGTAGGTGAAGGGCTCGAAGAGCGTGGCGATCATTTGCCTGCTGCCTCCGGGTCGCTCTCAGGCTTGGCCGGTTGCGACACCATCTGCCCCTTGGCGCCATACATCACCAGCGGACGCTCGTCGTCGGTGATGACGGACAGTTGCCGCGGATCCGCGTCGTCATGCAGGCTGTCGCCACCGAGCACGAAATGCCTGAGGACGCCGCCGAAGGCGAGTTCGAGGTTTTCGCGGGTGAAGGTGGTTTCCGTCGGGCCATAGGCCAGCACCGTGTTCTTCAGGAGAACGGTCCGGTCGCAGAATTCCGGCACGCTGCCGAGGTTGTGGGTCGAGACCAGCATGACGCGGCCCTCGTCGCGCAGGCCGATCAACAGGCGGATGATGGCATCTTCGGTCTTGACGTCGACCCCGGTGAAGGGCTCGTCGAGCAGGATCACGCGGCCGTCCTGGGCAAGGGCGCGCGCCAGGAACACGCGCTTCTTCTGGCCGCCGGAGAGCTCACCGATCTGGCGCTTGCGGAAGTCGCTCATGCCGACACGGGCAAGCGCGGCCCCCACCGCCTCATGGTCGGCCTTCTTCGGGATGCGCAGCATGTTCATATGGCCGTAGCGGCCCATCATCACCACGTCCTCGACCAGAACCGGAAAATTCCAGTCGACCTCTTCGGCTTGCGGAACATAGGCGACAAGGTTCTTCTTCAGCGCCTCCTGGACCGAAAGGCCGAGAATGGAGATTTCTCCGCGCGCCAGCCGGGCAAAGCCCATGATCGCCTTGAAGAGGGTCGACTTGCCGCTGCCGTTGACGCCGACCAGTGCTGTGATCGTGCCGGTCGGGATCTCGAAGGAGGCATCGAGAAGCGCGCGGTGGCCGTTGCGATAGGTCACGGTCGCGCCGGAGACGCGGATGCCACCGCCTGCATCCCCGGAGGCGGCTTCCGGGCCGGAGCGAGGTTTTACCTGAAGGTTCATTGCGAAAGGCCTTTCGCGATGGTTTCGGACGTGACGCGCAAGAGGTCGATATAGGTCGGTACCGGACCGTCCGCTTCGCTCAGGGAATCAACATAGAGCACGCCGCCGTATTTTGCGCCGGTTTCCCGCGCCACCTGCTGTGCCGGGTCGGGCGAAATCGTGCTTTCGGAGAAGACGACCGGTATATTGTTGGCGCGCACCGCGTCGATGACTTTGCGAACCTGCTGCGGCGTGCCCTGCTGATCGGCATTGATCGGCCAGAGATAGAGTTCCTTCATGCCGAAGTCGCGGGTGAGGTAGCTGAAGGCGCCCTCGCTCGACACCAGCCAGCGCTTGTCTTCCGGGATCTTGCCGATCTCGGCGCGGATAGGGGCGATCGCCGCCTCGATCTTCTGCTTGTAGGCTTCGGCATTGGCCTTGTAGGTCTCGGCGTTGCCGGGATCGTATTTGACGAAAGCGTCGCGGATGTTGTCGACATAGATCAGCGCCGCCGAAGGCGACATCCAGGCATGTGGGTTCGGCTTGCCGCTATAGGGGCCTTCCGCGATGCCCATTGGCTCGATCCCTTGAGAAACCACGACGCCGGGCACCTCGTCGAAGTTCTGGAAGAACTTTTCGAACCAGAGTTCGAGATTGAGGCCGTTCCAGAGGATCAGCTTTGCATCGTGCGCCTTCAGGATGTCGCGCGGCGTCGGCTGATAGTTGTGGATCTCGGCGCCGGGCTTGGTGATCGATTCGACGATTGCCGCGTCGCCGGCGACGTTCTTGGCCATGTCGGCGATCACCGTGAAGGTGGTGACGGCCTTGAACTTTTCCTGCGCGCAAGCGGCACCCGGAACGAGCGCGAAACCTGCCAATGCCGTGGCGGCAACCAGGATCGCGCGTCTCATGTGATCGATCATTCCATACTCCCCGATGTTGTCGTTCACAGGACTAGGCGAATGATTTGCATAAGTCAATGCACATGAGAAGCATTCGCAACTAGCTATTTTCAAACTTATCGGCCTTGGCTAGTGTACGACCATGAAACAGAACAAAAATCGCATCGAAGAGCTGGAAGGCGTCCTGAGAGATGGTGGTGTGCGCGTGACGCGGCAGCGTGCGGCAATCCTGAAGATTCTCGCGACCGCCGAAGACCACCCGGATGCGAGCGAATTGCACCGCCGCGCCAAGGAAATCGATGCCACCGTTTCGCTGTCGACGGTCTACAGGACACTGTCGGCGCTGGAGCACCAGGGCGTCGTCCATCGCCACGCCTTTGAAAGTGCCACCGCCCGTTTCGAGACGGCCGACGCTCCGCACCATGACCACCTGATCGACATCGACACCGGCGCTGTGATCGAGTTTCGCTCCGACAAGATCGAGCAGCTGCAGGCGGAGATCGCCGCCGAACTCGGTTACGACCTGGTTCGTCACCGGCTCGAGCTCTATTGCCGCAAGCGCAAGGACTGATCGACATAGCGCCGTGACTGACGAAAGGCGCAGCGGGGCAATCGCTGCGCCTTTTCCGTTTTGGCCTTGAGACTAGCCGCGATCGGCAAGGGCCGGCCCGGCCCGGCGCGCCGGGATGGTCATGGCTGCGACGCCGATGACGACGCAGGCAAGGCCGATCCAGATCGTGTCCGACAATCTTTCTCCGAGAAAGAGAACGCCGATGGTGACCCCGACGGGAACGCGCAGGTAGGCTTGCGCGGTAGCGCCGACCGAACCGAGCGTCTGGATCAGCCGGAAATAGATGGCGAAGGCCAGCGCCGTCGAGAACACCGCCAAGCAGACGAGCGCGATCACCGACTGAGCGGAAGGGGCAAGCGTCCATGGCTGGTCGATGACAAGGCTTGCGGGGATGAGAAGCACGGCACCTGCAAGGAGCGAGCCTGCGGCCGGAACCATCGGGTCGAGGCCCCTGAAGCTCTTTCCGAAGATGGCGGCGCCGGCGTAGCAGACGGTTGCGAAGACCACGGCAAGCTGGGCCAGCAGCTGGTCACCCAGGCCGCCGAAGGCTTCAACGCCGATGATCAGGCTGATGCCGGCCATGCCGGCCACGACGCCGATCAGCTTTCTTGTCGATGCCGGCTCGTGGCGGGTGATCAGCGCCGTCAGCAGGAAGGCGAAGATGGGGGTGGCGGCGTTGAGGATCGAGGCGACGCCGGCGTCGATCGTCTGCTCTGCCCAGGCGATCAGGGTAAACGGGAAGACGCTGTTGAGGCAGGCCTGGAACAGGAAGCGCTTCCATGTGGCTGCGTCGCGCGGCAGCTTGATGCCGCGAAAGCGGAGGACGGCGAGCAGGATGGTGCCGGCGATCAGCGTGCGGGCGGCAATCAGCGTCACCGGGGGAATGGTTTCGACGCCGATCTTGATGAAGGTATAGGATGCGCCCCAAAGCGTTGCGAGAAGAGCGAGCAGCAGAAGCTCGAGGGTGAGGTTGGTCTTGGCCATCGTCGTCGAATCCTTCGGGGCGTTTTCGTTGTCCTCTTTCTACCGTGCCGACACCTGTCGATGCTTCGTTGGCGATCGAAGTGTCGGGGCTTTTTGGAACGGCCTGCCGGGCAGAGCGTTCGACGCTCAATCCGTTGAAGAAGGCGTTGAGCACCACTGCCGAGATCGAGGCGAGCACGATGCCCGATTCGATGATCGGGTGGATCGCATGCGGCATCCACATCAGGAAGTTCGGCGCGATCAGCGGGATCAGGCCGAAACCGACCGAGACGGCAACGACGAACAGGTTGTTGCGCGATGACTTGAAGTCGACGGTCGACAGGATGCGCACGCCGGTGGCTGCCACCATGCCGAACATCACCAGGCCGGCGCCGCCGAGCACGAAGGTTGGAACCGCCTCGACCAGCGCGCCCATCTTCGGGATCAGGCCGAGCACGATCATGATCACGCCGCCCATGACGCAGACATAACGGCTCTTCACGCCGGTGACGCCGACGAGACCGACATTCTGCGAGAAGCTGGTGTAGGGGAAGGTATTGAACAGGCCGCCGATCATCGTGCCGATGCCGTCGACGCGAAGGCCGGCCGTCAGCTGCTGCTGCGAGACTTCCTTGTTGGTTATTTCGCCCAGCGCCAGGAACATGCCTGTCGATTCGATCATGACGACGATCATCACCAGCGACATGGTGGCGATCAGCACCGGATCGAAAATCGGCATGCCGAAACGCAACGGCGTGACGACCGCGAACCAGCCGGCATCCGCAACCCGGTCGAAATGCATCATGCCAAGGCTCGCTGCAAAGACGCAGCCGATGACGATGCCGGTCAGAACCGCAATGTTGCTGATCAGCCCGCGGCCGTAGCGCGCGACCACGAGGATGGAGATGAGCACGAAGGCGGCAAGTACCACATGGCTCAGTTCGGCATAAGCAGGGTTCGGCACCGTTGCGCCAAGCACGACGCCGTCGGGAACGGCCGGGCCGCCTGTCGTGGCGAGCTTCTTCAGCTCGGCCAGCCATTCGGCGTGGGTCGGATCGACCAGCTTCGGTGCCGTCGGTCCGAAGGGATTGCCGAAGATCCAGTTGACGCCGACGCGCATCAAGGTCACGCCGATCACCAGAATGATGGTGCCGGTGACGATCGGCGGGAAGAAACGCAACAGCCGCCCCATGATCGGGGCGAGCAGCAGCGCGACCAACCCGGCGCCGATAATGGCGCCGAAGATCAGTCGGGCGCCCTCCTGTCCGGGCGTCATCGTTGCCATCGACACCATCGGGCCGACGGAAGCGAAGGTCACGCCCATCATCACGGGAAGACGGATGCCGACGCTCCGGGTAATGCCGAGAGACTGGATGATGGTGACGAGGCCACAGACGAAAAGATCGGCGGAAATCAGGAAAGCGACGTCCTGAGGGCTGAGCTGCAGGGCCCGGCCAACAATCAGCGGAACCGCGACGGCGCCACCGTACATGACAAGGACATGCTGAATCCCGAGGGTCGCGAGCTTGCCGATTGGCTCTCGTCCACCGGGTGTATGCTGGATGCGTCGCTCATGGTTACTCCTCCCATCACGTCGACCAGTCCGCTTCCCCCGTCCTCCAACAGGGGGCCCCATCCTCCAACAGGGTAAAGGGTATCTTTGGTGCCGAGACAGAGTGCCGCAAGTGCAACCGTGGAGTAAACACTTTCGGGAATCCGGGGGGAGTGGGCAAAGGGAATGCTGCACCGAAGGCACCGCGGAAAAAGACGCCAACGGATGCAACGTTGCCGCAATGCAGCGCAGGCAGTGTGCACTGGCGTCGAGGCGAAGGCTCGCCTCCGCCGGTGTCCATGGGATTGCAGCATATGAGATTTTCGTCGCCTGCTGGCACGTTTCGCCGTTTGGTCGGCGCATTGATTGCCGTCGCCATTGTTCTGTGGCCGTTTGCCGCCAACGCCGAAACCGAAGATTTTCCGGGGCAGTGGCGACAGATGGTGTCGAACGCCGGCACCTGCGGAACCTGCTGGCTGGCGATCAAGCAGCACGGGCCTATCCTGAAGGTGTCTTCCAACAACGGCTGGTTTGCCTTTGCCCATGCGGACCTGAAGACGGGCTCCACGACTGCGGCCGGCATCGGCCGATGGAGCGAGAACGTCAGCGGCCACTATGGTGGCAAGCCGTTCGATGTCCGCTTCGTCATCGTCGACAAGCAGCTCTACCTCGACATGATCGTGCTGATGGACGATGGCACGAAACAGGCAATCAGAGCGATTTTCGACAAGGATCGGCCGGGCAAAACCGCGCGCCGCGTGATGGCGAAATCGTAGTGCGGCCGCTATCGGTCAAGCCGAGCCCGATGACGCACCACTGGTCGGGAAGAGATTGGCAGCCATGAAGTCGACGAAGACGCGCAGTTTCGGCGCGAGATGCCGGCTGGACGGCCACAGGATCCGGTAGGTGCCGTAGCGGCGCAGCTGGTTATCGAGAACCGATACGAGTGTTCCCTCGCGCATCTGCCGTCTGATCGTGAAGTTGGGAAGGCAGGCGATACCGAGCCCTTCCTCGGCCATATGGATCAGCGGCTCCAGGGCATTGGAGACGGCCGTTACCGGCACATCGACGTTGGCTTCGGCGCCGTCCTGCACCAGCGGCCAGGGCTCGAGCTTGCCCGTCGAGGGAAAGCGATGGTGCAGGCAGTGGTGTTGTTCGAGATCCGCAGGCGCCTCCGGCTTCCCATGTCTTTCGAAGTAGTCGGGTGATGCGACGAGATAGGGGTGAAACGTGCCAAGCTGACGCGTCATCAGCCTGGAGTCGCCGATTTCCCCGCTGCGCACGACCGCGTCGAACCCCTCCTCGATAACGTCGACCATGCGGTCGGAGAAATCGAGATCGATCTCGACCTCCGGATAGGCGCGCATGAAGGCCGTCAGCGTCGGCATCAGCAGCATGCCGGCCATGGGCAGGCTGACGCGCAGCTTGCCGCGCGGAGCCTCCTGGCTCTGAACCAGTTCGGCCTCGGCCGCTTCGATTTCGCAAAAAATCCGCCGGCAGCGTTCGAGAAACAGCGTGCCTTCCGGGGTCAACGTGACGCTGCGGGTGCTGCGATGAAAGAGGCGAACGCTCAACCGCTCCTCCAGCCGGGCAATCGCCTTGCCGACGGCGGAGGGTGAAACGCCGAGCTGGGTTGCGGCCTCCGTAAAGCTGCGGAAGTCCGCCGCCTGCACGAAAGCATTGAGTGCACCAAGGCTGTCCATCCGCCGTCCTCATCCGTTTCGGGAATTGTGGATATTTTTGTCCGATATCTTCGGAGCTGTAGCGTATTTTTCTCTGATTGGAAGCTCGTCATAGTCCGCCCGTCCGACAAACGCGCGTTCGTGACGTGCGAAAACATCGTCGGCGACAGAAGGAGAAAACATGCAGCAGGCACTTGTGGCGGGTTTCCATAGGGATCCGGAACCGACCGTCTTCATCGTCAATGTCATCCACGCCCACCCGGGCAAGCAGGAGGAAGCGTTCCGGCTGATCCAGGACGTCGTGAACTATGTGGCCGAGCGCAAGGAGGGCTTTCTCTGGAGCAACCTCTCCAAGAGCACCGACGGCCAGACGGTGGTCAATATCGAAGCGATAGCCGGCGAAGGAAACGTCGAGGAGTTCTTCACCGACGCGGTCTTCCTGGAAAAGTTCAGGGCGCTGAATTCGGTCTCAACCTGCGAGTTTCACACCTATCGCGTCGATGACATCGTGCTGCCCAAGCGCGCCGTAACCGCAGCTTAGGCACAAACGAGATCGCCGCCCGCTTCGGCCGGCGGCGAACACCTGGCACGCGCTTCCATTCCGCTATTGCCGTCAAGAGAGACGTCACTGGCGATCATCCTGAAAGACACTATCCATGCAATCCACCGACTGCGCGCTTCCGGCTCCGCAGGAAGCAGCATCCACGCCCGTCGTTGTCGCCGGGGCCGGGCTGCCGCTTGCGGCGCTGCTTGCGCTTGCGACCGCCGGCTTCATCACCATCCTCACGGAGGCGTCGCCGGCCGGCCTGTTGCTGCAGATCAGCGCCGATCTCGACGTCTCTCAGTCCCTGGCCGGGCAGATGGTGACGATCTATGCGATCGGCTCGCTGGTCGCGGCCATCCCGCTCGTGGCGCTGACGAAGACCTGGCGTCGGCGGCCGCTGCTGATCACGGCGATCTCGGGATTTGCCGTCGTCAACACGGTCACAGCGCTCTCGACCGACTATGTCGTGACGATGGCGGCGCGTTTCCTTGCCGGCGTCTTTGCCGGGCTGTTGTGGGCACTGGCCGCCGGCTACGCCAGCCGCATGGTACCGCCGCAGCAGCAGGGGCGGGCGATCACCGTTGCCATGCTCGGTGCTCCGGTGGCGCTTTCGATAGGCATTCCCGCCGGCACCCTGCTTGGCGCTATGGCCGGCTGGCGCCTGACCTTCGGCCTCCTGAGCATCATGGCGGCCCTGCTCGTCGGCTGGGTTTTATGGTCGCTTCCCAACTCTCCGGGGCAGCGCGCCGAACGACGCCTGGCGCTTTCGTCGGTGTTCCGGCTGCCCGGGATCCGACCCATTCTGTTCGTGATGTTTGCCGTCGTTTTCGCCCATAACATCCTCTACACCTACATCGTGCCGTTCCTGGAACCGTCAGGGCTTGATGCGCGGGCTGACACGGTACTTCTTGTCTTTGGCATCGCCTCGCTCGTTGTCATTCCGATCATCGGCGCCCTTGTCGATAGGCATCTGCGTTTGCTGGTGCTGGCGAGCATGATGCTCTTTGCGGCAGCGTCACTGCTGCTTGCCGTCTGGGGCGAGCAGTCGGCCGCGATCTATATCGGCGTTGTCGCCTGGGGTCTCGCCTTCGGCGGTGCAGCGACGCTGTTTCAGACCGCCTCCGCAAAGGCGGCCGGGACGGAAGCGGATGCGGCGCAGTCGATGATCGTCACGGCCTGGAACGCGGCGATGGCCGGCGGCGGCTTGGCCGGCGGCGTGCTGCTCGACAGTGTCGGCGCAGCGATCTTTCCAGCGGTCCTGCTGGCGATCCTGCTGCAGGCCCCGGCCGTGGCATGGGCTAGCCGGCATGGATTTCCGTCCCGCTCCGGCTGACAGGCATGAAAAAACCGGGGCCGTTGCCGACCCCGGTGCCGCATCTCCTGATCTTCGGCCGCCCGTTTGCACGGGCGGCCGTCGTCTTGGGCTTGTTACTGCTGCCAGCTTTTGACCAGTTCGTCGTAATTGACGGTCATCGGCTTTTCTTTTTCGTTCTCGATCTTCAGCTGCGGAGCGAGGTTGCCGGCCTTGACGGCTTCAGCGTTCCAGTATTCGAGGTCGTGTTCCTCGGCGAGCTTCGGACCGATCTCGCCCTGGATACCGGCGCGTTCGAGGCGCTGAAGCACCTTCTCCTGCTCGGCGCACAGCGAGTCCATCGCTTCCTGCGGTGTCTTGGCGCCAGAGGAGGCGTCACCGATGGCCTGCCACCAGAGCTGAGCCAGCTTCGGATAATCAGGAACGTTGGTGCCCGTCGGCGACCACTGCACGCGGGCCGGCGAACGATAGAACTCGATCAGACCGCCGAGTTCCGGCGCACGTTTGGTGAAGCTCTCGTGCTGGATCGAGGATTCGCGGGTGAGCGTCAGGCCGACATGGCTCTTCTTCACGTCCACAGTCTTCGACGTCACGAACTGCGCATAGAGCCATGCGGCCTTGGCGCGGTCTTCCGGGGTCGACTTCATCAGCGTCCAGGAACCCACGTCCTGGTAGCCGAGCTTCATGCCGTCCTTCCAGTAGACGCCATGCGGCGAGGGGGCCATGCGCCACTTCGGCGTGCCATCCTCGTTGACAACAGGCAGGCCCTTCTTGACGGCATCGGCGGTGAACGCCGTGTACCAGAAGATCTGCTGAGCGACGGCACCCTGGGCGGGGACCGGGCCCGATTCGGAGAAGGTCATGCCCTGGGCTTCCGGCGGCGCATAGGCCTTCAGCCAATCGAGGTATTTGGCGATCGAGTAGACCGCGGCCGGGCCGTTGGTGTCGCCGCCACGGGCGACGCACGAGCCGACCGGCTGGGATTTCTCGTTGACTTTGATGCCCCATTCGTCGACCGGCAGGCCGTTCGGGATGCCCTTGTCGCCGTTGCCGGCCATCGACAGCCACGCGTCGGTGAAGCGCCAGCCGAGCGACGGGTCCTTCTTGCCGTAGTCCATGTGGCCATAGACTTTCTTGCCGTCGATCTCACGGCCGGTGAAGAATTCGGCGATGTCCTCATAGGCAGACCAGTTGACGGGAACGCCGAGGTCGTAGCCGTACTTCGCCTTGAAGTCCGCCTTGTTCTTCTCGTCGTTGAACCAGTCGTAGCGGAACCAGTAGAGGTTGGCGAACTGCTGGTCGGGAAGCTGGTAGAGCTTCTTGTCCGGAGCGGTGGTGAACGACGTGCCGATGAAGTCGGCGATGTCGAGGCCGGGATTGGTGACGTCCTTGCCTTCGTTGGCCATCCAGTCGGTGAGGTTGCGCACCTGCTGGTAGCGCCAATGGGTGCCGATCAGGTCGCTGTCGTTGACATAGGCGTCGTAGATGTTCTCGCCGGACTGCATCTGCGTCTGCAGCTTTTCGACGACGTCGCCTTCACCGATCAGGTCGTGGGTGATCTTGATGCCGGTGATCGCGGTGAAGGCGGAAGCCAGCACCTTGGATTCGTATTCATGCGTGGTCAGCGTTTCGGAAACGACCTTGATGTCCATGCCGGCAAACGGCTTGGCGGCATCGATGAACCATTGCATTTCCGCTTCCTGGCCGGCGCGGTCGAGCGTGGAGAGATCGCCGACTTCCTTGTCGAGGAACTGTTTTGCCTCGTCCATGCCGGCGAATGCCGTGCCGGTAAGAGCCAGCAGCACTGCCGCTGTCGTCGTGAAAAGGTGCCGTCGCATAATTTCCTCCCTTTGGGTTTTGCGATTGCGTTCATTGCAGTGTCGGAAGGCCCTCCCGGACCTGCCATTTCGATCGCCTCAGACGTGGCGAAAGACGCCGACGGCATAGACGACGGAGAGCGCCAGCGCCCACCAGAGGTCCTGTCCGCCGCCGAAGCCGAGCCATGCGAGGTGAATGAAGGCGCTGCCGAGCAGCGAGACGAAGAGCCGGTCACCTCGGGTCGTTTCGAAGCGCAGGATGCCGACGCGCGGGTTGCCGCCCGGCGAGACATATTCCCACACGCCCATGCCGATGAGCAGCAGCGCGATGGTGATGAAGAACAACGCCGTCGGCAGCGTCCATGCCATCCATGAGAAATTCATCACGAAGCTCCTTTAGACGCGGCCCAGGGCAAAGCCCTTGGCGATGTAGTTGCGCACGAAATAGATGACGAGCGCGCCGGGGATGATGGTCAGCACGCCGGCCGCGGCCAGAACGCCCCAGTCGAGGCCGGAGGCGGACACGGTCCGGGTCATGATGGCGGCGATCGGCTTTGCCGCGGTTGTCGTCAGCGTGCGGGCCAGCAGCAGCTCGACCCAGGAGAACATGAAGCAGAAGAAGGCCGCGACACCGATGCCGGAGGCAATCAGCGGCGTGAAGATCTTCACGAAGAAGCGCGGGAACGAATAGCCGTCGATATAGGCGGTTTCGTCGATCTCCTTCGGCACGCCCGACATGAAGCCTTCCAGGATCCAGACCGCCAGCGGCACGTTGAACAGGCAGTGGGCAAGCGCCACGGCAATGTGCGTATCGATCAGGCCGAAGGCCGAATAGAGCTGGAAGAACGGCAGGGCGAAAACGGCCGGCGGCGCCATGCGGTTGGTCAAGAGCCAGAAGAACAGGTGCTTGTCGCCAAGGAAGCGATAACGAGAGAAGGCGTAGGCTGCAGGCAGGGCGGCTGCCACCGAGATCACCGTGTTCATGACGACATAGATGATCGAGTTGATATAGCCCTTGTACCAGGACGGATCGGTGAAGATCACCGTATAGTTCCGCAGGGTCGGGTTCTGCGGCCACAGCGAAAACGTGCTGAGGATCTCGCTCGTCTCCTTGAAGCTCATGTTGACGAGCCAGTAGATCGGCAGCAGCAGAAACAGGATATAGACCGTCGGGATCAGCCAGGAGAGGCGTTGCGACAGGGGTTGTGTTGTAGCGGTCATGGTTTTTCCTCCCTTCCGGCTCAGCTCTGCGCGTCGCTTGTGGTCATCACGGTGTAGAAGATCCACGAGAGCAGCAGGACGATGAGGAAGTAGATGATCGACAGGGCTGCCGCCGGACCGAGGTCGAACTGGCCGATGGCCATCTTGACGAGGTCGATCGACAGGAAGGTGGTCGAGTTGCCGGGGCCGCCGCCGGTGACGACGAAGGGCTCGGTATAGATCATGAATGAGTCCATGAAACGCAGCAGGAAGGCGATCAGGAGCACGCGCTTCATCTTCGGCAACTGGATGTAGCGGAAGACGGACCAGCGCGATGCGCCGTCGATCTTGGCGGCCTGGTAGTAGGCGTCGGGGATCGAGACGAGACCGGCATAGCACAGAAGTACGACGAGGCTCGTCCAGTGCCAGACGTCCATGACGATCAGCGTCACCCAGGCGTCCATGGGGTTTTGTACATAGTTGTAGTTGATGCCCAACGCTTCCAGCGTGTGGCCGAGCAGGCCGATGTCGACGCGGCCGAAGACCTGCCAGATGGTGCCGACGACGTTCCACGGGATCAAAAGCGGCAGTGCCATCAGGACGAGGCAGACCGGAACGCCGAGGCCCTTCTTGGGCATGTTGAGCGCAATGATGATGCCGAGCGGAATTTCGATGGCGAGGATGATCGCCGAGAAGATCAGGTTGCGGGTGAGCGCGTCCCAGAACCGGTCTGAGGTCAGCACGTCGACATACCAGTCGGTGCCGGCCCAGAAGAACTCGTTGTTGCCGAAGGTGTCCTGAACCGAGTAGTTGACCACGGTCATCAGCGGGATCACCGCCGAGAAGGCGACGAGCACCAGCACCGGCAGAACCATGAACCAGGCTTTGTTGTTCCAGGTCTTTTCCATGATCAGGCCTCCCCGCCGACGCGCCAGGAATCGGCGTAGATGTTGATGGCCTTCTGGTCGAAGGCGATGCGCGGCTCGGCCGGAATGGCGCCGTCCTCGTCGAGGATGATCGAGATCGGCTGGTCGGCGAAGCGGGCGCGCACGATCTTGTGGCGGCCGATATCCTCGACCTTGGTGATCGCAACCGGCATGCCCTCGCGACCGATCGACACGAATTCCGGGCGAATGCCGAGTTCGGTCTTGGCGCCGGCCTTGATCTCGGGCCGGAAGTTGAGAGCGATGGTCTCGCTGCCGATCGTCGCGGTGCTGCCGTCGATCCTGGCCGGCAGCACGTTCATGCCCGGCGAACCGATGAAGTAGCCGACGAAGGTATGGCGCGGCCGCTCGAAAAGCTCGGCCGGCGTGCCGATCTGCACGATCTGGCCGTCATACATGACGACGACCTTGTCGGCGAAGGTGAGCGCCTCGGTCTGGTCGTGGGTGACATAGACCATGGTGAAGCCGAACTGCTTGTGCAGGCGCTTGATCTGCGAGCGCAGCACCCATTTCATTTCCGGGTCGATGACGGTCAGCGGCTCGTCGAACAGGATGGCGCTGACGTCGGAGCGCACCAGGCCGCGGCCAAGCGAGATCTTCTGCTTCTGGTCGGCCGTCAGCCCTTGCGCCTTTTTGCCCGCCCAGCCGCCAAGGCCGATCATCTCGATGATCTCCTTGACGCGGCGATCGACCTCGGTCTCCGGCACATGCCGGTTGCGCAGGGGAAAGGCGAGATTGTCGTAGACGGTCATCGTGTCGTAGATGACCGGGAACTGGAACACCTGGGCGATGTTGCGGTCCTGCGTGGACAGGTGCGTCACGTCCTTGCCGTCGAAGAGGATGCGTCCCTCGGACGGATTGATCAGGCCCGAGATGATGTTGAGCAGCGTGGTCTTGCCGCAACCGGACGGACCGAGCAGCGCGTAGGCGCCGCCATCGTTCCATTTGTGGTGCACTTCCTTGAGCGCGTAGTCGTTTTCCGACTTCGGCTTGGCGCCATAGGCGTGGCGGATATGTTCGAGATCGATGCGTGCCATTTTCGTTTCCTCCCAGCGCCTCCTCAGGCGGTTCCGCCGATCGCGCGCCCATCCGGCCCGAAGACCATCAGGTGGCGGATATCGACGAAAACCTCGAGGGTTGCGTCCGGTTCGATGTCGTGAATGCCCGGCGCCAGCATGACCCAGCGCGCGCCGGAAAATCCGACGTGGATGAAGCTTTCGGAACCTGCGATTTCCGAGATTGCCGTCTTTACCGTCAGCGGCGTCGCGCCGTCGAAGGGACGGTCGAACGACAGATGGTGCGGCTGGAAGGCGACCGTGCAGGGGCCGTCCGGCAACGCCGACAGATGGGCGGGAACCGACAGCACGTGTTTGCCGTCAAAGGTGAAGATCGAGCCTGATTTGATGAGCTCGATCGTGTTCAGCGGCGGATCGGCGAAGGTGCGTGCCGTCACCAGGTCCACCGGGCGACGGAAGACGTTGATGGTCTTGCCGAACTGGGTGATCCGGCCCTGGCTAAGCGTAGCGGTGTTGCCGCCGAGAAGCAGAGCTTCGGAAGGTTCGGTGGTCGCATAGACGAAGATCGCGCCGGAGGCTGCGAAGAGCTTCGGCAGTTCCTCGCGCAGTTCTTCGCGCAGCTTGTAGTCGAGGTTGGCGAGCGGTTCGTCGAGCAGCACGAGATCGGCATTCTTGACGATGGCGCGCGCCAGCGCCGTCCGCTGCTGCTGGCCGCCGGAAAGGCTGAGCGGCGTCCGGTCGAGATAGGGCGTGAGCTTGAGCAGTTCGGCGGCCTTGCGCACTTCGCGGTCGATCGTGGCTGCGTCCGAACCCTTGATGCGCATCGGCGAGGCGATGTTGTCATAGACGGTCATCGACGGGTAGTTGATGAACTGCTGGTAGACCATCGCTACGGAGCGCTTCTGCACCGGCAGGCCGGTGACGTCGGTGCCGTCGAAGATCAGCGAGCCGGAGGCAGGCTTGTCGAGGCCGGCCATCAGCCGCATCAGCGACGTCTTGCCGGAAAGGGTCGGGCCGAGCAGCACATTGAGCGACCCCCTTTCCAGCACAAGATCGGTCGGGAGGATATGCGTCTCCCCACCCACGACCTTGGATATCTTCTTCATTTCAAGCATTGAATTCTCCGGTGTTCCACCCAGCCATCGGCAGTCTTGAATGCGGGGCCCTCAGGCGGCGGCGTGCGCCGCGCCCCGCATGTATTCCTCCAGCGCCGTCGCCTCGCCGGACGTCAGCTTCAATCCCAGTTTGGTGCGCCGCCACAGCACGTCCTCGGCGTGCCGGGCCCATTCCTGCTCGATCAGCCACTTCACTTCCGCCTCATAGAGGTCGGCGCCGAAATGATGGCCAAGGGCTGCTTCATTCGCTGCCGCTCCAATGAGCGCGGACGCGCGCGTGCCGTAGAGGCGTACCAGCCGACGCACATGGCCGGCGGCAAGGAAGGGATACTTCTTGTGAAGTTTTGCGACTTCGTCGGCGTAGCCCTTGGCCGGGAAGTCCCCGCCCGGCAGGCTTGAGCCGGCGGTCCACTTGGCACCCTTGACGCCGATGGCATCGCCGATCTTCTCGAGCGCGGATTCGCTCAGGCGGCGATAGGTCGTCAGCTTGCCGCCGAAAACGTTGAGGAGCGGGGCCGCGGCCCTGTCGCCTTCGACGCGAAGAACGTAGTCGCGGGTTGCTTCCTGCGCCTTGCTGGCGCCGTCGTCGAACAGCGGGCGAACGGCGGAATAGGTCCAGACGATGTCGTCCTTTTCTATCGGCTCGAGGAAATACTCGCTCGCGGCCTTGCAGAGGTAGTCGACCTCGGCGTCGCTGATGCGGACGTCGGCCGGGTTGCCGGTATAGTCGCGATCGGTGGTGCCGATCAGCGTGAAATCGTCCTCATAGGGGATGGCGAACATGATCCGGCCATCCGGATTCTGGAAGAAATAGGCGCGGGGGTCGTTGAACTTCTTGCGGACGACGATGTGGCTGCCCTGGACCAGGCGCACATTGTGAACGTCGTTCTTGCCGAGCGCGCCTGATAGTACCGCATCGACCCAAGGGCCTGCGGCATTGACCAGCATGCGCGCTCGGATCTGCCGACGTTCGCCGGTCGCGGCATTTTCCGTGTCGACCACCCAGTTGCCGTTGTCGCGCTTTGCCGAGATCACCCGGGTGCGCGCCATGATCCGGGCGCCGCGGTCGGCGGCATCGCGGGCATTGAGCACGACCAGTCGGGCATCGTTGACCCAACCGTCGGAATATTCGAAAGCCTTGGTAAAGAGCCGCTTCAGCGGCTTTCCGGCCGGATCGCGCGTCATGTCGAGCGTGGCCGTTGCCGGCAGCAGCTTGCGGCCGCCAATATGGTCGTAAAGAAACAGGCCGAGGCGGATGAGCCAGGCCGGGCGCGGGCCGCCCTTATGATAGGGAAGGACGAAGCGCATCGGCCAGATGACGTGCGGTGCCATTGCCCAGAGCACTTCGCGCTCCATCAGCGCCTCGCGCACCAGGCGGAACTCATAATGTTCGAGATAGCGCAGGCCGCCGTGGATGAGCTTGGTCGAGCCGGACGACGTGCCGGAGGCAAAGTCGTTCATTTCAGCGAGCGCGACGAAGTATCCCCGACCGACCGCATCACGCGCAATGCCGCATCCGTTGATGCCGCCGCCGATAATGAAGACGTCGAAGATTGCCTGCTCTGCCACTGCTTTTCCCCTCCCACGTTTCGCAATGCACAAATTGATGCAGTCGCGAAAGCGAAATCAGTTAAAGCGAAAAGATATCGAATGTCAAACGAATGTTGTTCGAATCTCAGGACAGTCTAAAAAACGATCTTCAAGCCTCGGTTTCGATCAGGCGAACGTCCTGCTCTGCGCAGATTTTCCGCACGTTATCAATGAGACAGCGATCGGTGATGAAGGTCTGAACCTGGGAGATATGGCCGATGCGGACCGGGGCCGTTCTTTCGAATTTTGTCGAGTCGGAAACGAGGATGACATGGCGGGCATTGGCGATGATCGCCTGGGCGACTTTCACTTCGCGAAAATCGAAATCGAGCAGCGCGCCGTCATGGTCGATGGCCGAGGCGCCGATGACGGCGAAGTCGACCTTGAACTGCTTGATGAAATCGACCGCAGCCTCGCCGACGATACCGCCGTCGGAGCCGCGAACGACGCCGCCGGTGATAACCACCTCGATCGAGGGAAAGACGCGCAAGTGGTTGGCGACGTTGATATTGTTGGTGATGACCATCAATTCCTTGTGGTCGAGAAGTGCTTCGCCGACCGCTTCCGTCGTCGTGCCGATGTTGATGAACAGCGAGGCGTTGTCGGGGATGAGGGCGGCGGCCGCCCTGCCGATCGCCTGCTTCTCCGGTGCGGCGATCTGGCGGCGGGCATCGTATTTGACGTTTTCCTTGCCGCTCGGGAAGATCGCGCCGCCGTGAATCCGGTTCAGGATCTTGGCGTCGCAGAGGTCGTTCAGGTCCTTGCGGATGGTTTGCGGCGTCACCGAAAAGCGCTGCGCCAGCTCCTCGACGAGCACGCGTCCTTCGTTCTTCGCCAGTTCCAGGATTTCCGCCTGCCGCCCCGTCAGATACATTCCGAAACCTCCCGTTTTCGTTTTTTTTCATAATATGCAAAAACGAAAGCTGTGCAATTTCAGAAATCGGCGTTTGTCGCGAATCTGCTTTCGTCGTCGGCTATGTCGATTGCGCGCGTTGCAATCGCCTCGGCGATAGGCGACTTTGGCAATGACGGGAAGAGGGAAAAGACATGTTTCATCCGGCCTTGTTCAAGGGCATGAATGTGGTGGTGACCGGTGGCGGACGCGGCATCGGCCTTGAGGTGGCGCGCCAGTTCCTCGATTGCGGCGCGCGTGTCTTCGTGCATGCCGGGCGATCGGTCGGGGAACTGCCGGATTTTCTGGAGACGGCAGCGACCGAGGGCCGGGCGCATGTGGCTGCAGCCGACTTCCTGGCGGATGGCGGCGTCGAGGCTTTGGCGGAGGCGATCCGCAGCCGATTCGACAGCGTCGATATCCTTGTCAACAATGCCGGCACGATGGTTGGCCGCTTTCCGGCGGCGGAACTGACGGACGAACAGTATCGCACCGTCGTTCAGCTCAACCAGACCTCGGTGGTCGAGATGACACGCGCCATGTTGCCGCTTCTTCGCAAAGGCACGCATCCGGCGATCGTCAACACCGTGTCGATTTCGGCGCTGACCGGCGGCAGCGCCGGCTCCTCGATCTATTCGGCAACCAAGGCGTTCGTCTCCACCTATTCCAAGGCGCTGGCGCGCGAACTGGCCCCGGAAGGCATAAGGGTCAATTGCGTTTCGCCCGGCACCATCACGACAGAGTTTCACGAGCGTTACTCGTCGCCGGAGAAACTGGAGGCAACGCGCAAGACAATCCCGATCGGCAGGCTCGGAACCGCCGAAGACTGCGCGCCGGCCTATCTCTTCCTCGCCTCCCATGCGCTTGCCGGCTACATCACGGGCCAAGTGCTGGAGGTCAACGGCGGCCAGTTGATCGCTTGAGACACGTGTGATGATCGACAAGCTGGAAATGTTCCTGGTGCTCGCTCGCGAAAGGCACTTCGGCCGGGCGGCGCTTGAATGCGGCGTGACGCAACCGACGTTGTCGGCGGCAATCCGCCAGCTGGAAGAACAGCTCGGCGTCATGCTCGTCAGCCGCGGTTCGCGTTTTCAGGGGCTGACCCCGGAGGGGCAGCGGGTGCTGGAATGGGCGCGGCGCATCGTCGGCGATGCCCGCACGATGCGCGAGGAAATGCGCGCGGCGCGCAAGGGGCTCTCCGGGCATATCAGGCTGGCGGCGATCCCGACGACGCTTGCCATGGTGCCGATGATCACCGCGCCGTTTCAGGAGAAGCATCCGGATGTGACGTTCTCGGTGCTGTCGACCACCTCGTTGCAGATCCTGGCGCTGCTCGAAAACCTCGAGATCGATGCCGGACTGACCTATCTGGAGAACGAGCCGCTCGGGCGCGTGACCAGCGTTCCGCTGCAGATCGAGCGATATCACCTCGTGACGGCCACCGGAACGCCGCTTTCCGATCGCGAAACCGTGACGTGGAAGGAGGTTAGCAACGTTCGGCTTTGTCTATTGACCGCCGATATGCAGAACCGCCGCATCGTCAACCAGCATCTTTCCGAGGCCGGCGTCGTCGCTGAGCCGACGCTCGAATCAAACTCGATGATCGTGCTTTTCTCCCATGTGCGCACCGGTCGCTGGGCGAGCATCATGCCGTTTAACGTCGCGAAATCATTCGGCTTTCACGATGATATCAAGATGATTCCGATCGTCGAACCGGATGCCCGCCACACCGTTGGCCTGGTTGCGACCCATCGTGAACCATTCACGCCGCTGGTATCGGCGCTTTTGCACGAAGCGCGCATTCTCGGCGAACGAAATCAGGTTCAATAGATTTTTTCTATCAATCAACGAAACAGCCTTATTGACCCTTCCGGCCAGAAGGGCGAAGCTTTTCACTCTTGGGCAAGGGCGTGGAGGAAACGGCCTTCCCAGAAGATGCCAATTCGAGCTGGGCGAGGTCCGTACAAGGGGCGCTGCAGCCGCGAGCCGGGAGGGCTCCTGAGTGAATATTCACCAGCCGCGTGGCGATGTGCCCGGACGCACGCTTGCGATCGTCGAGGAACTGAAGGGGCTCGAAGGGCCGCTGCTGCCGATCCTGCATGAGATCCAGCACGAGTTCGGATATGTGCCGCAGGACTGTCTGCCTGTCATCGCGCGGGAGCTCAACCTGTCGCGCGCCGAAGTCTACGGCGTCTTTTCCTTCTATCACGATTTTCGCGAGCACCCGGCCGGTCGTCATGTGTTGAAGCTCTGTCGCGCCGAAGCCTGCCAGTCGATGGGCGGCGATGCGCTTGCGGAACGCGCCAAGCACCTGCTCGGCATCGACTTCCACGAGACGACACCCGACGGCGCGGTGACGCTCGAGCCGGTCTACTGTCTCGGGCTCTGTTCCTGCGCACCCTCCGCGATGCTCGACGGAGAGGTGCATGCCCGGGTCGATGCCGACGATCTCGAAGCTCTCGTCGCGGAGGCGCGCCGATGACAACAAAGATCTACATTCCCCGTGATGCCGCAGCATTGGCGCTGGGCGCCGACAAGGTTGCAAAGGCGATGGAGGACGCGGTCGCCGCGCGCGGCCTCGACGTTGCCATTGTGCGCAACGGTTCGCGCGGACTGCACTGGCTGGAGCCGCTGGTCGAGGTGGAAACCTCGGAGGGGCGCGTCGCCTATGGGCCGGTGAAGGCCCGTGATGTTGTCTCTCTGCTTGATGCCGGGCTTGTTGCCGGCGGCGATCACGCGCTCTGTCTCGGGAAGACCGAGGATATTCCGTTCCTGAAGCAGCAGACACGGCTGACGTTTGCGCGCTGTGGCGTCATCGATCCGCTGTCGCTCGACGATTACCGCTCGCATGGCGGTCTTCGCGGACTTGAGAACGCCATCGCCATGGAGCCGATGGCAATCGTTGCCCAGGTGACCGACAGTGGTCTTCGCGGTCGCGGCGGCGCCGGCTTTCCGACCGGGATCAAGTGGAAGACCGTGCTCGAAGCCGCTGGCGCACGCAAATACATCGTCTGCAACGCCGACGAGGGCGACAGCGGCACCTTTGCCGACCGGATGATCATGGAGGGCGATCCCTTCGTGCTGATCGAAGGCATGGCGATATCAGGGCTCGCGACCGGTGCGACCAAGGGCTTCATCTACACGAGGTCCGAATATCCGCATGCGATCGCGACGATGGCTAAGGCGATCGAGATCGCGCGTGCCGCTGGCGTGCTCGGGCCATCGGTGCTCGGCTCCGGCCGGGCGTTCGACATGGAGGTGCGCACCGGCGCCGGCGCCTATGTCTGCGGCGAGGAAACGGCGCTCCTGAACAGCCTCGAGGGCAAGCGCGGCATCGTGCGCGCCAAGCCGCCGTTGCCGGCACACAAGGGCCTGTTCGACTGTCCGACCGTCATCAACAACGTCATCTCGCTCGCCTCCGTTCCTGTCATCATGGACAAGGGTGCTGTCTTCTACCGCGACTTCGGCATGGGCCGTTCGCGCGGCACGATCCCGATCCAGATCGCTGGCAACGTCAAGCATCCCGGCCTATTCGAAACCGCCTTCGGCCTGGCGCTCGGCGAGATCATCGATCATATCGGCGGCGGCACGGCGAGCGGCCGTCGGGTCAAGGCGGTGCAGGTGGGCGGCCCGCTCGGCGCCTATTTCCCGCGCGCGCTGTTCGACACGCCGTTCGACTATGAAGCCTTTGCCGCAAGGGACGGTTTGATCGGCCATGCCGGCATCGTCGTCTTCGACGATACCGCCGACATGCTGAAACAGGCGCGTTTCGCCATGGAATTCTGCGCCATCGAGAGCTGCGGGAAGTGCACGCCCTGTCGCATCGGCTCGACCCGCGGCGTCGAGGTGGCCGACAAGATCGCCGCCGGCATCGAGCCGGAGAAGAACCGCGAATTGCTCTCCGATCTCTGCAACACCATGAAGTTCGGCTCGCTCTGCGCGCTCGGCGGGTTCACGCCCTATCCCGTCGTCAGCGCCATGACGCATTTTCCGGATGATTTTAAACCGGCTCCGCTTGTCGAAGCGGCGGAGTGAGGAGGAAGACCATGTCTCTCATTCATGAAATCGACTATGGAACGCCGGCCTCCCGCTCCGAAACCATGGTGACGCTGACTATCGACGGCCGTGAGGTGACGGTGCCCGAGGGCACGTCGATCATGCGGGCGGCGATGGATGCCGGCATCGAGGTGCCGAAGCTCTGCGCCTCCGACATGATGGACGCCTTCGGGTCGTGCCGGCTCTGTCTCGTCGAGATCAAGGGCCGGGCCGGCATGCCCGCCTCCTGCACCACGCCAGTGGCGCCGGGGCTCGAAGTGTCGACCCAGACGCCGCGGCTGAAGGACGTTCGCCGCGGGGTGATGGAACTCTATATTTCCGACCATCCGCTCGACTGTCTGACCTGTGCCGCCAATGGCGACTGCGAGCTGCAGGACATGGCCGGCGCAGTCGGCCTTCGCGATGTTCGCTACGGCTATGAGGGTGACAATCACGTCAAGGCGCGCAACAACGGCGGCATCAACGCCAAATGGCAGCCGAAGGACGAATCCAACCCCTACTTCACCTTTGATCCGGCGAAATGCATCGTCTGCTCGCGCTGCGTGCGCGCCTGCGAGGAAGTGCAGGGCACGTTCGCGCTGACGATCGGCGGCCGTGGTTTCGACAGCCGCGTTTCCGCAGGCATGGCCGAAGACTTCATGTCGTCGGAATGCGTCTCCTGCGGCGCCTGCGTCCAGGCCTGCCCGACGGCGACGCTGACGGAAAAGTCGGTGATTGAGATCGGCCAGCCGGAGCATTCCGTCGTCACCACCTGCGCCTATTGCGGCGTCGGCTGCTCGTTCAAGGCGGAGATGCGCGGCGAGGAACTGGTGCGCATGGTGCCGTGGAAGGACGGCCAGGCGAACCGCGGCCATTCCTGCGTCAAGGGCCGGTTTGCCTATGGCTACTCGAACCATGGGGATCGCATCCTCAACCCGATGATCCGCGAAAAGATCTCCGATCCCTGGCGCGAAGTGACCTGGGAGCAGGCCTATGCGCATGTGGCCGCGGAGTTCCGGCGCATCCAGTATCAGTATGGCCGCGATTCGGTCGGCGGCATCACCTCGTCGCGCTGCACCAACGAAGAGACCTATCTGGTGCAGAAGCTGGTGCGCGCCGGTTTCGGCAACAACAATGTCGACACCTGCGCCCGCGTCTGCCACTCGCCGACCGGCTACGGCCTCGGCCAGGCCTTCGGCACCTCGGCCGGCACGCAGAACTTCGATTCGGTCGAGTTCACCGACGTTGCGGTGATCATCGGCGCCAACCCGACGGACGGCCATCCAGTCTTTGCTTCGCGGCTGAAGAAGCGTTTGCGTGAGGGCGCAAAGCTGATCGTCATCGATCCGCGCCGCACCGATATCGTGCGCTCGCCGCATATCGAAGCATCCTATCACCTGCCTCTGCAGCCCGGCACCAACGTTGCCATTCTGACGTCGCTGGCGCATGTCATCGTTACGGAGGGCCTCGCCAACGAGGCCTTCATCCGCGAACGCTGCGACTGGTCGGAATATGAGGACTGGGCAGCCTTCGTCGCTGAGCCCTATCACAGCCCGGAAGCGACCGAGGCCTATACCGGCGTCCCTGCCGAACTGGTGCGTGGGGCGGCACGGCTCTATGCCACCGGCGGCAACGGCGCGATCTATTACGGCCTCGGCGTCACCGAACACAGCCAGGGCTCGACCACCGTCATGGCGATCGCCAACCTCGCGATGGTCACCGGCAATATCGGCCGGCCGGGCGTCGGCGTTAACCCGCTGCGCGGCCAGAACAATGTACAGGGCTCCTGCGACATGGGCTCGTTCCCGCACGAGCTGCCGGGTTACCGCCACGTCTCCGACGATGCAACGCGCGAGACCTTCGAGAAGCTCTGGGGTGTCGAGATTTCCAACGAGCCGGGTCTGCGCATCCCGAACATGCTCGACGCCGCGGTCGACGGCACCTTCAAGGGCATCTACATCCAGGGCGAGGACATCCTGCAGTCCGACCCGGATACCAAGCATGTGGCCGCCGGCCTTGCGGCGATGGAGTGCGTCGTCGTGCACGACCTCTTCCTCAACGAGACGGCCAACTACGCTCATGTGTTCCTGCCGGGCTCGACCTTCCTCGAGAAGGACGGCACCTTCACCAATGCCGAGCGCCGCATCAACCGCGTGCGCAAGGTGATGACGCCGAAGAACGGCTATGCCGACTGGGAAGTGACGCAGAAGCTGGCGCAGGCCATGGGTCTCAACTGGAGCTATCGCCACCCCTCCGAAATCATGGACGAGATCGCCGCGACGACGCCGAGCTTTGCGCTCGTCTCCTACGACTATCTGGACAAGATGGGTTCCGTGCAGTGGCCCTGCAATGAGAAACACCCGGAGGGCTCGCCGATCATGCATGTCGACGGCTTCGTACGCGGCAAGGGCAAATTCATCCGCACCGAATATGTCGCGACGGACGAGCGCACCGGTCCGCGCTTCCCGCTGCTTCTGACCACCGGCCGCATTCTCAGCCAGTATAATGTCGGCGCCCAGACGCGGCGCACCGACAATGTCGTCTGGCATGCGGAGGACCGGCTGGAAATCCACCCGCACGACGCCGAGCAACGGGGCATCCACGATGGCGACTGGATCAGGCTTGCCAGCCGCGCCGGCGAGACGACCTTGCGCTCGCAGATCACCGATCGGGTGGCACCCGGTGTCGTCTACACCACCTTCCACCACCCGACGACGCAGGCAAACGTCATCACCACCGACTTCTCCGACTGGGCGACCAATTGCCCGGAATACAAGGTGACGGCGGTTCAGGTGATGCCGTCCAACGGGCCGTCGGACTGGCAGCAGGATTATGACGAGCAGGCGCGGCAGTCACGCCGGATCGCCGGCAAGCTGGAGGCTGCGGAGTAGCCTCCATGTCCGGGCCATCAATGCCGAAATTCCAGATGTCGAAGACCGTGCCGGAAGCCGCCCGTCGCAATGGGGCCTTGCGGGACGGGTCCCGTGTGGTCCCGGAGGAGACGCCGGTGGCCTTCACCTTTGGCGGTTCGACCCATGCGGTGATGATGGCCACCCCCGGGAACCTCGAGGACTTCGCCGTCGGCTTCAGCCTGACCGAGGGTATCATCACCGAGCCCGGCCAGATCGAAGCGGTCGAGGCGATGGCCGACGAGGTTGCCGGCAACCTCGGCATCGACCTGCAGATCACGCTCAAGGACAAGCAGAACGACATGCTGCGCCTGCGCCGCCGCCATATGGCCGGCCCTGTCGGCTGCGGTCTCTGCGGCATCGAATCGATCGAGCAGGCGGTGCGGCCGACGCCCGACGTTTCGGCATCGACGCTTCGTCTGTCGCAGGAAGACGTGGTCAAGGCGGTCGCGCTGCTCAACGGTCAGCAGCCGCTGCATTTCGAAACGCGCGCCGTGCACGGCGCCGCATTCTATGTGCCGGGCAAGGGATTGATCGCGGTGCGCGAGGACGTCGGCCGTCACAATGCGCTGGACAAGCTCGTCGGCGCGGCAGCGCGTGCCGGCTTCCGCGGCTGCGACGGCGCCGTCATCGTTACCAGCCGCGTTTCTGTCGAGATGGTGCAGAAGACCGCTGTCGTCGGCAGCCCAGTCATCATCGCGATCTCGGCGCCGACGGCGCTGGCGATCCGCACGGCGCAAGCGGCGGGCATGACGTTGATCGCGCTGGTGCGCGGCGACGAATTCGAAATCTTCACCCATGCCGAACGCATCAAGTCCGGAGCCGTCGCCGATGTCGCATGACACCAATGCCAAGCTGATCTACATGGCGAACCAGATCGCCACCTTCTTCAAGAGCCAGCCGCAGGACGAAGCCGCTGAGGGCGTTGCGACGCATATCAACAAGTTCTGGGAGCCGCGCATGCGGCGACAGCTGTTCCGGCATATCGATGGCGGCGGCGAGGGTCTGAGCCCGTTGGTGCTTGAAGCGGCGTCGAAGATCAAGCGCCCGGAAGCGGCCTGAGGATCTTGATTGTCAGCTTGTTTGCGGAACCGCCTGACGATGTCGAACACTGGAGAGCGGCTGTCGATCGGTACTCGCCATGCGGCGATGGCGCGATCCCATAGAGTTTTTAGGGAAGGCGGCGACCGGTCGCCACCTTCCCTCATTCCTGAGCGCGGGGTGCAGGGATTGCGCTCAGAAATTCTGCCATCCGTCGTTCAATGGTGCGCCGGCGAGCGCTTGTCTTTGTCCGCCGCGCATGGCGCGGGCGGTGGCGTTCAGTCGTGTTGCCTGCTGTCGTTCCTCGGCGTGACGCTGCATCTCGAACGGCGCCGTGTCCTGGCCGATGCGGAACTGGCGTAGCAGGGCGTGGAGGGCTTCGGCTTCCCGCGACATGTTGTGGCTTGCGGCCGTGCTTTCCTCGACCATCGCTGCATTCTGCTGGGTTGCCTGATCCATCGAATTGACCGCCTGGTTGATCTCCTTCAACCCCGTCGACTGCTCGCGTGCGGCCTCGACAATGGCCGAAACGTTGAGATTGATCTCCTGGACCTGGACCAGAATTTCCTCGAGCGCCGCCCCCGTCTGTCCGACAAGCGATACGCCGTTCTTGACGTGGTCGCTGGAGGCGGTGATCAGCGCCTTGATCTCCTTGGCGGCCTGGGCCGAGCGCTGGGCGAGTTCGCGCACTTCCTGGGCGACGACAGCAAAGCCCTTGCCGGCTTCACCGGCACGTGCCGCCTCGACGCCGGCATTGAGCGCCAGGAGGTTGGTCTGGAAGGCGATGTCGTCGATGACGCCGATGATGTTGGAGATCTCGCGTGACGATTGCTCGATCTGATCCATCGCTCCGATCGCGTTCTTGACGACGTTGCCGGAGCGTTCGGCGCCCGCCTTGGTCTTGGCGACCAGTCCGCCCGCTTCTTCGGCGCGACGGCTGGAATCGACGACTGTCGTGGTGATCTCGTCGAGGGCGGCTGCGGTTTCCTCCACAGAGGCCGCCTGCTGCTCCGTGCGTTTGGAAAGATCGTCGGCGGCCGAGCGGATCTCGCGGGCGCCGGAAGCGATGGCGTTCGCATTGTCGCCAACAGTCTGCATCGCCCGACAAAGCCGATCGATCGCGCCATTGAAATCGGTACGCACCGTTTCCATGCTGGGAACGAAGGGTGTCGGCAGGCTGTGAGTGAGGTCGCCCTCGGCAAGCGCCTGCAGGCCGAGGCCGAGCGCCTTGATTGCGCCCATGCGCTCGCTGACGTCGGTCGCGAACTTGACGACCTTGTAGACCTTGCCGCTCGGATCGCGGATCGGATTATAGGCCGCCTGGATCCAGATCTCCTTGCCGGCCTTGCCGTAACGGACAAACTCGTTGGAGATGAACTCGCCGGCGGCCAGCTTCTTCCAGAATTCGGCATACTCAGTGCCGCGCACATAGCTGGGTTCGCAGAACATGCTGTGATGCCTGCCCTGAATTTCCTGAAGGCTGTAACCGAGTGCGTTGCAGAAGTTCTCGTTGGCCATGAGGATTTCGCCCCCGGGGGTGAATTCGATCACCGCCTGCGATCTCGATATGGCATCGAGTTTGCCGCCATCCTCGTTGGCCTTGATCTTGGCCGCTGTGATGTCGCTTGCGAATTTTACGACCTTGTAGGGCTTGCCGTTGTGAAACACCGGATTGTAGGTCGCCTGGATCCAGATTTCGCGGCCGCCCTTGGCAACGCGCTTGTAGGCATTGGCGTCAAACTCGCCGCGTCCGAGCCGCGCCCAGAAGTCGCGATATTCCTGGGTCTGGACATAATCCGGCGCGCAGAACATGCGGTGGTGCTGGCCGACGATCTCCTGCAGGTTGTAGCCAAGTGCCTGGCAGAAGTTTTCGTTGGCCGTCAAAATTTTTCCCGTGAGATCGAACTGGATCATGGCCTGCGACTTTGAAAGCGCGGCGACGATCTGGCGTGAATCCAGACTCTGCCCGAAAGAGAACATGATTACCCTCTGGTTTGGTTCTTGTTGTTTCAAACCGGAAAGCCGGATCATTGTTGCTTGTGCTGTCGACAGGGCGTGCGGGGCCAAGAGCGGCGCAGACTCCGGGGACAAGGACAAATGCCGGCTTGCCGAAAATTGTCTGGTCCGTCGTCGCCGGCCCAAACGGGGTCAGCGTTTTCGTGCTTCGAGGGGGGAGTTCGAACTCGTGGGCGTTCATGCCCATGACGTCTTGCTTATACAATCTAGATTAGTGGCAGGCTTATTAAGCAGCTGTTAAAATAGCAAACATCAAATTTTAGTTGTGAAAACTCGTATGCTGTTTCTAGGTTGAATTAGCAACTCATCGTTTACGAATCATGGGTGGCGCCACGGGGCCACGCCGCCCGAACGCAAAAAGGCCGCCTTGCCCAGGGCAAAGCGGGCCTTGATGCGACGCAGAATCTGTTGTTTAGGCGGCCATTTCCTCGACTTCGCGTTCCTTGAACATGCGAGCGAGGTTGAGGAAGCAGATCATGCCGTTCTCGTTGGCGATGATGCCTTCGGCAAAGCTCTTGTCGAAGGATGCGGTGACTTCGGGAACCGGTTGCACCTGGTTGCCCTGGACCGTGAGGATGTCGGAGACACGGTCGACGACGAGACCGATCACCATGTTGTGCACTTCGGCGACGACGATGGCGCTGCGCTCATTGGCCGTGGTCGATTTCATGCCGAGCTTGTGGGCAAGGTCGATGATCGGGATCACGGTGCCGCGCAGGTTCATCACGCCGATGACCTCGGGTGGCGAATGCGGAATGGGGGTCGAGGGGGCCCAGCCGCGGATCTCGCGGATCGTGGTGGTCTTGACGCAGAATTCCTGATCGTGGAGGCGGAACGCGATGATTTCCAGCGTCTCGCCGTCGAAACCAGCCGTCCTGAGTGTGCTTGTCATCGAAGGTCCTTCCAGCTTTCCGGTCGACGCCTTAAGGCGCGCGACACCGCCAAACTCGTTACATCTCCGTGCGGTGCGGTCGCGGCTGGCGCGGCCATTGAGCCGATGGGGAGAGTTTTCAAAAGTCCGCCGACGACATCCGGCGGGGCGCAGCTGCATCATGCGCGGAGGAACCGCTTTGCGCTTTGGGAAGGGACTATAGGCCGGGATTCGTTAAGACTTGCTTTTGCAAGTGCTAATACCAACCTGTGCCGATATTGGCCTCCAGCCTGCGTCGATCCTCACCGGACGCTGGGTCCGGTTCCGGTTTTCTCCTTGCCGGAAACCAAAATCGCTCCGGCGCAATAGGCCAGTATCGGCGCAGGTTGGTAGTAAGACATTGCGCCCCGGTCGAAGCCGGGGCGCAATGGAACACAAAGAATGTCAGGGGATCAAGCGGAAGCGAGAACCTTGGCGAACTGTTCCACCGCCCAATCGACCTGTTCGGCGGTGATCACCAGCGGCGGCGCGATGCGGATCGTGTCGCCATGGGTGTCCTTGGCAAGGATCCCGAGCTGCTTCAGCGCTTCGCAATATTTGCGGGCGCCACCGGCTTCCGGCACCAGCTCGACCGCCAGCATCAGTCCGCGGCCGCGAACTTCCTTGATGATGTTCGAACGGATGTCGGTCAGGCCCTTCTGGAAGCGGTCGCCCATGCGCGCCGAGTTCTCGATCATGCCTTCCTCGGTCAGGGCCCTCAGCGCCGCGCGGGCGATGGCACAGGCAAGCGGATTGCCGCCGAAGGTCGAGCCGTGCTGGCCGGGCTTAAGCACGCCGAGCACTTCCGAGTTCGAAAGCACGGCCGAGACCGGGTAGAAACCACCCGAAAGCGCCTTGCCGATCAGCGTCACATCGGCTTCGATGCCCTCGTGTTCTTCAGCCAGCAGCTTGCCGGTGCGGCCGAGGCCGGTCTGAATCTCGTCCAGGATCAGCGTGATGCCGTGTTTGGTGCAAAGCTCGCGCACTGCCGGGAAATAGCCGGAGGTGGGAACCAGAACACCTGCTTCGCCCTGGATCGGTTCGACCAGGAAGGCGACGGTGTTCTCGTTGATCGCGGCGCGGAAGGCGTCGATGTCGCCGAAGGGGACGACCTTGAAGCCCGGCGCAAACGGGCCGAAGCCGGTGCGGGCGTCCGGATCGGTCGAGAAGCCGACGATGCCCATCGTGCGGCCATGGAAATTGTTGGAGCAGACGATGATCTCCGCTTTGTTTTCCGCGACACCCTTGACCTCGTAGCCCCACTTGCGCACCGCCTTGACGGCGGTCTCGACGGCTTCTGCGCCCGAGTTCATCGGCAGCACCTTGTGCGAACCGGTGAGTGCTGCGATCTCTTCATAGAAATGCGCCAGCTGGTCGTTGCGGAAGGCGCGGGAGGTGAGCGTCAGCTTCTGCGCCTGCTCCATCATCGCCTGGAAGATCTTCGGGTGGCAGTGGCCCTGGTTGACGGCGGAATAGGCCGACAGGCAGTCGAGGTAGCGGTTGCCTTCCATGTCCCAGACATAGACGCCTTCGCCGCGTGAAAGCACAACGTCGAGCGGTTTATAGTTGTGTGCGCCGAGCCGGTATTCGGTTTCGATCAGGTCTGCCGTGGTGTTCATCCGTCGTCCTCCGTTGTTTCTATTTCAGGCGCTGCGGGTCGGGCGGTCAAGGACACGGCGGCCGAAAAGGCTCGCGGTCAGCTCGACCAGGACACGCGCGCTCTTGCCGCGATCGTCGAGGAACGGATTAAGTTCTACGACGTCGAGCGAGGACACGAGATCGCTCTCCCAGAGCATTTCCATGATCAGGTGGGCTTCGCGGAAGGTGGCGCCGCCCGGAACGGTGGTGCCGACGCCCGGTGCCAGCTCGGGATCCATGAAGTCGACGTCGAGGCTGACATGCAGGAGGCCGTTGGCCGAGCGCACTTCATCGAGGATATGACGCATGATGTGCGCCATGCCGAGCTCGTCGACCGCACGCATGTCGTAGACACGCACGCCATGTTCGGCGATCTCTTCGCGTTCGCGGTCGTCGACCGAGCGGATGCCGACCTGGAAGACCTTGGTCGGATCGACCATAGGCCGGTCCGCAGGCAGGATCGGGGCAAACTCGGCCTTGCCGCAGTAGAAGGCGACCGGCATGCCATGCATGTTGCCCGACGGCGAGGTTGCCGGGGAGTTGAAGTCGGCATGGGCGTCGAGCCAGAGCACGAACAGCGGTCGGCCGACTTCGGCGGCGTAACGCGCCATGCCGGAAACGCTGCCCATCGAAAGCGCGTGGTCGCCGCCCAGAATGATCGGGAAATGGCCCTTGCGAACGGTGTCATGGACCGAATCGTGCAGCGCGCGGGCGAAGGCGGCGACGATCTGCAGGTTGTTGGCGCCGGGGTGGTTGGCGAGGTCGCGTGCCGGCAGCGGCTTGACGTCGCCTTCATCGTAAACCGTGTGGCCGAGTTCGCGCAGAACGGTGTCGATACCGGCGATACGAAGTGCCGTGGGGCCCATGGCCGCGCCGCGTCGTCCAGAACCTTCCTCGATGGGTGCGCCGATCAGCGTGATGGTCGTCATATCCGCCCTGTTCCTTCTGTCATGATTCCCGTGGATGGCGCGGATTATCCTCAAAACGCGTGACAGCAAAAAGATGGAAAACTGTCGATTGGAAAGGTAAGATCGACAGATTGCTAAGTCCGATTTTGCAAAGTGAGAGATATGGACGACCTTGATCAGGCGCTGATCAGTGCCCTGCGCCAAAATGCCCGTCTGCCTGTTTCGACCCTTTCGGCGCGGACCGGCGTATCGCGCGCAACCGTTGCAGCACGCATCGACCGGCTGGTCGCCAACGGGACGATCGCCGCCTTTACCATTCGCACGGGACAGGAAATCCCGGCCTCCGGCGTGCGGGCCGTGGTGATGATCGAGGTCCACGGCAAGATGGCCGACCGGGTCGCCGGGCAGTTGCGCGGTCTGCCACAGGTGAGGGCGCTGCACAGCACCAACGGCCGCTGGGACTTCATCGCCGAGCTTGAGGACAGGGACCTGGTGTCGTTCGACGAGACGCTGAGGCGGATCCGGCTGATCGACGGCATTACCGTGACGGAGACGAACATCCTGTTGAAGACCAGCAAGCTGACGGGCGCATTTTAGTGCCTTCTTTCCGCGTGGAGGGCGAGGGTCGAAAGTTGCGTTTTTGCGCCAGTCGTTCTTGATTTGTTCTCGTTTTTGTATATGATGTGCGCCTCACCCGAGATTGGAGGATGTCATGGTCATCAATGGCGGCAGGCTGGCCGATCGGCAGATCTGTGTGAAGCTATTTGTCCGGCATGGCGACGAGGATCGCGCCATTGCCTTTTATCGTGATGTGCTGGGTGCCGAACTGGTGCAACGGCATGAATGGCCGAGCGGGATTTTAACCAGCGCCGATCTCAGGATCGGCGAATCCGTCTTCCGGATCGCCGGTGCCAATCCGCGGCGGGACGCGGAGCCGAAACTAGGCGGGCCGAGATCGCCGCATGCGCTCGGCACGACGGCGGTCATTCTCGAACTGCATGTGAAGGATGTCGACCGGGTCATCGGCCGGGCGATCGGGGCGGGTGCCGCCCTCAGAAACCCGGCGGAGACGCTGTCGACCGGAGACCGCGTCGGTGCCTTCATCGACCCGTTCGGCCATATCTGGGCGTTGTTCAACGCCCTGGAAGACATCGACCTCGGCGATGCCGATATCGTCGATCTCAATATCGAGGCCCGCGACGCCGCATAAGGCGGCGCGGGCCATCCTGCGCTTGCTTTCCCCGAGGTCAGAAGAACTCGTCGAGAAGGCAATAGAAGCCGAGTTTTTCGGGATCGGCACGACGGATGCCGTAGAGATCGAGAAACGGCTGAACCCATTCCTCCCCGAGATTGTAGGCAATGCTGCGGCAGGTCAGCGCCAGATCCTGATAGGGGTCGGCGACGCCCAGACGGCTGCAATCGATGAAACCGGCGAAGCGGCCATCCCTGACGATGATGTTTGGAAGGCAGGCGTCGCCATGGGTGACGACCGGCTCTCCCTCCTGAGGGATGCGCGCCTGAAGCTCGACGAAGAGTTCGTCGGCGGTCTTGCCGAGGCGCTCGTCGTCGAAGTCGGTCTCATCGACCAGGTCCGCTTCTGCACGCAGCCTGGCGATCGCGACACGCGCACCAATCCGGTGATCGAACGGGCAGGCATCGACATCGAGCGCATGCATGCGGCGTAGCGCTTCGGCGAGCAGAACAACCTGCTCCGAGGCGGCAAGGGTGCTTGAGGCGAGGTCGATGCCTTCGACCGCCTCCATCAGCAGCCAGTTCTTTTGCGCGTACACGTCGCGGGCGACGACGCGCGGACAGGGCATTCCCTGCTTGCCCAGCCATTCGAGCCGCTCGGCCTCATCGACAAGCTCGTCAAAGGGACCGGCCTCTTCGACCTTGAGAACGAGGGGCGGGCGGTCTTTTGCGTCGAACAGGAAGACGCTGGAGTCTGACTGGCCGAGGCTATCCTTTCGGCAGTCATAACCTGCGAGCAGCGGTGCCAGGGTGGGCGGAAGATCGATATCGAGAAGCTGGAGAGACAAAAAACCACCTGAAAATACGGGTTGTTCCGAAATTGCGGCCTACAGCGCCGCGCGTCTTTTTCGACGTACAAAGGTCGCTGTGGCACTATGAACCGTTGCATGTTTTTAGCCTTAAATCGGATACGATTTAGGGAAACATGCAATTTGCGCGAGAGGGCAGGTAGGGACGGAATTGTGCAAAATCCATGGCGACCCGACCCAAGCGCGAGCATCCTCCGCGAAATCTTGATTCTACCCACACCAAATATCGCTTGAGCCGAACCTAAGGTCATACCTTAGAAGATAGTTCCAGGAGGCTCCCATGAGCGACAAGCGAAACCATGATCCCCTTTTGTCCGCCGCCGAATGTGCCGATCGTCTCGGCCTGACCGTGCGGGCGCTGCGTGTCTACGAGGATCGTGGGCTGATCGCACCGCGCCGGACGGAAAAGAACTGGCGGCTCTATGGCGCTGCGGAAATCGCCCGGCTGACCGAGATCCTCGCATTGAAGCGTCTCGGCCTGAGCCTGACCCGGATCACCGTGTTGCTGGCGGGCGCCGCGCCGGATCTCGGCCAGACACTGACGATCCAGCAATCCGCGCTCGTCGATCTGCGTGATCGGGTCGAGCACAGCCTGTCGCTGATCGGCGCGGCGCTGCAGAAAATATCGAGCGGTCGGGCCGTCTCTATCAGCGAACTCATCACTCTTGCCAAGGAGACCAGGATGACCGACCTATCGCCGGATACCGTCGCGTGGCGACGTTATGAGCAGGCACGGCCTCGAACCGAGGTTCGTTTCGATCCCGAAAAACACGGCTCTGTTGTGGGCGACTTCCAGTTCGAGGCCGGCGATGTGCTCAGCGTCACCCGCCGCGAGGGCGGACTGATGGCGCAGTTGACCGGGCAGAATGCGCTCGAAATCTATCCCGAAGCGGATGACCTGTTCTTCTATCGCATCGTCCAGGCGCAACTCTCTTTCACCCGCAACGAGCAAGGTGAGGTGGAAGGCGTAGTGCTGCATCAGGGCGGCTACGAACAGGCGGCGAAACGCATCGACGAGACGAAGGCGCGTGCCGTTGCCGACGACCTGGAGAAGCGCGTGAAGGATAAGATCCCGTTTCCCGACAGTGAGGCATTGCTTCGCCGCGTCATCGCCGAGCACCAGCGCGGCGAGCCCGACTACGAAGGCATGACGCCGCCGCTCGCAGCGGTGGCGCGCGAGCAGGCGCCCCTCGCCAAAGCCGAACTCGACCGCCTGGGGTCACTGCAGAGCGTGGCGTTCAAGGGCGTGCTGCAAGAAGGTTGGGATGTCTATGACGTGCGCTTCGAAAAGGGAACGCTGGAATGCGGGCTGATGCTTGCCCCCGGCGGCAAGCTCAGTGGCATCTATTTTCGCCCGGGGCTGTGACGGACGACTGATCCGTCCCGGCCGTCCGAAGACGGAAGACGACAAAGAATACGCCCGCGGATCGTTAGCGACCCGCGGGCGTATTCTTTGTGGCGAAGGTAGGCACGCCGTCAGTCAAAACGGTATTGATGACGCGCCGCCTCAATATTCCTTTTCGAAGAAGATGCCGCCCGATGCGGAGCCGTCACCGCCGGCCGCACCCTTCAGCTTGACGCCCTTGCCGACATCGAGATTGATCACGGCCTTGCTGGAGCCTGAATCCGAGCCTTGCTGCAGCTCGATATAGGTGCGGTCGTTAAGATACTTGCCGGCGCGCACCGAGGCGCCGCCGTTCTCGTCGGTGGTGACGTCGAGATCGTCGACGCCGAGCTTGTTGCGCAGACCGTCGAGCAGCGAGGTCGAGCCACCGCCCGCCAGCTGGCTGACGGCAGAGGCAAGCTGAGCAATCTGGAAGGCCGAGAGGTTGGACAGCGAGCGGTTGAAGATCAGCTGCGCCAAAATTTCGTCCTGGGGCAGGGCTGGCGACGACGAGAAGGTGATCTGCGGATTGTTGGCAAGGCCTGTGACGCTGACGGTGATGGTCGTCGCGCCGGCGGTCGATGTCGCCTTGAGATTGAGTGTCGGGATCAGGTCGCCACCGAAGCCGATGGTGCCATCGGTAAAGGTCAGGCGTTTGCCGAGGATTTCCAAACGGCCGCGGCGCATCTCGAAACCGCCCGAAATGGTCGGCTGCACGGCCGTGCCGCGGATCGTCAGGTCGCCGCCGAGTTCGGCATCGATGCCGCGGCCGCGCACGAAGACCTGATTGGCCGTGACGCCAAGGTTGAAGGCGATGACGCCGCTGGCATTGGCGCCTGCCGGCTTCTCGTCCTTGCGGATGTCCCTGGCCATCCGCTTGACCTTGGCCGGCGCATTCTTGTGCTTGATGTCGATAGCCGAGAGCGAGGTCGGCAGTTTCTCGGGAATGGTAATTGCTGCCTTGCGGATCGTCACCTTGCCGCCGAGTGTCGGGGTGGCGACCAGCGGACCTGTCAAGGTCATCTCGCCGGCAAGCTGCGCAGTGAACAGCGTGCCGTCGACATAGGTGGCGTTGTTGAGCCTGATGATCAGGTTGGCCGGAAAGCCGGAGCTGGGTACGGTGCCGACCGTGCCGGTGACCTCGACCGAGCCGCCGGTCGCGAGGTTGGCGGAAAGCTTGGAGATCGTCGCCTGCTTGCCGTCGAGCGCCACGTTGGCCGTCAGGTTGTTGAGCGCGAGGTTGCGCCGGACGTCGACAAGGCGTCCGCCTGAGGTGGTGATCGTGCCGGCAATCTGCGGTGCCTTGGCCGAGCCGGAAATCGAAAGGTCGACGGAGGCCTGGCCCGTGAGCGTGAAGCCCTGCTGGGCCATCAGGTTGGCAACGAGCGCGAAGGGCACATTGCCGTTGAACTTCATGGCGATCGGCATGTTGCCGCCGATATCGACATTGCCGCCGCCCTTGAATGCGAGGCCGCCGGCGCCGGAGAGCGTGGTGTCGAGCGTCACGCGGTTGTTGGCAAACTTGCCATTGGCCGAGATGTCGAAGGCACCGACGCCGGCGGTGCGCGCGGCTGCCAGCGAGGCGCCGGACCATTTGAGGTTATAGGCGACGACCGGCGCTGCCGCCGTTCCGCCGACATCGACGGTGCCGCCGATTGCCCCTTCCGCGCCGAGGCCCGGTGCGAAGGCATTGACCAGGGCTGCCGGCAGGGCGTTCAGCTTTGCGGTAATATCGAGCTTTTGGCCGGCGGTGCCGCTGACCGCGATCGTGCCTTTCGATGCCTGGATCGTGAGCGCATTCAGGCGCACGGTGCCCTTCTCGATCGCGATCACGGTCGGCGCCGCGAGCTTTAGTGCAATCTGTTTCGGCGTCGCGCCGAAGGAGGAAAGACGGATTTCCGTGCGCCCGTTCGAACTCGTCAGGTCGCCCCTCGCCGTCAAAGGCCCGCCGTCATACTTGCCGTCGATGGCAAAGCCTGTCTTGCCGGCCTGCTGGGTGAAGTCGAGGCTCAATCCGGAAACCCGGTTGGCCCCCTGGGCAATTGTCTCTGCCCGGACGCTGCCCTTGATCGCCAGTGCCGAAAGGTCGGCAATGGTGATGTCGGCCGTCGGCTTGGCGATCGTCAGGTCATCGCGCTTGATGCCGCTGCCGCCGGCCTTGAGCACGATGGAGGTGATGCCGTTGGCCGTCCGGATCGCCGCCGATCCAGAGAGATCTCCGGACGCCTTCTGGCCGGCCATGGCGGCAAGCAGCCCAAGGTCCGGAAGATTGAAATCGACAGTGCCGTCGGGTTTGAAGTCGGGGGTGAAGTTGATGGCGCCGTTGAGCGTGTTCTCGCCGATCGTGGCTTCGAGCACCGGGATCGATGTGCGACCGTCCTTCGAGACGACGTCGGCACGCACGTCGATCGGTTGACCGTCGAGCGCACCGGTTGCCGTCAGCTTGGCCTGCGGGCTGCTCTGGTTTGCGGTGGCGTCGGCCTTGATGGTCAGGTCGCTGAGCGTGCGACCGGCGAGCGTCGCGCCGCTCGAGGACAGTTCCGCCTTGATGCCGAGTTCGGCGAGCGGTCCGGTCACAGCGGCGGTGAAGTCGGCCTTGCCCTTGGCGTCGGCGAGCAGCTTGCCGAGATCCGGCAGGACACCTTTAAGATCCGCCGTCAGATTGCCTTCAGCGAGCGCCACGGAGCCGGCAGCCTCGATCGTCCCGGATTTGAGATCGATGTTTTCGACGGTGACGCTGCCGTTGGCGCCGGTCTTGATGCTCCCGGCAAGCGCAATCGTGCCGTCGAATTTTGCAGCGGCAGCGGGCGGCAGGGCGCCTGGGACCGTGAAGAGCTTGAAGGTCGCGGCAACCGTATTGGTTTCGCGCGAGAAGGCGCCTTCGACGGTGCCGCCAACGCCGGGGCTTTCCAGCGTCACCGGCGCAAAGGTGATGCTGTCCTTGGCAACAGTGATGTCGCCGACGATCTTCATCGGCGCCTGGACCAGCCGGACGAGATCGGCATTGTCGAAGCCGACCTGGCCGACCTCGACCGTCGTCTTGATCGGACCCGACTGTGTCGCCAGGTTGAAGCCATCGCTCGCAGCCGACAGCTTGATGGCGCCGAGGGCCACGTCCGGCAGTGCGACAGAGGCGACGTCGGCGGCCGCGTCAAGGATTGCCGATTGGGCATCGCCGATCAGCGACAGATTAACGGTATTGATCAGGACGCGGGCCTCGCCCTTTTCCAGTGGCCAGCGGAAATCGATGGCGCCATTGGTACCGGCGAGCCTTGCCTGCAGATTGTTCTCGCCCTTGCTGTCGAAGGTGCCGAAGGCGGCGAAGGCAAGCGCGCCGGTCGCCACGTGCCCCTTGTCGACGCGCACCATGCCCTTGCCGTCGAAGGCAGCAGCAAGATCGATGCTGGTCTGGCCCTCGAACATCGGGCGCAAGGCCGGCGGCATCAGCGAGCCGAAGCCGCCGCCGCCGGAAAGCGTCAGCCGATGCATGCCATCGGTAGACTGGACGTGACGGCCGTCTAGCTTGAGGATCTCGGTGCCGTCAAGCGCAGCCGTCCCGGCGCCGGCCCAGTCCGAAAGCGGTCCTTCGCCGGTTACCTTGATGTTGACGGCGGGTTCGTTCGGCAGGCGCAGGAGCTTCGCCAGAACGCCGTTGGCGGGCTCATTGACGGTCGCTTCAAGTTTCAGTTCGTTGCCGGCCGGATTGAAGACGATGTCGGCAACGGCACGGGCCTCGGGCCGGTCGCGCTGGGCCGCCGTTATGGCGAGCGCGATGCTCTCGTTGGTGGCGTTTACCTTGCCGCTCGCCGTCAGGAACTGGTCCTCGCCGGCGATTGCCTTGCCGATGACGATTTCCTTGAGGTCGATCGCATCGATCTTGACGTCGACCGGAAGCGCGAAGGTCGAGCGCACTTCCTTGGTTTCGGTCGAAGGCACCGGCAGGCGCTCGACGCGGATGGAGCCTGCCGAAATCGCCGCGGCGTCGAAGCGGAAGGACAAGAGGGCCGCGGGCGACCAGTTGAGCGAGAGATCGCGAACCTCCGCATAGATGCCCTCGCCATCGAACAGCGTCACGCTGCCGGCGGTGAACTGGCCGGTCAGAAGCGGGCTCGGGTCGGCAATCCGCACGATCTGGTCCGGGGTCGCCGCATATTTCTCGATCGCCCAGGCGACAAGGCGGGCGCCGGGAGTCGTGAAGCCGACGAAGGCGACGAGGAGAAGAGCTGCGACCGCAAGCGCGCCAAGCACATAAAGGCAATAGCGCAGCGTCGCGCGAAGGAAGCGGACGACGTGATTCATGATCTACCCATAACGCAACTTGTGTCGCTGCGGAATCTTTGCAGGCAGAAACTCCGGGCGCTCGTGCGAAATTTGCCGGCTGCGGCGCAGAAATCGGCTGGAACCGGCGCGGATCAGAAGGATTGGCCGATACCGGCATAGATGCCGTAGCTGGTGCCGCCGGGATATTTGTTGAGCGGCATCGCCACATCGAGACGGATCGGTCCGAACGGCGTCTGATAGCGAAGGCCGATGCCGGCGCCGGCGCGAATGTCGGAGAAATCGGGCGTGGTGCTGGCAGACACGGTGCCGGCGTCGATGAAGGGCACGATGCCGATCGTGTCGGTGATGGCGATGCGCGCCTCGACCGAAGTGTTGACATAGGAGCGTCCGCCGGTCTCGTCGTTGTTGCTGTTGCGCGGGCTGATCTCCTGGTAGGAATAACCGCGCACCGAGCCGCCTCCGCCAAGATAGAAGCGGCGGTTTGCCGGTATGTCGGCAAGGCCGTCGCCGCCGACCAGAACGCCCGCACCGATCCTGCCGGCAAGAACGAAACGCTTCTCGTCGCCGAGCGCTTGGTAACCCGATGCCGCTGCTTCGAAGGACGAGAAGAAGGTCTGGCCCTTGATCTCGTAGCTTGGTTTGGCGTTGACCAACGCCCGGTAGCCCTCGGTCGCGTTCAGCTTGTCATCGCGGGTGTCGCGCACATATTCGAGCGGAATGGCAGCTGTCAGGTAGGAATTGGAGCCGAAGGCGTCGTCGATATTCGCCCAGCTCAGCTCGCCGCCACCGGAAAAGGTGTCGGTCGGCGACAGTTCGAATGTGGCGCCGGCCGCACCGGTCAGGATCTTGGCGCGATAGGCATCGGGATCCTGGATGTTGGCCTTGAGGCTTGCGGTGAAGGTCGAGGCCGGACCGAAGGCGCCGGGCTTGGCAAAGAGGATGCCCGCGGAATAGTCGAGCTTATCGAGTTCCTGGGTCTCGCCGATACGGTCGATCGAGCCCTCGACACGCAGCGATTCCGCACGGCCGAACAGATTGCGGTGTCCCCAGTAGCCGGAAAGCCCGAGACCGTCCGTGGTCGAGACCTGGGCGCCGAAGCCGAAATACTTGTGCTTGCCCTCGGACACCTCGATCTTCATCGGGATCGAGCCGTCGGGCGAAAGCGTGTTGGCTTCCTTGATGGTCACGCTCGAGAACACGCCGAGTTGACGCAGCCGCTCGGACGCCTTGCGGATGTCCTCGGGCGAATAGGGGCGGCCCTCGTTGAGCCGCGAATAATCGCGAACAAACCCCGGATCGACGGTCTTGGTTCCGGAAACGCTGACTTCGCCAACGGGCGCCACCGGCCCGCTTTCGGCTGATATCACCACGTCGACGGTCGAATCTGCATGATCGGCAACGACGCTGCGCTCGGTCAGCTTGGCAAGCGGCCGTCCCTGCTCGCGCAGATCGTTGACGACCTTTTCGCCGGCCTTGATGATCCGCGTCGAATCCGCCCGGGTTCCGAGCGCGAGATCGTAGTCGGCGGGATTGAGGCCGGCGGCGTCGCCTTCGAACTTGACCGAGCCTAGCGAAAACACCGGGCCCGGCGTCACCCTGACGGTGACGGGTATGGCCTTGCCGTCAGGGAAAGATGGATCGGGTGGCAGGCTGTCGATGTCCTGACCATTGATCTGGATTGCGACGGTGCCGCCGTATCGGGCCTTCTCATAGAGTGCCGCCAGCAGGCGGTCGCGGTCGTCGCGGGCGCGGATCGCAAGGCCAAGGTTGCCTGAAACCGGTTTTTCCTGGCCCTGGACCAGCTGCGAGCTGTTCTCAAGCGCCTCTTTCAATTCCTTGTCGTCGGTACCGGCGTCGAAGGTGAGGGTGTAGTTGACGGGGTCGATGACCTGGGCCGCGTCCTCGTCACCCTCGAAAAACTTCATGCCGAAGATCTTGAACGCATAGGCCTTGGTGACGGACATCGGGCCGAGCGCGCACGAGGCGGCAACGGCGAGCGCAGTCGCTGCCTTCCAGTACGCAATACTCGACCGTGGTGGGGACATTCGCTTCCGCATCCCGTCTTAAGGCGACCCAATACAAACTGCCTTCATGCGGCGGGGTCACTATTGCATGCCTAAGGTTTTCCATCTGTTAACGATGACGGCCGGCCGCATCCACCCCTGAGGCCCAGATTCCGGGTCGATTTCCCTGAAAAAGAGCCGGAATGTTGTCAACGCAGCACAAAAACCGGGCGCCGCCGCCACAACGTCGGCGGTGGCTCCGTGCTCGGGATTGCCGTTTGCGGGGTGTCAGATGGTCGCGCTGATGCGGTTGAATGGGGTCAAGCCGGTTCGGGCAGGCCCTGCAAACGGGGAACCTGGGAGGCGATGATCACCAGGAACTGGATGAGGAACCCGGTCGCCGCGACCACGAGGCAAGCCTTGACGCCGAAGTGGGTGGCGACGAGAGCGCCGAGCGCCGCGCCGATCGGCCTTGCGCCGAATGTCGCCGTGGTAATGAAGGCTGAAACCCGCCCCAGCATCGCGTTTGGGGTGATGGCCTGCCTGAGCGTGAGGGTGGCGATCGACCAGAGAATCGGCCCCGCACCGAAGAGAAAGAAGCTCACTCCCGCAAGCGCGCCGAGGGGGAACCAGACCGTCAGCAGCATGACGACGGCGGCGAGCAGACCACCGAGCGGACCGAGCGCGATCATGACGCCGAAGGGGATACGGCGCGCAAGTGTCGGGGCGGCATAGGCTCCGATCATCATTCCGGCTCCATAGATGCCGAGCGTGACACCGACGCCCGTTGCCGTCAGTCCGAGTGTGCGGACAGCATAGGCGACATAGACCGCCTGCAGCACGAACCAGGATGTGTTGAACACGACCGCGGTGACAAGTATCGGCCGCAGGAGTGCATGGCCGGCAAGGAAGCGTGCGCCTTCGATCAGGTCATCAAGCAGATTGCGTTGCGGCCCGGCCGCTTGCTCCTGTTCGCGAAGGCCGGCGAGCAGCACGACGGCGAGAAGGGAGAGCGTGGTGGCCGCAACATAGGCGAGCGAGGCACCGGTCCAGGCGATGATTGCTCCGCCGATTGCCGGACCACCGGAATAGGCGAGGCTGCGGGCAAGCTCCAGCCAGCGATTGGCGTCGGCGAGCTGCGTGCGCGGAACGATGGCCGGGATCAATGCCGGGGCGGCGACACTGTAGCAGACCGTTCCGATTGCGCCGACAAAACCCATGATCGCCAGAAGCGGCAGGGTGAGCATACCGCTCGCAATCAAAAGCAGAGTGGCGACCAGGGAGAGGGCACGCAGCATTTCCGAGAAGACCATTAGCATTCGCCGCGAGGCGCGGTCGACGAGCAGGCCGGCCGGAATGGAGAGCAGCAGAAACGGCAGCGTCTGGGCCATCTGCAGCCAGCCCGATTCCGCGGGGCCAGCCGAAAGCAGAAGGACTGCCGCAAGCGGTGCTGCGGCCAAGGCGATTTGCTCGGAGAATTGCGCAAACAGGTTGGACCAGGCGATGTGTTTGAAAGCTGGCGGCAAGGTAGTTGCAGGCGGTTTCAGCATGGAGTGGGCCTCGATCAAGCTATTTCGAGGCAGCTGACAGGATTGTGTTGTCGCGGGCCACCCGATTCCTGCGCGCTCGATACGGCTGCCGGGATCTGATGGCTGATCGGCAGATTGCCGAGACAGTCAGGAAAACGAAAACCCCTCACGGCAGGTGGCCATGAGGGGCGATGTTTCGTCCGGTCCGTCATTTGACAGGTGGACGTCGTGTCGATGTTGTCGACCGTCCTTGCGGCTTAGCGCGGGCAGGAGTCGATGTAGCGGCGGCCGTAGCGGTCGCGGTAGTAGCACTGGCCCGGCTGTTCGGTGACATGGCCGATGACCGCGCCCGAAACGCCGCCGATCGCAGCGCCCACAGCTGCGCCACGAACGTCACCGGTGATCGCGCCGCCGATGATCGCGCCCGAGACGGCGCCGATGCCGGCACCCTTTTCAGTCTGGGTGCAGCTCGCAACCGACAACGCAACCAGCACAAGTGCGATGGCTTTCTTCATTATTGTTCTCTCCGATCTCTACGGATTTCAGCCTGTCGCCTCGTCCGTCCCTGAGTGATTGGCGCAAAGACGAGATGTCTTTCTCCACTTGAACTTGCAAATTCAGAAAATAAACCGGCCGCTGTGAAAGTCTACAGGAGGTCTGGCGGATTCTCTTCGCCGCCAACATAATGATATCGTTCCTGAACGGGACATGAAGGCCCGATTTCAGCTAACACAACCATCACGCAAAATTTTTATCGCGCCTGACCCTTGGGCGGTTGCGACATTCCAAAAAAAGACAATGATACAAACAAGCCGCGGGAACCCGGAGGAGGGATATCGAGGCGAAGGGCATCGATAGCAGTTGGCGCGTACCTGGTCGCGTGAACAGATCATCACCCGGCTTACCGTTCGCGCTCGTGTTGGCATTGACCCACCCGGAGGAGCGAAATGGCGAAAATTACAATGACGGTCAACGGCCGTCAGGTGAGCGGTCAATGTGATGACCGGACGTTGCTGGTGCATTTCATTCGTGAGAACCTTGGGCTGTCCGGCACCCATGTCGGCTGCGACACGTCGCAATGCGGCGCGTGCGTCGTTCATATGGACGGAATGTCGGTCAAGAGCTGTTCCACCCTCGCTGCGCAGGCGGCGGGCTCACAGGTCACCACCATCGAAGGACTGGCCGCCAATGGCGAGCTGCACCCGGTGCAGGCCGCCTTCAAGGCCAATCATGGCCTGCAATGCGGTTTCTGCACACCCGGCATGGTGATGACAGCGGTCGACATGATCCGCCGGCATGGCGGGCAGCTCGATGAGGCGACCGTGCGCGCCGAACTCGACGGCAATATCTGTCGTTGCACCGGCTACCACAACATCGTCAAGGCGATCCTTGCGGCGGCAGCCGAGATGGGCGGCGCCCGCGTCGCTGCCGAATGAAGTCCGGCCCGCGGCGATGACGTTTCGCCGCGATCACATTTCACCGCAGGACTTTCGCTGGATATCTCGGGAGGAGATCGGCAATGGGCGTTGAAGGTATTGGCGCGCGGGTGGCGCGCAAGGAAGACAAACGGTTCCTGACCGGCAAGGGGCGCTATACGGACGACATGTCGGTGCCGGGCATGAAATATGCGATCTTCGTGCGCAGTCCCTATGCGCATGCGAAGATCAAGTCGATCGACGCGGCGGCGGCCAAGGCCATGCCCGGCGTGATCGGCGTGCTCGACGGCGAGCAACTGCTCGCCGACGGTATCGGCAATCTCATCTGCGGCTGGATGATCCATTCCAAGGACGGATCGCCGATGAAGATGGGCGCCTGGCGGCCGCTCGCGCACGAGACGGTGCGTTACGTCGGTGACGCCGTCGCCATCGTCGTTGCCGACAGCATTGCGGAAGCGAAGGATGCCGCCGAAGCCGTCGTCGTCGATTACCAGGAACTGCCCGTCGTCACCGATGCGACCAAGGCGCTGGAGCAGGGGCAGCCGCAGCTTCACCCGGAAGCACCCAACAACTTGATCTTCGACTGGCAGATCGGCGATGCCGCCGCCACCGACAAGGCGATCGCCTCGGCTGCGCATGTGACCGAGATCACTATCCACAACAACCGCCTGTCGCCGAACGCGATGGAGCCGCGCGCCACGCTCGGGATCTATGATGGCGGCGACGATCACTACACCTGCTACACCACCAGCCAGAACCCGCATGTGGCGCGGCTGGTGATGAGCGCGTTCTATAATGTCGCGCCCGAAAACAAGCTGCGTGTCATCGCGCCGGATGTCGGCGGCGGCTTCGGCTCGAAGATCTTTATCTATCCGGAAGAGGTCGTCTGTCTCTGGGCCTCCAAGTGTACCGGCGTGCCGGTGAAATGGACCTCCGACCGCACGGAAGCCTTCCTGACCGATGCGCATGGCCGCGACCACCACTCGAAGGTGAAGATGGCGTTCGATGCCAACAACCGGATCATCGGGCTGAAGGTCGATACGGTTGCCAATCTCGGCGCCTACATGTCGTTGTTCTCCTCGTCGGTGCCGACCTATCTCTATGCGACGCTCCTGTCGGGCCAGTACGACATACCGGCGATCCACGCCAATGTGCGCACCGTCTACACCAACACTGCCCCGGTCGATGCCTATCGCGGCGCTGGCCGCCCGGAAGCGACCTATCTCCTGGAGCGCACCATGGAGACGGCGGCGCGAGAGCTTGGAGTTTCGCCGGCGGAACTCCGGCGGATCAACTTCATCCGCACCTTCCCGCACCAGACGCCCGTCATCATGAATTACGATGCCGGCGATTACGAAACCTCGCTCAATGCCGCGATGCAGGCCTCCGACTGGAACGGGTTTGCTGCCCGCAAGGCGGAAGCCGCTAAACGCGGGATGAAGCGCGGCATTGGCATGAGCTGCTATATCGAGGCCTGCGGCATCGCGCCGTCGGCGGCGGTCGGCTCGCTCGGTGCCGGCGTCGGTCTCTGGGAATCGGCCGAGGTCCGAGTCAATGCCGTCGGCACCATCGAGGTTCTGACCGGGTCGCACAGCCACGGGCAGGGGCATGAAACCACCTTCGCCCAACTGGTCGCCGATCGCTTCGGCGTGCCGATCGACAGCGTCAACATCGTCCACGGCGACACCGACAAGGTGCAGATGGGCATGGGCACCTACGGCTCGCGCTCGGGGGCGGTCGGCATGTCGGCCGTCGTCAAGGCGCTCGACAAGGTTGAAGCCAAGGCGAAGAAGATCGCCGCCCACCTGATGGAGGCGGATGAAAGCGACATCGTCATCGAGAACGGCGAACTCAAGGTCGCCGGCACCGACAAGACGGTACCGTGGTTCCAGATGGCGCTTGCCGCCTATACCGCCCACAACCTGCCGCCGGGCATGGAGCCGGGGCTGAAAGAGGGCGCGTTCTACGATCCGGCCAACTTCACCTTCCCCGCCGGCTGCTACATCTGCGAAGTGGAGGTCGATCCCGATACGGGGCAGACCAAGATCATCCAGTTCGTCGCCGCCGACGATTTCGGCAACATCATCAACCCGATGATCGTCGAGGGGCAGGTGCATGGCGGCCTGGCGCAGGGCATCGGCCAGGCGCTGCTCGAGGGCGTTCACTACGATCCGGCAAACGGCCAGCTCTTGACGGCAAGCTACATGGATTATGCCATGCCGCGGGCCGACGACCTGCCGTCATTCACGGTCTCGACCTCGAACACGCCCTGCCCGAACAATCCGCTCGGGATCAAGGGCTGCGGCGAGGCCGGCGCCATCGGCTCGCCGCCGGCGCTGATCAACGCCATCACCGACGCCATCGGCAACAACCGGCTGACGATGCCGGCGACGCCGCAAAAGGTGTGGGCTGCCGCCCATGCCGCAAACTGAGCGGGAGGACGTGTCATGTACGAGACCCATTATCACCGGGCGTCCTCTATCCAGGATGCCGTCAAACTCAAGCAGGCCGCAGGCGAGGGCAAATATCTCTCCGGCGGGATGACGCTGATCCCGACGATGAAGCAGCGGCTTGCCGCACCGACCGACCTCATCGATCTCAGGCATGTCGCGGAAATGAAGGGCATCAAGGTGACGGGGCGAACCGTGAGGATCGGTGCTGCGGCCACCCATTTCGACGTGGCGTCCTCCGCCGAGCTGGCGGCCGTGTGCCCGGCGATCTCAGGGCTTGCCAGCCATATCGGCGACCCGCATGTGCGCCACATGGGCACGATCGGCGGCTCCATCGCCAACAACGATCCGGCTGCCGACTACCCTTCGGCGATGCTGGCGCTCGATGCGACCATTGTCACCGATAGGCGGGAAATTGCCGCCGGCGATTTCTTCACCGGTCTTTTCGAGACCGCGCTCGAAGACGGCGAACTGGTGACCGCGATCGCCTTCGAGGCTCCGGCAAAGGCAGCCTACCAGAAGTTCGCCAACCCGGCCTCGCGCTACGCCATGACCGGCGTCTTCGTCGTGCGCCGGGACAATGGCGATGTTCGCGTCGCGGTGACGGGGGCCGGATCGAGTGGCGTCTTCCGGCACAAGGACATGGAGGCGGCGCTTTCGTCGCAGTGGTCGCCGGATGCGCTTGCCAATGTGCCGGTCGACGCTTCCGACCTGCTTTCCGACATCCACGCGGATGCCGCCTATCGCGCCAATCTGGTCAAGGTGATGGCAAAACGCGCGGTGGCTGCAGCATGAGCAATGCGGGCCTGTCTTGATGCGTCAAAAAGGGCGGTTTCGGCCGCCCTTTTTTCGTCCAAGCTTGACTTCGATCAAGCTTGGAGGGATTTACATGCGCTAAGGCTTTCTTTGGAACGGTTCAAAACTAGAGGCCTTTTGCCGCAGGCGGCGGCCGCGTCGCATTGCGGGGTTGACCCCCGGTCGCTTTGAATCAAAAAAAGCGGCAGGGCACTGGAGAAGATGATGGATTTCGAGAATTTCTTTAAAACCGAGCTGGACGGGCTGCATCAGGAAGGTCGCTACCGGGTTTTCGCCGATATCGCTCGCCATCGCGGCAACTTTCCGAAGGCCGCGCGCCACACGGCTGAAGGCATTCAGGAAGTCACCGTCTGGTGTTCCAACGACTATCTCGGCATGGGCCAGCACACCATCGTCACCGAGGCGATGAAACGCGCCATCGACGAATGCGGCGCCGGTGCCGGCGGCACCCGCAACATTTCCGGAACCAACCACTACCATGTGCTGCTCGAGCGCGAGCTCGCAGATCTGCATGGCAAGGAATCGGCGCTTCTGTTCACCTCGGGTTACGTGTCCAACTGGGCCGCCCTTGGAACGCTCTGTTCGAAGATTCCCGGTGTCATCGTCTTCTCAGACGCCGGGAACCACGCTTCGATGATCGAGGGGATTCGTCATTCCAAGTGCGAACGCGTCATCTTCAAGCACAACTCGGTGGCCGACCTCGAAGCCAAGCTTGCCGCAGCCGATCCGCGCGCGCCGAAGATCATTGCCTTTGAATCCGTCTATTCGATGGATGGCGACATTGCCCCGATCAAGGAGCTCTGCGATCTCGCCGACAAATACGGCGCGATGACCTATCTCGACGAAGTGCACGCCGTCGGCATATACGGCCCGCGTGGCGGCGGTATCGCCGAGCGCGAAGGCCTGATGCATCGCCTCACCGTCATCGAAGGCACGCTCGGCAAGGCCTTCGGCGTCATGGGCGGCTACATCACCGGCTCGACGGCGCTTTGCGATTTCATCCGCTCCTTTGCTTCGGGCTTCATCTTCACGACGGCGCTGCCACCGACGCTTGCGGCCGGTGCGCTTGCCTCCATCCGTCATCTGAAGGAAAGCCAGATCGAACGCTTCGCCCATCAGGAGCGCGTGCGCCGGCTGCGCTCGCTGCTCGACCAGCGCGGCATTCCGCATATGCCGAACCCGAGCCATATCGTGCCGGTCATGGTCGGCGACGCCGCCAAGTGCAAGTGGATCTCCGACCTGCTGCTCGACCATTTTGGCGTCTATGTGCAGCCGATCAACTACCCGACGGTGCCGACGAAGACCGAGCGCCTGCGCATCACTCCGACGCCGCTGCATTCGGATGCCGATATCGACCATCTGGTCGGCGCGCTGCATTCGCTGTGGTCGCGCTGCGCGCTGGCACGGGCCGTCGCGTAAGGCTTCACTTATCTTTCGAGAAATCTGCCCCTAACCTTCTCTCCGCGTGCGGGGAGAAAGTGGCGGCAGCCGGATGAGGGGCGGGAACGCCCGATCAGCAAACTATCGGATCAGCCCGGCAGCCAGTTGTCGGGCTTTTTCGTCGGCGGCAAAGACATCGTCCATGGTGACGGCCGCAGGCAGGTCCGAGAGCTTGTCCATTACCTGCTCGACAATTTCGGCCATGTCCAGGAACCCGGCCCGACCGGCGATGAAGGCTTCCAGCGCCGTCTCCTTGGCGCCGTTCAGCACGGCCCCCTGCACGCCGCCCTGTTCCATGGCGCGGCGCGCCAGGCGGATTGCCGGAAACCTGATTTCATCGGGCGCTTCGAAATCGAGGCGCGACAGCTTGGCGAAGTCGAGCCGTTCGATCGGCAGGTCGCAGCGGCTGGGATAGGAGAGCGCATAGCCGATGGCGGTGCGCATGTCGGGGCAGCCGAGCTGCGCCAGCACCGAGCCATCGGTGTAGCCGACCATCGAGTGGATGACCGACTGCGGATGCACGATCACCTCGATCTGCTCCGGCCTGAGGCCGAACAGGTGCTTGGCTTCGATCATCTCCAGCGCCTTGTTGAACATCGAGGCGCTGTCGATCGAGATCTTCAGACCCATCGACCAGTTCGGATGGGCGCGGGCGACGTCGGCCGTCACGTGGCGCATCTCTTCGAGTGTCTTGGTGCGGAAGGGGCCGCCGGAGGCTGTGAGGATGATGCGCTCGACGGCATGGCGCTGGTGCTCTTCCAGCACCTGGAAGATGGCGTTGTGTTCGCTATCGACCGGCAAGAGGCGGCCGCCGCCCTTCCTGACCGCTTCGATGAACAGGCTGCCGGCGGAAACCAGGCATTCCTTGTTGGCAAGCGCGATGTCGGCGCCGCGGCTTGCGGCGGCCAGCGTCGGGGCAAGTCCGGCATTGCCGACGATTGCCGCCATCACCCAGCCGGCGTCGCGCTCCGCCGCCTCGATCAGGCCGCTCCTGCCTGACGCAACCTCAATGCCGGTGCCGGAGAGCGCTGTCTTCAGGCTGGCGTAATGGCTGTCGTCGGCGGTAACGGCAAGCTCTGCGCCGTGGACAATCGCCTGCTGCGCCAGCAGCGGAATGTTGCCGTTTCCGGTCAGAGCGACGATCTCGAAACTGTCGCGACCGCCCAGCCGCTCGACGACATCGAGCGTATTGGTGCCGATGGAGCCGGTCGAGCCCAGGATCGTCAGTCGGCGCTTCGCGTTTTCGCGGGATGCCATGCCAATTCCCATGTTCTTGTTCGTTCTTCCAGCCTTACAGCGGGGCGGGGGCGCAAGCGCCCGGCCGAGCGCCTAACGCTCGCTCCGACAGAGGGAAGCCGCGTTTTGGTTTTGCCGAAAACCGATGCCGATCTTCATTGTATGCGCTAGGCTCTACAGGCGAAATCGACGTGCAACAAGGGCGCGGTCTTCAATCCGGCGTGTGATCGGGCTAAGAATCGGACGACGAGTCGAAGCGCGAAGGAGTTCCCGATGCTGAAAGTCGCCACCGCCCTTTCCTGCGCCTGCGTGCTGATCGAAATGGCCTCAATGCAGACGGTCGCTGCCGAAAACGTGCCGCAACAGCTTGTCGGCATCTGGCTTGCCGAAGATATCGCCGGCCGCGGGGTGATCGACAATCTTCAGTCGACGCTGGAGATCCGCGACGATGGAACCTATGGCGGCATGGCCGGCTGCAACCACTTTACCGGTACTTTCAGCCTTTCCGGTGCGAAGATCACCTTCGGCCCGGCGGCCTCGACCCGCAAGATGTGCGTGCCGGCGGTGATGGATCAGGAACAGAAATTCCTGGCGGCACTGCGCACCGAGCTTTCCTGGGATGTCGAAGGGTCGAAACTGATCCTCGGCAAGTCGGCCGGCGCGCCGGCGCTGACGCTGGCGTCGATGGCAGCGGGCGGATCGGGCAGTGTCGATGTCACGATTTCGGTTCCGGGGGCAGAGACCGTCGATCGCCAGTCGGCGCGCTATGACTGCGGCGGCAAGACGGTCGAAGCCGAATACATCAATGCCGGCCCGGCCTCATTGGTGACCTTCACCCTCGACGGCAACTTCACCGTCGCCTCTAACGTGATTTCCGCATCGGGTGCCAAGTATGCCGGCGGCCAGTATATCTGGTGGACGAAAGGTGACGAGGCAACGCTCTACGATGCGACGAAGGGCGAGAATGATGCCGGGATCGCCTGCAAGGCGGCCGGCTGACACCCTTCTCCCGATCTTCCATGCAATCAACGCTGATGAGCCAGTCGTGCGCGGCATGATCGCCGCGAGCTCTGATTTCGTGTGCGCGGAACTGCTGCCAGTCGGCAGGGACGGAGGCCGGAACCCAGCCTTATCTAAATAAGTATTTGCCAGTATTGGAACTTTTCGGCTCGCCTCATAGTTACAACTCAGACGACTTCGCGTCGCCTTGAAAAGGGAGTTTGTCTATGGGGCTTCTTATCAGCATTCTGATCACGTTCCTCGTCATCGTGCTCGTGCTTTATCTGGTTCAGCGCCTGCCGCTGGACGGCCGGGCGAAACAGATCGTGCAGGCTATCGTGCTCGTTATCGGTATCATCTCGCTGTTGAAATATCTGGCCGTCTTCTGACGCAGACGCCGACCTCAGTGGTTAGCATGGTCCGACAAGGCCGCCGGCTCCATCCTCGGAGCGGCGGCTTTTTTGCGCCGGGCATGATTTCGATGCTGACAAAAGCTGACAGTGGCACGCGTTAGCTTGCGACCATCGAACAACGGAGATGATCGACGATGCTGACCCCGAACCTCATCCTGCTTTACGTGGAAGATCCTGAACAGAGCGCCGCCTTCTACACACGGCTGCTTGGCCGTGGGCCGGTTGCGGCCTTTCCGGCCTACGTCGCCTATGCCCTCGATAACGGCCTGAACTTCAGCCTCTGGTCCACCAAGGCCGCGAACTTCGTCTCCTCCGGTTCGGGCCACCGGATGGAGATCGCCTTCATGGTCAAGGACGACGCCGAGGTCGAGCGGCTTTACGCGGAATGGCGCAAGGCTGGGATCCCGATCGAGCAGGACCTGATGACCGCCGTCTTCGGCCGCACCTTTGTCGCGCTCGATCCCGATGGCCATCGCCTGCGCGTCTGCACGCCAGACAAGTGACGGCGCGGTTTTAAGCGCCCGCTTTCTACACTTGCACGAAGTGCTCCGCCGAAATCTGGCGGTACTGCCGCTCGCCCACGACATAGTCGGGCGCGCGCATCGGGCTCTTGATCTCGTCGCTGGCGACATTGCGCCTGGTGTGCCGCCGGGTCGGATCGGCGATCGGCACGGCTGCCATCAGCTTGCGGGTGTAGGGGTGCTGCGGGTTTTCGAAGATATCGGTGCGCGGGCCGATCTCGACGATCTCGCCGAGATACATTACCGCGACACGGTGGCTGACGCGTTCGACGACGGCCATGTCGTGCGAGATGAAGAGATAGGCAAGGCCGAGGCTCGCCTGCAGGTCGAGCAGAAGGTTGATGACCTGCGCCTTGATCGAGACGTCGAGGGCCGAGACCGATTCGTCGGCAACGATGACCTTCGGATCGAGCGCCAGCGCCCGCGCAATGCAGACACGCTGGCGCTGTCCGCCGGAGAATTCATGCGGGTAGCGCGCGGCCATGTCGGCCTGCAGGCCGACGCGCTCCAGCAGGTCGGCGACCTTGTCGCGGGCCTGGCTCGCGGTGCCGAGCTTGTGCTCGAGATAGGGTTCGGCGATCGCAGCCCCCACGGTCATGCGAGGATTGAGGCTGGCGAAGGGATCCTGGAAGATCATCTGCATGGTCCGGCGCATTTCGCGCAAGCGTTTGCGATCCATGGCCAGCACGTCCTGGCCGTTGAGAACGACCGACCCGCTCTGCGGTTCGATCAGCCGCATGATGGCGCGACCGGTGGTCGACTTGCCGCAGCCGGATTCGCCGACGAGCGACAGCGTTTCGCCCGGCTGCAGGCTGAAGGAGACGTTTTCGATGGCGTGCACGCGGCCCTGCAGCTTGCCGAGCAGCCCGGCATGAATGTCGAAGCGCTTGACGAGGTTTTTCACCTCAAGGATCGGGCGGGTCTGAGCGACCGTGCTCGTTCCCTCGGCCGGCGTATCCGGCAGGCCAGTGACGCTGTCGATAACAGGAAAACGCAGCGGCTGCGGCTTGCCCTTCATCGAGCCGAGCATCGGTACGGCCGAGAGAAGTGCGCGGGTATAGGGATGTTTGGCGCGCAGGAAGATGTCGTCCGTCCGGCCGGTTTCCACCGCTTCGCCGCGGAACATCACCACGGTGCGGTCGGCGATCTCCGCAACCACGCCCATGTCGTGGGTGATGAACAGGACGGACGTTCCTTCCTCCTCCTGCAGCACCTTGATGAGGTCGAGGATCTGTCCCTGGATCGTCACGTCGAGGGCGGTCGTCGGCTCGTCGGCGATCAGGAGCTTCGGACGGCTGGCAAGCGCCATGGCGATCATGACGCGCTGGCGCATGCCGCCGGAGAAGCGGTGCGGGTATTCGTCGAAACGGGAAGCGGCCGACGGGATCCTGACCTTGTCGAGCAGGCGAATGGTCTCGGCCTTCGCTTCCGCCTTGCTCATCGGTCGATGGCAGAGCAGCGCTTCGGAAATCTGGTCGCCGATGGTGAACAGCGGGTTCAGGCTGGTCATCGGCTCCTGGAAGATCATCGCCACTTCGTTGCCGCGCACGCGACGCATGTCGCTTTCCGGCAGATCGAGGATGTTGCAGCCGCCGAGCATGACTCGCCCTTCGGTTCGGCTCATGTCCTTCTGCAGCAGGCGCATGATCGAAAGGGACGTCACGCTCTTGCCCGAGCCGGATTCACCGACGATCGCCACCGTCTCTCCCGGCATGACCGAGAACGAGATGTCCCGCACCACAGGCTTCCAGGCGCCGTCGACCAGAAACGAGGTTGTCAGGTTCTCGACCGAAAGCACAGCTTTCGACGGATCGGTGGCAGCGTCGGTGCGGGTCATGTCTCACATTCCTTGTCGTTCTGCACGGGGTGGGCGGATCGGTCTCAGTCGGGCCAGCGCAACAGGCCGGCGAAGCGGCGGGCATTGCGCTCATGAAGCGGCGTGGCGATGATCTCGTTGGAGCTGCGCGCCTTTGTCAGCTCCTCGGAAAGGCGGTCTGCCACGATGGTTTCCTGGCCGGGGTGCAGGTTGCAGGGGTCGAGATAGAAGTAATTGTGCTCGACATCGTGGTCGCGCACGATGATCGGCGGCTGACCGCGCGCCAGCGCATCGGCGAGATCCCAGGCGGTGATGTGGGCTTCCTGCGGATCGATGGTGACGCGCAGGCGGTCGAGCGGATTGCCGGTCGGGTCAGCTTCGATCACGTGCTTGACGCCCGGGCGGCCGTCGAGCGTGTCGCGCCAGAGATGGAGATAGCCGGCCTCGCGGTCGCGGATCCCCTGGTGGTCGCGCGTTTCCCAGGCGATGAGGGCTGCCATCACGCCGAGCATGCTTTCCTTGCCGACCTTCATGCCGCGGCCGATGCCGAGGTTCTGCAGGAAGGCGTTGCGCACCAGCGTCTTTTCGCCGGCGACGATGCCGGAGGTCGGGCCGCCCAGGAATTTGTGACCGGAATAGAGGACGATGTCCGCGCCCTGTTCGAGGAAGATCTTCAGATCATATTCGGATGCGGCATCGACGATGACCGGCACGCCCTTGGCATGGCAGGCCTCGGCGAATTCCTTGAGCCCGATAAGGCCGTACTGAACCACATGGTGGGAGACGACATAGATGGCAGCCGCCGTGCGCTCGTTGATGGCGCCTTCGATGTGATAGCGATAGGCCGACGTCGCCTGGCCGACGAGCACCGGCTTGCCGCCGGCAATGCGGATCGCCTGGTCGACCGGCGCACCATAGCTGACGACATGGCCCATCTGGATGATGACTTCGTTCTTCAAGCCCGTGGCATCGGGCAGGCGCTCGATCGCGGCGAGGTCGTTGCCGGTCATGGTGCCGGCGACTGCAAGGCTGATGCCGGCGGAGCAGGAGGCGGTGATGAAGCCGGCCTCGGCGCCCGTCAGCCGGGCAATCACCGGGCTGATCTTGCGCTGCAGGTCGTTGATCTCGACGAATTGCGGCAGTATGCCTGTCATCGCGGCGATCGCTTCCGGAACCACGATCGATGCGCCGAGGCTGGTCATCGTGCCGGATACGTTGATAACGGGCCGAAGTCCGAGAGCTTCGCGGATGTCGCGGTCAGGCATGGTGGTCTCCATATGATTTTCTGGCAGTCGGAACAGGTTAAGCTATTCCGTTTTCGCGGAATATCTACCATAGTAATGAGATATGAACGGGCCGTTTCGGATCGCCGAACCGGCCGTTGTCGCGGGTGAGACGGAAAGCCGTTGCTGACCGCCCATCTGATGCGAATTTCGAATTGCATGGGAGTAGACCCTTGGACAAGACGACGATTGCCGCCGAAGCCGGCGACGACATGGAGCCGACCGGCAAGACCCGCCGTTCGCGCGTAAGCGGCATGGATCGGGCATTGCAGGTGCTCGACTTCCTCTACGAGACCGGTTCTCCGAGCGGCGTCTACGCGATTGCCAAAGCGGTCGGCGCGCCGCTGTCGACGGCCTATGTCATCGTCGACGACATGGTGGAAAAGAACCTGCTCAGCCGCGATGCCGACGGCCAGGTCTGGCTCGGTGACAGGCTCTACCATTACGGTCTCGCCTATGCGCGCTCGCTCGATTTCCTCGGCGTGGCGACGCGGGAGATGCATGATCTCGGTCGCGAGGTTGCCGAAACCATCCAGCTCTGCGGTCGCGACGGCGACTACATGCAGGTGCTCGCCATGGCGGACGGCCCCGGCCATTTCCAGGTGACATCCAGGGTCGGCACCCGGGTGCCGCTTAACTGGACGGCCTCCGGACGATTGCTGGTCGGCCATCTGCCCTCCGACGAGAGGTTGGAGCTGTTCCGCCGTTGCGCCCGCACATCGCCGACGGGCCGGGCCGATGTAGATCCGGCCGCACTGTCGAGCCAGGCCGAGACGGCGCTTGCCGCCAAGCTTTCGATCCAGGCCGGTGAATCCGACTATGCGGTCGCCTGCGTCGCCGCCCCGATCCTCGACGACAAGGGCAGTTGCGTCGCGACCATCTCCATCGTTCTGCCCGAACAGAAGATCGTCGACGATCGCAACTTCTACGCCGATCACGTCAGGGTTTCCGCCGAGCGGATCGAGAAGATGATGGGCTGGCGCAGCCATTGATCCGACCTCCCTTAAACCGTCACTCGTGAAGCGAGACGATCGCTTCGATCTCGACGGTGATGTTGCCGGGAAGCGATCCGAAACCGACGGCCGAGCGGGCATGCTGCCCCGCTTCGCCGAAGACGTCGATCAGCAGGTCGGAGCAACCATTGATCACCTGCGGATGATCGGCGAAGTCCGGTACGGCGTTGACCATGCCGAGGAGCTTGACGATGCGCTTGACGCGGCCGAGATCGCCGAGCGCATCATGCATCACCGCCAGCAGATTGATGCCCGTCAGCCGCGCGTGCTCATAGGCGCTTTCAACGTCGACGTCGGCGCCGACCTTGCCGGCATGCAGGTGGCCGTCGACCTCGCGCGGGCCCTGTCCGGAGAGGTAGAGAATGTTGCCCTCCTGAACATGGGTGACGAAGTTGGCGATCGGCGGCGGTGCCGGGGGCAGGTCGATGCCGAGGGCTGCAAGCCTCTGGTAGGGCGAAGCCGGCACACGGCCCTTGGTCTTATGGTCCAAACTGTTCACGCGATATCCTGCCAGTTTCTGTGTTCTGTGATGGTTCAACGGTAGCTGAAGCCGTGGCTGTGGTCGGGGCATTCGACATGCTGCGGCTGGTATCTGTTTGCCGCCACGACGTCCGTGCCCATGAGCGCATATCGCGGCTCGAAGAGGCGGTTGAGATGCGCTTCGGCTCCAAGTGAATCGAAGACGCGCAGTTCGGAATCGACGAGATCGAAGAGGGTGAACTCGGCGCGCGCGCCGACGGTCAGAAGCCCGTCCATCGGCAGGCGAATGACCGAGGCCGGAGCCTGCGTCACGGCCTCGACGACCTTTTCGAACTGCATGCCGACGCTCAAGAGCTTCGACATGGTGGTGCCGAGGTCCCAGACTGACTGGTTCATGCTGCGCAGGTGCACATCGGTGGAGATCGAGAAGGGCAGCAGGCCGCGGGCAATGGCGACTTCCGCGACGCGGAACGAAAACGACGCGCCGCCATGGCCGATGTCGAGCCGGATGCCTTCGCCGGCGCAGCGCTCGGCAAGCTCGAACAGGTCTTCGTCCTCGATGATGCTACTGCCGGCCTTGCCGTTGAAGCAATGGGTGACGATGTCGCCGGGGCCGAGGATTTCAAGCACTTCGTCATAGAGCGCCGGCGGTTCGCCAACATGCACCATCATCGGGATCTTGAGGATCTTGGCGATCTTCTTGCCGAGCTTGACCGGGGTTACGCCCCAGGAGCCGGTGATCACGTGGCTGGCGCGCACTTTCAGGCCGACGATATGCTCGCGGTTTTCCTGGTAGCAGGCGATGATGCGGTCGATGTCAATCGAGCGGATGTCGCTGAGCTCGCTGACGCGGTTGCAGGCGACGAGGCCGATCGAGCCGAGATTGAGGAAGGCCTTGATGCGCTCGCGCGCCGGCTCGATGATGTATTCGCGAAAACCATGGAAGTTGGCTTCGCCGGCCGAACCGGCGTCGACGATGGTGGTGACGCCGCGCTCCATGCCGCAGAGTTGCGGCCGGACCGAAATGTCGGTGCCGCCATGCCAGACATGGGCGTGCAGATCGATCCAGCCGGGCGAAATCCAGGCACCCTTGCCGTCGATGCGCTGGGTGCCTTCAGGCGCCGACAACTGGCTGCCGATGCGGGCAATGGTGCCGTCGCCACCGATCAGGATGTCGACGGTTTCGCTCGGTGCCGCCATGCCGAAGGCGACGGGCTTCACGTTGCTGATCAGCACGGGGCTGGTGCTACGGGTTGCGGTGGGCATGGATCACAGGTCCTTTCTGAGGCGGGGGTCGAGCATGTCGCGCAAACCATCGCCAACCATCTGCAGGGACAGAACCGAAAGCACGATGGCGATGCCGGGAAACAGCGTCACCCAATCGGCCTGTCCGATATATTGCCGGCCCGAGGCGATCATCGTGCCCCAGGTCGGGATCTCAGGACTGACGCCGACGCCGAGGAAGGAAAGCCCGGCTTCGGCCAGCATGGCATGGGCAAACAGGAACGTGCCCTGCACCAGGATCGGCGAGAGCAGGTTGCGCAGCACATGCCGCGTCATGATGTGCGGCGTCGAGATGCCGAGCGCGCGAGCCGCCTCGACATAGGGCAGCTCGCGGATCACCAGCGTCGAGGCGCGCACCACCCGCGCCAGCCGCGGCGCGTAGACGACGCTGAGCGCGACGATCACCGTCGTCAGCGACGGGCCGAGGGCGGCGACGAGCGCGATCGCCAGCAGGATATCGGGAAAGGCCATCATCGCGTCGATCAGGCGGGCGATCGGCGCGTCGAGCTTCGGAAAGAAGCCGGCGACGAGGCCCATGACGACACCGACGATCGTTGCGAGCGTGACGACGGCGGCGCCGACGAGCAGCGAAAGCCGGCCGGCATAGAGCGTGCGCGAAAACACGTCGCGCCCGAATTCGTCAGTGCCGAAGAACCATTGCAGGCTCGGCGGCGACAGGCGGTTGACGATCGACAGCTTGCCGGGCGCATAGGGCGCGATCAGCGGCGCGAAGACGGCCAGGAGCACGAAGACGACGAGAACGAAGAGACCGAAGGCAACGGTCTTGCGCTTGAGCAGGCGGCGCAGGAACTTGGCACGCTCGCTTGCGACAGGGGTTGATACGGTGGCGGTCATCAGTAGCGAACCCTTGGATCAACGAGGAGATAGAGCATGTCGATCGCGAAATTGATCAGCACGTAAAGAGCGGCGATGACGAGCAGCGCGCCCTGGATCACAGGGTAGTCGCGCCTGAGCACGGCGGAGACGACGAGATTGCCGACGCCCGGAAGGCCGAAGACGGTTTCTGTGACGACGGCGCCGGAGATCAGAACCGCGGCGGTGAGACCGATGATGGTCAGGATCGGGATGAGGGCATTCTTCAGCGCGTGTTTCATTACCACCTTGCGTTCGCCGAGACCCTTGGCGCGGGCGGTGCGGATGAAGTCGTCGCCGAGCACATCGAGCATCGAGGCGCGGGTAAAGCGCAGGATCAGCGCCGAGGAGACGACCCCGAGCGCAATGGCCGGCAAGGTCAGATGGTACATGCGCTCTGCGAAGGATGAACCCGGCCCGCCGTAACCCGAAACCGGGAACCAGCCGAGGCGGACCGCGAGGAACTGGATGAGGATCAGGCCGAGCCAGAAGCTCGGAATGCTGGCGGCAAGCATCGCCAGCGTGGTGGCCGCCTGGTCGACGAAGGAGCCGCGGCGGTAGGCGGCGTAGATGCCGATCGGCAGCGCAATGCCGCTGGCGATCAGAATCGAGAACAGGGTCAGGAAGAAGGTCGGCTCGGCACGCTCGGCAAGCGCCGAAGTGACCGGCTGGTTGAGGAAGATCGACTGGCCGAGATCGCCCTGCAGCAGCTGCCCGATATAGTAGACATATTGCAGGCCGAGCGACTGGTCGAGACCAAGCTTGGTGCGCAATTCGGCGATGTCTTGCTGCGTCGCTTCCGGTCCGAGCATGACGGCGGCGGGATCGCCGGGTGTCACGCGGACGATGACGAAGACAATGGTGACGACGAGCGCCATGACTACGATCATGCCGAACAGGCGCTGGAGAATATAGCGTATCATGGGTGCCTCGAACTTCTTCCGCACGGGCACTGGCAAGGCAGCGCCGGGCTATCCGGCGGGCAGCAATCCGTGAAGGGAAAGACCGCCCGCCGAAGGCTTCAAGTGGATGAAAGCTTACTTCTTGATCGAAGCGTTCCAGAAGTAGGGCCACGGCGCGGGGGAGACGCCGTCAAGCGTCTTGGTCTTTGCCGACAGGGCGTTGAAGTCGCCGATCTTGATGAACGGCACTTCCTCGTAGATCACCTTCTGGACGTCGGCCCAGAGTGTGACGCGCTTGCCAGCATCCGATTCGGCGTTGAAGGCATCGACGGCCTTGGCGCGGGCCGGCGTATCCCAGTTTCCGGGCGCCTTGGTCGACATCATGCCGATCAGCGCCGGTTCCGGCAGGAACGGGCTGTGGGTGATATAGATATCCCAGAGTGTCGGGTCGGCGCGGCGCTGGGTGAGCGTTGCCCAGTCGACCACCTGCAGATCGACGGTGAAGCCCGCGAGCTTCAGATACTCGGCGGCGACCTGTGCCATTTTGTAGTGGAACTCGTACTGGCGGCTGGTCAGGATGCGCAGCGGCTCACCCTTGTAGCCGGTAGCCTTCAAGAGTTCGCCTGCCTTTTCCGGATCGGCGACATTGTAGCCGCCTTCCGTGCCGGCTTCGGTGCGCCAGACATACTGCGCCGGGTAGAGGGCGGCATCGAGCGCGTAGAAGTCGGTGCTGCCGAAGGCGGCCGCCATCATGTCTTCCATGCTGAGTGCGGCGCGGATCGCCTTGCGCAGTTCCAGATTCTTGGTCATGCCGTTGCCTGAGTTGAGGACAAAGACAGGCCAGCCGAAAGGCTGCAGCATCACAGGTTCGGAAGCGCTCGAGCCTTTCACCCGTTCGAAGGATTCGACCGGCAGCGAATCGACGTAGTCGTACTGACCGGAGACGGCGGCCTCGACACGGGTGTTCGGGTCGGGAACCGGCACGAAGCGGATCTCGTCGGCATACTGGTGACGCGCGCCGCCATAACCGTTGCTTTCGCCCTCGGGCGAGACATAGCCGTCGTAACGCTCAAGCTGGATGTACTGGTCGGCCTTGCGCTCCTTGAGCTTGTAGGGGCCGGTGCCGACGAAATCGACCATCGGCTCAGCCTGCTTTTCCGAAGGCAGTACGATTGCCGCGGAATTGTTGAAGGCGAGCAGCGAGACCAGCGGCGCATAGGGGGTGTTGAGCGAGATCTTGACCGTGGTCGGGTCGACGGCCTCGATGCCGGCGATCGTCGTTGCCGTCTGCTTGCCGCGCGAGGCGGTCTTCGTCCAGCGCTCGAGCGAGGCGACGACGTCGGTCGCATCCATGTCGGTGCCGTCATGGAACTTGACGCCGGAGCGCAGCTTGATCGTGTAGGTTTTGCCGTCGGCGCTGATTTCCGGCATGGCCACAGCCAGAAGCGGCGTCGGCTTCCAATCCTTGTCGAAGGTGTAGAGCGTCTCGAACATATGCTGCGAGACGATGCCGACCAGGTCGGCCGTCGAAGCCATAGGGTCGAGCGTCGGCGGCTCGCCGACCGTGGCGACGTTGATGACGCCGCCCTTTTCCTGCGCGAAGGCGAAGGACGAGGAGGCGATGAGTGCCGTTCCCAGAAGCAGTGCAATCCTTGCTGATTTCATCTTATGTTCCTCTCTTATAGTTATATCATAGTTATGTACTAAGATACTTTATATTGGAATGATAAGGTCAGCCTTACGGAAATGTCAAGCCGCAGCCAAAACCGACGGTCATCATGGCAGCGGGGCCGGCGACGCTGATCAGTCAGGGGAGGGATCGATGAGGGAGCACTTTTCGCTTTGGGCGGGCACGCATTGATCAAGCGGAGCGCGCTGCTCGACGCTTGAACACGACGAAATCGGCTGTCCTGCGCTCAGGAAAGTGCTTGCCTTACATCAGGTTATGCTTTCACCCGCCGCCCAGACGGGCGGCAGGGCCTTCATCGCAGGTTTACCGATAAGGCGAGTAGCAGGCGCGGCGGGCGCCATAATAGGGCTGGAAGGTATTGTCCCATGCCCGGTAGGAGCTGTATCGACTGTAGCACCAGCTCGTATGGGCGTTGCCGCCATAGTACCGTCTCGGCTGGGCCATCAGCCCGCCGATGATGGCGCCGGCGGCAAGGCCGCCGATGATCGCGCCTACATTGTCATCGTCGTCGTCGTCATCCCAGTGGCGGTGACGGTAATAGCGCCGATCGCCCCGCCATCGGTAGCCATCGTATCCGCGATACCAGCGGCGGTGATAGTACTGCACGGTCTCGACGTCGGAGATGCCTGCCTTCATGGGTGTTACCGACGGGAATGCCTGTACCGGGGCTGCGCTGGAGAAGGCCGTTGCCAGCGAAAGCGCAACAATTGCCAGCTTTTTCATTGGCTTCACCATTTCCTTTCATTGGGGAAATGGATGAGGGCATGTTTTGTGCCGGAGAACGGGCAGAAACTCACGGCTTCGTGAATGCGCGGCAATCGGTTGGCTAGACGCTGAACTCTTCGAGCCTCTGCATGAAAATGCCGAAGCCGGCGCGGCGATAGGTGTCCTGTGCCTTGGCGTGATCCCAGGTATCCGTGTGCAGCCAGACGCGATCCGGTGCCCGATCCCAGATGGCACGCAGTGAGCCATCGAGAAGAAACGGCCCCAGCCTTCTTCCCTGCGCTTGCGGGATCAGGCCGAAATGGGTGAGTTCGACATCGGAAGTGTCAGCGCGCTCGAATTCGCAGAGCCCGACGGCACTGCCTTCCACCCGCAGGATATAGAGCGCGGTCGACGGGCTGCGCAAAAAGGCATCGAGCTCATCGGCAGGCATGCGCAGTCGCTGATCCCAGCGCAAAGGTTCGGCGACTGCGCGGTAGAGCGAGAGGAATTCCTCTGCTGCCAAGCGCTCAGGCGCAAACGCCGTGCCCTCGACAGGCGGCAGCAAAGGCTCGCCAGTCGGCCGAGTGCGCATTTCCATGTAGGTCACAAGCAGCTGAACCATGATCGCTTACATCGGCATCGGGTGCATCGGCATCGCAAGAGCCGGCTCGGCGGAGCGTCGCGCCTGTGATTTGTCCTGCTGACGAGAAGGATGGTGATCCCGGCGCGATTCGAACGCGCGACCCCCAGATTAGGAATCTGGTGCTCTATCCTGCTGAGCTACGGGACCACTCGGATAGCACCCATACAAAAGCAAGGCCTCTTCGCCAAGTGTTTTTGCGCGGTGCCTTCGCGAAATAGGGCATGGCGTGCGGTGCCGGGAATGCAGGGGATTGCGGAAGGCGCCTGTCCAATCCGGTTTCCTCCTCTACCGAGGCGTGCCGAAATCGGGGGCTGGTGTTTCCCGTCTTTCGGATGCTAAGCAGTGATCAGCGCCGGCTTGAGGAGGCTGGCGCTCCTTCATGCGACCTTCACCCAGAGACCTGATCCAGACATGTTCATCGGAATTGATTGGGGCGGCACGAAAATGGAAGTCATCGCGCTTGATCGCGATGGTGAAACGCGCGCCCGCCACCGCGTCGCGACCCCGACCAGCGGCTATGACGACTGCATTCTGGCCGTTCACGGCCTTGTTGCCGCCGCCGAAAAGACGGCGGGCGAACAAGGATCGATCGGCATCGGCATTCCCGGCAGTCCCAATCCGCGCACCGGTATCGTGCGCAACTCCAACGCTGTGCTGATCAACGGCAAGCCGCTCGGGCGCGACCTCGAACAGGCGCTCGGCCGCAAGGTGCGGCTCGCCAACGACGCCAATTGCCTGGCGGTGTCGGAGGCAGTCGACGGTGCCGGCAAGGACGCGCAGACAGTGTTCGGCGTGATTGTCGGCACCGGCCATGGCGGCGGGCTGGCGATCGGCAAGAAGGTGCATGCCGGCTACCAGGGCGTCGCCGCCGAAATCGGCCACTATCCGCTGCCATGGATGACCAAGGACGAGTATCCCGGCCACAAATGCTGGTGCGGCAAACACGGCTGCCTCGACATGTACGCCTGCGGCACCGGGGTCGAGCTCGACTATCGCCTGACCACCGGCGTCGAAAAGCGTGGTCGCGATATCATCGAGGCGAAGCGGGCCGGCGATCCGGCGTCAACAGGCGTCTACAATCGTTTCGTCGACCGGCTGGCGCGCAGCCTTGCGCTTTTGACCAACATCGTCGACCCGGATGTCTTCGTGCTCGGCGGGGGCATGTCGAATGTCGACGAGATCTATGAGGATGTGCCGCCGCGGGTGGTCAACTACCTCTTTGGCGACAGTTTCGAAACGCCTGTTCGCAAGGCGATGCACGGGGACAGTTCCGGCGTGCGCGGCGCGGCTTGGCTCTGGAAGGATTGAGCGGAGGCTTCATGAATATCGACAATGATCTCAAGCGCATCGGCCAACAGGAGCGCGAGCTGCAATTCGACAGTTTCGACCTGGAAATGGCATGGCAACTGGGCACGACGTTGCGCCGCATGGCCGCCGAACGCAAGCTCGGCGTCGTCATCGATGTCACGCTGTTTTCGATGCAGGTGTTTTATACCGCGCTTGAGGGCGCGACGCCTGACAATCCGAACTGGGTGCGCCGCAAGCGCAACACCGTTTTTCGCCTTTTCAAGAGCAGCTACTCGACCGGCCTCGGGCTGTTGAAGCAGCAGACCAATCTGCAGGCGAAGCTCGGGCTTCCGGATGCCGAATATGCGGCCCATGGCGGCAGTTTCCCGATCGTCGTCAAGGGCACGGGCTGCATCGGTGCGGTGACCGTGTCCGGCCTGCCGCAGCGCGAGGACCACAACATGGTGGTCGAGGCGCTGGCCGAGCTGCTCGGCAAGAACCATGATGAACTGAAGCTCGAGGGCTGAACCGTTGCCGCAGGATATTTTCTCGCAATCCGCTATCTTGTCGGCGTGGCTGGCCGAAAGGGCCCTGCCGCTCTGGCGCGAAAAGGGCGTCGATGCCACGGGCGGCGGTTTCGCCGAAACCATCGACATGGCCGGCGAGCCAACGCGGGCCAATCGCCGGGCGCGGGTGCAGCCGCGTCAGGTCTACTGTTTCGCCGAGGCCGGCAGGCGCGGCTGGGCGGGCGACTGGAAGAGTGCCGCCGAGGGCGGGCTTGCCTATTTCGATCGGGTCTATCTGCAGCCGACGGGCTTTTACGGCGCGCTTGCGGATGCCGACGGCAACCTCATCGATGCCGCCTTCGACCTCTACAATCAGGCTTTCGCGTTGCTGGCCTTTGCCTATCTGGCCGAGGTCTTCCCCGAGCGCAGGCCGGAAATGATCGAGCGCAGCAACGGTTTGCGCCAACGCATCGAGGCCCACTGCAAGCACCCGCTCATCGGCTTTGAAGAGGACGATCCGTCGCGGCTGCCGCTCTGCTCCAATCCGCACATGCATCTGTTCGAAGCGTGCCTGGCGAGCGAGGAGGTCGTCGGCTTTGATCGCGTCGCCTGGTTCAACCTTGCAGACGAGATCGCGCATCTGGCGATGGATCATTTCATCGACGGCGGTACCGGCGCGTTGCGGGAGTTCTTCGACCACGACTGGGCGCCGTTCCCGGGTGACAAGGGGCGTATCGTCGAGCCCGGCCATCTGTTCGAATGGGCGTGGCTGTTGCTGCGCTGGGCCGAGCGGCGCGGCAATGCCGAGGCGATCGTCAAGGCGCGGCGGCTGTTTGCGATCGGCGAGGCGCACGGCATCTGCCCGACCCGCAATGTCGCGGTCATGACGCTCTTCGACGATTTCTCGGTCGCCGACCCGATCGCACGGCTTTGGCCGCAGACGGAATGGCTGAAGGCTTCGGTTCGTTTTGCAGCCCTCACAGAAGGCGCGGAGCGTGAGCGCTATCTCGCCTCGGCGGCGCGGGCGGCTTCGGCACTCAACCTGTTCCTGGAGACACCGGTGGCCGGGCTGTGGCGCGACAAGCAGAAACCAGATGGCAGTTTCGTCGACGAACCGGTGCCGGCGAGCAGTTTCTACCATATTCTCTGCGCCATCTATGAAACGCAGGATTGCCTCGGCCGTCTTTAGAGCATTTCCAGGAAAAGTGCGAAGCGGTTTTCCGTCAGGAAATGCGGAAAAACGAAGCGACAGAGCGTTTCCGCGGCTCAATTTAAGCCAGAAACGCTCTGAGTTTGTCTTCTGATGGCATTCGCATGGCTCGCTGCGGTCGCGGCGGGCCATTTTCTTTGCCGTGGCGTTCACCCAAAAGGCGGAATCGCCTTTCTGTCGCTCCTGTGCGCAGACTGAAACCGCATGCGCCAAGGCTACCAAGCCAACGTCATTGCGGCAAATTAAATCCGTTCATATGTTGACATAAAGATGTCTTTATGTGATTGACTTGACTATTGCTTGTCGTTTTCAGAACGGGAGATTTCCCATGTCCGCCATCGACGCCCTTTTCGGCGACCTTTCCTCCAAGCCGGATGGCTCCGAAGTCATGCGGGCGCTGAAGCAGGCGGCCAGCGAGCGCATCCTGATCATGGATGGTGCAATGGGCACGGAAATCCAGCAGCTGGGTTTCGTCGAGGATCACTTCCGTGGCGATCGCTTCGGCGGTTGTGCCTGCCATCAGCAGGGCAACAACGACCTGTTGACCCTGACGCAGCCGAAGGCGATCGAGGACATCCACTATTCCTACGCCATCGCCGGCGCCGACATCCTGGAAACGAACACGTTCTCCTCGACCCGCATTGCCCAGGCCGACTACGGCATGGAAGACATGGTCTACGACCTCAATCGTGACGGCGCCCGCCTGGCGCGCCGGGCGGCAAGGCGCGCCGAAGCGCATGACGGCCGTCGCCGGTTCGTCGCCGGAGCGCTCGGCCCGACGAATAGGACCGCGTCGATTTCGCCTGACGTCAACAATCCGGGCTACCGGGCGGTGACCTTCGACGATCTCAGGATCGCCTATGCCGAACAGATCCGCGGCCTGATCGACGGCGGCGCCGATATCATCCTGATCGAGACGATCTTCGATACGCTCAACGCCAAGGCGGCGATCTTCGCCACCAAGGAAGTGTTCGCAGAGAAGGGTATCGAACTGCCGGTGATGATCTCCGGCACGATCACCGATCTTTCCGGCCGTACGCTGTCGGGCCAGACGCCGACGGCGTTCTGGCATTCCGTGCGCCATGCCGAGCCTTTCACCATCGGGCTCAACTGTGCGCTCGGCGCCAATGCCATGCGCGCGCACATCGACGAACTTTCGAGTGTCGCCGACACCTTCGTCTGCGCCTATCCGAACGCCGGCCTGCCAAACGAATTCGGGCGATATGACGAGACCCCGGACCAGATGGCAGCCCAGGTCGAAGCCTTTGCCCGCGACGGTCTCCTCAACATCGTCGGCGGCTGCTGCGGCTCGACGCCCGCCCATATCAGCGCGATCGCCAAGGCGGTTGCCAAACACCCGCCACGCCTGATCCCCGATGTCGCGCCGCTGATGCGGCTCTCGGGCCTCGAGCCCTTCACGCTCACCTCAGACATTCCCTTCGTCAATGTCGGCGAGCGCACCAACGTCACCGGCTCGGCCAAGTTCCGCAAGCTGATCACCGCCGGCGACTATTCCGCAGCGCTCGATGTCGCCCGCGATCAGGTCGCCAACGGCGCGCAGATCATCGACATCAACATGGACGAGGGCCTGATCGATTCGAAGCAGGCGATGGTCGAGTTCCTCAACCTTATCGCTTCCGAACCTGATATCGCCCGCGTGCCCGTCATGATCGATTCGTCGAAGTGGGAGGTGATCGAGGCCGGATTGAAATGTGTCCAGGGCAAGCCGCTGGTCAACTCGATCTCGATGAAGGAAGGCGAAGAGGCGTTTCTGCATCACGCCAGGCTTTGCCGCGCCTATGGCGCTGCCGTCGTCATCATGGCCTTCGACGAGGTTGGGCAGGCAGATACCAAGGCGCGCAAGGTCGAGATCTGCACCCGCGCCTACAAACTGCTGACCGAAGAAGCCGGCTTCCCGCCCGAAGACATCATCTTCGACCCGAACATCTTTGCCGTCGCGACCGGCATCGAGGAACACAACAACTACGGCGTCGACTTCATCGAAGCAACGCGCGAAATCATTGCGACGCTGCCGCATGTGCACATCTCCGGCGGGGTCTCCAACCTGTCGTTCTCCTTCCGCGGCAACGAACCGGTGCGCGAGGCGATGCACGCCGTGTTCCTCTACCATGCCATCCAGGCGGGCATGGACATGGGCATCGTCAATGCCGGCCAGCTTGCCGTCTATGACGGCATCGATGCCGAGCTGCGCGAGGCCTGCGAAGACGTGGTCCTGAACCGCCGCGCCGATTCGACCGAACGCATGCTGGAGATTGCCGAGCGCTATCGCGGACAGGGCGGCGCCCAGGCCAAGGAGAAAGATCTTTCCTGGCGTGAATGGCCGGTCGAAAAGCGACTCGAGCACGCGCTGGTCAACGGCATCACCGAATATATCGAGGCCGATACCGACGAGGCGCGGCTTTCGAGCGCCCGGCCGCTGCATGTCATCGAAGGTCCGTTGATGGCCGGCATGAATGTCGTCGGCGATCTTTTCGGCTCGGGCAAGATGTTCCTGCCGCAGGTGGTGAAATCGGCGCGCGTGATGAAGCAGGCGGTTGCCGTTCTGCTTCCGCACATGGAAGCCGAGCGGCTGGCCGCCGGTGGCGAAGGCGAGCGCCAGAGCGCCGGCAAGATCCTGATGGCGACGGTCAAGGGCGACGTGCACGACATCGGCAAGAACATCGTCGGCGTCGTGCTTGCCTGCAACAATTACGAGATCATCGATCTCGGCGTCATGGTGCCATCCGCCAAGATCCTCGAGGTGGCCAAGGCGCAGAAGGTCGACATCATCGGCCTTTCCGGCCTGATCACGCCATCGCTCGACGAGATGGTGCATGTTGCCTCGGAGCTCGAGCGCGAAGGTTTTGATATCCCGCTGTTGATCGGCGGCGCGACGACGAGCCGGGTGCATACGGCGGTCAAGATCAATCCGCGCTACGACCGCGGCCAGACGGTCTACGTCACCGATGCGAGCCGTGCGGTCGGGGTCGTCTCCAGCCTGTTGTCGTCGGAAGCCAAGGGCTCTTACGTCGAGACGATCCGCGCTGAATATCGCAAGGTTGCCGACGCCCATGCTCGCAACGAGGCGGAAAAGCGCCGCCTGCCGCTATCGCAGGCGCGCGCCAATGCTCACAAGATCGACTGGAGCGGCTATCAGGCCAAGGCTCCCTCGTTTCTCGGTACGCGGGTGTTTCAGGGGTGGGAGCTGGACGAGCTGGCGCGCTACATCGACTGGACGCCGTTCTTCCAGACCTGGGAACTGAAGGGCGTCTATCCCAAAATCCTCGATGACGAGAAGCAAGGGCAGGCCGCACGTCAGCTGTTCGAGGATGCGCAGGCCATGCTTGCCAAGATCATCGCCGAGAAATGGTTTGCCCCGAAGGCGGTCGTCGGCTTCTGGCCGGCCGGAACCGTCGGCGACGACATCCGGCTGTTTACCGAGGAAACGCGCGGCGAGACGCTCGGCACCTTCTTCACGCTGCGTCAGCAGCTGAGCAAGCGCGACGGGCGACCGAACGTGGCGCTGTCGGATTTCGTCGCACCTGTCGACAGCGGCAGCAGAGATTATCTCGGCGGCTTCGTCGTCACGGCCGGTATCGAGGAAGTGGCGATCGCCGAGCGCTTCGAGCGCGCCAACGACGACTATTCGTCGATCATGGTCAAAGCACTGGCCGACCGGTTCGCCGAAGCCTTTGCCGAGCGCATGCATGAATACGTGCGCAAGGAACTCTGGGGTTATGCTGCGGACGAGACATTCTCGCCGCAGGACCTGGTCGGTGAGCCCTATGCCGGTATTCGCCCGGCACCTGGCTATCCGGCTCAGCCCGACCATACGGAAAAGGAAACGCTGTTCCGGTTGCTCGACGCCGAAAAGGCGATCGGCGTGACCTTGACCGAGAGCTTTGCGATGTGGCCCGGTTCGTCCGTCTCCGGTCTCTATGTCGGCCATCCCGAGGCCTATTATTTCGGTGTCGCCAAGGTCGAGCGGGATCAGGTGGAGGATTATGCGGGGCGCAAGCGTATGCCGGTGCGCGAGGTCGAACGCTGGCTGTCCCCGATCCTCAACTACGTGCCGATGCCCGAAGCAGAGGCAGCCGAGTAATCTCGGGAATCCAACAATAGTGCTGGCGGGCAATCATGCCCGTCAGTCTCGCGCTTGAAGCGAGGCGGTCTGCAAGGCCGGCCATGCGGCGAAACCGTCTTTCCCACTTGCCTCAATCCAAGATGAAACTGCGCCGAGCGCTTGGCGATGCCGGCACTTGCCGATTTCTTGAAGCCTCTATGCTTTCCTGAACTGGGCTATTGCTCTGTATTCGTCGTTTATGGTCGGTAGCGCCAATATATTTCTTGAGGCGCCCAAAAATAATGGGATGGAAATTCCGAAAGGATTCCAATCGAAACGAACGTGATTCAACGTTGTTTTTCGGCAGTGCCGCTGCATTTCGGGCCGTATTCCAAATGAAACATTGAAAATCCCGAAAAAAGAATTATATGGGTGCAATCGAATATTGCTTGCGACCTTTGTCAAAGCGCTGAAAAGCGTTGTCAGATTTCCTCTCAACATCGACACGGCTCGGCGAATACCCGTCGAGCGAAATCAACGATTGAAAGGAGATCGTTATGAATTCAGGCACTGTAAAGTGGTTCAATGGCACCAAGGGTTTTGGCTTCATCCAGCCGGATGACGGTACGACCGACGTGTTTGTTCATGTTTCCGCTGTAGAGCGTGCAGGCATGGGCTCGCTGGCGGAAGGCCAGAAGGTCACCTACGACATCGTCCGCGACCGCAAGACCGGCAAGAACTCTGCCGACAATCTCCGGGCGGAATGAATCGTCATCTGCCTCCCCCGACCACGGATGTACTGGCTGGGGACGTTTGATTGACGGGAAGAGGTCGGGTGAAGCCCGGCCTTTTTGCGTCCGGACCCTGCACATTCCGGGGAAGGAAACTATCATGACCCGCAGAATTTGTGCCGTTGGCGACACGGTGACCGTAAGGGCCGATTTCACCAAGCTGGCACCCGCCGTCAGGACGTGCCGGATCATCGGTGTTCTGCCCGCCGACCACGGCGAGACCCAATATCGCGTCCGTTTCGACGGCGAGAACTTCGAACGTCGCATCGTTGCAAGCGACGTCGAGACCACTGAGGCGGCCTCTCCCATCGAAGAGGGACCGTCGCGCATCATTGCCAAGGGTGAACCCTGGCTGAAACCGTCGCGCATCCGGATCGGAAGATAGCTACAGCAATCTCGGTCCGCCGATGTGCGGCCCCAACCAAAGGGAAGGATACATCTTGCAGGTACTCGTCAGAGACAACAACGTCGACCAGGCACTCCGCATTCTGAAGAAGAAAATGCAGCGCGAGGGACTGTTCCGCGAATTCAAGGCGCGCAGCGCCTATGAAAAGCCGTCGGAAAAGCGCGTTCGCGAAAAGGCCGAAGCCGTTCGTCGCCAGCGCAAGCTCGCGCGCAAGAAGCTTCAGCGCGAAGGCCTGCTGCCGGCACCGAAGAAGGCTGTCCGCACCCGCTAAATCTGAGGTACCGATGCCGATTTCGGCATCGGTCCACGCCCGAGCGAGGAGGTACGCATGACGTCGACGAAGAAAGATCTTTTCAAGCCTGAGCGTTTGTCGGCAGCCGACAAGGCTGCGGCGACCGACCATACGGCCCGCGGTATCGTTGCGGCGGAAAAGCTGGCGCGCGAGAAGAAGACCGAAAAGCTCAAGGCTCAGCGGTTGTTGCAGGAGGCTGACGCCGAACCCGTGGCCCCGGCGCCCAAGCGCCAGCCGGCACGCAAGCGCACGAGCGCCTGATTGCGCTCATCGGCCGGGCGCAGCCATTGCCCGGCAATGTTCTGCCAACCAAGCCCGACATAACCTCCTTGATAGATCGTCCGCCCGCCGCGCATCCCACTCGACGCGCGGCTAGGCAATGTTTGTGCAGTTGGTTCCAACGCCGGGCTAGTTGACCGCGCTCGGCTCAGGAAACTGCCACTTTCCATCCAGTATTTCCTGCCGCGGCCGATAGAGACGCACCGCGTAGTTCCAGCCCTTGGTTGTCGGCAGGCAGTTGGCGATCTTGCCGTCGCAACCGCCGAACTGGATCGCCACCGTGCCATCATCGCCCTTCTTCGCGGTGATATCGTTGACCGTGTAGGCATCATACTTGTTCTTCTCGAAATACCCGGCAGCATTGTAGACGCTCACCGACCAGAATGCGTCGACGGGCACGTCTTTCACATCGAGCTTGTACACAGTCGCGCCGTCATTTTTGGTCGGCGTGATGTTGAGATAAACCGCATCCTTATCCGGATTCCCGCCCCAGCCCGACGCCGTGCCGATCAGATGGCGAACGGGATCGACTTGCTCCTTGGTCCCGAAGGCTTTCTTGAAGTCGGGCATCGTCGCGCCGAGCACGAGCAATGCCTCGCGCACCGTCTTCTGGCTCGCCGGATCCCAGGCGGGGACCTCGAAGCTGCCGCTCTTCGCCTGACTGGCCTTGATCGCGTCCTGCAAGGCATGGACCGCTTCGATATCCTTGGCGTCGGCCGGGTCGACGAGCGTGCGAATTGCCACGACGACATAGCGCGTGCCGACACCCTCCTTCGTCAGCGTGTGCTCTCCGGCATCGTAGACGACCTCGGGCACGTAGTGATCCTCGTTGATCACCTGCATCGACATGAAGCGCTTTCCTGCATCGGGCAGCGTGATGGTGACAGGACCGGCATCAAGGTCGAACACCGCCGAGGAATAGAGCGTGTCGCGGTTGAGGCGTATGACCGTCTGGTTGTCGATCGAGGCGGGCTCGCGGCGGTGCAGGAACTTGCCCAGCGCCCCGTCCTTGACCATGGCCGCGGCATACATGTCGCTCTCGGCGCGGATGAAATTGTCGACTCCGACGATTACAGGATCTGCGGCGGTGGCCGGCAGGATGCCGATCAAGGCAAGGGTCGCCGCGAGAGCAACAGTGGTTCGAAATGTATTCATGCTGGTCATCCTCTCTGCTCATGTCGCAGATTTCAGTGGCGGGGCTTTCCATTTGCCGTCGAGGGCATCGGGTTTTGGCCAGTAGAGGCGCATCACCACGAAGAACGGGCCCTTGGGAGCCGGTAGCCAATTGCTCTCCCGATCTGCGCCTGGGCTCTCGTTCTGGACATGAAGCGTCAGGCCGCCGTCGGCATCCTGCTTCAGGCTCGGGAGCATCGGCGAATTGATGAGATAACGGTTGAGCGGATTGGCGTAGAGCAGGCTTGCCGGCAGTTCGTAGAGCGTCAGCGACCAGAAGGCATTGACGGGGGGCAGTTGGCCGTGTTCGAAGCGCAACGCATATTTGCTCGCGCCGGAGAGCGGTTGCTTCTGATCGTCGATGAAATAGGCAGGATAGATCGCCTCTTCCTTGGAGTTGCCGTAGATGCCGAGCACAGCACCGGACATGCGCTGCATGTAGTCGTTCTTCAGGAAGGCTCGGGTTCCGAAGCAGTCGGCGCTCGAGAGCTTGCCGGTATCGATCATGGTTTCCTTGTGTTCCTTAAAGGCCGCCCAGCCGTCGGCCATGCCGTCGGTGATCGCCTTCTGGATATCCGGCGGGAAGGCCGTGAAGTCGAATGTCTTGCCAGCACCGATGTTGAGCTCGGAAAAGCGTGCCATCAGCTCCTTTTCCGAAGGATCGGTCGGGCAGAACTGCAGAATGAAGTTGAGTTCGCTGAAGACCTCGGGCGACGTCTTTTCCTCCTCCGCACTGAGCGGCGTGAAGAAGTCGACGGCGGGGGCGGGCGCAGGCGCCGGCTTTCCGAGAAATGCCGACAAGGGCTCGACCTTGTAGCCGGCCTGGATCTTCTTGACGTTCTCGATATCGCCAGGATTGAAGAGCTGCGTGCGGTAGAGCACGAAGGCAAACTCCGTTTCCGAGCGGATGACGTCCTTGATGCCGGGAGGGGTTTCGCCCTTCCAGTTCGGCCCGGCAAGCAGGTAGCTGCCGGCATCGTTGCCTGTCGCGCGGCTGCCGACATAGGCGAAGTTGAAGGTGTACTGTTCGATGAACTGAAGCGAGTAGTACCGTTCCTTCTCGATTGCCGGCACGGTGAACACCAACGGTTCGGCCCTGAGATCCGCGCCGACATAGGAGTAGGGCGTGTCTGAATTCGGCGTCTGGATCGCCTTGTCGTCCGGCGTATAGACCCGGGCATTGTTGAACAGCGTGTTCCACGGCGCCTTGAACTCCGGCCCGCCGGCGTCGACGAAATAGGAATGTTGCACGCGGTAATTGTCGACCAGCGGAAATCCGTAGATCGTTGCCTCCTTGGCGATCGCCCGCGCGTCATCAGGCGTGAGGGCCGCATCTGCGGCGAAGGACGGCAAGGCTGTCACATGGGGAAGCGCGGTAGCAAGCGCGCCGTACATCAGAATGGTCCGTCGTTTAATCATGGCAAAATCCTCCGGATGAGCGCGCAAAGCAGATAACCGAAGGACAATCCGACGGCATGCGCAAAGCCGTGCGGGGCCAGCAATGCTTCGATGGTGCGCGATGGGCGGAAAACCGCAAGTACGTAACAGTTACTACGGTGCTGGTGCCGTTCGCTGCCGACGCGATGGCGGCGCCTGACGACCTGCGGTAACATCGTCGCTGGAATACATCGCACGTGAAGAGACCGTCGATGGAGCGCCGCCTCGCAGCCGTCCTGATCGCCGACGTCGCCGGATACAGTCGCCTGAGCCGGCTCGACGAGGAGGGAACGCGCGCCAATTTCCAGAGCGACCTGCATGACATTCTGGAGCCGCAGTTTGCCGAACATCACGGCCGGCTGGTCAAGACCATGGGTGACGGGCTGCTGGTGGAATTCCGCAGCGTCGTCGATGCACTCCGCTGCGCGGTGGAGATCCAACAGCGCAAGGCCGAACAGGCCGACAAGGTCACAACTGACCGGCGGCTCGATTTCCGCATCGGCATCAATCTCGGCGACATCATCGTTGAAGGCGACGACATTCACGGCGATGGCGTCAACACCGCCGATCGGGTGCAGGGGCTGGCCGAGCCCGGTGGCATCGCGATATCGGGTACGGCCTACGACCAGGTTCGATTGAAGCTTAGTGTCGGCTACGCCTCGCTCGGCGAGCAGACGGTCCGGGGGATGGCCGAACCGATCCGCGTCTATCACGTGCTTCTCGACCCTGATGACGCTGGCAAGACCATCGTCAAGGATACGCAGCAGCATTTTGCGCGAAGGAGCATGCTCATTGCCGGCGCCCTCATGTTGCTCCTCGCATTTGTCGCCGCCTGGTGGCAGCCGTGGACGCTCATCCTGCCGGAGACGCCGACCGAGCGCTTTGCCTATCCCCTGCCGGACCAGCCATCCGTCGCAGTCCTGCCGTTCATCAATGTCAGCGGCGACCGGGATCATGACCATCTGGCCGAAGGGTTGACCGACGACCTGATCACCGAGCTTTCGAAGGTGTCCGGCCTGTTCGTAATCGCTCGCCATTCGGTGTTCGCGATGAAGGACAACGCTTCGAAGATCCAGGACGTGGCAGCGGAGCTTGGCGTTCACTACATTCTGGAGGGCACGTTGCAACGGGCCGACCAGCGGCTGCGCATCAACGTCAAGCTGATCGATGCGATGAGCGGTCTATCGCTCTGGGCGGAGCGCTATGACCGGCAATATGCCGATCTCTTCGCGGTCCAGGACGACGTCATCGGCAAGATCATCGCGGCGCTGGAGGTCAAACTCAGCGAAGGCGAACGCGACCAGCTGGCGCGCATCCCGACCGACAATCTCGAAGCCTACGACTACTACATGCGGGCCGAGCAGCAGGGGCTCATCTATAGCGATGTCGATACCTATCGCCAGACGCTGGCCTTCTATCAGAAGGCGATCGATCTCGATCCGCGTTTCGCCGATGCCCATGCGGGGATCGCGCGGGTCGCCGTCGACGTCTGGCGCAATGACTACAATTATCTCTGGTCGGCGGCCGTTGCCCGCAAGATCGCTTATGACGCTGCCGGCCAGGCCCTGAAGCTCGACGCCAACAATGCGCGCGCGCACACAGTGCTGGCATTGCTGCAGCTCGTCGACGGTCGCGAAACGGAGGCGCGGGAATCTGCCGCCAGGGCGGTCACGGCGCAGCCGAGCGATCCAGAGGCCTTTGCCAACCTGGCGCTGATCCTGGCGCAAACCGGCGAACACGAACAGGCAATCGCCGATCTGGAACGGGCATTGAGGCTCGATCCGTCACCGTCTCCGAGTTTCCGGCTGCTGGCGGGCATCGTCTACTACACCGCACGCGACACCGACCGGGCGATCCCGCTGATCGAAGCAGCCGGCGAGGCCCTACCGAATGCGGAGGCTGCACGGGAGTATCTGGCCTCGGCCTATGCCCAGCGCGGCGATCGGGCGCGCGCGGTGGCAGAGGGCGCAAAGCTGCTTCAGCTCTTTCCCGACACCAACCTCACCTATTACAGCTACCTCTATGATTACTGGCGCGAAGAGGACCTCAATCGCCACCTCTACGGACTGCGCACTGCCGGCATTCCGGAGTGGCCCTTCGGCTTCGTCGGGGCGGCGGCGGACAGGCTCGGGCCGGCGGAACTTGGCACGCTGACCCAAGACAAGACCTGGGCCGGGCAGCACAAGAATGGCACGAGCTTCGTGCAATTCTTCGATAAGGCCGGCAACACCGCCTATCGCAGCGCCAACACAAACATCACCGGGCGCGCCGAGGTGAAGGGCAACCAGCTCTGCGAGAAATTCGACGGATATTTCCTCGACCGCATGGTCTGCGGCTATGTCTATCGCAACACGGCCAAGGGCGAGCGCGGCGCAGACTTCATCCACGTGACGCCGCAGGCGCTAAAATTCTTCTCGATCGAGCAGTGATCGCTATCCGGTCAGCGCGCCGCCTGCCAGGTCGTGCCGAGCTTTTCCGAAATGAGCGTGTTCTCCACTTCAGACCAGTGCTTCTTCGAATCGACCAGCTTGTTCGGGTTCTTCTCGAAGCCTTCTGCCGCACCCGGATCGTAGCTCAGGAACAGCTTGCCCTCGATGATGCGCCAGGCCTTCGGATCGATATTGGTGGTCACCGTGCCAAACGACACACCGTCGGCGCAGTAGCCGCCATATTGCGGGGCGTAGCGGGTGGGTTCGCGGATGAAAAGCTCACGGTTCTCGGCGCTGGCAAACTGCCAGTTCGCTCCGAGCCAGCGGTAGGAAAATTGCGGCGAGCCTTCGAGCGCCTTGCTCTCGGTGAAATAGGCGACCGGGTCGTAGCCCTTGATGGCGACATCGCCGAAGTAGCCGGTGTTGACGAGGTCTTCCGCCATTATCGGCCCGGACAGTGCCAGAAACGCCGTCGCAGCGAGGCCGACGGCGCATGCGTATCGATTGTAAAACATTCCTCTTCTCCGATTCCGGATGCGGCTGGCGCACGCTCTGGCGTCACTTCCGCTTCGTGCATTCGGTATAAAGCCAGTCGCCGACGAGGTCGGCCTTCTGGCAGGTGGCGCCCGCTTTCAGCAGAAGCTCGGCGGCGTCCCAGTGCGAGCGCCAGCCGGCCTGTGTCAGTGGCGTGTAGCCGTTGCGTTCCTTCGCCTCGACCTCGGCCTTTTGGGTAAGCAGCACAGCCACGACATCGGCGTGACCCTCCTCGGCTGCGGCATGAAGCGGCGACATCTTGTAGAAGTTCTTGGTGTCGTTGACGTCGGCGCCCTTGGCGAGCAGCAGCTTGACGGTGTCGAGATTGCCGCCATAGGCCGCGGCGTGCAGGGCGGTCAGCCCGCCCTTGTTGCGGATCTCGATGTCGCAGCCGCGATCGAGCAGCAGGGCGACGACATCCGGCCGTCCGGCAAGGGACGCGACCAGCAATGCCGGCTCGCCGGCCGTATCCGGCTCGGTGATGTCGGTACCCTGATCCAGCAACAGCGTGACGCGCTTGACGTCGCCGTCTCTTGCCGCGTCATGCAAGGGACCCGCAAAAGCCGCCGAGGTGAAAAACGCTAGCCCGGCGACCGAAGCACAAACATAGTTCATAGCGCCACCTCCGCCCCAGCTTCGGTTTTGCATGTAAGAATGTTCGAAAATATCACAGAGTCCTTGCCGTCAACAAGGTCAATCGCCCGGCAAGGATCGGGGGGCGAGGCGTTTGCTTAGAGCACTACCAGGAAAAGCGCGAAGCGGTTTTCCAGTTCTGACGGTCGATATATCGATCTGATGCGGGTCAGGCGTTGACCCGCATCAGATCGAGCACGCGCTCCACCGCACAAGGGATGGGGGCGATGATCGGCGTGGTGAAATGCGGCTGCAACTGTTCGGCCGCCTGGCCGAGCGGGCCGCCGCCGATGATGACGGCCTCGGCGCCATCAAGCTCGATGCATTGCCGCACCGCCTCGTCGAGTGCTTCCCGCAGCAGCTTTTCGTCGCCGGCAAGCGCGAGCGGATCGCCGGGCGTACAGCGGATGCCGGTATATTGGCCGGCAAGGCCGAGGTCGCGGGCGCGGTCGTCGATGGCCTCGATCAGGTCCGGCGTCGTGGTTGCGACGCCGAACTTGCGGCCGCTCAGCGCGGCTTCGATCATCGATGCCTCGCAGATGCCGACGACGGGGATGTCGACACGGTCCCTGAGGGTAGCAAGGCCGGGATCGCCGAAGGCACTGACGATGATGCCGAGGCAACCGGCGCCATGGGCCGCGCCGATCTCGATGACCTCGCCGGCCGCAGCGGTCAGCTGCTGCGGCGTGACGATCATCTGCGGGTTCCGCACGGCCGTGGCGACTGCCACGGCCGTGCGTCCGGTTACAGCCCGCTCAGCGATGGCGAGCATCATGCTGCTTGTTGCCTGCGAGCTGTTCGGGTTGATCAACAGGATATGTGCGGTCACGTTCTGACTTCCATGCCGACATTGACCTGTTTGGGCTCAGCCTTGGCGAGGTCGGCGTCCGCCGGCTGGTCCAGATCTTCCATCGACATGCCATAGGTCTCGGGACCGAGCTGGATGCAGAATGCGAAGACTGCGTACATGCCGGCTGCCAGCCCGAACACCCCGACCATGCCATAGGTGTCGAACAGCATGCCGGAGATCGTTGGCACGAAGGAGCCCGCGGCCGACCCTGTCGCCAGGATAAGTGCTACGCCGAAGGCGCGAATGCGTGTCGGGAAGAGCTCCGGCGCGTAGATCCAGATCGAGGTGTTGAGCAAAAGCACGAAGAACTGGAAGATCGCTCCAAACATCAGGACGAGGTAGATGTTGGTTCCGAGATAGGCGATCGAAATGGCCGCCAGGCACGCGAAGACCGCACCGAACGTCAGCACTTTCTTGCGCGGGAAATAATAGCCGAACATCGAGGCGGCGATGGCGCCGAGCACGCTGCCGCTCTGGATGATCATGCTGTAGAGCAGGCTGCCCTGCAGGGTGTAGCCCATCGACACGAAGATGATCGGCATCAATGTGAGCACCGATAGCTGGGCGCCGTAGCTCATCAGGATGGCGATTGCGACGGGAATGGTTCTGCCGATGAACGGTGCCCGGAAAAGCTCCTTCCAGTCGCTCTTGGCAGGTGCTTCGTCCTGGAGATGATCCTTGGTCAGGTATTCCTGAACCTTCAGATTGCGGGGCCGCAGTGATCCGGAGGCCAGAATCGACAGCACCTTGTTGGCCTCGTCGATCTTTCCCTGCGAAGCAAGGAAGCGCGGTGTCTCCGGCACAAACCGGCGATAGAAGACCACGAGCAGCGCGGGCAATGCCAGCGAGGCGAAAAGCCAGCGCCAGCTGTTTTCACCGGGAAAGAGCGTGAAGATCAACAGGCCGAAGGCGGGGGCAAGGAAGTTGCCGAAGCCGCCGGCGCCAACATTGACGAGGCCGGCCGCCGTCCCGCGGAATTTCGGCGAGCAGAATTCCGACAGCATCGTCACCGCGGTCGAGATTTCGCCGCCGACGCCGAAGCCGACAATGGCGCGGGCAAAGCACAGCGCTGCGAAATTCGGCGCGAGTGCGCAGGCGGCCGAGCCGATGGTGAAGAGCAGAAGGTTGATCGTCAGCATCACGCGGCGGCCGTAGCGATCGCCGAGAATGCCCGACAGCAACCGGCCGAGAGCGGCGCTGCCGAAGGTGATGGTGTTGAGGAAGCCGATATCCGTGCCGGTCAGGCCCCAATGTTCCTTGAGGATCGGGCCGGCGACGCCGATGGTGTTCTGCTCGAAACTGTCGAACAGGCAGCCGATCAGAACCAGGGCGATGATCTGTTTGTGGGCGCCGGTGACGCCGATCTTGGTGAAGGCTGATTCCAATTGTCGAATGACCGGCGAAGACTTGCCGGACGGCACCATATTTTCCGCTGCCATGGTTTGTTCCCCTTTATGGCTTAACTGGCGTGAAAACTTAGTTTCATGATGCTATATCAAGAAATCACAGTTTCATACAAGAATCTTGCTCCGAAACGGATGAGCCGGACGTTTCGCGCCTGACGGGCGCTCTTGCCGGACAGCACAATTCACCTTCGAAACAACGCCATTGAGGAATGCAGGTTTCATGCCAAAAGGTTAGAAACTACAGTTTCTCCTTTTCAATCAAAGATATGGAGCGCCGTTGGTCGGTATCTACGACTTGAAACTGTGGTTTCTTGTGATCGAATAATGCACTGCTGTTTCAGGCAGATGCCCAAACAACGATCACAGCTCTTCGAGCGCGTCGTTTAACGCTTCGATGCCGCGCAGACGGTTGCGGCCGCTGATGCCTGCCGTTTCGATGCAACGCGTCGTCAGCAGATGGCAGAGCGCCATGACCGAGACGTGGTTGAAGAGCGGCCCGGGTGCCAGCGTCTGGCAGCGGAAATGCCACTCGGCCTGGCTGAGGAAGGGCACGCCCTCGTCGGTGATATAAAGCAGGCGGGCACCGGATTTTTCCACCTGGTTGATGAGCGCATCCATCAGGGCGATGCGGCGGCGCAGGCCGAAGACGATGACGACGTCGTCGGGCGTGAAGCTGACGAGATGTTCGCCCAGCGTCTGGCCGCCTCCGGGAATGGCCGAGATGTTCTCGATCACCTGCGTCAGCTGCCATTGCAGATAGGTGGCGAAGGAGTGGCTGGCACGAAAGCCGATGACCCAGACCTTGCGTGCCTTCAACAGCGCTGCCGACGCAGCGTTGATCTGTGTTTCCGATATCGCAAGGAAGGTCGCCTCGATATTGGCGACCCCTTGGGCCACATGGGCGGTAACGGATTGCTCGCCGGCCGTATCGGCGCTTGTTGCCAGGAAGAGCCGTGATCCCGTCTGCTTGTCGGCGCGCGCATGGCGGCGCGCCTCTTCGTAGTTTTCATAGCCGAGCCGCTGGATGAAACGCGATACGGTGGCCTTCGACACATGCGCCAGTGCCGCCAGCTCCTGGGCGGAATAGCTGGCGACCTCGCCGGGAAAGTCGCAGAGAAAGTCTCCAAGGCGTCGCTCTGCCGGATGGAGTTCCGGCAGGACCTGACGAACGCGAGTGAGGAAGGATCGCTCTTTGGGACTCATTGCCAATTCCATGAAACTGTCGTTTCACGGACTGTCCGATTTCCACGGGGTGTTTGCAAGTGCGCAGGCCCGGAAAGCCAGGCCTGCGCCATTTCGCGTTGACGTCGCCTTAGTATTTTGACGGCACGTAGAGTTCAGGCGGCAGCACCTTGCGTTCGTAGTCCGGGTTGAACACCCGCTCCGGCAGGGTGATCTCCTCGTGCGGCACATCCTCATAGGGGATCTGCTGCAGCAGGTGGTCCATACAGTTCAGCCGCGCCCGCTTCTTGTCGTTGCCTTCGACGATGTGCCACGGCGCCTCGGGGATGTTCGTTCTGGCGAAGGTCTCTTCCTTGGCCTTGGTATAGGCCTCCCAGCGCACGCGCGATTGCAGATCCATCGGTGACAGCTTCCACTGCTTCAGCGGGTCGTGGATGCGCACCAGGAAGCGCATCTGCTGCTCCTCGTCGGTGATCGAGAACCAGTATTTGACCAGCCGGATGCCGGAGCGCACCAGCATGCGCTCGAACTCCGGCACGTCGTTGAAGAACTGCTCGACCTGGTCTTCGCTGGCAAAGCCCATGACGCGCTCGACGCCGGAGCGATTGTACCAGGAGCGGTCGAACAGCACGATCTCGCCGCCGGCCGGTAGATGCGGCACGTAGCGCTGGAAATACCACTGGGTCTTTTCGCGGTCCGATGGGGCGGGCAAGGCCGCGACCCTGACGACACGCGGATTGAGCCGCTGGGTGATGCGCTTGATCACGCCGCCCTTGCCGGCGGAATCGCGCCCCTCGAAGATCACCACGACCTTTTCCTTGTGGTGCACGACCCAGTCCTGCAGCTTGATCAGCTCGGACTGCAGCGCGATCAGAGCGCGGAAATAGTCGATGCGTGGCAGCGACGGCGGGTGGCTCTTGCGGTAGATCTTGCGGATCTCTTCCGAAAGCGCCGGCTCGGAAAGCTCGAGTTCATAGTCTTCATCGAGCGTATCGGCGAGTTCCGCCTCGAGCCAATCCTGTCCTTCGAAGTCGCCAGTTGATCTGTTCATCGCATCCCTCCAGCGCGCAAATCGCGCAATGCGGCAGCCCCGCGGCATGATGCTGCCGTCATCTGGCTTATTCCATAGCCGCATGAAGGGAATTTGACGCTGTCCTTGGCGGCCGACGCCGTGCTGCGGGGCGCTCTACGCCTTGATGTACCAGCCCCACGGCTCGTCGGTATCGAAGCTGGTGATCTGCTTGGTCTCCAGATAGTTGGAAAGGCCCCAGCGACCGAGTTCGCGACCGATACCCGATTGCTTGTAGCCGCCCCAGGGCGCCTCGGGGAAGGTCGGTTGCGAGCAGTTGATCCAGATGATGCCAGCGCGTAGCGCCCGGGCGACGCGTTCGCAGCGCTCCTTGTCCTCGGACATGACCGCCGCGGCAAGGCCGAAGCGGCTGTCGTTGGCCATGCGCACCGCATCGGCCTCGTCCGCGAACGGCTTGACGCAGACGACAGGCCCGAAGATCTCCTCGCGCCAGACATAGCTGTCTTCGCTCATGTCGGTCAAAACGGTCGGCTCGATGAAGTAACCGCTGTTGAAACCGGCGGGCCTGCCGCCGCCCGCCGCGATGGTGGCGCCGTCCTGGCGGGCGCGGTCGATCGCGGTCAGGATCTTGTCATATTGTCCCTTGGAAACGATTGGCCCGAGCAATGTGCCCTCGTCGAGGCCGTTGCCGATGGTGATCTTGCCCGCCTCTTCGCAGAGCCTTTTGACGACGGTATCGTAGATCGGTTCCTCGATGAGCACGCGCGAGGTTGCCGAGCAGACCTGCCCCTGGTTCCAAAAGATGCCGAACATGATCCATTCGACGGCCTTTTCGATATCGCTGTCGGCAAAGACCACGAAGGGCGATTTGCCGCCAAGCTCGAGGCTGATGTTCTTGATGTCCTGGGCGCCGGCCATCATCACCTTTCGCCCTGTCGGTACCGAGCCGGTAAAGGCGAGTTTGTCGACCAGCGGGTGCTCGGTCAGCGGCTGGCCGGCATCCTGGCCGGTGCCGGTGACGATGTTGAGCACGCCGGGCGGAAGCTCGACCTCCTCGGCGATTGCGCCCAGTTCCAGAGCCGTCAGCGGCGTCAGCTCGGACGGTTTCAGCACCATGGTGCAGCCGGCGGCAAGCGCCGGCGCCACCTTCCAGGAAACCATCAGCAACGGATAGTTCCAGGGCGTGATCGCGCCGACGATGCCGAGGGGTTCGCGGATGGCACGGGCTCTGAACCTGGTGTCGCCGACGGCGATCGTTTCCTCCGGGTTGGCGTCGAGTTCCTCGGCAAGCCCGGCATAGTAGCGGAAGCACCCGGCGGCATCGTCGATATCCCACAGTGCTTCCGGCAGCGGCTTGCCGTTATCGGTGACTTCGAGATGCGCCAGCGCATGGCGTCTTTCCTCGATCTTCTCGGCAATCGCGCGGAGATAGACGGCCCGCTCCGTGCCGGTAAGCTTCGGCCATGGGCCGCTGTCGAAGGCGATGCGGGCAGCTTTGACGGCGCGGTCGATATCGTCGTAGGTGGCGGCCGGCACGCGGTGGATGACCTCCTCCGTTGCCGGATCGATCACGTCGAGCATACCGCCGCGGCGGGGTTTCTCCCATTTTCCGTCAATGAATAGTTTGTCTCGCATGCCCGTGCCCTCATTTCAGCCCGGGAGAGTATGACCCGCACGGTGGCGATCGCGCCAGCCGCCGGCCATACTTTTTCTGGGCCATGTCGCTTTCGGTTCAGGCCCTTACGATCTTCGGCAAGGTCTGAAGGCAAGAAACGGAAGAACGGGAAGGATAGCGCCGGCACTGGCGACGAACCAGAACTGCCGAAGCGTCATCCAGCCGCCGCTGTGCAAGGTGCCGGCGAGGACGCCCGCCACCATGAACAGATCCATCAACGGCAGGCTCAGCGCATAGAAGACGGCCTGGCGCTCAAGGTTCAGCCGCTGCTGGAGCAGCGTGAAATAGGCGGCAAAAGCCACCATCTCCGGTATGCCGCCGATGATCAGCACCACCGTCGCCAACGCATGGGTCGGGGCGAAGACCAGCGCAAGCGTCGTCACGCCTTCGAGAAGGCTTGCGACGAGATAGGCCATCAGCAGCGAGTGTGTATCGATCAGCGTTCGCGCCAGGCGGTTTGAGACCAGCGCGCCGATGACGGCACCCGTCCCTTGCGCTGCAAGCAGCACGGTCCACGTGGCGGCGCCAAGCCCGAACTGGTCGTGATTGAGCCAGAACAGGAAGGGCTGCAGCGCGCCGAGAGAAATCATGTAGCCGAGAGCAGGCAGGACGAGTACCCAAAGAACCGGGTTCTCGCGCATGGTCGCCGCGGCCTCTCGGAAAAGACCGGATCGAGCGGCTGGCTCCCGTTTGACCCGCATCTGCTCCGGTGTTGCAACGCCCCGGCAAAGGGCGAACGCGGCCACGAGGTGGCCGGCTGCAAGCGCAAGGAAGGTGAGGGCAGGGGATATAACCGTCAGCATGAGACCTGCCGTCGGCGGGCCAAAGATTTTGGCGAGACGATCGATCGTCTGAAACGTCGTGTTGGCTTCCATATTGCGGCCGGAAGGCACGGCGGCGGCGCGCAACGCCAGCAGGCCTGGAACGACAATCGTGTCTGCAAAGCCGATTGTCAGAACCACCATCTGAAGCGTGCCTGCGTGTTCGACGCCGGCAAGGGCGAAGAGGCACAATGCAGTGACGATCAGCCCCGCACCAACGGGCAGCCGAGAGCCCGCGCGGCGGATCAGGCTGGCGGCAGCCGGGGCAAACAGGATGCGCGGTGCGAGCCGCAGCGCAAGGCTGCCGACAAGGTCTGTGCCGGTGCCGAACCGTTGGGCGACGAGAAGTGGCAGTGCTGCGACCAGCATCCACGAGCAGAAGGAATAAAAGGCGAGAGCGAACCCGACGCGCCGGAAGTCGGCCGATTTCCAGGGGGATGGCGATGTCATAACGAGCCCGAATGGCAGTCGATTGCCTCGCGCTCCCGATCATCGTGGCGACCTGTCGTTGGGCCGTGCCGTCGATCTAGGAGAAGGAGATCAATCGAATCAACGAAGACCAGCCCGTGAGACACGGGCGACTTTGGGCTCGCTGCTGCAAGCCCCGCCTTGCGGGGCTCGTCACGCCATCAGGTGTGGTTCGGTCGACATGACCGTGTGTTAACATGCTTGCGGGGTCAGCGACAAGAATTGTGGTTGGAGGCGTGCATGCTCACCGGGCCTGGCTTGCCAGCGCGGGCATGGTGCTTGCAATTTGCGTGATGACCATACCGCCGATGATCAGCGCAACGCCGACGAGGCGGGCGAGGCTGACCGGCTTTTCCGGAAAGCCCATCAGGCCGAAATGATCGATGACGACAGAGACCGCCATCTGTCCGGCGATCACCGCGACAATGAAACTGGCGGCGCCGAGTTTTGGGGCGAGCAGCAGTGCGGCAGTGATGTAGATGACGGCCGCCGATCCAGATCCACCAGGGACCCTTCAGTGTCTCACCGAGCGTTGGCATCGGTACGCGAACGGCGATCATGATGGGAATGATGAGGGCGAGGCTGGCGCCGAGCGAAACGACCGTCGCCCAGAGGGGATGACCGATTAACCGGCCAAGCATGGCGTTGGCGCCGGGCTGGAACGGCACGACGGCTCCGGCGAAGACAGCGGCGAGGATGAGGAGGAGTGATCCGGCATTTGGCATGACAATATTCCGATCTGTTTGACCGCCCGATGGTTCATCATCCAAATGAAGAATGGAAATTCGCAGTTCGCACGATCTATATTCGTTGAATGAATAATCTGACTGGAATCGATCTGAACCTGCTGGTCGTGCTCGATGCGTTGCTGACTGAGCGCCATGTCTCGCGTGCGGCAGTCCGTCTGAACAAGAGCCAGCCTGCGGTCAGCCATGCGCTGGCGCGCTTGCGCGAACTCTTCGATGATCCCCTGCTGGTGCGCCACGGCGGGCGGCTGGAGCCGACCATACGGGCGCTTGAGCTCGCGCCACGGCTCGTGGAGGCCATGGGTCGCGTGCGGTCGTTGCTTGCGCCCGCAGGTTTTGATCCCGCAACGGAGCGGCATGTGTTCCGATTGGCAATGTCGGATTACGGGGCTGCCGTTCTGCTGCCGAAGCTGATGGCGACCCTGCGGGCCGAGGCACCATATATCGATCTGATCGTCAGCCAGGCGAGCCGCGAGGTCATGGCGTCGCAGGTGGTGGACGGCGAGATCGATCTGGCGCTGGGCGTGTTCCCGACGCACGGCGGAGGCATCCGATCATCGTTGCTCTTTCGGGAAAGCTTTGCCTGCCTTGCCGACGCGTCACAGCTTGGCGGATCGCTGGCCATCGATCTTGGTGACTATCTCGCCCGACCGCATGTGCTGGTGTCATTGCGTGGCGACGCCGGCAACGAGATCGATCTTGCGCTCGCGGCGACCGGCAAGACGCGCCGCATCTGTCTTGCGGTTCCGCATTGGAGCGTCGCACCGGGCTTGGTGCGCGGCACGGATCTTGTCCTGACCGTGGCGCGCCGCATCCTTCCACAGGGGGACGGTCACGGGCTGGTCGTCTTCGAGCCGCCCTTTGCCATTCCGCTGTTCGACTTCGAGCAGATCTGGCATCGTCGTCGCGACGGCGATCTGGGGCATCGCTGGTTGCGGACGCTGATCGAGCGCCTTCTCGGCGATGAGGAGCCGGTTGCGGGCTGATGCGGAGTTATCACTCGTCTGCGTCCTTGCACGAACCAGGTGGGCCTGCGCTTCACCCCGTCGCGCGCTAGAGTCGGGCGGTGTCGCAAGCGCAAAAAAAGACCCGGTCGGATGGGCCGGCCGGGTCTCAAAGGTTTTGGATTGTTGGCGCTATCAGGCGTGCCCGACGCCCTGGATCGCCGACACCTGCCATTCGCCTTCGGGCTTGCGTACGAAGGTCCAAAGCTCGACGGCTTCGGTCAGGTTGTCCGGATCGCCGCTGATCACCTTGCCGGTCGTACGGTCGCGCATGACGTCGATGCTCTCGTAGCGCATGGCGACGGTCGCGAAGTCGGTGCCGTTTTCCGACCAGGCCTCGGCGACATCGCCCTGGACGAGATGGACTTCGGTGACGTCGTTCTTGACGCCGCTGGTGGCGTTGTCGCTGAGTTCTTCGGCCAGGTAGGACATGGCTTCCGGCGTCGTCAAACGACGCAGGGTGCCGTAGTCCTCTGCCGCATAGGCTGCTTGAACGTCCTTCAGCATCTTCTCGAACTGTTCGAGATCGGACTGGCCGACACCGATTTCATCGGCCGGGCCGTCGGTGACGGGGGCTGGTGTCGGTACGACGGTCGGGCGTGCATTCGATTGGCCGCCTGCCTGGCCACCGCCGATGCTCGGGATCTTGAACGACGGTACGCCAGTCGAAGGCGAGTGGGCCGACGAACGCTCGGACGGACCGGCATAGGCCGGCTGGCGGTTGCGGCCGAAGAAGCGCATAGCGAGCATGATCACGCCACCGATCAACAGCATCTGCACGATCAGGCCGAGGAAGCCGGCAGCACCGCCGAAGCCGCCGCCCGTCAGCATGCCGATCAGGCCGCCGACCATGAGGCCACCGAGGAGCGAACCACCGAAGCCGCTGAAGAAGCCGGGCCGTGCGTTGGGCGTGTTGGCGCCGGCGGGGCGCGTCTGAGCTGCCCCGGGATTGGTCGTCGTTGGGCCGGCGTCCTGGCGCGGCGTCATCGTGCGGTCGATCGGTGCCGCGTTTGTCGGCGCGGTGCGGGTGGCTGGCGGCTGCGAAAAGGTGCGCGTGCCACGGCTGCCGAAGCCGCCGCCCGAGCGCCGGGCCTCGGCGACATCCACAACCGTGAGCGCGACAGTGAGACCGATCGCCATCATCGCCAGAGCTCGTCCAAAACGCTGCATTGCCATTCAAACCCCTTGTATTGTGCTTGGGCCCATGAGGCCTTCACGGGCTCATATAGAGGTTCCGGTCCCGGAATTTAAGGTTTTCGAGTCGCTTTTGGCCTGGTTTACCGTAATCCCGACGGTGAAATCGGCCCGGAAAAGCCCTCAGCGGTTGGCTTCCAGGATCATCGTCGCCGCTTTTTCGGCGATCATGATCGTCGGCGAATTGGTGTTGCCCGAGGTGATTGTCGGCATGATCGAGGCATCGGCAATCCGCAGGCCTTGCAGGCCACGCAGCCGCAATTCCGGGTCGACGACGCTTTCCGGATCCGCGCCCATCCGGCAGGTGCCGACCGGGTGGAAGATCGTCGTGCCGATATCGCCGGCAGCACGCCGCAGATCCTCGTCGCTCTCATAGGAAGGTCCCGGCTTGAACTCGGTCGGGTTGAAACGGGCGAAGGATGGCTGGCTGACGATGCGACGCGTCAGGCGAATGGAACGGACCGCGACATCGCGGTCGGCCTCTGCCGTCAGATAGCGCGGGCGAATGTCGGGTGCTGCGGCGAAATCGGGCCCTTTGAGATGCACCGACCCCCGGCTTTCGGGGCGAAGATTGCAGACGCTGGCGGTAATCGCCGGAAAGGGATGAACCGGCTCGCCGAACTTTTCGAGCGTCACCGGCTGGACGTGATATTGCAGGTCCGGCGTTTCCTTCTCGGGGCCGGAACGGGTGAAGATGCCGAGCTGGCTCGGTGCCATGGCCATCGGGCCTGAGCGCCTGGCGAGATATTCGAGGCCGATCGCCGCCTTGCCGAGAAACGTGCTTGCCTTCTCGTTCAGGGTCGGCACCCCGGTCACCTTGTAGGCGAGGCGCAGTTGCAGATGATCCTGCAGGTTTTCGCCGACGCCGGCCAACTCGTGCCGGACCTCGATCCCATTATCCCTCAGGACATTGCCCCGGCCAACACCGGAAAGCTCCAAGATCTGCGGCGAGCCGATGGCGCCCGCCGAAAGAACGGTTTCGCGGCGACAACGAACACGCTTGACCAAACCATCGTGCTGGAATTCGACGCCGGCGATGCGACCTTCCTCGATCACCAGCCGCCGGACATGCGCCTTGGTCAGAATGGTGAGATTGCTCCGGCCGCGTGCGGGCCGCAGAAACGCCTTTGCCGTGTTCCAGCGGATGCCGGAACGCTGGTTGACGTCGAAATAGCCGGAGCCTTCATTATTGCCGCGGTTGAAATCGGGCGTTTCCGGGATGCCGGCCTCGGTCGCTGCCTTCTGGAAAGCGTCAAGCACGGCCCAGCGAACGCGCGCCTTCTCTACCCGCCACTCGCCGCCGGCGCCATGCATTTCGTCGGCGCCGCGATAGTGGTCTTCCGATTTGCGGAAGTGCGGAAGGACGTCATCCCAGCCCCAACCGGTGCACCGGAGCTGGCGCCAGTGATCGTAGTCGCGCGCCTGGCCACGCATGTAGATCATGCCGTTGATCGACGAGCAGCCGCCGAGCGCCTTGCCACGCGGGTAGCCGAGAGCACGACCGTTCAACCCTTCCTCTGCAGCTGTGGTGAAACACCAGTCGGTGCGGGGGTTGTTGATGCAATAGAGATAGCCGACCGGAATGTGGATCCAGTGATAGTTGTCGCTGCCGCCGGCCTCGAGCAGCAGGACGCGGCGATCCGGGTTTTCGGAAAGGCGGTTGGCCAGAACGCAACCGGCGCTACCCGCTCCGACGACGATATAGTCGAACGTGTCCATGGGCTCATCACTCTCTTGTCGATGCCCGGTCCGGCCGTGAGCCAATGTCTCCGACCTGTCTAGAGAGCGTTTCCGGTTAAACGGCGTCGCGGAAACGCTCTAGCTCTCTGTTTTTACGCATTTCCTGACGGAAAACCGCTTCGCACTTTTCCTGGAAATGCTCAGTGTCGATGTTCAAAGCCGAGCTTGCGGCCGAGCCTCGAATTATAGAACTCGCCGACGATACCGCGCCGGAAGAGCAGCACGCAGACCATGAAGACCAGGCCGGTAATGATGGTGACCGGGAATTCGGAGGTCGCGAGATAGTTCTGCAAGGTCACGACCAGGCCGGCGCCGAACAGCGGTCCGATCAGCGTGCCGATACCGCCGAGCAGCGTCATGAGGATGACCTCACCGGACATCTGCCAGCTGACGTCGGTCAGCGTCGCGAACTGGAAGACCAGCGCCTTCACGCCGCCGGCAAGGCCGGTGAGTGCCGCCGACATGACGAAGGCCGCAAGCTTGTAGTTGCGCACGGAGTAGCCGAGCGACACGGCGCGCGTCTCGTTCTCCCTGATCGATTTCAGGATCATGCCGAAGGGCGAGTGAATGATCCGCCAGATGATCGCCACGCCGATGATGAAGACTCCGAGCACGAAGTAATACATGTTCGCCGACTGGCTGAGATCGATGAAGCCGAAGAGATGGCCGCGCGGCACGGACTGGATGCCGTCCTCGCCCTTGGTAAACTCGGCCTGCAGGCAGAAGAAATAGAACATCTGCGCCAGCGCCAGCGTGATCATGGCGAAGTAGATGCCCTGCCTGCGGATAGCGAGGAAACCGATGATCGCGCCAAGAAACGCGGCTCCTGCGACACCGACGAGAATGCCGAGTTCCGGCGGCAGCCCCCATTCCTTCACCGCATGGGCGGTGAAATAGGCGGCGCCGCCGAAGAAGGCCGCGTGTCCGAAGGACAAGAGGCCGGTGTAACCGAGCAGCAGGTTGAAGGCGCAGGCAAAGAGCGCGAAGCACAGCAGCTTCATCAGGAATACGGGATAGAAGAACAGAGGGGCGAGCACCAGCAGCGCAAGACCCGCCGCCAGGAAGATCGTTTGTGCGACGACCGGCTTCTTTTCCCTGGGCTTATCGATATCGAGTGTCAGTGTCATATCAAACATCCCGGCCGAAGAGGCCTGCCGGCCGTATCAGGAGAACGATGGCCATGATCACGAAGATCACGATGTTGGAGGCTTCGGGGTAGAACACCTTGGTCAACCCCTCGGCAACGCCAAGCAGATAGCCGGTGATGATTGCTCCCATGATCGAGCCCATACCGCCGACCACCACCACGGCGAAGACGACGATAATGATGTTCGATCCCATCAACGGCGAGACCTGGTAGATCGGCGCCGCAAGCACCCCGGCAAGGGCGGCAAGTGCAGCCCCCAGCGCGTAGGTGAGCGTCAACAGGAACGGCACGTTGATGCCGAAGGACTGGACGAGAATAGGGTTTTCTGTCGCCGCCCGCAGATAGGAGCCGAGCTTGGTCTTTTCGATCACCAGCCAGGTGCCGATGCAGACGACGAGCGAGAAGGCGATCACCCAGCCGCGATAGACGGGCAGGAACATGAAGCCGAGATTGGTGCCGCCGGCAAGGGCTGCCGGCGTGGCATAGGGCTGGCCCGAAGCGCCATAGAGATAGCGAAAGGTGCCTTCGATCGTCAGCGCCAGGCCGAAGGTGAAGAGCAGGCCATAAAGCGGATCGAGCGTGTAGAGCCTTCTCAGCATCGTGCGCTCGATGACGGCGCCGACAAGCCCGACGGCAAGCGGTGCCACGATCAGCGCCGGCCAGTAGCCGATGCCGAAATAGGAAAGCAGCATCCAGGCGAAGAAGGCGCCGAGCATGTATTGCGCGCCGTGAGCGAAGTTGATGACGCGCAAGAGGCCGAAGATGATCGCAAGGCCGAGGCTCAGGAGTGCATAGAACGAGCCGTTGATCAGGCCGATCAGCAGTTGGCCGAGGAAGGCTTGCAGTGGAATTCCAAAGATCATGGTCATGGCTCAGACCCCCAGCACGTCATGCAGCATGCCCATGCGATCGGAGAGCTCCGAGACCGGAAACTCGCCGACCATGCGGCCATGATCCATCAGGTAGAAACGGTCGGCAACCTTGCTGGCGAAGCGGAAGTTCTGTTCGACCAGAAGAACGGTCATGCCGCGCTCCTTCAATGTCTTGAGCACGTCGCCGATGCGCTGGACGATGACCGGGGCGAGTCCCTCGGTCGGTTCGTCGAGCAGCATCATGCGCACGCCGGTTCTCAAGATCCGGGCAATCGCCAGCATCTGCTGTTCGCCGCCGGAAAGCTTGGTGCCCGGGCTGTTGCGGCGCTCGTGCAGATTGGGAAAAAGCTCGAAGATTTCGTCGACCGTCATGCCGCCCTTGGCCACGGCCGGCGGCAGCAGCAGGTTTTCATAGACCGAGAGCGTCGAGAAGATGCCGCGCTCCTCGGGGATGAAGCCGAGGCCGCGATGGGCGACCCGGTGCAGCGGAACCTTGATCAGGTCCTCGCCAGAAAAATCGATCGCGCCCTTGCGATTGCGCACGATTCCCATGATCGAGCGCAGGGTGGTGGTCTTGCCGACGCCGTTGCGCCCGAGCAGGGTGACCATCTCGCCTTCGCCGACCGTCATGTCGACGCCGTGCAGGATGTGGCTTTCGCCGTACCAGGCGTTGAGGCCGGAGACTTTCAGCAGCGGTTTCATCTCAAGCCTCCTCGGTGCCCATGTAGGCGGTGCGCACCCGCGGGTCGGCCGACACTTCTGCATAGTCGCCCTCGGCGAGGATTTCTCCCCGCTGCAGCACGGTGACGTGGTGGCAAAGGGTCGAGACGACGGAAAGATTGTGCTCGACCATCAGCACGGCGCGTTCGCGCGCCACCTCGCGGATGATCTCGGCCACCATGCCGACATCCTCGTGGCCCATGCCGGCCATCGGCTCGTCGAGCAAGAGAACCTTCGGGTCGAGCGCCAGCGTGGTGGCGATCTCCAGCACCCGCTTGCGGCCATAGGAAAGATCGGCGGCAACCGCGTTTCTTTCCTTATCGAGACCAACGGAGCGGATGAGATGATCGGCCTTTGCCGTCAGCCCGTCGAGCGCCGACATCGGCTTCCAGAACTGGGTGGCAAGTCCGTTCGGCCGCTGCAGCGCCACCCGCACATTTTCGAGCACGCTCATATGCGGAAACACCGCCGAGATCTGGAACGAGCGCACCAGCCCCATGCGCGCCACCTTGTCCGGCGCCATGCGGGTGATGTCTTCGCCGAGCAGCGTGATCGTGCCGTCGGTCGGCTGCAGGAACTTGGTCAGAAGGTTGAAGACGGTCGTCTTGCCGGCGCCGTTCGGACCGATCAGTGCGTGGACCCGTGCATCGTGGACGTCGAGGTTGACGTTGTTGACGGCGGTGAAACCGCCGAAATCGCGACGGAGACCGCGGGCGGACAAAACCACCCGCGGCGCTCCATTCTGTTCTGGCAAGACAGCGGTCATCGCGATCCGACCGCTCACGACTTCACGAGGTCGCAGCCGCTCTTGGCCGGATCGATGAAGGCGTCGGAACCGGGGATGGTGGCGAGCACTTTGAAATAGTCCCAGGGCTCCTTGCTTTCGTCCGGCTTTTTCACTTCCAAGAGATACATGTCGTGGATCATGCGGCCGTTCTCGGCGACCTTGCCGTTTTCGGCAAAGACGTCGTTGACGGGCAGCGCACGCAGTTCCTTCGAAACGGCATCGCCGTCATCGCTGCCGGCCTTTTCGATCGCCTTCAGATAGGAAAGCACGGCGGAATAGGTGCCGGCATGGACCATGTTCGGCATCTTGCCGGTGCGCTCCATGAAGCGCTTGCCGAATTTTGCCGTTTCCTCGTTGCGGTTCCAGTAGAAGCCTTCGGTCAGCGTCAACCCCTGTGCCGCTTCAAGGCCGAGGCCATGGACTTCCGCGAGCGTGAAGAGCAAGGCCGCCAGGCGCTGGCCGCCCTGGACGATGCCGAATTCGGCGGCCTGCTTGATGGCGTTGGAGGTATCGAGGCCGGCATTGGCGAGGCCGATGACCTTGGCGCCGGAAGACTGCGCCTGCAACAGGAAGGATGAGAAGTCGGTGGTCGCCAGCGGATGGCGAACCGAGCCGACGACGGTGCCGCCGTTTTCCTTGACGTAGTTGCCGGTGTTTTCCTCGAGCGAGTAACCGAAGGCGTAGTCGGCGGTCAGGAAGAACCAGCTGTCGCCGCCCTGCTTGACCAGCGCGCCACCGGTGCCGACCGCAAGCGCATGGGTGTCATAGGCCCAGTGGAAACCATAGGGCGAGCATTGCTTGCCGGTAAGCTCTGTGGTGGCAGCGCCGGTATTGATGGTGATCTTCTTCTTTTCCTTCGACAGTGCCTGGACGGCGAGGCCGACCGAAGAACTCGTCAGCTCCATGATGCTGTCGACCTGCTCGGTGTCGTACCATTGCCGGGCGATGTTGGAGGCGATGTCGGCCTTGTTCTGGTGGTCGGCGGTAATCACTTCCACCGGCACACCCAGAACCTTGCCGCCGAAATCCTCGACCGCCATCAGCGCTGCCTCGTAGGAGGATTTGCCGCCGAAATCGGCATAGACGCCGGACTGGTCGTTCAAGATGCCGATCTTGACCTTGCCGTCGGATGCATCGGCGAGCGCCGCGGTGCTGCTGGCAAGCATCATGGCAAATGCGGTAAGCAGTTTCTTCGTCATCGTGTCCTCCTCCAAGGGTCATCAGTCCGGCACAAACCATGCGAAATCCCGCTCGGCTCCGGCAAGCGCATGGCGTTGCCGGACCATCGGTCCCGTTCTGTTCAAATTTGGCCAGACATGCTCCTCAGATGTCGGCTCCGACGATACAATCCGGAAAAATTCGCTTGGACGCAAGCGCTGCTGCCCGTAAATTGCAAACAGGGTCTGTTCATTTTCGAACAGATGGGGGCAGCGAGATGAATCCGAACTTCACCTGGGACGACCTGCAGTTCTTTCTGGCGGTCGCCCGCACCGGGCAATTGTCGACCGCGGCAAGGCGGTTGCGCACCAGCCACGCGACGGTTTCCCGTCGGATCGACCGGCTGGAATTTGCGCTCAAGGTCAAGCTGTTCGAGCGCAATCCGCGCGGCTACGTGCTGACGGCGATCGGCCAGCGGTTCGTCGAGACCGCCGAGCGCATCGAGCGCGAGACCGAGCAGCTGCAGCTCGATATCAGCGACGGCCTGACGGCGCAGCGCGGCGTCGTCAAGCTGAGCACACTCGAAGGTTTCGGTAACTTCTTCCTGTCGGACAGGCTTTCGAGCTTCGCCGCGACCTACCCCAACATTTCGCTGGAGCTGGTGGCGATCCAGCAGATCATGTCGCTGTCGCGCAAGGAGGCGGATCTGTCGGTGGCGCTGACGGCGCCAAAGGCCGGCCCTTACCATTCAGAGGTGCTGACACCCTATACGCTGCATGTCTATGGTTCCCGCAGCTATCTCGCCAGTCATCCGCCGATCAGGAGCCGCAACGATCTCGCTGCCCATCGTTTCGTGGGTTACATCGAAGACATGATCTTCGCGCCCGGGCTCGATTATCTCGGCGAGATCCAGCCGGGCCTCAGGGCGCATTTTCAGAGTTCCAGCATCCTCACGCAGCTGAAGGCCGTACGCCAAGGGCTTGGCCTCTGTGTGCTGCCGCATTTTATGGCGCGCGACGAAAAGGACATTGAGATCGTGCTGCCCGACGAGATCGAGTTGAAGCGGACCTATTGGATGATCTGCCACCGCGACTTGATTGCCGTGCCGCGGGTGAGGGCGGTGCGCGAGTTTCTGACGCAGATCGTGCGGGAGAACCGGGGGTGTTTCAGCCGCGAGCGAGTGTTGGCGGTGGTGCCAGGTGGTCTGGCGCTGCGGCCATAATCGGCTGCCGGCCAGATCCCTTCCGCGGTTCCCTGGCTCTTGGCAACGCTTTTTGACCGATTGGCCAATGATTCTGGTTTTGGTTTTGCTGGTCTGGTGATGCGGAGCGGGCTGTTGATAACTCTCGCTTCCAATTCGTTTGTATTTTCAATGTGTTGTTCGATCTTGTCGATTTTTTGCGAATGCCTGTTGACGTGTTCGGTGAGTGGGGTCTATAAGCCCGATCACTGAACGAGGGCGGCGGCGCTGCTGGCGACGATGTCCTTCGTTTTAAGGTTTCCTTGATTGGCGGATGCTGATTGGTCGGGACGCGAGTTTCGGCGGGAAGTTTTGACGGTTTTACCGTCTGTTTTTTGAC